>NZ_UQRQ01000005.1 GCF_900543425.1 uncultured Sanguibacteroides sp. | reverse complement strand
TTAATTACTAACTACTAACCTAAACATACAAACTTATGAAAAAAAACTGTGTCTTTTTATCTGTTTCTACATTACAAAGATAAAATGAAGGTAGTGATTAGATAGTTAACACTTCGTTAATCTTTTCTGTATAGAGATTTAAATCTGAGGGGAGAGGTGAAATAATTTAAAACGAAATGATTAGTCGTTCAGGTAAAAATCTACGGTTAGATTTTTGTAACTTTCATGGTATACATGTCTTTCTGTCTCAATGATTAACACTTCTTCCTGATAAAGAGTTTCCCGATCGGAAATCTGCATAAGCAAACGTTTGGGGGCTTTACCGGGGTTAGGTAAAACCTTCGTTAATTTGTTAATAAACCATTTTTGTGTCTTAATGTATCCTATGAAGTTCTCTGCTTCCGCTACCGGGAGAATAGCATAGAATAAACCACCCGGAAGTAAAAGTTTTTGTACGGCAATGAAAAGATCTTCATGAGATAAGGTCGTGCAATGTCTTGCTAAAGTTCGTTCCGGTAAAGGTGTAGGTGTCGAATGAATGAAAAACGGAGGGTTACATAAAATGGCATCGTAACCCTTTCCGGGAGAGAATTGCTGAATAGCTCCTAAGAAAAGTTTTATACGGTCGCTCCAGGGACTGTTGATGATATTTTCTTTTGCTTGGGAATAAGCTTCCGGGTCAATCTCGATAGCATGGACTTCTGCAATCGGATTACGTTGGGCAGCCATAAGAGCGATTAATCCACTTCCGGTTCCGATGTCGAGAATACGTTTTTTATCCCGGATGTCAGCCCATGCCCCGAGTAAAACTCCATCTGTACCCACTTTCATGGCACATTTTTCTTGATGGACGATAAATTGTTTGAACTGGAAATAAGAGTTACCCATAGTTTTGGCTGAAACTTTATGTAAAAAAGATGTTTAAAAAGTAGATTAGTGAGTTCTTTTTAAACATCTTTTAGAAGAATTACTTACTCTCTTCCTGCTTCTCTTCGTCGAATAGTAAGATATTTTTTTCCAATAAGAGGTTATACCACTGTAACATCTTTTTCATATCGGAAACGTATACCCGATCTTTGTCGTATTCCGGGATGATGGATTCGATGTAATCTGTAATTTTGGCGGAAGACTCTTTGTGGCTAATGGTCTGGCCTCCGTTTTCTTTTTCATAAATGCGCTTGAATACTTCTTTTAACGGCATATCTTCGTCCTCCGTGTATATGGAAATATCTTCCAAAGCAATAATTTTGGCATTGGAGTATGCCGGAAAACGTTTACCGTCAATTAATGATTCAACAATAAGGGCATTGGGGGTATTATTGATTAGCTTGTATAAACCCGGCTTCCCTGATATGGATAAAATCTCTTTTAACATACTTTGTTTTTTTGATGTGTTATAAATGAGGCTGCAAAAATACGAATCAATGTTTAAAAGTAAAAGTAAAAATAAAATATAATCGAAAGGAGGAAATAAAATGATAATTAGAAATGAAATTCACATGGCTTTATATACCTCGTTGTTTCTTTATTTTTTCATACGCTTGATTGATGGCCATGAACTTCTTTTCTGCAGCCTTACGTACGTCTTCTCCCAAATAGCTTACTTTATCCGGATGGTTCTCCATGGCCATTTTCCGGTAAGCTTTTTTGATCGTTTCATTGTCTGCAGACGGGTCAACTCCCAAAACACCGTAAGCTGAATTCAAATCGTCGTAATACATGGATTTTATGGATCGGTAAGTAGTGGAATCTACTCCCAACAAATCGGCAATCCGATCCAGTAACCCGATTTCCCGATTACATACATTTCCATCGGCCTTTGCCAATCCGAAAAGGAAATAGAGTAATTGAATCCGTGCGTGTATATTCATGTTCTGTCGAATCTGGATACATATGGGCTCGATCCTGATCTCTTTGTCCCTAATCTCTTTGATCATGGCCAACGCTTCCCGTTCTCCTTCCAATCCGAAATTTTCTCTAAAGAAGATTTTCACGTAATCCAATTCATTACGTGTGATTTTTTCATCGACTTTCATTAATGCGGTAGCCAATACGACCAGACTGCATAAGAAATCACCTCTTCCGGAGGTTGTGGGGCCTTCCTGTGTCGTTTTGATAACGGTTGGAGAGTCAAAAGCCGACCCGATAAAGAAACCAAATAATGCTCCGATAGGACCACCCATGGCAAATCCTAATCCTGCTCCTATCCATTTTCCGTATTTTCCCATAATATTGAGTATTGCAGAGGCCTCTATATTGTTATATTTTCTCGCAAAAATATAAAGTTTCCCGAACAATATGGCCCCTATTTTAAGCTTTTAGTTTTTTTACGATTTCAATGATTTGTTCCAAAAGACGGTCGGAATCGTTATTGTAGATGATAAAGTCGGATTGCAGGCATTTTTTCGCATCCGGTAGTTGATTGTCGATACGTTCTATTATTTTTTCCCGACCGACCATATCTCTTTTCATGGCCCGTTGGATACGGGTCTCCCGATTTGCCGTGACCGTGATTATATAATCGAAGATAGAAGTTAATCCGGCTTCAAAAAGGATTGCCGATTCAAAAAAAAGGAAGGGAGTGTTCTGTGCTTTACTCCATTCCAGAAAATCTTCCGTCACGACCGGGTGGACGATTTTATTGACTTGCTCGATCCTCTCTTTGTCATTGAATATGAGGGAGGCTAATTTTTTTTTATCTAATTCTCCCGTTAATAGGTAAATGGATTTTCCAAAGAGCGAGACCAGGGCCCTTTTTATTCCATCGTGGTGATTGATTAACCAGGAGGCTCTTGTGTCGCTAATATACACCGGATAACCGAGTGCTTGAAAAATATGGGATACGGTTGTCTTACCACTACCGATCCCTCCTGTCAGACCGATTTTCATCATCACCGTTTATTTGATTTTTTTTCAATAAGAAATTCTACCCGTTCAGGCGAGAAAGAGAGGTTTTGAATATAGGGCGGGTATTTCTCAAGTGTTACGTTTAAGGTTGTAGTACCTTTAGTGATCTGATCATAATTCACACTAAACCTGAAACTTGTATCCGTAACTTGATCGTATCGACTAAGTCCCACGTCGAACGTAACATCTATGATGCTGGGAAATAATCGCATTTGTAGAGAATCCGGTAAATTCTTTACGGTTAACGTCACGTTCTTTTTAGACTCGGTGAAACGTTCCACTTCGATCAGGATTTTTGCATTATCGTCACCCAGTTGAACACCGTGTATTTCTTCAAATGAGACATTTTTCGTGATATCTTTGGATAGATCTTTAAGGCGGACAGGGAGGGTGCGCACGTACCGGATCGTATCGATGACGGAAGCCGGACCGCTAATTGTTAATTTGTCGGGTTGCACGGATATCGGGTTTTTCAGCATGTATTGTTTTTTCAACGAATACTCCACTCGAGGTTGTACGGGTACGACCTTACTTTCGAACTTGGAGAATTGGAACTGTATGGTTTCCGGAGTGATATTCAATAGTTTGATGTCCGAATTTAATTGAGCGGCAATTCTGTCCTTAATGTCTGTCGTATTCAGGGTATAGTCCAGTATATCTTTCTTGTCGAGTACACCGTTACTGTAACTGTTCACGTTGAATACGATGGGTAAGAAAGAGGTTCCTATTTTATAGCGTAACAAGGCAAAACCATGAGCCCTGATCTCCAATGTCATCTCTTGCGGTAGCTCGGAAACAAGTAATTTTCCCTTGGGCATATCCGTGTATCGTATGGGGTATGTGATCTGTGTCACGTACTCCTTGTTTAACGTATTTAAAAACCACAATACCGTTGCAATGATGAGGCATACCCCATAAGTAATAATATTGCGTTTTAAATGCAGATGCTTCCGTTCTTTAAATAAATGACCGATTCTACCGAATAAATCACGCATGTTAATTGTAAATTGACAATTTTAAGTTGCAGATTGTAAATCGTAAATTTTAGATCGAACTATGTTATTAAGCGATCGAGTGATTATAAGTTAATAACTGATTATCAATCAATGAAATAATTTCAATTTACAATCTGCAAGAGTATTTGATTTTTATTTAGCCGGAACATCCGTCATGTCCTTGACGATGGCTTCTTTACTCACTTTTAATCTTGCCTGGCTTTCGACCTCGATAATGACCGTGAAATCATTGATCTCGACAATCTTGCCGAAGATACCGCCCGTGGTCATTACTTTATCTCCTTTTTGTAAGGATTCTCTGTATTTTCTGAGTTCTTTTTGTCTCTTCATTTGCGGCCTGATCATGAAGAACCAAAAAACGATAACAATCAGGATTAAAGGTAAAAATGACATCATACCACCGCCTTGGGTAGCTTGCGCTTGTAATGTTAACATGAAAATTGTGTTCATAGTTTACTGTTTTGTATTAATTTTTAATATTTGCCGTTATTTTTAAAGTAAAACTTTTTTCCGGAATGTTTGCAAAGATATGAATAACTTTGTATTGTTTACCCATTCGGCCGGAAGAGTTGAATTCAACCTCTATTTTTCCTTCTCCTCCCGGTGGAATAGGTTTTTTATCGTATTTGGGGATGGTGCATCCGCAACTGCTTTCCGTGTTGGTGATGATCAGATTCTTCGTACCCGTGTTTTTGAATTTGAACGTGTGTGTAACAATTTCTCCTTCTTGCATCTCACCGAAATTGAAATAAGGATCTTCTACTTGGACTTTGGCAAGAGTGTCCGTACTTTGAATCGTATCCGTATGCTGAGTGGTGATTGAATTTGAAATCGCATTTTCTGCCGTTTGCTTTCTCTCTTTATTGCTATTGCAAGAGTAAAGCAAGACGATACCTATCAATATATAAATGAAAAACCTCCCCATAATCCTTATTTTTGCAACGAAAATACGATATTAATTTAAAATATAAGATGCCTCATGGAATAATTTTTATCTTTGATATCATTCATCGTTTCAAGGCCGATATCAAGGTGTTGGCGAACGAAATTCTGAGTCACGATCTTGTCAGAGGCCGTTGTTTTGATACCGTCCGAGATCATGGGGCGATCGGAGATCAAAAGAAGGGCTCCCGTGGGAATCCGGTTTGCAAAACCCACGGTAAATATGGTTGCCGTTTCCATGTCGATGGCTAATGCGCGGGTTGTAATCAAATATTCTTTAAAACGATCGTCGAATTCCCATACCCGTCGGTTCGTCGTGTATACGACTCCCGTGTAATAGCTTCTTTGATTTTTAGTGATCGCTTTCGAACAAGCTTTTTGTATACTGAAGGCCGGAAGGGACGGAACTTCTTTGGGAAGGTAGTCGTTGGATGTACCCTCTCCTTTGATGGCGGCAATCGGCAAAATGTAGTCACCCACGAGATGCTTGGTTTTGAGGCCGCCGCATTTTCCCAGAAAGAGAACGGCTTCCGGTTCTATGGCGGACAATAAATCCAGAATGGTGGCGGCATTGGCACTTCCCATCCCGAAGTTGATCATGGTGATTCCATTACTGGAAACATTGGGCATGTTTTTGTCAATTCCGACGATTGGTGTTTGGAATTTTTCTGAAAAAAGTTCCAGGTAGTAATCGAAATTGGTTAGTATGATGTGTTTCGAAAACTCTTCTAAAGGACGCCCCGTGTAACGGGGAAGCCAGTCTTCAACGATATCTTTTTTTGTTTTCACATTCTCGATTTTTCAAATTATCTTTGTCCCTTCAAAATTAAAACAATATTATGGACGAAGAAAATTTTCGTCTGAAAATTTGAACGTATGTTAGAAGAGTTAAAAGGTATTCGCATAGAAGAGTATACGTATGATCTGCCGGATGAACGGATTGCTAAATTTCCATTGGAGAATCGGGATGCCTCTAAATTGTTGGTATATGAGGAAGGAAAAATCCGGGAACGTCACTTTAATGAAGTACCCGATATGCTGAATGCCGGACAGACTCTGATCTTTAATAATACAAAAGTTATTTATGCCCGTATCCTGTTTCAGAAAGTAACCGGTGCTGCCATCGAGGTATTTTGCCTTGAACCCTATTTACCTGCTGACTATGTCCAGAATTTTGCCGCCGTGAGAAGTTGCGAATGGAAGTGTATGGTCGGGAATTTAAAGAAATGGAAAGAAGGAATCATCGTATGTCGTTATCATTGGGATGGGGTAGAGGGACGATTGAAGGCGACCCGGGTGAAGCAAGAGGAAAATGATGTTATTGTTCGTTTCGAGTGGGATGATCCGATTAGTTTTAGCGAGGTGTTGGAGCATTGCGGTAAAATTCCTATTCCTCCTTATTTGAACCGGGATTCGGAAGAAAACGATAAGATTCGTTACCAGACCGTCTATTCAAAAAATGAAGGTTCTGTTGCGGCACCAACGGCGGGACTACATTTTAGTATATCCGTTTTGGATCGGTTACGGGCAAAAGGGATCATGATAGAGGAGTTGACTCTTCACGTGGGAGCCGGGACTTTTAAACCCGTGAAAAGCGAGACCATCGGGGAACATTCCATGCACACGGAGCATATTTCCATACAACGGGAATTGGTGGAGCATCTTTATGAGTATCCGGATGATATTATTGCCGTCGGAACAACTTCTGTTCGCTCGTTGGAAAGCTTGTATTGGATGGGGGTAAAGCGATTAGAGGGTGATAAAAATTTTAATATATTGGGGCAGTGGGAGGTCTATACTTTACCCCGGCATTACTCCTTACGGGAGGCTATGGCCTCTTTATTGCAATGGTACAAGGAACAGGATACTGAAATGTTAAAGGCGCAAACAACGATCATCATTGTGCCCGGTTACCGGTTTCGGGTGATATCCTCCATGTTTACTAATTTTCATCAGCCGCAGAGTACGTTATTGCTTTTAGTTGCCGCAGCCATCGGTGAGGATTGGAAAAAAGTATATCGGTATGCCTTGGAGCATGATTTCCGTTTCTTGAGTTACGGAGATAGTAGCTTTTTAAAGATAAAAGAGTAAATTTGTGTGATGTCTCATATATTATCCGATGAAAGAGTTATGCCTGCCTTCGTTCGA
This sequence comes from uncultured Sanguibacteroides sp., assembly GCF_900543425.1. Taxonomy (GTDB): domain Bacteria; phylum Bacteroidota; class Bacteroidia; order Bacteroidales; family Marinifilaceae; genus Gabonibacter. The sequence goes on along the minus strand of NZ_UQRQ01000005.1, from coordinate 172,574 downwards.
TTATAAAGTGAAAAAGCAGCAAGGACAAACGCTGATTTTCGATGTCGTTCGCAAACGGTACGTCGTTTTGACTCCCGAAGAATGGGTGAGACAGCATTTTATTCATTTTCTGGTAACTTACCGGGGATTTCCCGTGCGATTGATTGCCGTGGAAAAAGAGGTGGAGGTGTGTGGGTTAAAACAGCGTTTCGATCTGGTTTGCTACGATCGACAAGGAAAACCTTATCTGATCGTGGAGTGTAAGGCCCCGACAGTACCTCTTTCACAAGTGGTTTTCGATCAGGCTTTTCGTTATAATCTTTCTGTTGCGGCTCGTTTTGTGGCTATTACAAACGGGTGTGAGCTTTATTGTGGAGAAATGACCGAGGAGAGAGAGTTTCGGTTATTGACCGATATCCCTTATTTTAATTCTTGATTTTTGTGTTTGCGAATACGTGTTTGAGCTTTTTCGTGTAATATTTTGACCTGCTGTAACATGATTGTAGTAACTTTTTTTTATTTTTACAGAGAAAGTTTATAAGTATTCACTAAATAACAGCGTTATGATTCCAGAATTTGCTTTGAATCCCGATCCGTTGGTGCAGTTTTTAGGAAAAATCCCCAAAGAGTTCACAAAGGCCGATATTATTCGTTACATCATAGAGAATGATATTAAAATGGTTAATCTAAGGTATCCAGGAGCTGATGGTCGTTTAAAAACATTGAATTTTATAATAAATAGTCTGGAACATTTGGACAGTATTTTGAGTTGTGGCGAACGGGTGGACGGTTCCAGTCTTTTCCCCTATATAGAAGCCGGTGCGAGTGATTTGTACGTAGTGCCTCGTTATCGGACCGCTTTCCATAATCCGTTTAGTGAGGTTCCTGCTATCGATATCCTTTGTAGTTTTTACACGAAAGACGGGAAACCGTTGGAGATGTCGCCGGAATATACTTTGAAAAAGGCACATGAGGCTCTTAAGGAGGTTACTGGAATGGAGTTTGAGGTGATGGGTGAATTGGAATATTATGTGGTGAGCAATAAAGAGGAACTTTTTTTGGCTTCGGAGCAGAAAGGATACCATGAATCGACTCCTTTCAATAAGGGGCAGGAGTTGCGAATGCTGGCAATGAAATATATAGCGGAAACCGGAGGTTTGATAAAATATGGACACTCGGAAGTAGGAAACTTCACGAAGGATGATTTGATGTACGAGCAGAACGAAATAGAATTTCTGCCGACGACATTGGAGGATGCTGCGGATCAATTGATGATAGCCAAATGGATATTAAGAACATTGGCTTATCAATATGGCGTGGATTTGACGTTTGCCCCGAAGATTACGGTCGGAAAGGCGGGAAGCGGATTACACGTTCATACTCGTTTGATGAAGAGGGGAAAGAATCAGATGATTGAAGACGGCGTGTTGACCGATAATGCTTTAAAGGCCATTGCCGGCTATTTGGATTTGGCTCCTTCGTTGACGGCATTCGGAAACACGAATCCGACCTCTTATTTCCGGTTGGTGCCTCATCAGGAGGCTCCGACTAATATTTGTTGGGGAGACCGGAATCGTTCCGTGTTGGTTCGCGTGCCGTTGGGATGGACAACCGGGGCGAATGAAATGGTGAAAGATGCCAATCCCCTGGAAAAGGTATCTCACGTGGATCATAGTGTAAAGCAGACGGTTGAATTTCGTTGTCCGGACGGTTCGGCCGATATCTATCTGCTGTTGGCCGGTTTAGCCGTGGCCGCCCGTCATGGTTTTGAAATGGAGAATGGCTTGGCCTATGCAAAAGAGCGTTACGTGGATGTGAATATATTCGATGAGGCGAATAAGGCCGTGGTCGACCGATTGAGTCAATTGCCGGCCTCTTGTGCCGAGTCTGCTGATTTTTTACAACAACAACGGGCTATATTTGAAAAATATGGTGTGTTTGCCCCTCGTTTGATTGATGGAACCATCGAGATGCTGAGAAAATACAATGATCGTACGCTGCGTCGGGATATAGGAGAGCATTCCGAAAAAATAATGGAATTGGTCAATCGTTATTTCTATTGCGGTTAAACAATGGACAATTGTAAATTTTAGATTGAGGAATTGGGATGGATATGCTTTAATCGTTCGTCTCTTCATTTATATTTGATTCTGTGATTCAGAGATTAAACTTGATGCTTTGAATCATGGAATCGTTTCGTTATTTTAATCGTCAATTTGCAATTAAAACTTTATCTTCGCGTAAAGGTTAATATTAAAGTTATGCAGCAAGATATAGAACATCCGGAGAACGATGCCTGTTATGAGGGACTGGCCGTGAACAAGGGGATAGAACAGCCCGATCCGGTGAATCCGGCTATCCTTGAAAGGTTAAAGCAGATCAGAAAAAAAACATTGACTACGGACGATTACGTGTCCGGTATTTTTCGGGGTGATATTAATATTTTAAGTCAGGCTATTACGTTGGTAGAGAGTGCCCGGGTGGACCATCAGGCATTGGCACAGAGTGTGATTAACCGTTGTCTACCGAATACGGGAAAATCCGTACGAATCGGTATTACGGGAGTTCCCGGTGCAGGGAAAAGTACTTTTATCGAGGCTTTCGGTAAGTTTTTGACAGCTCAGGGACATAAGATTGCCGTGTTGGCCATAGACCCGAGTAGCGAACGTTCCAAGGGGAGTATTTTAGGAGATAAGACCCGGATGGAAGAGCTCGCGTGTGATCCTCATGCCTATATCCGTCCTTCTCCTTCCGCGGGTTCGTTGGGAGGAGTTGCCCGGAAAACAAGGGAAGCCATGCTGCTTTGTGAGGCTGCCGGTTTTGATATCATTCTGATCGAGACGGTAGGAGTGGGGCAAAGTGAAACGGCGGTACACTCCATGGTCGATTTTTTCCTTCTGGTACAGATTGCCGGAGCCGGAGATGAATTGCAAGGAATCAAACGGGGAATAATGGAGATGGCGGATACCATCATTATTAATAAAGCCGACGGAAATAATATAACCCGGGCCGAGTTGGCAAAAGTACAATTACAAAATGCTCTTCATCTTTTTCCGCCTCACGAATCGGGAGTGGAGCCTCAGGTCATGACTTGTTCTGCTTACGAGAAAACGGGTATCGATAAAATATGGGAAAATATTCTGCATTATTGTAGTGAAACCCAACAGAACGGTTATTTTGAGCATCATCGGAGTGAACAAGCAAAATATTGGATGTATGAAACTATCGATGAACAGTTACGTAATCGGTTCTATCAAAGTCAGAAAGAGGCTATTAAAGACGCTGAACGAAGAGTACAGGATAACGAACTCAGCTCTTTTGCAGCGGCATTTCAATTGTTGGATAATTATTTTTCGGCCAATCATTAAGTAGTGGTCGTTATAAAAAAAGAGCCTGATTTAGCAGGCTCTTTTTTTATTTATAAATCTCGAAAATTTACTTCTCGGCATGCATGATAGCAGCTTGTGCGGCGGCTAAGCGTGCGATGGGCACACGGAAGGGAGAACAGGAAACATAGTTCATACCTACCTTGTCACAGAAAATGACAGAAGAAGGCTCTCCTCCGTGTTCGCCACAGATACCGACTTTCAGTTTTTTATTGGTAGAACGACCTAAGCGTGTTCCCATTTCAACCAAACGTCCCACTCCGTTTTGATCCAAGATCTGGAACGGATCGTTTTTCAGAATTCCTTTGTTGATGTATATCGGTAAGAATTTACCGGCATCGTCCCGGGAGAACCCAAATGTCATCTGTGTCAAATCGTTGGTTCCGAACGAGAAGAAATCAGCTTCTTCCGCGATCAAATCTGCCGTAATGGCTGCACGCGGGATTTCGATCATTGTACCGATCATGTATTCTACTTTTACGCCTTTTTCGATAAATACCAAGTCGGCTATTTTGCGAATAATGTCAGCCTGTAATTTTAGCTCTTTAACGTCACCTACGAGAGGAACCATGATTTCGGGACGGGGATCCAATCCTTTTAATTTCAGGTTGCATGCTGCTTCGATGATAGCACGAGCCTGCATTTCGGTAATTTCAGGATAGGTGTTTCCTAAACGGCAGCCGCGATGACCCAACATCGGGTTGAATTCGTGCAAGGCATCTACTTTTTGTTTTACCTCTTCAGCCGTAATACCCATTTCCCGGGCCATTTCGATCTGGGCCTCCAATTCGTTCGGGGTAAATTCATGCAAAGGAGGATCCAGCAAACGAACGGTTACTCCTAACCCGTCCATGGCTTCGAATATACCTTCGAAATCTCCTCTTTGCATCGGGAGTAATTTTTCCAAGGCGGCACGACGACCGTTTTCGTCATCAGCCAGGATCATTTCGCGAACGGCTTTGATACGATCTCCTTCGAAGAACATATGCTCCGTACGGCACAGTCCGATTCCTTTTGCTCCGAATGCACGGGCTACTTTGGCGTCATGCGGAGTGTCGGCATTGGTACGCACATGCATACGGGTATATTTTTCAGCGATCTGCATGATCGTACGGAAATCTTCCGAAAGTTCGGCCTCAACGGTCTCCACCCGTCCGAGATAAACTTCTCCGGTAGAACCGTTTAATGAGATCCAGTCTCCTTCATAAATGATCGTATCTTTTATAGAGAAACAACGTTTTTCGTAATCTACCACGATAGCTCCGGCTCCGGAAACGCAACATTTACCCATACCGCGGGCCACTACAGCCGCATGAGAGGTCATACCTCCGCGAGCTGTCAGAATACCCTCTGAAACATGCATACCTCTTAAGTCTTCGGGAGAGGTCTCTAAGCGAACCAGGATAACCTGTTCTCCTCTGTCTTTCCAGATTTCAGCCTCGTCTGCAAAGAATACGACCCGGCCGCAAGCTGCTCCCGGAGAAGCCGGAAGACCTTTTGTCAGAACTTTCGCTTTTGCTTTTGCTTCTTTATCGAATACCGGATGAAGTAATTCATCCAGTTTGTTCGGTTCCATACGGAGAAGAGCCGTTTTTTCATCGATTAGCCCTTCGTTCAACATGTCGACAGCCATTTTTACCATAGCCGTTCCCGTGCGTTTTCCGTTACGGGTTTGAAGCATCCATAATTTACCGTCCTGAATGGTAAATTCCAAGTCTTGCATATCGTGGAAATAATCCTCCAACTTTTGTTGAGTGGCATTGAGGTCGGCAAAAGCTTGCGGCATGGTTTCCTCTAAGGAAGGATAGAAACTGGCCCGAACTTCTTCGGTTATATTTTGTTGTTTAGCCCAACGACGCGAACCTTCAACGGTAATTTCTTGGGGGGTACGGATTCCCGCTACCACATCTTCTCCCTGGGCGTTGATCAAATATTCGCCGTTGAAAATATTTTCTCCGGTTGAAGCATCGCGAGTGAAAGCGACTCCGGTAGCGGAGCTATTTCCCATGTTCCCGTATACCATGGCCTGAACGTTTACGGCAGTTCCCCATTCTTCAGGGATTTGGTTTAGTTGGCGATACAGAATGGCACGCTCGGTCATCCATGAATCGAATACGGCGCAAATAGCTCCCCATAATTGCTCCCACGGGCAAGTAGGGAAATCTTTACCGGTTTTATTTTTAACGACCTCTTTGAAATTTTTTACTAAGACCTGTAAATCTTCTGTCGTGAAATCGGTATCGCTCGCGATGTTTTTTTCTAACTTTAATTTATCGATTTCGGCTTCGAACGGATCGTGCTCACCTTTGGCTGCAGCAACTCCCATGACCACACCGCCGTACATTTGTACAAAACGACGGTAAGAGTCCCATGCAAAACGAGCGTTACCGGATTTCTCGGCAACGATCTTAACCGCATCGTCATTCATACCCAAATTAAGAACCGTATCCATCATTCCCGGCATGGAAACCCGGGCACCGGAACGAACGGAAACCAAAAGAGGGAAGGCTTCGCCTTTTGAACCGAATTTGGCATTCATTAACTTTTCAGTTGCAACAATACCTGCTTTTACATCGGACTCGATTAGTTTTACAACAGCATCACGTCCTTCCTGATTGTAGAGCGTGCAAACTTCTGTCGTGATAGTGAACCCTGCTGGTACAGGAACTCCGATAAGATTCATTTCGGCAAGATTGGCGCCCTTACCTCCGAGCAAATTTTTCATGTCTGCCCGTCCTTCTGCTTTTCCGTCGCCAAAAGTGTAAACGTACTTCGTACTCATAATTCTGTTAGATTTTTCATTTGTCTCCTGCCTATCAGGAGACGATTATTTATATAGATCATTCTTCTGTTTCAAAACATTAACTCCGGAAAACGTCTGGCGCAACGGCAACCGGATTAGGGGTGCAAATATAATTTTTTTTATTTAATTCTGAAATAGCGTTTTATATTAAAAATTATGCAAACGTATGAGAATAAAAAAACTTCCACTTCTTTCCCATTTTTGGATGTAAATTTAGCTTTTTATTTTTAATTATTTTATGGAACTCGGAAAGCAAAATAATTCTAAGATGGAATGACTAAAAATAGAATTAATGTAGTATTATGATGAGTAAACATACTTTTTTTGATAAAAAATCACAAAAAAAGGAGTAGCTGTTAAATATTTAACAGAAAAAGTGTATTTTCGTCATTCGTAATAAATAGAATGAGATTGTTGTTAAATGGATGTGAAACAGAGAAGATACAGGGATTATCCGACATTCTTTAAAGCGTTATTTCGGGAACGGGTGCAAAAGCTCTCTCTTGATGGAGGGTTTACTTGCCCAAATCGGGACGGAACTAAAGGAACAGGAGGATGTACTTTCTGTAATAACGAGAGTTTTACGCCTGAATATTGCCGGTGTGCAGGGAGCATAGCCCGGCAGTTGGAAGAGGGGATCCGCTTTTTTGATGCGAAATACAAGGGGCAGAAATATTTGGCCTATTTTCAGTCTTACTCGAATACGTATGCACCGATAGATGTTCTGCGGAAGCGCTATGCGGAGGCTTTATCGCATCCGAAGGTAGTCGGTTTGGTAATCGGTACTCGTCCGGATACGGTTACCCCGGATATTTTAGATTATTTGGGAGAATTGTCTCGTGAAAGATATGTTTGCGTGGAATACGGTGTCGAATCGGTTCACGATGAGGTTTTAGGTCGGATCAATAGAGGACATGGTTTTGCCGAATCGGAATGGGCTATTCGGGAGACAGCTAAGCGAGGGATTGCGGTCGGTGCTCATTTGATATTCGGATTGCCCGGAGAGGGCCGGGAAGAGATGCTGACCGGAGCTATCCGGTTGAGCGAATTGCCGATACAGGTATTGAAATTGCATCAGCTACAAATAATAAAGGGAACTCGTATGGCTGAGCAATATGCAATGGATCCGAAAGCATTTCGACTCTATTCGTTGGAAGATTACCTGGAGTTCGTGGCGGATGTGATAGAGCGTGTACGACCGGATCTTTATTTAGAGCGTTTCGTGAATCAGGCTCCTTCGGATTACCTGGTTGCTCCTAAATGGGGCGTGAAGAATTTTGAGTTTGCGGCCATGCTGGAGAAACGCTTGGAAGAGAGAGATACGTGGCAAGGGAAATGGAGAGATTAGATGATTAAGAGATTAGATGATTATGTGATTTAGTGATTAAGAGATAAGGTGATTTTTTGAAATTTGTAATATAATGGTAGGACAAGAGAAAGTATATGAAACGTTGGCAGCGTTGGGGATTACATTTGATTATGTGGAGCATCCGGCGGCCCCGACCATAGAGCTTGCCAGACAATATTGGAAGAATCTGGACAGTACCCATTGTAAAAATTTATTTTTTCGGAATCATAAAGGAGACCGTCATTATTTAGTCATATTCGATTGTGACCACGATTTGGCCATTCATGATTTGGAGAAAAAGCTGCAACAGGGTAAATTGAGTTTCGCTTCGGAGAAAAGAATGGAGAAATACTTAGGTTTGCGTCCCGGTTCCGTGAGTCCTTTCGGGTTAATCAATGACGCTGAACATCATGTACATGTTTTTTTGGATAAGAATTTACAAAAGGCCCAAAAACTCTCTTTTCATCCGAATGATAATCGAGCCTCTTTGGCTGTAAAAGTAGGGGATTTTATCCGGTATATGGATCAAACCGGGAACGGTTACGAGTGGATAGAACTATATTAATTGTAGATTGACGATTGTGGATTAAAGGATTCTGAGATTAAGCGATTTAGAGATTGTGAGATTCAAATTGAATCACTGAATTCGATTGATCTAAAATCTACAATGAATATGTGGATTTTGTGATTAAGATTTAAACCTTATTGATATGACGAACCTTATGAATTTTATAAACTTTTTAGACTAATAAATATGTTAAGTGTAGCACAGGTTGTAGAAGATATCGTAAAGCATAAACCCTATCTGTCGGAGTCTTTAGCCATGGGGTTGATTAATATTTCGGCTTTGGCCCGGCAGATCAAATCAGAGGTGGAGGCGGCGTTGAAAAAGGAGGTTAATCCGGGAGCGATAGTTATGGCCTTGAATCGTTTGGCTCCCTATTTTCAAGTTCGGGAGCAGGTGCAGTTGAATAAATTGCTTAATAATATGGGAGATATCATATTGCGAAGTAATTTATGCGATTACACGTTTAAAAATTCCAATACATTGTTGGAGTGTCATATTCGGGTATTAAAAAATATTTCCCAAAAAGAGGAGGTTTTTTACACGATGGTACAGGGCGTGTTTGAGACGAATTTAGTTGTGAGCGATACGATGGAGACGGCTATCGATAACTATTTTAAAGGAGAGCAATGTATATTTAAACAAAGCGGTTTATCTTCCGTGACGCTAAAATTGCCTAAGGGAAATATCCTGCAACCCGGTTTCTATTATAGCATAATGAAAGAGTTGTCTTGGGAGGGAATTAACCTGACCGAGGTTATTTCTTCCACGAATGAATTTACGGTAGTTGTGGATAATTCTTTAATAGATAAGACGTTTGTAGTTTTAAAGAATATAAGCCGGAAATAAATAGAGAGATAAGAGTGTATAAAATGTATTTGTTTTATGTGGAAATAGATGATGTCGTGTTGTATTTTTAGTTTTTAACATTTAGTTTTTAGATTGACGGTTAAAATTACTAATTTTGCAAAGAATGAATAAGTAAAGAATTTAATAGAGAAAGACAGATGCAATCATGGCATTTTTCAATTTCCAAATTTCAATTAATAGCATATGTTTGAGAATCTATCCGAAAGATTAGAAAAGTCGTTTCAGATTTTAAAAGGACAGGGGAGAATAACAGAAATTAATGTGGCTGAGACCCTGAAAGAGGTGAGACGTTCGTTGTTGGATGCCGATGTAAACTATAAAATTGCGAAGGAATTTACCAATACGGTAAAAGAGAAGGCTTTGGGCATGAACGTGCTCACGGCTGTGAAACCGGGGCAGATGATGGTAAAGATCGTGCATGACGAGTTGATTCAGTTAATGGGAGGGACCCATGTTGATATCGATATAAAAGGAAATCCGGCTATTATCCTGATGTCCGGGTTGCAGGGTTCCGGTAAAACCACTTTTTCCGGGAAGCTGGCCAATTTATTGAAAACCAAAAAGGGGAAGAATCCCCTGTTAGTTGCCTGCGATGTCTATCGTCCGGCTGCTATCGAGCAGTTAAAGGTGTTGGGCGAACAGATCGGTGTTCCAGTATATAGTGAAGAAGGAAATAATAATCCCGTGCAGATTGCTTTAAATGCCATAAAACAGGCAAAAGCGACAGGGCGGGACGTGGTTATCGTCGATACGGCGGGACGTTTGGCTATCGATGAGCAGATGATGAATGAGATTTCTGCTATTAAAAAAGCGATAGAACCTAATGAAACTTTGTTCGTGGTGGACGCTATGACCGGTCAGGATGCCGTGAATACGGCTAAGGAATTTAACGATCGGTTGAATTTTAACGGTGTTGTCCTGACGAAGTTGGATGGCGATACGCGTGGTGGTGCTGCTCTGTCAATCCGTACGGTGGTGAATAAACCGATTAAATTTGTCGGAACGGGAGAGAAGTTGGAAGCTTTGGATGTTTTCCATCCGGAACGTATGGCCGACCGTATTTTGGGTATGGGAGATATCGTTTCGTTGGTAGAGAAAGCCCAAGAACAGTTTGATGCGGAAGAAGCCAAGAAATTACAGAAAAAGATTGCTAAGAATCAATTTAATTTTAATGATTTCCTGAGTCAGATTCAGCAAATCAAAAAAATGGGTAATATAAAGGATTTGGCATCTATGATTCCCGGCGTGGGGCGTGCTCTGAAGGATGTAGATATTGATGATGACGCTTTTAAAGGAGTGGAAGCGATTATTTTTTCCATGACACCTCAGGAACGGGAGAACCCGGAACTGCTCAATGGTTCTCGCCGGAAACGTATAGCCATGGGAAGTGGAACGACCATTCAGGATGTAAATCGTTTGTTGAAACAATTCGATGAGTCTAAAAAAATGATGCGGATGTTATCTAAAGGTGGAAAGATGATGGGAAATGCCGCCATGAGAAAAAGATAATATTGATTGACAAAAGATTGAACAATTAATAATTTGCAATTTGCAATCTACAATTTACAATTAAAAGATGGAGATTATTGACGGAAAAAAAGTTTCGACGCAGATCAAAGAGGAGATTGCCGAAGAGGTAGCTCGTTTGGTTGCAGAGGGAAAGAAGATTCCCCATTTGGCTGCTGTTCTGGTAGGCAATGACGGGGCGAGTGAAACCTATGTGGCTAATAAGGTAAAAGCTTGTCAGGCCGTGGGAATTAAAAGTACCGAATTAAGATACGGCAGCGATATTACCGAAGAACAATTATTGGAGGTGATCCGGCAATTGAATGAAGATTCGGATATTGACGGTTTTATCGTGCAACTCCCTTTACCGAAACATATTTCCGAAGAGAAGGTGTTAAATACGATTCATCCCGATAAAGATGTGGATGGATTTCACCCGTGTAACGTGGGTAAGATGGTATTAGGGTTACCGACTTACCTTCCGGCAACTCCGGCCGGGATCATGGAACTGCTGGCCCGTTATGACATCGATACGGAAGGAAAGCATTGTGTCGTCGTGGGACGGAGTAACATCGTTGGAACCCCGATGGCCGTGTTGATGTCCCGTAAAGCAAAACACGCGAATTGTACGGTAACCATGTGTCACAGCAGAACATCTAATCTGAAAGAGATTACCCGGCAAGCCGATATTCTGATTGTTGCCATAGGTGTTCCTCATTTTATCACGAAAGATATGGTACGAGAGGGATGCGTTGTGGTAGACGTGGGGATCCATCGTATTCCTTCTGAAACGACTAAAAGCGGCTGGAAGTTAGTCGGAGACGTCGATTTTGAGCAGGTTTCCCCCTTGTGCTCGTATATCACTCCGGTTCCGGGAGGCGTGGGACCTATGACTATCGTTTCTCTTTTGCAGAATACGATCAAGGCTTGTAAGGCAAAACATTAATAATACGGATAAAGAGATTTTGTGATTAGGATATGAAAGGATGTTGTGATTCAACCCGATCGCTCAATCACCTAATCTCCAATCACCTAATCACTCAATCATCCAATCGCCTATGGTTCTCAACTATATTTGGATTTTTTTCTTTGGGGTAGCTTTTGTCGTGGCTCTTTTCAAATTGTTGTTTGATGGGGATACGGAAGTGTTTGCATCCATTGTTAAAGCTACCTTTGATATGTCCAAAACCGGTTTTGAGATATCGTTGGGATTGACAGGGGTGCTGACTTTGTGGATGGGGATTATGAAAATCGGAGAACGGGGCGGGGCGGTAAAGGTTATGTCGTGGATCATCAATCCTTTTTTTCGGCGTTTATTCCCGGAATTGCCTCCGGATAGTCCGGCTTACGGTTCGATTATGATGAATATTGCCGCTAATATGTTGGGATTGGATAATGCGGCAACTCCGGTCGGGTTGAGGGCGATGCAGCAGATGCAGGAAGCGAATCCTCGTAAAGACCGGGCCTCCAATGCTCAGATTATGTTTCTGGTGTTAAATACCTCCGGGTTAACCATTATTCCGGTCTCTATCATGGTCTACCGGGCCCAGTTGGGAGCCGCCAATCCGGCGGATATTTTTATTCCGATTCTTCTGGCGACTTATGTTTCGACTTTGGTAGGACTTGTTGCCGTTGCCTTGTATCAGCGTATTAATTTGTTCGATCGGGTGATCATGGCTTACCTGATCGGGGGAACTGCTTTGGTAGCCGGTATTATCTGGTATTTTTCAGGATTGGATAAAGAGACGCTGACTGAAGTTTCTTCCTTGGCAAGTAATGTGATCTTGTTTTCTATTATTGTCGCTTTTATCGCCATGGGAGCCTGGAAGCGGATTAATGTTTACGATGCTTTTATTGACGGTGCGAAAGAGGGCTTCTCTATTGCCGTTAAAATAATTCCTTATTTGATTGCGATTTTAGTCGCTATTGGCGTTTTTCGTGCTTCGGGAGCGATGGATGCCATTATGGATGCCTTGAAATGGGGGTGTGAGGCTTGCGGGTTCAATTCTGATTTTGTCCCGGCTTTACCTACCGCTTTGATGAAACCGTTGAGCGGGAGCGGGGCAAGGGGATTGATGATCGATACTATGAATACCTTTGGGGCAGATTCGTTTGCCGGACGATTGGCTTGTGCCTTTCAGGGGGCTACGGATACTACTTTTTATATTATTGCCGTTTATTTCGGGGCCGTCGGTATAAAAAATACCCGTTACGCCATTCCCTGCGGTTTAATTGCTGATCTGGCAGGAGTTATTGCGGCTATTGTCATGGCTTATATTTTCTTTGTCTGATTATTAGAGGATAATTCCCTACTTGCACTCTGTTCCCTTTTTTTCAGCGGGTAAATATTCCCCGTATAGCTGATCGGGTAACGTTTCTGATCGTTATAATAGAGATAACAGGTTCCGTTATAACGAATGTCCAGGTGTAAAAACAAGATATTGTCTTTGGTTAAAATACTGATTTGATAGGCGATACTCTTTTTGTTTCCGTGTGGAAGTATTTTTACTGTTCTCGAGAAAAGAATGTAGTTAAATCGAAGAGAGTCTTGTCCCGGTCTCGGAACCCAATGGCTGCCGTTGCCGAAATAGGGTAATCGTCCGCTAATCAATGAATCCTGAATCTCTAAATAGCATTGTTCTGGATCAATGGCAACATTAGGGCCTTCCAATGGAGTGGCAACGAAGGTTTGTCCTGTCGGGGTGGCCATAAAAAAACGTATCATAAACCGGTCGCTGTTGACTAATTGAAATGTTTTCTGAAATTCCGCTTCGAACCGATCGCTCCTTTTCTGACCCGAGGAAAAAGAGGGGTAGAGATAGAGTAGTATGGTAATATAAATAAACGGTAGATAATTTTTCATGTGTTTTGTTTTTGTAGAATATGTTGTCTCTTTCATGGTTATGACTATTTTGAATGAATTTACGTTTGTAGGAATAAAAAGTTTGATCGAGGATGATTTTTTCATTGTTAACTCAGGAGGCTCTATTTTTAATCTTTTGGGGGAGGCAAGTGTCGGAGCGATTATTTTAATGCTCTTCCGAATATCTCTCTGTTTGTTTTTTATTCTACCGTATTACAGTAAGATATGTGATTTTTGTTTACGAGATATCGCCTATGGTGTCTCTTATTTTTACGTGTGTTTCTTATTTTAATTTAAGAAAAAGTTAAAATAATTTGGATAATTACGAATATTTCATAGGTTTGCGGATAAATCATAATAAAAAGGTATGGAAAAACATACCGGTATCATTGGCTTCGTCTTTCTTGCCCGTCTGGTGTGAATCAGATAGTTGATAATTTTAATGTTGCATCTTAAAAAAGCGAATTATGATGATGAATAAAAAAAGAACTTCCAGGGTGGGAATGTTCGGGTATCTATTGTTACTTCCGATAATTTTTTTGTTGATTTCGTCTGTCGACGTACAGGCTACGTTACGTTTAAACAGTAGTCTCGTAAGCGGTTCCGTAAACGATACAACGGGGCAAATCGTGACAGGTAAAGTAATGGACGAGAGAGGGAAACCTTTGGAGGGTGCCGTCGTATTGATCAAAGACAGGAGTATCGGGTGCCGGACGGATTGTAAGGGTAGGTTTTCTATCAAAGCGAATTCGAATGATATCTTGTTATTTTCTTATGTCGGAAAAGAAATACGGAGTATACCTGTTACTCAACGGAAGATCATGAAAGTTCGTTTGCATAACTCCGTTTTAGTCTTGGAAGATTCTCATCCGATCTCTTGTTTGAAAGAGAATTCGGAAGAGGTATTCGAACCGGTTGAGGTAATGCCGGAATTTCCCGGAGATTTGTTTCAATGGGTTGCCGAACATATAAAATATCCTGAGAAGGCGTATGAAGAAAGGATAGCAGGAGAAGTGCAGGTCTCTTTCGTTGTGGATCAAAAGGGAAAGGTAAAAAGAGTTAAAGTGGTTCAACCCGTAAATGCCCTATTGGATCGGGAGGCCGTTCGAGTTGTAAAATCAATGCCCGTGTGGAAACCGGCGAAACAAAGTGGAAAAGAGGTGGAGATCGAGTGCCTGATTCCCATAAACTTTTTGTTGAAATAAGACGAGAATCTATTTGAAATGAAATATTCGGTTAAAACGTTGCCTATTCGGACAACGTTTTTTTATTACCTGTAGGGTAATTAACATAATATAAATATTATTATAACAACTCTTGTCGTGTGATTGAGGGAGTTTGGGGTCTTGTAAGTAAAAAAATCATTTTGAGGTGTAACATTCGAAGAGGGCTGTGCGTCTTATAATAAAGTGTATAAGAAAAAGTTGTATGAATTTTCATCCTGTTGAAGGTGTCGTTTTTTGCGAGGTAAAAATGCTGTTATATGGCTGGATTTTTGGAATGTTGTTTTTCTTGTTCCTTTTTGATCGCTTCTTGGCAATGGTTTGTGTAATGTAAAAAACGACCCATGCGGAGAGATGGGGGAGGTTTGGTTGATTTTTTCAGTTTTCTACATTATCGGATGTTGGAAAAAGATAAGGAGGTAGGTTAGAAATCCGTATGACTATTCGGTTTGAAATGGATAAACAAACTTATGAAATTAATAAATATAGTACTATGAACCTGCATGATATTAAAACGGTGGCTTGCTACGAGGCAAAGACATTACAACGTTCTTGGATTTTTAGGATTTTATTTTTTTTAACCTTGGTTTTAATTACCTATTTACAATGGCTCGTACAATGTAAACAACCTCTATTTAACCAATGGAACTGGAATTTATTGGCATTAGCCTCTTCAATGCCGCTGGTGAATGCCTATCTTTATAATATAGTTCAATCTTTACTGGTGATATTCGTGGCTGCCGAATTATTCACGCGGGAGAGGCAGGTAGGTCCCCTGGAAGTGATTCATGCCCGTCCGGTCAGTAACGAGGATTACTTTTGGGGAAAGGTGGTGGGAATTGCAGCGGTTTTTGTTTCGTTGAATCTACTATCCGTATTCATTTGTTTCGGTTTAAATGTATGGGGAAGTATAGCCCCGTTTAACCCCTGGTATTCCTTTTTTTACATCCTGACTTTGACATTTCCCTCTTTGATATTTATGCTGGGAGTTACTTTATGGCTGACGACCCTTACGCGCTCACGCATACTCTCGATATTCCTTTCTCTCTGCCTATTGTATGTTTCGGTAACGGTGTTGGATAAGGTTTTTCACGGGAACCTGAATTTTTTAGGTTCCTCTTTGTCTAACCTGTTTTCGAGTGTAACGGGTCATGTGGATTTAGGTTATTATTTGCTTCAACGTTTGGCTTTTTTCCTTTTGGGATGTGGGTTTATCGTTTGGAGCTTGATACGAATAAAACGTTTGCCGAACGAACTGAAGTCGATTCCCCGACTTCGGTTGGCGGGAATTTTGTTCGTATTGACAGTTCTATTATTAGAAGGAGCCTGTTTTTATCGTTTTATACGGGAAGATGCAGTCCGGGAGCAATACAGGGCGAGCTTCGAACGTTACTGGAAAGGTTGTTCGACTCGGGTTTCCACTCACGCGATAACTCTTCGGCAAAAAGGAGAACATTTGGAACTGACCAGCGAGATGGTGTTGCGTAATTCCAGCGGAGAAAAAATACCTCGATTGGTATTGTTTCTGAACCCGGGGTTGCGTGTAACAAGCGTGAAAGAGGGAGATAAAACGCTGACTTACGAGCGGGATCATCAGGTGTTATTGATAGACCGTCCTCTTGAAGCGGACGATAGCGTACGTTTGGATTTGATATACAAGGGAACAATAGACGAGCGGGTATGTTATCTGGAGGTTCCCGATCCTCTCTATTATGATACCGGTCGTAATGATCCTTTTTTTCATTTCGGTCGTCGTTATGCTTTCGTGAGCAATACCTTCCTCTTGCTCGTTCCGGAAAATATCTGGTATCCCGTTGCTATTCCTCCGGTGAATCCGAAAGCTCCCTGGTTGTCAATAAAAGATTTTACGCGTTATAGTTTAGCTGTAGTGAATCCGGTTCAATCCACCTTATTGTCGCAAGGTCCTTCTCGCGAGGAGGGGGACACGCTTTGGTTTCAACCTCCTTTTCCGTTGGGAGGACTTTCGATTAGCGGGGGAGATTATGAACGTTACACGTTAAAATTAAAAAGTTGTGATCTCGATCTCTATTATTTTAAGGGAAGCGATGTGCTTAGTAGTCTGTTGAAGGATTATAAGCCGGAAGAAATGGGTAATTACATCGAAAAAAAGATAGCCGACTTGGAATGGCATACAAAGGTGATGAGTTCCAGATCCTTGTTTGACAGTATTTCTGAAATGGTGATGCGTCGGGATTGGTGCGGTTATCCTTCCAGTCGTCTGATCGTTGCGGAGACTCCGCTTCCTTTTATTTCTCATTTCCGGGAGTGGACAGGAAAAAGCGAATTCGTTCAATCGGGTATGGCTTTGTTTTCTGAAAGGGGAGTGGGAATGAAGGTTCCGGATTACAGACGGATATTAAAACAAAATGCGGATAACGCTGTAAAAATGGCTTCGTATAATCTTAGCCCGGAGTTTTTGAAATTATCTGAAATGAATAGCCTGCTATCTCCTTTTATCTCTTGTTTTTTAGATAAAACCGGGTATTCTAATCGTCAAAATTTGTTTCTTAGCAGGCTTCGAAAGAGCTCTTCGTATGCGGTTGATAGATCCAAAAATTTGTTTGACAGTTATACTCTGTTTCGGGAACCGCAGTCTTACATTTACTCTGTCGATTATCCGACTGTCGATTTGTTATTGAAAAATATCTTGCGGGACCGGTCGCAAATCGAGAATATATATCAACAAATGAGTTCTGCCGAATATATGGCACAGGCTTATTTGTTAAGTCATAGTTTGGAGGATGCTATGCAAGATGAGACATTGGATCCCGATGTATTACGTATGGCTCTTCAGCTGGAGACCCGTTCTTTGTTGAACCATTTTACCGTAGATATTTCTATGCCGGTTTTTTGTGATTTCCTGAATGATTTTTGTAAAAAGAATCAAGGAATAATTCCTTTGGAGAAGTTTACCTCGGAGTTGAATGAGCGGTTTGGTGTTGATTTTACGGAGGTTTTAGAACAATGGAGCTCAAAATCACCCACTCACTTCTTGGTAAGGGATATGGAAGTGAATAAAATAGAGGAAGGAGCGGGAATGCATATTCGTTTTAAAATAAAGAATAGTGGGAAATCTAAAGGACTTGTTTCCGTTTTATATGGAGCTACGAGAAGTACGGACTCTTATAATTTTTATTTGAATCCGGATGAATGTAAGGAAGTAAGCATTCAAGGTTTTTTCACCGGAAATTTTCAGATAAATACCGGAGTGTCTTATAATATCCCCGGAAGGATAGCTATGATCAAAAAAATGGATCAGGTGAGTGTCAGTGCGAGGGTTGGCCAAATTCCCAAGACGATATGTAGTTTATCGGATATTCATCCGGATGAGTTTTTGCCTAAATCCGGAGAGATTATCGTGGATAATGAAGATCCCGGCTTTCGTCTGATTGAGCCCGATAAAACATTTTTCCGACGTCTCTTTGAAAACAAAGATGAGAACACGATAGAAACCTCTCTCGGGTTGGGATTTTCCCGGTGGCAAAAAGTAGTCTCTCCTCAATATTTGGGAGATAGCGTGCGTTCTGCTTACTGTAAGGAGTGTAAAAACGGAAAATATAAAGCCGAATGGAAAGCGCTTATCCCGGAAGCCGGAAGCTATGAGGTATTCGTTTTCTTACCTGAATTGCCGAGTAATTATCATTATACGGTTTATTGCGGACAAGAAGAGCAGGAGGTATGGGCGAAAGCCATAGGGTGGTTCTCGTTGGGAACCTATGATTTTCCAAAAGGAGAGGCAAAGGTCGTTTTGGATGACCGGCGTATGGAAGATTACGACTTTTATGTCATTGCGGATGCCGTGAAATGGGTAAAGGTAGATTGACCTTTTCAGGTGGAATGTGTTGTCCGTGTCGTAATTTAATTTGTGCTTTAGGACGTCGGGCTATGGAGATGTTATAAATCACAGGGGAACAGAAGCGTTTAGTTGAATCATGGTTTATTACGATAAAAAGAAGGGCAGGGAAATTATTGTCGAGTGAAAGAGGAAAGAGCCGATCGGAATTTTTACTTTTCGATCGGCTCTTTTTTAGCTGTATACCGGAAGAGTTTTTTGGCCGTTTTTTTAGTCTT
Organism: uncultured Sanguibacteroides sp.; assembly: GCF_900543425.1. Taxonomy (GTDB): domain Bacteria; phylum Bacteroidota; class Bacteroidia; order Bacteroidales; family Marinifilaceae; genus Gabonibacter. The sequence continues at coordinate 153,939 of NZ_UQRQ01000005.1, read as the reverse complement.
TACGGTTGCATTTCTTGTTGAGAATTATTCTAAATATAAGGAAAATCTTCACATTTTTCTTTTGTCTTATTCCGCCTAATGCAGAATCTTTAGTTTTATGATTCATTGGAATGCATCTGTTTTGTTATTAGATTATTGTAGTGGTATTGTGATGGCTGTATGCTATATTATTGTGCATTTGATTAAAGTATATAAAATAGATAAGTTTGTTGTTAAAAATGCCGGGTGGAGACCAATAAAATTGTTTTATAAAACAAATAAACATATATGATAAATAATTGATTTATATATAGTTATATGTTAGTATAAAACCTTCGTTTAATGACATTTCCAACAAAAGAAAATCGCAATTAGCTCACAAAAGACAACATATTGAGTACAAGAAATGAACATTTCTCAAAAAATATTTATTTTATTTGTATTTGTAATTTTTTTACTATATTTGCAGTAATCAAAAAACGAAGGTTTTTTGATACGTGTATTAAAAATAGTTATGAGTACAGTCAGATGTGAGGTACGATAATGGATGTATTTGTGGTTTGTTTGTCTTCTAAAATTGGATATCTGAATACTCCGGACCTTTAAGGGATGATAGGTTCAGTTTGATGAAAAGATAACTGGAGACTCCCGGAATAAAAATCGATTATTCCGAAAAGTAATAATTTCTTTTAAGTACGCTACTTGTTAACACGAGCTATCAATGGTATTTGCCGTGGAGAAGAGTTTTTTCTTTTAGGTTCGAAAATCTTTTTCGCCATTTCTTTCATGTAATAAGGTAGTGTGGAATTATTGATTTGTACCGGTAAATAAGATTGGTTTGTTATTGTGTTGATTTTCAATGCAATATTTATTGTTAACTACAAATGATGTCTAACTAAAAACATGACTATGAAAAAGACGATTCAGTTGATTGTTTTCCTGTTGTTAGCGGGAGTACAATTGTGTTTTGCTCAAAAGCGTGAGGTCTCGGGTACGGTGACTGATGCTGTTGATGGATCTCCGTTACCGGGGGTTACCGTTGTTATAAAAGGAACGAATGTCGGGACATCAACCGATGTGAAAGGGCATTATGTTTTAAAAAACGTTGAGGCGGATGCCGTTCTTGTTTTTTCTTTTGTGGGGATGAAAAAACAGGAGATTAATTCCGGTACACGTAAGGTGATTGACGTGAAAATGGAACAGGAGACGGAACGCCTGGAACAGGTGGTGGTAACTGCTTTAGGTATTAAGCGTCAAAAACGCGATTTGGGGTATTCGACCGTAAACGTGAGTAACCGGGAACTGGTTAAGGCTCGTGCTCTGAACGTGGCTGTCGGGTTACAGGGAAAAGTACCCGGGTTAAATATCACGGGCTTGAACAGTAGCGTGTTCGAGGATGTGAAGATCAATTTGCGAGGAATACGTTCGCTGACCGGAGACAATAACCCGATGTTGTTGTTGGATGGGGTCCCGGTAGCTTTAAGTTTCCTTTCGTCTTTAAATCCAAACGATATAGAGAGTGTAAATGTATTGAAGGGAACCTCTGCTGCTGCTATTTACGGTCCTGATGCCCGTAACGGGGTAATCGTTGTGACGACAAAAGTAGGTGCCGAAGGTGCTAAGCCGGAGATTACGATCAGTAACTCGACCCAATTTAGCCAAGTCTCTATGTTTCCCAAATTTCAAACGGAGTTCGGAAGCGGAGGATACGGTGATTATATTCCTTACGAGAATTGGTCTTACGGACCGGCTTACGACGGCTCGGAAGTCGTGTTAGGAGAGACATTGCCGGATGGTAGTGTGCAGAAGGTGAAGTATTCCCCAATAAAGAATAATCGACGGAAGTTTTTTAAAACAGGAATGACCATGCAAAACGATGTTTCTTACCTGGCTAAAGATTTTTTCCTGAGTGTACAGGATGCGCTCATTAAGGGGGTGGTTCCGAACGACCGCAACCGGAGAACGGGTATTCGTCTCAATGCTTCCAAAACCTATAAAATTTTTACGGTTAATTTTAATTCGAATTACATCCAGTCTAATTATGACGTGTTTGATGATACGGCTATGAGTGATTATTACTCTGCCAATAACGTGGGGTTGAATGACGGTTTGATGAACCTGATTTTTTCCACGCAGGCTCATGTGCCGTTGACCTCTTACAAAGATTACAAGAACAACGCGTTCGCCACTTACGATAATTACTACAATCGGTACGGGATAAATCCTTATATTGCGTTAGATACTTGGAGAAGAAAAGGAAAAAAGCAGGATCTGATTACCAGTATAGACTTTAAATTGTCACCTACCGGTTGGTGGGACATCAATTACCGGGCTGCCATGACTTACCGGACGGAACAATATAAAGTCAAGACCCTGCTCCGAACGGTGACGGAATATGGAGAACATCGGGGAATATCGACTATCCCCCAGCGGGTGGAGGATTACTCTTATGTACAGAATAGGCTCTCTTCCGAATTGTATATGAATTTTCATAAAACTCTCGGGGATTTTAAGGGAAACCTATTGGTGGGAACTTACGTTCGCGATGTGGATACGAAGAGTATGAACATGATCGGAGACAGGTTAATTGTTGAAGATCTGTTTAATGTTTCCGCGAGGCCGGGAGAATTGACGGGAGGATCCGACAAATACAGGGTGCGGATGCTTTCGTTTTACGGAAGTTTGACGTTGAATTATAAAAACTTCGTCAACTTGGAAGTTACAGGGCGTAACGATAAGACCTCGGTGCTCGATCCGAAACACAACAGTTTCTTTTATCCGGGTGTGAGTGCCTCGGTTGTTTTGACCGATGCTATTCCCGTTATAAAGTCTGATGTATTCAACTTCTTTAAATTGCGGGCTTCGTGGAATAAAACCGGTAATGCCGACATCGATCCCTATTTGTTAAGTGCTACCTCGGCTCAAATCTTGGGGTTCCCCTATGCCGGACTTCCCGGATACTCGATTAATTCGACCTCTTATGATCCTTTGTTGAAGCCGGAGTTTGTAAAGAGTATAGAATTCGGTTTTGAAGCGAGTCTTTTGGATAACCGGGTTACGCTGGATATGACCTACTATAACCAGAAGAACACGAACCAAATCGTACGGGTAAGAGTTCCCCGTTCTACCGGTTATAGTTTTGCCTATTTGAATGCTGCTTCTTTTAAAAATTTCGGTTTTGAGGCGCAATTAAAATTAACGCCGCTCGTCCGGTTTCGGGAATGGGACTTTAACTTAGGTACGAGCTTTACTTATAACGATAGTAAGGTTCTTTCCATTTTCGGGGATTTGGAGGAGTTGTCCGTCGGTGGATTCTACGCGGCCAGTAATCAAGCTGTCGTGGGTAAACCTGCTTTCGTGTTCAGTGCGAAAGATTATCAGCGAGATCCCGAAGGGAGGGTGATTGTGGATGCCGGGACCGGATTGCCGAAAGTTGACGAAACCAATAAAATATTCGGCAGAACGATGCCGAAATACATTATGGGGCTGAATCCGACGATCACCTGGAGAGGATTGACGATCTCCGCTACTTTTGAGTATAAAGGCGGATATTATGCCTTTAATATGATTGGTGCCGATATGGCATGGACGGGAGTCTCCGAAAGGACAGGGGCCAATCACAGGGAACGCTTCGTTTTCCCGAACTCGGTCTACGAGGATCCCAAAAATCCGGGGAAATATATACCGAATGAGAATGTGACAATCACGGATGTGAATGATTTTTGGACGGGAGATAACTACCGGACGGTAGGAACGAACTTCCTGACGAGTGCCGATTCCTGGCGTTTTCGGGAATTTTCGATCTCTTACGATCTTCCACAGTCACTTATCGGAAAACAAAACGTGATCAAAGGCGTCACGATTGCTTTCACCGGACGGAATTTGGCCCTTTGGTTACCGAAGTCCAATGTGTATGGAGATCCTGATTTTCAAGGAAGTTATTTTAGTGATCAGAGAAATGTTTCCGGAGTGGGAGATGCTACTGTGAATCCCCCGACCCGGAGTTTTGGAGGAACAATTACGGTTAAATTTTAAATTAAACGGATATGAAGAAGATACAAATACATATGATTATTCCTTTTGTTATGCTCTTAATAGTAGGGTGTGGCGAGAGTTATTTCGATATCAATCAGAATCCGAACAGTGCTGCGGAAGCAAATATGACGCCAAACCTGATACTACCCAGTGCCATGAATCGGGTTGGGGTTTTGACAGCCGCTACCCAGCCGAGTACGGATTATACCCAATTGAACGGAGCGAACGGAAATTATCAACAATGGATGGGATATTATGCCCGTTGTGCCGGGACTTACGGTCCGAATACGGATCTTGAGGCATTCCAGCTTTCGGCAACTTTTAACCAGGGGGTTTGGCACGATTGGATGGATGTGCTGAAAGATTTCGACGTGATGGAGAAAAGTGCTGTTGCCAGGGGGGAAAAGGCTTACGAAGCGATTGCCAAGATCATGAAAGCCATAGGTTTTATGACGCTTGTGGATCAGTACAATAATATTCCTTATACTCATTGTTTCGACATCACAAATTACATGTTAACTCCTTACGACAAAGCGGAGGATATCTATAAGGATTTATTGGAACAATTAGCGAAAGCAGACGAACTGTTGAAGACAGCCGAACAGGGAGAGAATTACGATATCGGGCGTGCGGATGTCGTTTTCAAGGGCGATTTAAAAATGTGGCGGAAGTTAGGGAACACGCAACGTTTGCGGATGCTTATGCATGAGGCTGATTTTCTTGGGGCTGCCGCTTTGAAAACGGAAGCGGACAAAATCGTGGCCAACGGGGCTGGCTTCCTTGGAGAGGGAGAGACTGCTGCCGTTCATTTGACCTATTCGGCGGATAAGGGAAAACAAAATCCTTTCTGGAATACTTATAGAGAAAATGATCAAGGGGTTGCGGATGCTTTCTTCCGGGCCAATAATTTCTTTCTGAATCTTTTACGGGATAATGGGGACATCCGGTATACCTATTTTTACTCGAAAGCTAAAACTCCCACGGGAGGAGAGTATTACATCGGTTTCGATTTCGGGGTGGTGGACAATAGCCTGCCCGATGGAGCCCACTCGTCTATGGTTTCCGGTCCGGGTATCGCTAAATCGGTCGATATGCCGCAATGGTTTTTACCCTCTTTCGAGAGCCTTTTCTTGCAGGCGGAAGCTATCCAACGGGGAGCCCTCGCCGGGGATGCTCAAAAAGTTTACGAGAAGGCCGTAACCGAATCTTTCGTGTGGTTAGGGGTGGAAGATGCCACAGATGTAGCCGACAAATACCTGCATCCCACGGGGGCGACCGATACTAAGTTTGCGGAGTGGGACAGCCATCCGGATAAATTGCGATTGATCTATCTGCAAAAGTACATTGCCATGTACGGAATCAACGGGGCGGAATCCTGGACGGATTACCGGAGGACCGGGGTACCTGAAATTCCTCGTTCCAAGCATCCGAGTGTTGGAAATAACCATATCCCCTATCGTTTGATTTACCCGACCACCGAATACCAGTTCAATAACAAGAACGCAACGGCTCAGGGAACGATTAATCCTCAGGCAAACAAGATATTCTGGGATAAAAATTAACGCTTAAAGTATTAGATTATGAAAAAGATACATGTATTGATATGGATGATGTCAGTAATTTCATTGGGATTGACTTCCTGTTTGAAAGATGACAAGATCGATGACTTGGAGTATGGTATCAGACCGGAAGACCTTGCTACGAAAAAGATCATCGAAATACCAGCAAATGCGGACCACGTAAAATCTATAGCTGTTTTGGCATTAGGAGCCGAACAGGAGATTGCGATCGGGGAAGTGCGGTTAGCAGCTAAGGATCCGGCAAGGGAGGATATTGAAGTCGTATTGAAAAAGTCTGCACAAGGAAATTTGATACCTGAAGGAGGCGAGCTGTTTCCGTTGGATAAGATCACTCTTCCGACGTCTGTGGTGATCCCGAAAGGAGAACGAGCCGTACCTTTAACAGCAAAGATAAAGACAGAAGCTCTGCAGGCTAATGGCAGTTATCTGGTGATAGAAATAGAGTCCGTGAAGCAGCCGGGTTATACGATAAGCGGAAATTTTGGAAATCTGTTATTGGCTCTGAAAGTACGTAGTCCGTACGAGGGTAAATACAAGTATGAAATGGAGGGGGATTTTGCTCCTCCGGCAAGTACGGAAGTTTACCTGGAAACGGTTAGTCCTACCCGGTTGTCGGCCGGTGGATTATTTGGTGGTAAGTTCTCGAATAAAGTATATTACGAGATCGATCCGACAACGAACAAGGTAACTCTTGACGTCGACGGACAGGCCACTTCCGTTATCTCGGGAACTTATGATCCGAACAAAAAATCGTTCACGATCGAGTGGAATATTTTAGGAGGAAGGTACGTGAAGGAGACTTACACGTTGATACAATAGTAGCAACTTAACCCCTGTTTGTTAGCAAGAGGCCGTTCCCGTTTGTAGACGGGGCGGCCTCTTCGTTGTTTTCTCTTTACTATTTTATCGTGATTATTAACCTTTGCCCGCTTCGACGAAATACATCTCTTCTATATTCAGGTGCTTCCGGGCTGCTTGAAGAAGGTCCTCCGAGGTGCATTTTTTCATACGGTCGATCATTCTCAAGTAAAAAGTATTGTCCGTATCGTAATTCAATTTGTGTTTCAGGGCATCGGATTGGGCGAAAACACCGTCTAATTCCCGAAGCAGCTCCCCGTGAAAATAACTTTTAACAAGATCCAATTCTTCGGCCGGAATGGGTTCTTGCTGTAAACGGAGTATCTCTTTACGGATTTCAGTAATTGTTGCTTCTGCATAATCGGCATTGACATCGGTGGCGATGTTCCAATAAGAAGCGTTTTTCATACTGACATTAAATGAACTGATGCCGTAGGTAAAGCCTTTCTCTTCCCGGATATTGGACATCAGGCGGGAACCGAAATAACCGCCTAAAACCATGTTGAGCAGTTGGAAATCGGTATAATCCTCTTCCAGAAGTCGGACGCCCTTTTTACCGATACGAATACTGGTTTGCACGGCATCCGGTTTACGGATGCGGTATTGTCCGGTAGGCTGGCTCTGGATGTCGAATGTCGGTTCTACGTCCGGAACGGGAGATTGTAGTATGGAAAATTGTTTTTCGACCTCTTGTAAGACGGACGTACTCACGTTGCCGGAAAGAAAAATACGGCAATTCCGGGCTCCTACCCGTTTTTGATAGAATTCCAAAAGCCGGGTACGGGTTACTTTGTCGAAATCTTCCCGGGTAAAGTGATTGGCGTAAGGGTGTTGTTCTCCGAAAAGCAAGCGGAGAAATTCCATACGGGCCAGATAGGACGTTTTTTCCAGGTTGACCAGGTATTGTTGCTTTTTGTTACGGAGGTAGATTTCCAGTTCATGTTCCGGAAAGATACTGTCCGAAATCATCTCTGCAACCATTTCTATCGTTTTATTGGCGTATTTGTTTAAGGAGATCAGGCTGACTTCCGATCTATGTAATCCGCAGTTGTAATCCACGTAAGCCCCGTGATAGTCGAAAAATTCGGCTATCTCTTCGGAAGAATGGGAATGAGTCCCTTCGTTTAACAAATGGAGCATAGTGGAAGCAATGATCGGTTGAGGTTGATAATAAGCCCCGACGGAAAGAACGACATCCATTTTAAATACCTCTTGCTGCGGGTCATTTATGTAAATGATTTCTACTCCGTTGGAGAGTACTCTTTTTTGGTAATTCAGGATGGAAGGCTTGGTCAGGGCTTCCAGTTGAGGGGGTATATTGCGATTCATACGAATTAAATTGTCTGGATGATTATTCTGTGTTTTATTTCAGGTACCATAGGGTGGAACTGTTTTCCGGCGTAAAAAGTTGTTGTGCCGTATTTTTTATCATATCCCGGGTTATTTTTATATACCGGTCACGCTCCGTATTGATCAGGTCGATATCTCCGAGGTACTCGAAAAATGCGAGGTTGGCAGACTTTCCCTGGTAATTGATTTCGCTGTAGGAGATACGGGCATCGGTCTTGTTGATTACTTTCTGAAGCTCTCTTTCAGATATGTTTTCCTGGATAAAACGATCGATTTCATTCTGAATGGCCTGTTCTCCCTCTTCGATTTTTACTCCTTCCGATAGCTTTCCTGAAAAAATAAAGAGACCGGGATCCATATCACCTGTTACGTATGCATCTATTTCCGAAAATAGTTTACTGTTTTTTATCAGATTGACATATAGACGGGAAGATTGACCGTTGGACAAAATATCCGAAATGATATCACAGGTATAAAAATTGTCCGAATAACGGTCACCCATATGGAATACTTTATATAGAGCATCCGCGGGAACTTTGTTGTGTTCGCAAATCAATTGCCGGGCTTCCGTCTGTATAGGTTCTTGAGGCAATTTGTTTTTTACGGTATGAGCAGGAGGGATATCTCCGAACCATTTCTTTACCAACTCCAAGACCTGAGTCTCTTTAATATTTCCGCTAATACTGATAATGGCGTTATCCGGGGCGTAGAACCGATGGAAAAAATCTTTAACGTCTTCTAATGTCGCCTCTTCGATGTGTTCGATTTTTTTTCCTATGGTAGGCCATTGGTAGGGATGGACTCTGTAAGCTAACGGTCGCAACTTTAACCAAATGTCACCATACGGATTATTCAGGTAACGTTGTTTGAACTCTTCAATTACCACGTTTCGTTGTACATCGAGGGATTTTTGAGAAAAGTTAAGGCTAAGCATCCGATCCGATTCCAACCAGAGGGCTGTTTCGATATTGGCAGCAGGGATAGTAATGTAGTAATTGGTGTAATCATTGTTGGTGAAAGCGTTACTGTCTCCGCCTGCTTTTTGTACATGATAGTCGTAATCGGGGATGTGAATGGAGCCACCGAACATCAGGTGTTCGAAAAGATGGGCGAATCCGGTTCTATTCGGATCTTCGTCCTTTGCACCTACTTTATAAAGAATGTTTACGGAAACGAAAGGGGTTCCGGTATCCGTGTTACAGATAACCGTTAATCCATTGTCCAGTATATGTCGGGAATAATTAATCATTGTATTTCTATCGTGTATTAAATAAGTAATTTTTCTATGTTCTTCAACGCTTGCTCGTAGGTGGTAACGATATCGGTAATAATGGTTTCGACGCTTTCTTCCTGTTGTAGCATGGAAGAAATTTGTCCTATTTCCAATTCTCCTTCTTCCATGTCTCCTTCGAAAATACCTTTTTTAGCCCGGCCTTTGCCCAATACAGCCTTCAATGTTTCGGCGTCGGCTCCTTTGTCTTCCAGTTCTTTGATGTGTTCGTAAAAAGTATTTTTTATCAACCGGGTCGGTGCTAATTTCTTTAGTGCCAGCATGGTGTCACCCTCTTCGAGTTCATAAACTTTTTGTTTGAAATTCGGATGAGCCGAAGATTCTGCGGCCACGGCAAAACGGCTGCCGATTTGCACCCCGTCTGCACCCAAAACCATGGCGGCCAGCATCGACTCTCCGGAGGAGATGCCGCCTGCGGCAATGACCGGAAGAGAACAATGTTTAACCACGTTTGGTAGTAGGGTTAGTGTGGTGGTCTCTTCCCGTCCGTTATGTCCTCCTGCTTCGAAGCCTTCCGCCACGACGGCGTCTACTCCTGCCTCTTCGCTTTTCCGGGCGAAAACGGCACTACTGACGACATGAACAACCGTGATCCCGTGAGATTTCAGTAAGGGAGTCCACTTTTTAGGACTTCCGGCAGAAGTAAAGACAATCTTCACCTCTTCCTTGATGATGAGATCTATAAGTTTCTCCATTTCCGGATAGAGTAGAGGGATATTGATGCCCCAGGGTTTCTCCGTGGCCTGTTTCATTTTGCGGATATGTTCCGAAAGGGTTTCCGGATGCATGGAACCTGCCCCGAGTAGACCTAATCCGCCGTTGTTACTCACGGAAGAAGCCAGTTTCCATCCGCTACACCATACCATCCCGCCCTGTATGATCGGATATTTTATGTTGAAAAGTGTCGTTATCCTGTTTGCCATGTTCTATTCTTTATTTTCAGTTTGATCTATTCATATCGTATGCATGCAAAAATAGTTTTTATTTTGGTATAATACTATCGTATAATAAAAACGGGTGTTTCGTTTTTCGAAACACCCGTTTGGCAATAATTTGATAAACTATTTTATTTTTCGATATTCGGTAATTCCAGACCGTATCCTTTCTTTTTGTCTTCGGCTTTTAACCATAAACCTAAAAGGAAAGCCAGAACGCCAAGACTGGCGAAAATCAACATCGGAACGGTATAGTTATAACTTACACCTTCAACTCCGGCTTTGATTTGTTCGGAAACACCCGGATTACTTGCCTTTAAGGACCATCCGATAAGGATAGGGAAAGACAATAAACCGATATTCTGAATCCAGAAAATAACGGAATAAGCTGATCCTAAGTATCTGTTCTCTACTAATTTGGGAACGGAAGGCCATAAGGCTGCCGGAACCAAAGAGAAAGAGATTCCCAAAATAACGATAGCTACGTAAGCGATAAAGTGATTCAAAGGTGCTAATGCGAAGATCAGGTGACAACCGCACATTAGGAGAGCTCCTATGATTAGCATGGTTGCCCCTTTACCTTTATGATCCAAGTAGGCTCCCAATAAAGGAGTTAATACCATTGCACCGATAGGGAACCAGGAGAACACGGCTGCCGCATCGGTTGCGCTAAGTCCTAAACGGCTTTCCAACATACCCGTTGCGAACTTCTGGAACGGGAAGATGGCCGAATAATATAGTACGCATAAGAAAGCTACAATGAGGAATGTTTTACTGGTAAATAACTTCCCGATATCACTGATATGGAAAGGATCTTCCGGTTCCGTGTTCATCTCTCCGATTTGTTTATCCAATTTCTTATCCATGAATACATATACCAGGAAGGTCAACAGACCGATACAAAGTAAGGTACAACATACTGCTACCGGGGTAACGATGTCCGGATTAATGCTTCCTGCCAATAGCGGAGAAATACGGAATACGGCAAATACTCCCAAACGAGCTATGGCCATTTCCAATCCCATTGCCAAAGCCAATTCTTTTCCGCTAAACCATTTCACGATCGCTTTTGACACGGTGATACCGGCCATTTCCGTACCACAACCGAATATGGCGAATCCGATGGAAGCAACTTTGGCGCTGGCCGGAACACTTGTCCAGAAGGAGTTGAAAAATTCATACCCGACACCACCATTGTTGAAATATTCGGTAATAGCATATAGTTTGATAGAACCTCCGATAACCATCAGAGAAGCCGAGAGAAGTCCTGTAAAACGGACCCCCATCTTATCGAGGATGATACCCGCAAAAATAAGGAAGAAGAAAAAAACGTTTAAGAAAAATTCGGAACCTTCTTCCATTCCGAATACGTCCGGACTCCATCCGCGTTCCGTCTCTAATAAGGTTTGTAATGGGGATAAAACATCTACAAACATGTACGCGAAAAACATGGTCGATGCAATAAGGATCAAGGCTGTCCACCTGGCAGCTTTTGAGTCCCTAAGGGTTTGTTGAATCTTTTCAGTCATGATATTTTATTTATAAATTAAAATTTGCACATACACCGTTCAAAAGTAGGATAAAATTTGGAATTTCTTTATATTTTTTTCTCTATTCTGTATACATTTCTGTCATTGGCACTTCTGGAGATCAATTCTGCTAAAAATCCGGCTAAAAACAGCTGGGTTCCGAGAATCATACAGGTTAGCGCAATATAAAAATACGGATTGTTGGCAATTAGGGGAGCTTTTATATCTCTGCTTAATGCTATTAACTTCTCTACACCCAACCATCCGGCCGCAAAAAAACCGATAATAAACAAAACTGTTCCTAATGCACCGAAAAGGTGCATTGGCTTTTTGGCAAATCGGGTGATAAAGGTGACGGATAATAAATCCAGAAAACCGTTGATAAAGCGATTGAGTCCGAATTTGGTGACTCCGTATTTTCGCGCCTGGTGGTGGACGACTTTCTCTCCGATACGGGTAAAACCGGCTTGTTTCGCTAAAATAGGGATATAACGGTGCATCTCACCGTATACCTCTATGTTTTTTACCACATTATTCTTGTATGCTTTTAATCCGCAATTAAAGTCATGTAGATATATTCCTGAAAATTTCCGGGCTGTTGCATTGTATAGCTTTGTCGGTATGGTTTTCGTGATCGGATCGTATCTTTTCTTTTTCCAACCGGAGACCAAATCGAAATCTTCTTCTGTGATCATGCGATAGAGTTCGGGAATTTCATCCGGACTATCCTGAAGATCGGCATCCATGGTAATGACCACGTCTCCCCGGGCATCTTCGAAACCACAATGCAAGGCGGCGGATTTTCCGTAATTCCTTCTGAATTTTATTCCATGTATACGGGAATCTTTTCGGGATAACTCTTCAATCACCTTCCATGAACCGTCATTACTGCCATCGTCTACTAAAATGATTTCGTAGCTAAAATGGTTCTCTTCCATAATCCGGTTAATCCATGTCGTAAGTTCGGGCAATGATTCTTCTTCGTTATATAAGGGAATGACAACAGATAAATCCATGGTTATTGTATTAAGATTTAAAATGGGGAAATGCGTTTTCGTAAGATTCCGGCTAAAAACAGGGTAAGGATAGTACCGAAAAATAGTTTATTTAGAAACTCTCCGACAGCAATACTGGCAGGATACAAAAAAGATTGAACGCTTTTTTCAAACGTTTCGTAAAAAGGAGTATTGCCGTATATCTGTTTTAGGGTCGAAAGCATTACTTTTTTAAATTGCATCATCTGGCCGGGATCGCTTGCGTAAAGAATAAAAATATAGAAGGCATAAAGCAAAGAAGCGATGCTCAGGATGTATATCCCGGTCGTAAACGATTTCCCGTAAGAGATGATCCCTTCCAAGTGGTCGTCCCGGAATTTTTTTACCCCCAAAAAAATGCCGGCAATCGTTAACATCAAAATGATGTTGTTTAGTTGGGGGTTCAAGGCAATATTTTTTCCGCCCCAGATGAAAAGCAGAGAAGTTATAATATAACTTCCGCCGACAAATAGGCCGAAAATACTATTGTATTGTAAAAAATCACTTGTTGTTTTTTTCATTATAATATTAATAAAGTTGAGAATAACCTCTTAAAGAGATCATTTCGCCGATTTGAGGTTGATCGCCGTTTTCCATAAAATTATACCGGAGTAATCGAGTCAGTTTGATGCCGTATATTTGAGAGATCATATACATGGTATCTCCTTTTTTGACTTTATAGAAGGTATAGCCTTTAGGCGCTTTATTTCTCTTGTTTTTTAAGAATACGTGCATACCCGTTCGGATAGAAGTCTCCTTCTTGTCGTTGTAAGCTAACAATTGCTTTAACGGGAGTCCGAAATATCGGGCAATGGCTTCAAACGTGTCGCCTTCCTTGATTTTGATACAGGGTCTGTTGTTGATATAAACGACACGTCGTTGGTAGTCTGGCCCACTATTCAACGTGTAGTTAACTTCGTAAGGGATCGGTTTAACCCGCTTCCCGGGACGATCGTAAACGAATAGTTTTTCTTCCTCGATGATTCGGATCAGCTTTTGAGCGTAATCCGGAGCCGTTGCGTATCCTGCTTTTTTTAATCCTTTTGCCCATCCTTTATAGTCTGTTCTGGGAAGCTCAAAAAGAAAGGAGTATCTTGAGCGTGAAGTCAGAAAGTTACTGTGGTCCACCCATGATTGTTCTGGATTTTTATATTTGCGAAAGCATTCGTTTCTCCGGTCGTCGTCTTTTTTAAAACTGGGCCCGTTCCAGTCATGGCACTTAATGCCAAAGTGATTGTTGGCGTTGATAGATAATTCGGATCTACCACAACCCGATTCCAATATTCCTTGTGCTAATTTGATGCTGGCAGGGATACCGGTGCGATCCATTTCCTGAATAGCGAGGTCTTTGTATTTTTTGATATAGTGTTTTCGACTATCCGGGGTGGCTGCCTCCAGTTGGGAACAAACCAAACAAAAAAAGAAAAAAACGTAAAATTTGTTCATCATCGGATATATTGTTTTATATTAGGCGGTAAAAATAATAAAAAAAACAGAATGGAAAAAGCAGAATTAAAGATAGAGTACGAGGTATATAAAGAATCTTGCCCGGGAGAGTATAAGGAGTTGTGTCGTGCGGCATCTGAGATCACACGTAATGCCTATTGTCGATATTCTGATTTTGCGGTAGGAGCGGCTGTTTTACTAAATAACGGAGAGATCGTATGCGGCTCGAATCAGGAAAATGTGGCTTTCCCTTCCGGAACCTGTGCGGAGCGCACGGCTTTGTTCTATGCTTGTTCTACCTATCCCGAGGTGGGAGTGAAGGCTATGGCTGTTGCGGCTCGTAATAAAGGGATTCCTCTGGAAGAATTTATAACTCCCTGCGGAGCCTGCCGACAGGTGATCTCCGAGGTGATCAAACGATACAAGTCTGATTTTGACGTGATTTTAATAGGACGGGAAACGACTATTAGGGTGAAGGCCAGTCAGTTGTTGCCTTTTGCTTTCGATATGTAGTAGTGTATTATCCCTCTTGTTCGTTTTATGTGGATTGACTTATATCGGTATGTAGGGAGTTACTCCCTTTTTACCCATTTTACCGCATCTACCACTAAAATCTGATCGGCAGATAATCCTTTATCGTGTAAGATTAATTTTATTTTGCCGGGTGATAAAGCATATTCTCCTAAAGAAATCCAGCCGAACGGGAAGTCCACTTTTTTCTCTTCCTCATTTTTGTCGGTGTAATAGATATGAACTTTACTTTTGCCTGTAGTGGGATCAAAAAGAATTCGTTCTTCTTTATCATCGTGGTGGAACGTGTAGTTGTACGGGGGACGTTTTAGGTTACTGCAATTTTCCAATTGATAAGAATATATAAAGAGTTCATAGGTGCCGCCTTTTTTTATTTCTGCACTCCACTCCACTTTAGACCTTCCTCCCTCGGTTTTACAAAAGCAAGTGGGCATGATATCTCCGTAGGCCCCGGTTTCAACGGCACGTGTCCATCGATGGGGAATATTAAATTGGATGTAATTGTATTTCTTCGGTTGTTTTCTTAGTTTCTGGAAAAAAGGCAATTCGTCTTGAATAATGCGGAAGCCCGGGTCGGTGTCGTCCACGATGATCTCGTTCGTCGGGGCAAGAAACGTCAGGGTGTCTACGGGTCGGATGTTTTGTATATCCAATGGTTTAACTTCCGGAACGATGTCACCAAAACTTGTTATTCCGAAATTTTCCGGCAGATTTCTGGAGTAATTGGTATTTAGGCAAAAAGAATAACTTAAAATGCGTTCCATTTTATCCGGGGGAATAGAATCTTTCAAAAGATAATATATTTCAATTGATTCATTCGGATGAATCAATTGACCTTGTGTATGCCTGAATCCCCTCCTCAGGTTCTCTTCTACAGAAACGACACCGGCAACTCGACTTCGATTCCATATTTTGAAATTCAAATATATTTTGCCTTGCTGATTTACTTGTGCCTGAACAGGTTTTATGTCTTTGATATAAAAAGTGGGAACTCCCTGCTCGATGAACCATTTTTCTACGAGTGGCAGAATGTTTATTCCGAGATTTGTATTTAATTCTCTGGTAAATTGATCAAAAGATACTTCCCTGAATTGATATTTATGAAAAAAATAGTCTAAGAAATTTTTAAAATCGGGCCATGAAGTTTGCAAAAGGATGTGATCTTGTAATTGATAACTTTTTAGACGGATAATATCTTGTAAAAATTCTTGTGTTCCAGAATCTTCCAAAGCTTCTTTTAAACTTTTGTGCGTTAGGTACTCTATAGCATCCATATCGTTTTTTATTTTTAGGAATAAAGCGTGAGAAGGATGCGTTGTTCTTCGTTTTAGTCCGGTGTTTAACCATGAAATAACACGGTTCATGACGGGAAACTCCAAAGAATTGACGAATATATTTTGATTTTGCATGATAGATTGAAATAATTTTTCGCCTTTTGGAAAAAAGAGAGTACCGTTTCTGGTGATTTGATCTGATTCTAATATTTCGATTGTAAAAGGTAGTTTGTATTTCTCTACATAGATTTTGAGAAGTTTTGGGTAGTCTATCGGTTTTTTGTCTTCCCGCTCCGGCATGAGTATGATCTCCGGATGTATATAGTCCAAAAGGGGTGTCCATGAACGAGGGAAAGAGTAGAAGGAGCGAGGAGTCTCTATACAGGCCAGTTTATGAAAAGGACAAGTTGACTGTTCTAAGTAAACATGTATGAATCCTTCACATCCCTTTATTCTACCCGAATCGGATGCGTTTAGTGCTCCCCGTAGCGGGTAGTGTCCTTTTTTATTGTAGAATTCCCAACGGGTTATCGAGGTTTTTACCGTGTCCCGGGTCATATCTCCCTCGGAAAGGATAATACCTGTCAGGGGGTATTTGTTGTTGAAACACGCGGTATCTCCCGATAAAGTCATTTCACCCTGCGATATTATGGTTCTTTGCGGGGCAGAGATGACTTTTAATTTGAATAACGTGAAATCCTGTTGGTTGTTGAAAGGTTGGTCGAAGTTTACAGTGGGAATGGTAGTGGGATACCACAAGCATTCCGGTGTAAGTAGTGTAAATTTATCTCCTAAAAAGGCAAAGTGACGTCCGAGAGAGAGAAAATATTCCATTTTCTCCGTGCGGAAAAATTCCTCGTTTGAAATATCCGGGTAACAAACGAGGGGATCGATTTTACCTTTATAGTTTATGACGATTAGGGAGGTATCTCGTGGTTCCATGGCGGCATCCACCAGGATAAGTTGTTCTTTTCGCTGGAAGGGGATGTTTTCCCCGTTAAGAGTCAACTCCGTCACCTCTAATGCCGGGTTTAGGTAAAGCAATAGTGTGTCTGTTTTTCGGGGTGTCCGGTTGACGATAGTCATCAGGCTGGTGGCCTCGTATCTGTTTTTTTCTCTTTGGAAGATAATCTCGTGTTCGACGGTATTTATTTTTGGCAGGGGGGCGGCTTGGCGATAGACACGAGAGTACTCTGTTCTTTTGTCCTTGCTATGCTTGAAGTGCAGGCTGTAGATACTCGCGGCGATCAATACCCCTCCTGCGAAGAGCAGGAGCACCCGGACCGGTCCTTTGGAAAGTCCTTTATGCTCCGAGAAGTGGGGGAGTTTCGTTATCGCCACGGAAATCAAAACCCCTGAAAGCAATATAAAGATAGAACGTTGTAAAAGGTACACGTTGATTCCGGGGTGTCCGGTGACGGAAGAGAAAACATTGGGAATCTCGGAGGCGATGAAATCGAGAATCCCGTGCCCGACTGGAGGTAGAACAGAGATGGATGCGCCCCAGAATATAAACAGGACGAGAGAGGCAATCCAGACGTTTTTTATCAAAATTTTTAACATCATGGATAATCCCGTCATAAACAGTATTGCCGGGAGAGTGAGGGTAAGGAGGTAAAACAGGTAGAGAGAAAAATCAAAGGAGAAATTACTGGCGAAAAGATGAATCGTCATCGCGAGTATGATGACGAGTAAATCGATGAGTAAAATCATTTCAATTATCGCCAGGGTTTTCCCGATCACGTATTCCCCGGCGCTTGCCGGACGGGTAAGAAACACGTCGTTCGTGCTTTTCTTTTTATGCTGGTTTATAAAATCTCCGGCCAGAAAAATGACGGCCAGGGCCTGTAGAATACTGAAAAGGTACGCGTTCGTGAACGGGATGACCGATGGGATATTAACCCGGGGTTGTGATACTTTCCAATCGCTATGAAAATAAATATGAAAACACAGAATACCCCCCGTGATAAACAGGGTAAAGATTATGAAAATTAAATTTCTCCGGAGAAGAATTCTCTCGTAACGGGCAACGAGTTTAATGTAATTTAAATTCATGGTATCCAGGTTAGTCGTGATCGTTTTGACGATTTATGTTTACGATTAAAGGATTTAATTTTATTCTTTAACCAAACTCAATTTTTACAAATTTAATTAAATAACATGATAGTTGTTATTGTAATAGAATATAATATAAAATAAAGTTAGTTGTTTTGTATTTATTAATGTGTATTGATAATAACAACTAATTATTTGATAATGGAATATTGAGACGGATGGAGGTGGCGGGTTCAAATTTTGAATTCCACCCGGTTGATGATGGAGCGGCCGAGGGTGAGTTCGTCGGTGTACTCGAGATCGTTTCCCACGGCAATACCTTTGGCAAGGGTGCTGATGATCAGTTCTTCCCGGCGGGGGAGTTTTTTGTAGATATAGTAACCGGTCGTATCTCCTTCTATGGTGGCTCGTAAGGCAAAGATGATCTCTTTTACCGGGGAGGCCGATACCCGGGAGATCAGCGTATCAATATGCAAATCGGCTGGCCCGATGCCGTCCATGGGTGAGATGATTCCTCCCAATACATGGTAAATGCCATGATATTGTCCTGTGGCTTCGATGGACATCAGGTCCTTAATGTCTTCCACGACACAGATCGTGCTGTTGTCCCGTTGCGGATCGGCACAGATCTCGCATGTTTCTTGATCCGTGATATTATGGCATTGCCTGCATTCCCGGATAGATTCTTTTAGCTGTAAAATACTGTTCGTGAATAGGTCGACCTCTTCCTTGTTCTGGTGTAATATATGAAGGGCAAACCGGAGGGCGGTTTTGCGTCCGATACCCGGTAGTGTGGCAAATTGCTCTACCGCTTTTTCGAGTAATTTGGAAGAGAGCGATTGCATTTATCTATTGTCTTCTTTGAATTTAATATCTCGAACCATCATCTGTATATCGATTTTTCCCATGAAAACATTTTCCTGCAAGGTATAACAGATATCGAAGTACTCACCTTTACTGATACGATTGAAATAATCTCCCATGCTGAAGGCAATGCCGCTCCGGTCGTTACAGATACGAGTATCGTCCACTACCACTAATTTGAGGTGTTCGTTATTACGTCCGACCTGCTTCGATCCGATAAAATTGGTTACATTTTCCGTCATGAAAACGGGGATGTTGTTATTCGGCCCGAAGGGGGCGAATTTTTGAATCATATTGTAAAGTTCGGGGGTAATATCTCCCAATTTTATTTTAGCGTCGATATTGATTTGCGGGATTAGCATTTCGTCGGTAATCGTTTCGCTTACGATTTGTTGGAATCTTTTACGGAAGGGCTCTATATTTTCGAGTTTTAATGTTAACCCGGCAGCGTATTTATGTCCCCCGTAGTTTTCTAAATATTCGCTGCATTGAGAAATGGCATAATAGAGGTCAAATCCTTCTACCGAACGCGCAGAACCTGTCGCCAAACCGTTGGATTCGGTCAGAATGACGGTCGGCCTGTAGTAGTATTCCGTTAAACGGGAAGCTACAATTCCGATAACTCCTTTATGCCAGTTGGGGTTATACAAAACTGTTGCTTTCTGGGATTGATCGTATTGGGCTTGGCCTATGTATTCCAAGGCTTCCTCCGTGATATTGTGATCCAGCTTTTTACGTTGGTCGTTAAAATTGTTGATGCTTTCGGCAACCTCCATCGCCTTTTTGGCATCGTCGGCAATGAGTAGTTCAACCGATTTGTTGCCTGATTCGACCCGTCCGGCGGCATTGATCCTGGGGCCGATGCGGAAAACGATATCGTTGATCGTTAGCGGCTTGTTGATGCCGGAAAATTTTAATATGGTGTTGAGCCCCAAACTGGGACGCTCGTTAAGTTGCTGTAGACCGTAGTGGGCCAAGATTCGATTTTCACCCGTGATAGGAACAATATCACTGGCAATGCTGACACATATCAGATCCAGTAAGTTGTAAAGTTCCGACATCGGAAGATTGTGTTTTAGGCTATAAGCTTGGGCCAATTTAAAACTTACACCACAACCGCTGAGCCAACGATAGGGGTAGTTGCAATCGCTTCGTTGCGGATCCAGTACCGCAACGGCTTCCGGTAATTGCTCCCCGGGTGTGTGGTGATCACAAATGATTACATCCACCCCTTTGGTTTGAGCATATCGGACTTTTTCTACGGCTTTTACCCCACAATCGGTGACAATCATGAGCGAAATTCCGTGTTGGGCGGCGTAGTCGATGGCCCGAATGGAGACCCCGTAACCTTCCGTATACCGATCCGGTATGTAATATTCCGGTTTCTCGCATTTGTTTTTAAGGTATTTATACAGTAAAGCTACGGCTGTCGTTCCATCCACGTCATAATCTCCGTAGATCATAATTTTCTCTTCCGTTTGAATGGCTTTTTCAAGTCGGATAACCGCTTTATCCATATCTTTCATCAGGAAGGGGTCGTGTAACATATTTAAAGTGGGATTGAAGAAAGAGTGGGCCTCCTCTGCAGTTTCTACCCCTCTTTGTATTAAGAGGTTTGCAATGACATGACTGCAGTTAAGTTGTTTTGATAAAGTTTCTATTTTTTCCCACTTTGGTGGGGTATTGACTACCCATCTTTTTTTCATTATACACTTTCTCCTATTCAGCTACAAAGTAGTAGAATTTCCCTGTGATTTCAAAAGATTCGTAGTTATATTTTTTTAACCGACGGACTATTTTATGCTATTGAATTGTAAATCAGAGTAGGCTAAAAGTTAAAAGATAGAGGATAAATTTAAAAGTTTGAAAAAAGAAATGGAACTGGAATAATGGGTGCATACACTTTTTTTACTTTTCATTTTTCAATGATGGAATCGGCTTGTTATGAATTAGTAAATCTAAAATTATTACTATCTTTGCACTTTATTAAAGCTTTCGTTTACGCGAAATATGTTTTAAAACGCTAAAAGTTGATTGAAAATGAGCCTAGAATTAAGTGAACAGGAAATGATTCGTCGAAACTCTTTAAATGAGTTGAATAAAATGGGGATAAATGCTTATCCGGCGCCGGAATTTAAGGTTACTCATCTCTCTAAAGAAATTCGGGATAAATTTGAAACATCTCCCGAAGAGTTACAGGAGGTAGTGATTGCCGGACGGATGATGAGTCGGCGAATCATGGGTAAGGCTTCGTTTTTTGAAATACAGGATGCTGCCGGACGGATACAGGTATACGTGAGCCGTGACGATATTTCGGAAGGAGAGGATAGTACGATGTATAATGTGGTATTTAAAAAACTGATGGATATCGGAGATATTGTCGGCGTGAAGGGGCATGTGTTTCGAACCAATATGGGTGAAATTTCCGTGCATGCCAAGGAATTGACCATGCTATCCAAATCTTTGCGTCCGCTTCCGGTCGTGAAAGAAAAAGACGGAAAGGTCTTCGATGCATTTACGGATCCTGAAATGCGTTATCGTCAACGTTATTTGGATTTGATTGTGAATCCGCAAGTGAAAGATGTGTTTGTGAAGCGTACCAAGATGATCAATGCCATTCGTCAATTCTATAATGAGATGGGATGTGTGGAAGTAGAGACGCCTGTTTTACAATCCATACCGGGAGGAGCTTCGGCCCGTCCTTTCATCACACATCACAACGCTCTGGATATTCCTCTTTATTTGAGGATTGCTAATGAGTTGTACCTAAAACGATTAATTGTCGGCGGTTTTAATGGTGTTTACGAATTTTCCCGGAATTTCAGGAATGAGGGAATGGACCGTACCCATAATCCGGAGTTCACTTGTATGGAGGTATACGTGGCTTACAAGGATTATAAATGGATGATGGATTGCACGGAGCGTATGATAGAGGCTGCTGCATTGGCTGTAAATGGGACTACAAAGGCCCCGTTTGGTGAGAATGAAGTGGACTTTAAGCGTCCTTTTAAAAGAATAAGGATGGCGGATGCCATTAAAGAATATACCGGTTTTGATATTACTGGAAAAAGTGAAGAGGAAATTCGGGCATTTTGTTTATCTGTGGGTTTGAAGGTAGACGAAACAATGGGCAAGGGAAAACTGATAGATGAACTGTTTGGCGAGAAGTGTGAAGGCCATTATATTCAACCGACGTTTATTTACGATTATCCGGTCGAAATGTCCCCGTTAACTAAAATGCATCGGACGGACCCCGGTGTGACGGAACGCTTTGAATTGTTCGTGAACGGAAAAGAGGTGGCAAACGCCTATTCCGAGTTGAACGATCCGATAGACCAGTTGAATCGATTTAAGGATCAATTGGCCTTACAGGAGAGGGGGGACGATGAGGCGATGTTCATTGACTATGATTTCGTACGGGCGTTGGAGTACGGTATGCCTCCTACTTCAGGAATGGGGATAGGGATTGATCGTTTGTGTATGTTTTTGACGAATAGCGTTTCGATCCAGGACGTTTTACTTTTCCCTCAAATGAAACCGGAAAAGAAAATGCCGATAGATGGTGATGAAAAATTTATAGAGTTGGGGATTATTGAGGAGTGGATTCCCGTGATTCGAAAAATCGGTTATCAAACCGTGGAATCATTAAAGGACATAGAAAATCCGAATAAGTTTCACCAGGAATTGTGCGGGATCAACAAAAAAGAGAAATTGGGCTTGACCAATCCGACACAGGATGAGGTAAAGGCGTGGCTGAATAAATAATTTGAAATTTTATATTGCGATTTGCGATTCACAAATGATATTCGTGAATCGTAAATCGTTCATTATTAATAGAAGTATCATGCAAATAAGTGATAAACCCAGGATCGGGGTTGTCGGCGGAGGTAGTTGGGCTACTGCCATATCTAAGATGCTGACAGAAAATAATGGTCGCATTAATTGGTTTATGCGTAATATCGAGACCATAAAGGCTTTTAAAGGTTTGAATCACAATCCGCGGTATTTGTGTGAAGTTGAATTCGATTTGGAGAAAATTAATTTTACCGATGATTTGGATAAATTAGTTACTCAATCGGACGTTATTGTCTTTGCTATTCCGAGTGCCTTTTTGAAAAATGTGGTTTCTCGTTTGCGGGTTCCGTTGAAAGATAAGGTCGTCGTATCCGCCATTAAAGGATTGATCCCGGATGATAATCTGATTATCGGAGAGTTTTTTCATAAATATTATGATGTACCTTTCGAGCAGATTGTGATTATTTCCGGACCTTGTCATGCCGAGGAGATTGCTTTGGAGCGTCTCTCCTATCTGACTTTTTCGTGTGAAGATTTGAAACAGGCCCGGGCGATAGCACAACTGTTTGAATGTCATTACGTGAAAACGGCGATATCGGATGATATTTACGGGACGGAATATGGAGCCGTGTTGAAAAATGTTTTCGCTATTGCGGCCGGAATCTGTCACGGATTGAGGTATGGAGACAATTTCCAGGCTGTTCTGATCTCCAATGCTATACAAGAGATGAAGCGCTTTGTGGATGTCGTACACCCGATTGAGCGGGATATTAAAAATTCAGCTTACCTGGGAGACCTTCTGGTAACAGCTTATTCTCAATTTAGTCGTAACCGGGCTTTTGGAACAATGATCGGTAAAGGATACTCCGTGAAATCGGCTCAATTGGAAATGTTAATGATTGCGGAAGGGTATTTCGGTGTAAAGGGTATTCACGAGATCAATGAGCATTATAACGTACATATGCCTATTACTAATGCCGTTTATAATATTTTATACGAGCGGATAAGTCCTACGATGGAGATCCGGCTTTTAACGGATGAATTAAGGTAAAAATGTTTAGGGGATGGTATCATTCCGGAAAGTGATTTTAATTTGAAATTGTAAATTTAAAGAAAGTAGTGAAAAAGATAGGGGAAAGAATGGGGCGGTGTGTAAGTAAGGCGTTACCGGTTGCCTTGCGGACATCGTTATGGTTCTTGAAAATTATGTTACCGGTCTCCTTGTTTGTCACTTTGCTCTCTTATTTCGATATTTTGCCTTACATCTCCTCTTTTGCCGCTCCTTTATTTAAATGGGTCGGATTGCCGGGAGATGCGGCTTTGGTTTTTGTCACGAGTATTTTCACAAACATATACACGGTGATCGCTTTGCTCTCTACTCTCGATTTTACCGTACGGGAGTGCGTGATTATGGCAACCATGTGTCTGATTTCTCATAATTTTATCGTGGAGACCTTGGTGTTGCAGAAAACGGGTTCTTCTTTTATAGGAATGATCGTTTTGAGAGTGGTTATGAGTTTTATCGCTGCTTTCGGACTGAATATTTTGTTGCCGGAGATGGGAGAAAAGATGATGAAGGAGACCCTGACTGTTTTGCCGTTTTGGGCAACGATGCAGCATTGGTTGGTTAACGCCTTGTTCCTCTCCTTGAAGATCGTACTGGTGATTTCGGGGTTAATGATTTTGCAGCGTGTTTTGGAGGAGTTCGGTGTGTTAAAAGTGTTATCCGGCTTGTTGTCGCCTTTGATGCGTATCTTCGGATTATCTCCTGACGTTGCTTTTCTTTGGTTGGTAGGTAATACCGTGGGGTTAGCGTACGGGTCGGCCATCATGTTGGATTGTGCGAAATCGGGTAAGTTGAGTCGTCGGAAAGCGAATTTGCTAAACCATCATTTAGCGATCTCTCATTCTCAGTTAGAAGATCCTCTTCTATTTTGGGTTATGGGTTTACCTTTCTGGTGGTTGATGTTACCGAGAATGGTATTGGCCTTGATAGTAGTGTGGATAAAAAGAGGAGAATATTTTTTACGTTCTCATCATTATCATGAAAAATGGCTTGAGAAATCTCAGGTATCCAACTCTTTAAATTAGTACTATGGAATATACGATAGAAGAAGTTAAGAATGAACGACAGGCAAAAGAGTTTTTATTGTTGCCGGTGACCCTCTATAAGAATGATAAAAATTGGGTACGTCCTTTAGATAATGACATCAATAACGTATTTGATCCCGATAAGAATCCTTATTTCAAACACGGAGAGTGTACCCGTTGGCTATTGAGGGATGAGAAGGGCGTCTGCGTGGGAAGGGTTGCTTCTTTTATCGATGAGCATACCTGTCGAATGGATTCTTATGCCGTGGGAGGCATGGGATTCTTTGAATGTATAGATGACCGGAAGGCGGCTTTTATACTTTTTGATACTTGCCGGGAATGGTTAGAGGCCAGGGGCATGGAGGCAATGGAGGGACCTGTAAATTTTGGAGAGAGAAATGAATGGTGGGGGCTTCTGGTGGATGGTTTTGTACAACCGAACTACGGGATGCCCTATACGCATAAATATTATATAAAATTTTTCGAAGAATACGGTTTTCTGGATTATTTCAAACAATATACTTACCGGACTCGGTTGGTTATGGAGAGTCTTTCGAAAATCGTGGTGTGGAAATCGGATCGTTTATTGAAAAATCCGGATTACTCGATTTTATGTTATTCCCAAATAGATGCCGGGGAAGCAAAAAAAGCTTTTCTGGAAGTGTATAATCATGCCTGGAACGAGGATGTACACGGTGTAGGAAAAATGCAAATGGAGCAGGTGGAAGCTTTGTTTAAGACGATTAAACCAATCCTGGACCCGAATTTATTGTATTTTGCCTATTACAAGGGACGACCGATCGGTTTTTTCATCATGTTTCCGGAATTGAATTATATTATCAAACACCTTAATGGAAAACTGAACGGAATAGGACTCTTGAAGTTTTTATACTATCGGCATATAAAGAAGGGGAATGTAGCTTTGGGGCAGATTTTTGGAGTGGTATCCGAGTTTCAGGGAAAAGGAGTAGAGGCTGCTTTGATTCGGGTGTTTTGCGGTAATATAATTGAAAAACGTAAAGGATATGACTGGTTGGAGATGAACTGGATAGGTGATTTCAATCCGAAGATGCTTCATTTGATGGAGTATATCGGGGCGAAAGTGTCTAAGATGCATATTACTTATCGTAAATTGTTTCGGGAGGATATCCGTTTTTACCGTTCGATAGATAAGATGAAGGAGCATACGGAAACGAATTCTTAATTATTATTAAATTGATATAGTATGACTTGGTTAGACGCCTTATTTTTTGGGCAAGGTATAGCGCATTCCGTCTTGGTATTTGCAATCGTTATCGCTATCGGTATTGTATTGGGTAAGGTAAAGATAAAAGGGATTTCGTTGGGTATTACCTGGATCCTGTTTGTGGGTATTATCTGTAGTCATTTTGGGATGAGAGTGGATGAACAGACATTGCACTTTGTAAAAGAGTTCGGGTTGATTCTTTTTGTGTATTCCGTGGGAATGCAGGTCGGACCGGGTTTCTTTTCCTCTTTTAAAAAAGGCGGATTGACATTAAATATATTGGCTACAATGATTGTTTTCCTGGGTGTGGTCACTGCTTATGTAATTCATTTGATAACCGGATTACCGATAACTACTATGGTGGGAATTCTTTCGGGCGCAGTAACCAATACTCCGGGATTGGGAGCCGCTCAGCAAGCCTATACCGATATGACCGGGATAAGTGATCCTACTATTGCTTTAGGATATGCGGTCGCCTATCCTTTGGGCGTGATTGGCATCATTGGGTCTATCTTATTGGTGCGGGTTATTTTCAGGATTAAATTTGAGCAAGAAAACGAAGTATTGGAAAAACAGGACGAGGATAAGGCAACGGGTGCACAGCAATTTTCCGTGAAAGTCACTAATCCGGCTCTATTTGGTAAAGATGTGATGGAGGTAACCCGTCTTATCAATCGCAAGTTTGTTTTTTCCAGGGTTTGCCACGAAGACGACCGGATTGAGATCGGTTCTTCCGATACCCGGTTGAAAGCAGGGGATAAACTATTAGTTGTGGCCGCATCGAAAGATATAGAGGCCATTACTGCTTTTTTGGGAGAACGGGTGGATGTTGCTTGGGAACAATTGGATAAACAATTGGTTTCAAGACGAGTTGTGATTACCAAATCCGATATAAACGGGAAATTGTTGGGAGAGATGAGATTGCGGAATTGTTTTGGTGTAAATGTGACGCGGGTAAATCGCGCCGGTTTTGATCTGGTTGCCAAGCCGAATTTACAGTTGCAGATGGGCGATCGTTTGACCGTGGTAGGACCGGAAGCTGCAGTCAACAATGTAGCAAAGGTGTTGGGCAATTCGTTACGCAGGCTGAGAGAGCCCAATTTAGTCCCTATATTTTTAGGTATATTTTTGGGTGTTTTTTTAGGAAGTATTCCTTTTGCATTTCCGGGTATCCCTCAGCCGGTGAAATTAGGATTGGCAGGCGGACCTTTAATCGTTTCCATATTGATCAGTCGTTTCGGTCCTCATTATAAATTGGTGACCTATACTACGATGAGTGCGAATCTCATGTTGCGGGAGGTGGGAATATCCCTGTTTTTGGCCGGTGTCGGTTTGGGAGCTGGTGAAGGATTTGTAGAGACTGTAATTGAGGGAGGAGGGTTTAACTGGATCGGGTATGGTGTTATAATTACTGTTTTGCCCTTATTGATTGTGGGGATCGTTGCCCGACTCTTCTATAAGATTAATTATTTTACTTTGATGGGATTGATTGCCGGCAGTACGACGGATCCGCCTGCTTTAGCCTATTCGAATGGAGTAGTCGGAAACGATATGCCTTCAGTAAGTTATGCAACGGTTTATCCGTTAACCATGTTCCTGCGCGTATTGACTGCACAGCTTTTAATTTTGGTTGTGGCATGAGGAAAAGATGATTTTTATATTAATTATATCTGATTCGGAGAATGCAAAAGATAGTCGTCGGTCTTAGCGGAGGGGTGGATAGTTTTGTAACGGCCTTGTTGTTACAACAACAGGGGTACGAAGTTATAGGTGTAAATCTGGAGTTATGGCCGATGGGTGCGCGGGAATCCGATTCTGATTTAGAGGAGCTTTGTAAACGGATAGAAATTCCCCTGTATCGTGTTGAGGGAGGAGAACGATTTGTACGTGATGTGGTTCATCCTTTTCTCCAGGGGTATCTGGCCGGTATAACACCGAACCCGTGTGCCGTGTGTAACCGGCTTGTCAAATGGATGCTGTTGAAAGAATTTGCGGATCGACAAGGAATCCGACCTATAGCAACAGGACATTATGTACGTATAGGCCTGGAGAACGGGCATTATTACGTGTACAAGGGAGTGGATTCCAATAAAGATCAATCCTATTTTTTGTGGGGAGTGGACGAGATGGTATTGAGCAGGGCTGTAACTCCATTAGGCGTATACAGGAAAGAGGAGGTAAAGGAGATCGCTCGAATGAATGGCTTTCCGGTACTTGCCAAGCAGAGAGAGAGCTCCGGTATTTGTTTTTTACAGGGGACGGATTATCGTACATTTATTGATCAACATACAGGCCAGTCTTTTGTCTCTTCAGCCGGTGAAATATGGGATGAAAAGGGCAATTTGTTGGGAAACCATAACGGAATTTTGAATTACACAATCGGGCAAAAGCGGGATATCCCTTTGAGAGACGGGAATCCTCAGTACGTTTCACGAATGGATGTGGATAATAACCGGATTATAGTGAGTGATAAATCTGCATTGTTTCAGAAGTGCATAGAGATAGAATCGGTTCACTTTATCGATCCCGAAGAGATAGATGCCGAAGATATTGAAATAAAAGTCAGAGGATTGGGATTGAATCCGTTAGGGTATGTCCGGGTGGAGAGATTATCCGGGAATCGATTTATGTTGTATTTGTCTCATCCGGCTTGGGCGGTAGCTCCCGGACAACCGGTAGCTCTTTATCGGGGAGAGCGGTTGATCGGAGGTGGAATCGTTCGAAAAGCCGATGATTGACGAATTACGAAATCTTAAGAGCAGAATTTTTCAGGAATGAGGTAAAAAAATTAGAGTATTAAGTGGCTTAGACTCTGGAAACTCCAATCGGGACCGGGGAAATTACCGGAGGAGGCTACGACCTCTACTTGTTTTTTTCATGAAAAATCCGTTATTTTGCGACGCTAAACACGGGAGTGGCTCAGTTGGTAGAGCATCGGTCTCCAAAACCGAGGGTCGGGAGTTCGAACCTCTCCTCCCGTGCAGAAAACCACCTCGGAAGGTGGTTTTTTTGATATGCGGATTAATTTTTAATAGAGATTCCTATGGTTAAATTAGTCATATTTGATTTGGACGGTACTCTGTTGAATTCGTTGGATGATTTGGCTGCCAGTACGAATTATGCTTTGCAGAAACATGGTTATCCCACGCATGAGCTGATCAAATACCGGGAGTTCGTGGGAAACGGAATCAATAAGTTGTTGGAACGTGCTTTACCGGAAGGGCCGAGGACCGAGGAAAATATTTTAAAAATACGGGAAGATTTTATGGCTTATTATGCCGTGCATAAGGCTGACTACACGGCTCCTTATCCGGGAATTACGGACTTACTGGAAGCATTGAAAAAGAGAACTATTTTCTTGGCGGTAGCTTCTAATAAATACCATTCGGCAACTATAGCTCTGATTCCTCATTATTTCGGCAAAGATACCTTCGATTTTGTTTATGGTCAACGGGAAGGCATTCCGGTGAAACCTGATCCGACAATTGTTTTTGATATTTTAAAGGAAGCCGGGATAAAACGGGAAGACACCCTGTATGTCGGCGATTCCGGCGTAGATATGCAAACGGCATTAAATAGCGGGATCGTCTCTGTCGGAGTGACCTGGGGATTCCGCTCTGCTGAAGAGTTGAAGGAAAACGGGGCAATACATATCGTTGATCATCCTTCTGAAATATTAAAATTGTTGTAACGGTAAAAAAGCCGTAAAACCGAAATAAATTCGGTGATTCAGAGATTAAATTCAATCGCTCAATCACCGAATCTCTTAATTTATAATTTGTTAATATTTGAAAGAGCTGCCTCCGAGGAATTCACGAATAATAGACGTCGGTGGAATTTCTCTGGTAGGAACGGATTGTACGTAAGAGAAGAACTTTAAAAGGCGAAGTGCCTTGGAATGTTCCGGGTATTTGGTCAGAACCTCTTCCAGTAAAGGGACTGCTTGTTGCTTAAGAGCTCCTAATTCGTACACCAGAGCCGAATTAAAGATAACATCTGCTTCTTCTTGGTAGGGTTCAATGTGTTTTTGTTCTCCGGACAATACGCTTTCCCATCGCTTAAGGGTATCCAATGCCGAGTACCCCCGGTATTTGTGATCGCGAACCATCCGTCGAATTAAACGATTGTCTTTAGGATTTATGATATTGTGGTCGTCAATGGATATTGAAGTTAATGCCGAAATAAATATTTTGAAAAGACTTTCTTGGGGCAGGAACTCTGTCAAGCGAGGGTTTAGACCGTGTATGCCTTCCACGATAATCACGTTATTCTTTGAGATCCTGAGTTTTTCTCCATCGTAAAAACGTTGTCCTGTTTCAAAGGAAAATTTTGGGATTTCGACCTCATTTCCTTGTAGTAACTGTAAAATATTGTCGTTAAATGTGTCTATATCGAGTGCGTCAATGGTTTCGAAATCGTATTCTCCTTTTTCGTCTCTGGGTGTATTTTCCCGGTTAACAAAGTAGTTATCCAAGGATAAATTTACAGGCTTGATTCCATTGACCATAAGTTGTACGGCCAATCGCTTGCCAAATGTTGTTTTACCGGAGGATGAAGGACCGGCGATCAGGATGACCTTGACTTTTTTGTGTTTCTTTTTGACTAAATCCGCTATTTGAGAGATTTTTTTCTCGTGTAGTGCTTCACTTATTTTAATCATGGCCCCTACCTGTTTTTTTTCTATGATTTGGTTCAGATCTCCGATTTGAGAAACTTCCAGGATTTTTCCCCAGCGTTTATACTCGCTGAAAATATTGAATAATTTTTCCTGGGGAATAAGAGGTGAAATTTCCGTCGGATTGTTTCGATCGGGTAACATCAACAACATTCCGTCTTTATAGGAGATTAAGTCGAATACTTTCAGGCAACCTGTGGTCGGAGCAAGGGTACCGTAAAAATAATCCGAGGTGCCGTTAATGGAATATACCGAAGTATACATTTTACCGCGAGTGGAGAGTAGAAGTTTTTTGTCTTTTAGACCTTCCCGTTGAAAAATTTTTATGGCTTCTTCCGTGGGTGTTTCCCGGCGTATTATCTCCGTGTTTTGTTCGATGATTCTGGTCATTTCTTCCTTCAGGCTCATGATCGTTTCAGGCGTGAGAATCAAATCCTTATTCGCGATCCGGCAGAACAGACCGTTGGAGATGGAGTATTCGATAATCAATGTTTTTTTTGGGAAAAGCGTTTTTATGGCTTTATAGAGAACAAAAATAAGAGAACGGATATAAATGCTATAGCCGTCGAGAGACGTAACATCTATAAAGTTGATCCATTTGGGATTGTATATCTCGTAATGTAAATCCTGTAATTCGTTATTGACTAATGCTCCAAGTATATTTTGGTGATTCTGGGGAAATACGATTTGCTTGAGCTCTTTTAAGCTACATCCTGTTGGAATCGTATATTCTTGTTTGTTGTTTTCACAATAGATCGTTATTTTATTCTTTTCCATAGTATTTATGTTTTATTGTTTAGAGGTAATCATTCACGCCAACGAGAGTAATTATGCAAATTGCGTGCCGCTTTGATTATCTGTATTTTTCAGGGTGACAGGGAATTGCGATGTAATAGCTTTTCTTCTCGGAGGCATGTAATGTATTTGCCCTGAGCCAAGGATTGAAGCGTTTTAAAGTTTTGTAAGATATTCCGTGGGTGTTGGCAAAGTGAGCCAGGTCTTTGATGTTTTTATCGACTTTGATATCGTCACATTTTTCCGGTTCGTATTTTTCCGATACGTGAAAATCGTATAGGTGAGGATACTCGATAATTTGCTTCATTGCCATGATCCGGAATACATATCTTCCTGTCTCTTCCCCTAAAAGAAGATCGTAATAGTTGTTCTCTTTTTGAATATTGATTTGTCTTGTTAGCATATTCATCCCTGCGTTATAGGAAGCTGCGGCCATTACCCAGGAACCGAATTTTTCTTTTGCTTTTTTAAGGTATGCACAAGCTGCTCTGGTCGATTTTTCAATATGATATCGTTCATCTACGATTTTATTTACTTCCATACCCAGTTCTTTTGCCGTACCACTCATGAATTGCCATAAGCCGACAGCTCCGGCAGGAGATACGGCCAAGGGATTCAGGCTACTTTCGATGACGGCGAGGTACTTGAAATCATCGGGAATCCCCTCTTCTTCCAGTATCGGTTCTATGATAGGAAAATACCGGGAAACATTCTTTAATATCTGGATCGTGTGAGAGTGTAAATAAGTATTGACAATGAGCTCTTTGCGAAATGATTCAGCAATATCGGTTCTTTTTAAAGGTACATACTCGCCTGCTAAATTGAACGTTTCCGGGCAGTAAATATCCGATGGTTTTAACATGGGAACGACCTTCGATACATGTTGAACCTCTAATGTGGCGGGACGATAAATAAGATAGATGATTGCGGCCGTATCGAGTAGTACAATAAAGAACAGGATTTTTATAATGGTTTCTTTCTTCACGTTTTTTTCTATTTTAATTTTCGAATATAATACATTTATACCTATTTTCCTTGCATGTATAGCTATCGTCATGCGTTTTTTAGGTTAATATAAATTCCCTTAATTATAATTTGTGTTTTTGCCACCGGAAATATTTCATATAAAGTAAGGAGATAAAGCCGATACACAAGCCATAGGTAATTTCTACCGTCCACACGAATTCGACTGACGTTTGCAACACGCTTGCCAAAAACCAAATTTGGGCTGTATATAGGATAAGTACGAGGGTTTCCAAGATAAGAGCGTGAGTGGTGTTTCCCGTTCCGGAGATAGCCTCGAAAAAAGTGATTCCGAAACAGAGAGCGAGTGCGGCCAAGCCGACAACATACAGGGAGTTAACGGATGCTTGAATCAGTTCGCTGCTATCCGAATAGATGGATAGTACTTGTTGTGGGAATAGATAACAGATGGCTAATACGGGGAGAACACTTAAGATGGAAAGGCGAATGACTTTTGTAAGCATAGGCATAACCTCTTTTTGCCTTTGTTCTCCGATTAGTCTGCTTGTCAATGTATTGGCTGTAGCTCCGAAGCCAAATACCGGAATGACGATAAGCATATAAACACTTCGAACCACTATGGTGATGGCGATAGGCCGTTCACCCATGTGTTCTACCAAGATGAAAAAAATAAACCAGGTTCCGAAAGAGAGCAGTTTTTGTAACATGGTAGGGAAGGCTGTTTTTAAAATAGTTCCCATAAGCCATCCTTCTATTTTGTGGAAACTAAATAGAGCGTATTGTTTGAGGGGAAGTTTAAGTAAGGTATACAGGGTGAAAAAAAGGAAGGCGGAAATTTCAGCCATAACGGAAGCAAGGGCAGCTCCACCGACTCCCAGGTTGGGAAAACCGAATTTTCCAAAAATCAAAAGGTAATTGAAAATTACGTTTACGACGGCCATAACAGCTGTCGAATATCCGATGATCTTGGTATTTGATAATCCGATATAAAGAGCCCGGTACAGAAAGTTAAAACAAACGAAGATAATACCGTAATGCCGGAATGACATATATTCCATGGCGGCAGCATATATATTGGGAGAGTGGATTGCCTTTTCCAACAGATCTTTTGTAAAATAATGCTGTATAAGAAAAAGGGAGAGACCTAAAAAAGTGACGAAAAAAAGTCCATGTTCGAATACAATTCCGATCCGGTTAAGCTTGCCCTCTCCGAGACGTCTCGCCACAATAATTTGGATACCGATGGAAAATCCCCATGCCAGAGTCGAAAAGACGTAATAGTAGATTCCGGCCATGGCTGAAGCCCCGAGAGCAATTTCGCTGACTCTCCCCAGAAAGGCGGTATCGGTAAGTGTAATTAAAGTTTGTGCCAAACTTCCCAGAATAATAGGATAGGCGATGTTCCATATGATTTTGTTGCTTATGCTTGTCTTCATCTATGCTTATTTAAGATACAAAATTACACCTTGTTTATGAAAATTGAAAGCGGGAGATTGAAAATGCGAGAATTTAATAGTAACTTCGTATGTTCAAAATAAAAAAAATATCAGATGACAATAGAAGAAAGAGTTAGCAAGGGCATCATGGAAGCCATGAAAGCTAAGGATACGGTACGTCTTGAAGTATTGAGAAATATAAAGAAAGTGTTTATTGAAGCTAAATCCGTT
The DNA here is from genome assembly GCF_900543425.1 of uncultured Sanguibacteroides sp. GTDB lineage: Bacteria > Bacteroidota > Bacteroidia > Bacteroidales > Marinifilaceae > Gabonibacter. The sequence continues at coordinate 119,925 of NZ_UQRQ01000005.1, read as the reverse complement.
CCGGGGGCGGGAGATTCGATTTCCGATAATGAGAGTGTTAAGATCATACAGAAGTTGGCTAAGCAGGGACGGGATGCTGCAGATATTTATAAGCAGCAAGGCCGGGAAGATCTGTTTTCCCATGAAATGGCACAGGTCGAGGTACTGAATGAGTTTTTACCCAAACCATTGACGGAGGAAGAGCTGGTTGCAGCACTGAAAGGGATTATAGAGAAGGTAGGAGCAACATCGGCTAAAGATATGGGGAAAGTAATGGGGATTGCATCAAAAGAGCTGGCTGGTGTTGCCGAGGGAAAAGTTATTTCGGCAAAGGTTAAAGAGTTGTTGGGTTGATCGTTTACGAGTAAGAAGGCATTGATTTTCTCTATATTCCCATCGAAAATAAGAATAGGATAATACTGTAATAATATAAAATTAATGCTGATCTTTGTCAATAAGAAAAGAATCTGCGATTTATACTCGTGTAGATCGTGATATAAAAATATAGAGATGGACGTAAAAGATTGGACAAAAAATGTGATTAAACAGGCTGAAATTGATAAATACCTGGTTAATGGAAAGGATTTTATCAATGAAGTCGAGATATTTCAGGAACTGGAACGCCAGAAAAATCCCGATAGGCAAAAAGTACGTGATATTATAAAAAAGTCGTTGGAGATTAAAATTTTGACTCCTGCCGAAACGGCTACTTTATTGAACGTGGAGGATCCGGAGTTATTGCAGGAGATGCAGGAAGCGGCGTTAGAAGTAAAAAGACGGGTATACGATAATCGTATCGTCTTTTTTGCTCCCCTATATCTGTCGAATCTATGTGTAAATAGTTGTGTGTATTGTGGCTTCCGCGCCGAGAATAAAGAGGAGAAACGTCATGTTTTGACAATGGATGAGGTACGTGAGGAGACGGCAGCCGTTATCGACGAGGGGCATAAGAGGATGATTGCCGTTTACGGAGAACATCCGAAGAATAGTGCCGATTATATGGCTGATTCCATTTCAACGATATATGCAACTAAACGGACGACTCCCACCGGAAGCGGATTTAATAATATTCGTCGGGTGAACGTGAATGCGGCTCCCATGGAGATCGCGGATCTGAAGAAATTGTGGCGTGCCGGTATCGGTACTTACCAGGTATTCCAAGAGACGTATCACCGGGGACGTTATGCCGAATTACATCCGGCCCATACGATTAAGGGAAATTACGGATGGCGGCTTTACGCGATGCACCGGGCTATGGATGCCGGTATCGATGATGTCGCCATTGGGGCTTTGTTCGGTCTATACGATTGGCGTTTTGAAGTGATGGGGCTATTACATCATGCTTTGGATTTGGAGCGACAATTCGGTATAGGGCCTCATACGGTTTCTTTCCCCCGTATGCAGCCTGCTCCGGGATCTTTTATTAGCGAGCATTCGCCTTACCTGGTGACGGATGAGGCCACCAGGCGATTGGTAACTGTTATACGTTTGGCTATTCCTTACACGGGATTAATAGTGACAGCCAGAGAGAATCCCGAGTTTAGAAGGGAATTGATTCATCTGGGATGTACACAGACAGATGCTTCTTCTAAAATAGGTATCGGGGCTTATTCAAAGAAATTGCGTCAAGAGGAAAATTCGGATAAAGTTCAGTTTATGTTGGGAGACCAACGAAGTTTGGACGAAGTGATTCGGGAATTGGCTCAGGATGGAATGATTACTTCGTTCTGTACAGCCGGCTATCGTTGTGGTCGTACGGGAGACAAGATTATGAATTTATTGGAAAAAGGTGTAGAGGGAAAATTCTGTAAGCTGAATGCCGTTTTAACGTTCCGGGAATATTTGAATGACTACGCTTCTCCTGAGACCAAGGCGGTAGGAGAGCAATTGATCGAAAGAGAGTTACGAGAGATAGAACGTACCTCTTTCTTTAAGGATAAGAAGTTATTACCTACTTTTAAATCCTATTACGATCGTATCGCTAAAGGAGAGCGTGATTTGTACATGTAATAAGGACTTTGTAATATTAAAATTGCCTTTTTGTTTATTCAAAAAGGCAATTTTAATGTAATGCGTTCAGCTTCTTTCTGTCTTTTAATCTTCTCTTTTTCTCCTCGTCGAAAGACATATATTAAACCGTAGTATTCACATTTTTTACGGCGCTCTTCCTCGTCTTCTATTTCCATGTAATAATCTTCTATCTCATTCCATAAAGTCAGAATGTATTCGTCCGCTTCGCTACGGAATTGAGCTACTTCTGCGCAACAACGTGCCGAGTTCTGTTGAAATTGTTTTTGAGAAGCATATCCCTGCTTAAAGTTTTCATAATTGACTTTTACTAAAGCGATAGAGGGGCTATAGACGGGATTACCTCCTCCGTTGCGAGTCCGTTCCTGTTCTCCGTTGATTATCTTGGCTCCCCATTCCAATAAATCTTGTTCGCTAATCAAAGGAGGGAGTTTTGAATTGTTCTCGTCTAACCCGTAAAAAGTTCGGGACGAGGGTTTTAATTCTCCGCGGGCAATGGTAAAATTCAATACTTGTAAAAAATGGGATATGTATAACTTTGCCTTTCTGGTGTATTCCGCGTATTTTCGGCTATTGACGTTTTGTTTGTCTCTTGCCACTTGTGAATTGGTAATAGCCGTTTTGAATTTGGGTAAAAAGAACTCTATTTTTTGTTTCAACGAAGGAGAAAAAGGCAAATCGTTAAAATCCGAAGATGCTTCGTTCTTCAATGCTGTTTCCAAAGCACGTATCCTGGCTGCATCCGTATTGGGTAATCTTCTGTAAGGCATATTATTCCTATAATTATAAAAATATGACAAGTTCTAAATGCGAAGGTATGAAAAAAAGATATGCAAATCAATAATTCGTACAACGAGTTTTGTTAAATTTGGCTGAGTTTCAATTTTATTCCGGAATCGTGTTCTTGTAATGAGAATAATTTTCGAGGATATTATTTACAAAATCATAGGCTTGTCTGCCGTCACAATACCCATGCTGGATTAATGTATCCCGATAAAATTCGGGATTGGACTTATGGAGTAGAAAATAATCGACATTATTATTCCAGATGTATGGATCTTTATTATATGCCTCGGCTAATTTCATAGCATCTATGACATGTCCGGGGCCTGCATTATAGGCTGCTAACGTAAATTTAATCTGATCTTCTTTTGTCAACGGGTATTTAGAAAATATTTTTTCCAAGCGTTTAAGGTAAGTTGTTCCTGCTCGAATATTATCTTTCGGATCGGTATAATCTTCAATGCCGAGAGAGAGCGCTGTTTCCGGCATGACCTGCATTAACCCTACGGCTCCCAGCCATGAGACCGCTTCCGGATCAAATTTGGACTCCTGGAAAATGATGGCAGCCAGTAATCGCCAATCCCAGCCCATTGTCCGGGCCGCTTTTTTTATGATGGGATCAAAACTGGATATCTTTCCGTTTTTTAATTTGTAGTATTTGGAGTTATGCAGGGATGTCACATAGCTACTATTGAAATATCGGTTGTATAGAACATTGAATTTGCCGCTTTTTTTAATGTTGTTTAACCACGCGTTTAGTTCTTCGGTAAGGAGAATACCGTTTAATGCCGTCCCCCAAGCAATGGGAAATTCGTCGGATAAGTGCAGGCTGTAATCCAGATAGGGCATGTAATGCGCAGCTATTTTGGCTATATTGTGGTCTGTGACGGTAAATTCCACTTCGTTATTTTCTACCATGACCAGAATGTCTTCGTATGTTGCTTCCGTTAAGGGAGAAATGTTGAATTCCAAGTGTAATGAGTCCTTTAGCTGTTGTAAGAATTCTTCATAGAAAGTACCTTTTTGGATATAAATATCTTTGCCCGACAGTTGCGATAGCGAATCGATATGTTCCTTTCGTTTTTTATTTTGCACGAGTACGCTATGGGTTTTGAAGAAAGGGTTCGTGAAGAGGATTTTTTTCTTTCGGTTTTCAGAGACAGAGAGACTCATGGCGATCAGGTCGTATTTCCCTTCGTTTAATTCCTGAATGCACTCTTCCATATCCGAGTTTACCTCAACATGTAGCTTTACTCCGAGGTAATCGGCAAAATCTTTGACGAGTTCGTAATGAAAACCTTTTGTGACGCCTTTGTAAACATAGTAATCGGTCGTGTTATAGTAAGTACAGACATTTAATACGCCTCGTTTCGTGATTTCTTCCAATAAACCCGGTTTGGGAAATACAAAAGGTTCCTCTTGTTTTGCTTTGCAGGCATTTAAGCAGCATAAGAAAAACAGTATGTATGTAATCTTTTTTATAACGTACATACAACAAATATAGGAAATGATCTGTAAATTATCAAATTAGTCAAAGAAATTCCACCTCAAACCGAATTTTACTGTAGCCGGACCGATTGCGTAATTGGCAGCTGAAAGGTAGTTCCGGTTGCCGAAGAATTCATTGAAATGATCGTATTTGACAAAGATATCCGCCCGCTTTATATTTAACGTGAGGAATACGTCCATCTTGGGGTAATTACCGATTTTCTCTTTCCTTTGGTTGTAAAATTGCATGATGGAGGGCATATAGGCATCTGCATAGAATTTGGTCGTGTAAAAAATATCAATACCGAATTGTAAACCCAATACCCGTTTAAATAAACGGTTTTGATAATAGTTGTGGGAGTATAGGGAAATCTGAGGGAGTGCAAGTATCTCTTCTTTGTTGCTGACCTGATAATAGACCTTTTGATCAAAATAGAAATTGCCTAACTTGAAATTTTGTTTTACCCAAGCCGTGAATACCATTAAGTTCCCGTCGTATTGCCGGGGCATGGCTGCTGTATCCAAGTAGATGTAACCTTTGGTATTGTTTAAAGCGATTCCTATTTCCGTGCGGCGCCGAATATTATTATATTTTCCTTGCAGTCGGTAGGAATGAATTTTTCCGAAGTTATTTTTCCAGACGTTATGATTTCCCATGTAAAGTTCATAAAAGGGATTGGGGGTTTTGTTTTCTAATGAAGCATTAACCGTTACCGACGAATTTTTTCCCCGGTTCAGGTATTGTGTGATCTCTCCTTGTAGGCTATAATCCATATTATAGTCTCCGAATAAACAGTAGGCTGCCCATATATCGAAATTGAACAGAGAGTTTGTGTCTACATTAAAAGTTCCGGCTGTCAAATAAGTTCCCGTGTATTTACTGCTTCCGAAATCGGTTGTTGTCGTGTCCTGATCTATGTTGATTCGTTGGTGATAATCCAGGTATTTGAAATTAAGTCCGGCATATATACCTGGCAAATATTTATATTTGGGGTGTTCGTTCACGATGAGTTTAGTGGTAATTTCAAACCGTTTATTATTGACTATGTCCGCATTGGACATGCTGTCTATGTAGGTGTTCGGGAAAAAAGACGTTTCTACGGATTTCTCTTTAAATTTGTATTGATTATCTTGAACATTAAAAGATAGCACCGCTTTCATCGGGTAGACAATTGTGGTGTCCGTACGGGCGGAGTCCCGTTGGATAATGATTTCTTTTCCCTTTCCGATATTGTATTGGCCTAAAGCATAAAGATTGAAATTGTAAAAATTATTTCGAGGTTCGCTGACAAGATTCGTCGGGATCAATTGTGAATCCAAGGTCGTGTCCCGTAAAAAGTAGAGATCCTGAATTCCTCCGTTCTCGGTATAATGGCCGACATTCTGGTTGATGAAAAAAGATATGGCTACCCGTTTTAGTTCGTAAGAAGAAAAGAACGAGAGATTATAGGTTTTGGATTTTTGGTAAGAGTAAGCTCCAAGTCCCGATATGATATTGTAGCGGAATCCGGCACTCCAATAAGGACGAATATTTTGGACGTGCCATACATCCAGAAGGTCTTCCGATTTGGTACGGCCTCCGCCGTTAAAGTAATTGAGCTGAGTAAAAGGAGTTGTCGTATTGTACTCCAAGGCGTCTTCCGGTTTAAAAATGTAAGCTCTTACCCGGTTCAACGGGAAAAAATCCTCGCTTTCGATCCGGTTGATAAAAATATTGGATTCGTAAGCCGAAGGTAAATTACCCAGGTAGGTATTGGAGACACTTTGTTTGAATATAGGATTGAAGTTTTGGACTCCATCCGTGAGGGTATCCAGAGGAATTATTTTTTTATAAACACCGTTATGCATCCATTTCCACGTCATACGGTAATGTTTGACATTAGGCTTTTCTACGGAATCTTGTTCCATTCTCCTGTCCCGGGGATCTCTTTCATCCTCGTTGCCGTAGTCGTAATCGCTCTGAGCCAACGACATGATAGAGCTTAGACAAAATATGATGATGTAAAATAATTTTTTCATGGCCTGCAAATATACAGAAACTTTTAAAACTCTCATAAATTAATTACCTTTGCGACTCGTATGTTAAATAATTTTAGTATGGATAAGAATCATCTCGTATCAGAAGAAGAGAATGAAGTGAAATCATTGAATTTCATAGAACAGATCATAGAAGAGGAGTTGGCAGAGGGCAAGAACGGAGGACGGGTACATACGCGTTTCCCGCCGGAACCTAACGGTTATTTGCATATCGGCCATGCAACGTCGATTTGCTTGAACTTCGGTTTGGCTGCAAAATACAACGGGAAATGTAATTTGCGTTTCGATGATACCAATCCGTCGAAGGAAGATGTGGAGTATATCGATTCGATATTGGGGGATATCCGGTGGTTGGGATTTCAATGGGAAGGAGAGCCTCATTACGCTTCTGATTATTTCCAACAATTGTATGATTGGGCGGAAAAGATGATTATGGAGGGAAAAGCTTACGTGGATGATCAACCGGCAGAAGTGATTAGTGCTCAGCGGATGACACCTACCGAATCGGGAGTTAATAGTCCTTACCGGGACCGGACACCGGAAGAAAATTTGGATTTATTCCGGAGAATGAAAAGCGGGGAATTTCAGGCCGGAGAGAGAGTGTTACGGGCTAAAATAGATATGGCTTCTTCTAATATGCTGATGCGTGATCCGATCATGTATCGTATTATGCATGTGGCTCATCATCGTACCGGAGACCGGTGGTGTATTTATCCTATGTATGATTTTACTCACGGGCAAAGCGATTATCTGGAAGGAATCACTCATTCCATATGTACCTTGGAATTTGAAGTGCATAGACCATTATACAATTGGTTTTTGGATCAGTTGATCGATACCGTAGACCGCCCTCGGCAGATCGAATTTGCCCGTCGTAATTTAAGTTATACGGTAATGAGTAAACGTCGTCTGTTAGAGTTGGTACAAAAGGGAATCGTTGCCGGATGGGACGATCCCCGGATGCCGACAATTTCCGGTTTACGTCGGGCGGGTTACACTCCCGAATCCATTCGTAATTTTGCAGAAAAGGTCGGTGTTGCTCGTCGGGAAATTGTTGTGGATATGGCCTTGCTGGAATTTTGTATACGGGAACATTTGAATAAGGTGGCTCCGCGTGTAATGGCCGTATTGGACCCGGTAAAAGTGGTTATCGATAATTATCCTCAAGGACAAACCGAATACGTGGAGATCGAAAATAATCCGGAAGACGAAAGTGCTGGAACACGGGCTGTTCCTTTCTCCGGTGAGCTTTATATCGAGCGGGATGATTTTATGGAGGATGCTCCGAAGAAGTTTTTCCGGATGACGATCGGAAACGAGGTTCGTTTGAAGGGGGCTTATATCGTGAAATGTGAAAGCGTAGAGAAAGATGCGGAGGGTAATATAACGACCGTTCATTGTACGTATGATCCGGATACGCGGAGTGGCAGCGGGATCAATAGCAACCGGAAAGTGAAGGGGACCTTGCATTGGGTTTCCGCGACGGATGCCATTGATGCGGAAGTGCGCTTGTACGATCGTTTGTTCAAAGATCCGGATCCTGCCGGACATAAAGATATCGATTTTAAAGAATTTTTGAATGAAAACTCTTTAAAGGTTCTTACCCGTTGTAAATTGGAACCGAGCTTGAAAGAGGTAAAGGAAGGGGATCGTTTTCAGTTCCAGCGATTGGGGTATTTTTGTGTGGACAAGGATTCCCGGCCGGGACAATTGGTGTTTAACCGCACCGTGGGATTAAAAGATACCTGGGCAAAACAGAATAGTTAATTACTTGATAATAATGAATTGTACGATTTACAATGCCGATGTTTTTTCGGTGATTGTAAATCGTAATTTGTACTTTAAAATTAAAACTAAATGTTGTCGAAAAAGAAAGTTTTATCGGAAGTCAGGGCGTATGTATTGATTACGATAGGTTTGATGATGTATGCTTTTGCCGTGACTGCCTTTTTAGCTCCTCAAAAGATTGTCGGAGGTGGGGTGACGGGTATAGCTACGATTATTTATTTTTTATCGAATGAGGTGATTCCTATCGGTGTCAGCTACTTCGTTATTAATTTCCTTCTGGTGGCTATTGCCATGAAGATATTGGGTCCCAAGTTTGGGATTAAGACGATCTACGCGATATTCATGAGTTCCTTTTTGTTGGGAATACTGCAGAGTTATATCCGGGAACCTCTCTTGGAAGACCGTTTCATGTGTGCCATTATCTCCGGTATCATGTGTGGTGCTGGGATCGGGATTTCTTTGGTTAACGGGGGAAGTACGGCCGGAACGGATATCATAGCCATGATCATCAATAAATACCGGAATATCAGTCCGGGTAAGATCATCATGTATATCGATGTGGTAATCATCGGTTGCAGCTATTTTATCGAGGGTAGTTTCCAGGATATCATATACGGTTATGTGGTCATGGGAGTGGTCTCCTATACCATCGATATGGTATTTACCGGGCAGATGCAATCCGTGCAATTCCTTATTTTTTCGGATAAATACGAGGAGGTGGCTAACTCTATTACCCATGATCTGAAACGAGGGGTAACCGTTTTGGATTGTTTGGGATGGTACACGGGATCGGCCCGGAAAATGCTGGTAGTTGTGGTCCGTAAAAACGAAATGCAAAATATTATGCGGGTGACCAAACAGGTCGATCCGGATGCTTTTCTAACCATGAATACGGTTATGGGCGTTTACGGTAAAGGATTCGACACGTTAAGACCTTAATACCGAAAATGATTTCAAAAAATCCTCCCTGGTTTGCAATAACAGACCGGGGAGGATTTTTTATGAAAATAACACGTGTAATATTCTTTTTATTTTTAAGTTATAGTTAATAATTGTGCATGTAAATTCTTGTGTGTATATTTGGATCATATGGTATTGGAACTTGCCCATAAAGATCATGAATATGATAAATTTTGGGCTTATTTAAGTGATGTTACGGAAGAGGAACGCAAAGATCTTTATATGGGAGTGGCTATAAATGGAATTCCTCCTGTAATATATAACGATTATATCGATTCGGAATTGATTGATAGATATAGAAAGATGTATAATAAATATAATTATTTGTTGATAAGTGGATGGTGTAAAGAGTAAAGTAAAAATAGTATGATAAAGTTATTTGTAATGGTTATTTTCTTTTCCCCTTTGCTTTTGCTGCAAAGTAAAGAGGAAGGGAGTATTCCGGTGTATGTTTTGATCGGGAAAAATTCGGTGAATATTCGATATGTTGAGGAATATGACAGTTGTAGACAACATACTACTTATTGGTTCTGTTTTAAGGATACATTTGGTTTAGAATGTACTTTTGTTCGCTATACCAATATGCGGGAAGATTATTTAAATGATACATTAATCAAATCCCGCTCTTTTTTGGATAGTATCTCGTATTATGATGAAAAATGGTTGTTGACTTCCCCCCGAGTCGGTTCTTTAGATAACTGGAGGAATCGGATTTATGTGATTGATACTACCGGTTTAGGACGAGACTCGATTGTTTTGCGCCGATTTGATTTTTCGGCAGAAGAACCTACGGATGATGTCATCATGGAGGAGGAACTCAAATTTAATTAGATAATTTATTTTTTCTTTGAATCGTCCTTAGTTGTGCTTAAGCGATGCGGGATGATTCTTTGTTATATAATTTTTCGATTTTCATCGAATTATCGTCCGTTTTAAGTCGCAAATCGTATTATCTTTGTAGAATAATAAAATGGAGAAAGATGGAAATAAAGGTATTTGTAAATAATCCGTGGCAGGAGAACACGGTTATATTATATGACGAAACGGGAGAGGCCGTGGTGATAGATTGCGGATGTTTCTCGAAGGAGGAACGTCAACGGGTGAAGGATTTTATAGCGGATCGTCATTTGACACCGGTTGCGTTGTTGAATACCCATTTACATATAGATCATATTTTCGGGAACGGTTTTATGTTGGATGAATACGATTTGTCGGCACAAGCTCATCCGGCAGATGCTTTTTGGGTGGAGAATGCGGAAGAGTATGCGGCTATGTTGGGCGTGAGAGGAATCACACCTCCACCAGCATTGGGAGAGCCACTAAAAGACGGTCAGGTAATACGTTTCGGTCATTCGGAGTTGCGTGTAATTCATGTACCGGGCCATTCTCCCGGTGGCGTTTGCTTTTATAGTGAACAGGATAAATTGTTGATTGCCGGAGATGTATTGTTTGAGGGAAGTGTCGGACGGGCAGATTTGCCGGGTGGCGATATGGCGGAATTATTGGATGGAATCCGTGCGAAATTGTTTGTTTTACCCGACGATGTACGGGTTATTCCGGGACATGGAAGAGAGACCACGATCGGAGCGGAAAAGAGGTATAACCCTTTTTTTCAGGTGTAATATGAAGACGATAGGAGTCATTGTGGCCATGAGTTCGGAATACGAACTGGTCAAGTCGCTTTTAACGGAAAAGCAAGAGAGAGAGGATCGCGGAATATGTTATTTGGAAGGACAGGTAGAGGGGTGCCGGGTTATTTTGGTCAAGTCCGGAATCGGTAAAGTATGTTCGGCCGTAGGAACGGTTCTGTTAATTCGGGAGTATGCCCCGGATGTCATTATCAATACCGGGGTAGCCGGAGGAATTGATCCGCTTGCCCGGGTGATGGATATTGTGGTCGGAGAGCAGATGGTGTATCATGATGTTTGGTGTGGAGAAGGAAATGAATACGGGCAGATACAAGGATTACCGGCTCGCTTTATTTCGGATAGGGAACTCTACCGGATTGCGTTGGATATTCCTCACGAAGGACAGGTGTATGGCGGGTTGATTTGTAGCGGGGATCAGTTTATTACGGATCAGGCGGCTTTAGCTAAAATAAAAAAGAGATTTCCGGAGGGTTTGGCCGTGGACATGGAATCCTGTTCTATCGCTCAGGTCTGTTATTTGATGGATATTCCTTTTTTAAGTTACCGTATTATCAGTGATACTCCGGGAGTAGAGAATCATTCCGGACAATATCGGAATTTTTGGGAAGAAGCTCCCAAACGCTCTTTTTTGATACTGAAAGAGTTGATTGCGCGTGTCGGGAAAATGAAGCAAGGATGTAAAATTGAAAAATAATGGAAAAGATACCAAGTTTTACTATAGATCATATTCGCCTGTTAAGGGGAATATATGTTTCTCGAAAAGATGTAGTCGGAAACGAGGTGATTACGACTTTCGATATCCGAATGAAAGAGCCGAACCGGGAACCGGTATTGGGGCAAGGAGAGTTGCATACCATTGAACATTTGGCGGCAACTTACCTCAGAAATGATCCGCAATGGAAAGATAGAATTATTTTCTGGGGTCCGATGGGGTGTTGTACCGGAAACTATTTCTTGGTAAAAGGGGATTTGGATTCTCAAGACATAGTGGAGCTGATGCGTGAAACGTTCCGTTTTATTCGGGATTTTGAAGGAGAGATTCCGGGAGCGGCACCTAAGGATTGTGGAAATTATCTGTTACATAATTTACCTATGGCAAAATATGAAGCAGCCAGATACTTGACGGAGGTCTTAGATGTGATTGAAGAAAAAAATACGGTATACCCGGAATAATATGAAATGGATTTGGGGAATAGTGTTGGCGTTTTGTATTGTCGCTTGCGGAACAAAGCGGGATAAATCTAAAAATGTTAGTGTGAGCATATTGCCGCAGAAATATTTTGTAGAGCGCATTGCGGGAGACTTTGTACGAGTGAACGTAATGATTCCGCCCGGGGCTAATCCTGCCGTCAGCGATTTAACATCCGAGCAGTTGAAAATGCTGAATAATAGTTCTATTTATTTTGCTGTCGGGTATTTGCCGTTCGAACTTACCCATATCTATTCTTTATTGAAAGATAAAAAGGATATTTTATTGATAAAACATGCAGATGCGATCGAGCTACCGGAAAAGGAGCTTCCCACGCATCGGCATGGGGAGCTGGAAAGTCTGGACCCGCATATTTGGATGTCGCCGGCTTATGCCAAACAGATGGCTCAAACCATACGGGATGTATTGATCGATAGGTTCCCGGAGGAAAAGAGTCTCTTTTCTGAAAATTGCGATCGTTTTATGCAGGAGATAGATAGTATCGATCGGGAAGCTCGTCGGATTATTTTGCCCAAACGACATAAATTATTTTTGATCTACCACCCGGCTTTAACTTATTTTGCCCGGGATTACGGAATGGAACAAATCGCAATAGAGGATGAGGGTAAGGAGCCTAATCCGGTTCACGTGAAGATGATTATAGATCGTAGCCGGGAAAAGGGAGTCCGGGTCGTTTTTATCCAGAGTCAGTTTGATGAGGCTAATGCCCGTGCTATTGCGACGGAGATCGGAGGGGAGGTGATTCCCATAGATCCTTTGAATGTGGATTGGAAGGGTGAGATGAATTCCTTATTGAAGATAATCGATCAAAAAATGGATTAATATGGATGATATACTGGAATTGAAAGGAATAAATGCCGGATATGAGGGACATGCGGTTCTGAAGGGTGTGAATTTGACAATTCGTAAGAACGATTTTATCGGTATCATCGGTCCGAACGGAGGGGGAAAGACCACCTTGTTAAAGGTCATTTTGGGTTTAATAAAGCCGCTTTCCGGAGAGATCATTTATCATACGTCCAAACAATCTTTGTTTGGCTATTTGCCGCAAAATAGTCGTTTTGATACCCGTTTCCCGATTAACGTGGAGGAGGTGGTACTATCGGGACTTATGTCGGAAAAAGGGATATGGAAATCTTATTCGAAAGAGGATCGTTTGAAGGTAGACGAATTATTGGAAACTTATGGAATGGGGGGATACCGGAAAACTCCGATCGGCGACTTATCGGGTGGACAGATGCAACGTGTTTTTTTATGCCGGGCCATTATTTCGTCACCTAAAATCCTGATATTGGATGAGCCTTCAACCTATGTCGACACGAATTTCGAAAAGGAATTCTATGGACTGTTGGAAGAGTTGAATAAAAAAATGAGTATCGTGATGGTTTCTCATGATTTAGGGATGATATGTTCTTACGTGAAAACGATTGCTTGTGTGAATAGAGGTTTACATTATCATGAATCGAATCTGATTTCCCAAGAACAATTGAAATTGTATAATTGTCCGATCGAATTGATTTCTCACGGGACGGTGCCTCATCGGGTGTTATTAAAACACGAGAAAGACGGGGAGTAAAAATTAGAAATGGGGAATGATATGAAATACAACTTATTAATAATCATAAAAATATCATATTTTTAGAACCTAAAATCTACAATTGTAAATTTAAAATTAGAAGATGTTTGATTTATTAGAATACGGTTTTTTTCAGAATGCTCTGATCGGAACGATATTGATCGGGATAAGTTGTGGACTGATAGGTACTTATATCGTGGCGAAGCGGATGGTTTTTATTAGCGGGGGGATTACACATGCCTCGTTCGGAGGATTGGGATTAGCTTATTTTTTGGGAATTTCCCCTCTTTTCGGAGCTGCCGTGTTTGCTTTGATTGCGGCTTTTGGTATTTTATATCTGTCTGATAATAAGCGTTTCAAAGAAGATTCTTTGATCGGTATATTTTGGTCGGCCGGAATGGCTATAGGAGTATTGTTTATTTACCTGACTCCGGGTTATGCCCCTAACCTCCTTTCTTATCTTTTCGGCAACATATTAACCATCACGGGGAGTCAACTTATGATGGCCTTGTTGCTTTGTGTAATGATTCTTCTCTTTTTTATGAAATTTTATCGTCCGCTTTTTTATATCGCTTTTGATAAAGAGTATAGTCGGACTCATTATGTTGCTCTTTCTTGGATAGAGATCGGGATTACGGCCTTAATTGCTCTTTGTATCGTATTGTGCATGAAATTGGCGGGGATTATTCTTGTGATTTCTTATCTGACCATGCCACAGGCTATAGGAGGTATGTTTTATAAAAATTTTCAACAACAATTGATACTCTCTACCTTAATTAGTTGTTTGGGGTCTATCATGGGGCTTTTTTTCTCCGCCTTTCTTGAGATTCCCTCGGGAGCAGCCATAGTACTATGTTTCTTGGGAGTGTTTTTAATTTGTTACGTTGTAAAACGCTTGAAATAAAAGAGGTCAGTCTCTCGGCTGACCTCTTTTAAGGATGACTTATCTTTTATTTGATATAATTTTGTGCGAATGCTCTTCCGGCACGTAAGGCTTTTAGATTCATTTCTACGACTTCGGCTCCTTTTCGTTCGAAAATAGCGGCAATTCCTTTTTCGAGGTACTCGAAAGGAATTTCGATAAAAGGAGATGCGGCTCCTAACATAACAAAATTACTGGCCCTTACGTTTCCTGCCGATTCTTTTGCGATGGTATCGGCATCGATGATTACCTGGTGAGGTAATGCCTTCAATGTTTTCATCAACTCTTCGGTATCCGGGTAATTCGGAATATTAATAAACGGTGTGGAGTTGGTCACCACGTATCCGCCTTGTTTTAAGTAAGGCAAGTAACGTAAAGCCTCCATGGGTTCAACCGAAAGAATGATATCGGCACTTCCTTTGGCAATCAGGTCTGAGAAAATCGGTTGATCCGAAATTCTCATGTAAGATTGAACATCTCCGCCTCGTTGACTCATTCCGTGGGTTTCGGCTTGTTTCATGTACAAGTTGTTGGTGAGAGCTGCGGAACCTAAAGCGGCTGCGATTGACAATATACCTTGTCCTCCTACACCGGCTAATATGATATCTGTCTTCATAATTTTTAATTTTAAAGTGGATTTTCCAATTGATCCGTTAATCTTTTATTTTTTCTTTTTCTTAGCGTCGCGGGAAGCTTTCTGGATACAAACTCTTCTCGGAATGATTACGGATACACCTTTGTATTCTATTTCATCGCGGATAATTTTACAAAGTTCATCGTGATTTTTCGGAACAGGAAGTAAAACCCGAATATGTTCTGGCTCTACTCCGATACCGCGACAGATGGCTTCGAGATGTCCTAAGGCGGAAGATTCTTGTCCTCCGGTCATAGAGATAGACTCGTTATCTGAAATGATAATGGTAATATTGGATTTTTCGTTTACGGCATCCAAAAGACCGGTCATACCGGAGTGGGTAAAAGTAGAGTCTCCGATAACAGATACGGCAGGGTATAACCCGGCATCTGCGGCACCTTTGGCCATCGTAATGGAAGCACCCATATCTACGCAAGAGTTAATGGCTTGGAAGGGAGGGAGTGCTCCTAAGGTATAACACCCGATATCAGAGAAAACACGTGCGTTGGGATATTCGGCTACGACTGCATTTAACGCATTGTATACATCCCGGTGGCTACAGCCTACGCATAAAGCAGGTGGGCGAGGAGCTACGATTTCCGGTACGGGAGCTCCTTCCGTTACAGATATTCCGAAAGCTTTGGCGATCCAATCCGGATTCAATTCTCCGTCACGGGGAAGAGTGCCGTCCAATCGTCCGTGTACTTCTTCTTTTTCCAGATATCCTTTTAATACTTCTTCCACGATAGGATATCCCTCTTCAATTACCAAAAGTTTTTCACAACTTTCAGCCAGGCGGGTAATCATTTTTCTGGGGAGCGGATATTGGCTTACCTTTACTACCGGATAAGGGCATTTCCCTTTAAATACTTCCATCAGATAATTATAGCCGATACCACAAGCGATGATCCCCATGGATTTGTCGCTCCCGTCTACGTAGCGGTTGAAAACCGAACGGTCAGATTCCTCTTCGAAAGCAGTTTGCTTTTCTAATAGAATCTTATATCTTTTTTTTGCGATAGCAGGTAATAGCACGAATTGACGTTTATCTTCCGGTAGGTGCATCTCGTTTTCCTTTGTAGCTTCTTGAGTCTCGACTCCGGCACGCGAGTGAGCCAAACGGGTCGTGATACGCATCATTACGGGAGTTCCCATTTTTTCGGAAAGTTCGAAACCGTAGCGGGTCATCTCGTAGGCTTCCTGTTGGTTAGACGGTTCTAACATGGGAATAAGAGCAAACTTTCCATAAGCACGGGAATCTTGTTCGTTTTGTGAAGAGTGCATGGACGGATCGTCGGCTGCTGTGATCACCATTCCGCCGTTTGCTCCGGTAATAGCCGAGTTCATGAAACAATCGGCAGCAACATTCATCCCCACGTGTTTCATGCAAACCAATACTCTTTTACCG
The DNA here is from genome assembly GCF_900543425.1 of uncultured Sanguibacteroides sp. Classification (GTDB taxonomy): domain Bacteria; phylum Bacteroidota; class Bacteroidia; order Bacteroidales; family Marinifilaceae; genus Gabonibacter. The sequence continues at coordinate 103,463 of NZ_UQRQ01000005.1, read as the reverse complement.
GCATAGGACATACCCAAAGCTGCCTCCATCGCTGTTTTTTCGTTAGCGGACCACATTCTATGAACGTTACGGGCAATAGCCTGTTTGGATTCTTGAATGTACTCAGTGATCTCTGTTGATGGGGTTCCCGGGTAAGCATATACTCCGGAAATTCCTCCGTCTATAGCACCTTGTGCAATAGCTTCAACACCTAATAATAGTTGTTTTTGCATAGTGATAAGATTATGATATTAAGTTTTTTGTTGATTTTTATAATGAAAAAATAGTTTCACGATACGCGATCGTGAGACAATGGGACATTCGGCTTATAGCCCTCCGAACAATTTAAGAACGCCTACGATGTAAGCTAATACGAAATAATACTCTGACGGACGATACATCACGCGTTATTTAAAACGTTTTCAATATTCATTTGGGTGCTAATGTAGCATTATTATTTAACAAGAGCAAATTTTTATCTTGTTTTACCTGATAACTATTTTCAAGAGTCCGATAAGACGTAAAAGTAAAAAAGTAGAGTCAAATACCTGTTTTCTTGAGGGAATTAATTAATTTCGACCAATTAATCACAGAAATCATGTTTAAACGTATAGAGAGGTCATTTTCGGCTAAGTTGAGTTTTTATTTGATAGCCTCTATGACCGTTTTAGCGATTGTTATGTTTAGTATTTTTTATCACTATGCCATATTGAAGCTGGAACGGGATGTAGACGAGCGTATATGGAATATTGCAGATAAATCGGATTTGCGGTTGACTACTCTTTTACGCGGGGTGGAGAAGATTCCGAAGAATATGGCTTGGATGATATCCAATGGTTTCTTGGATGCGGATTCTATTTTTAGTATAACTCGCCGGGTGGTGGAAAACAACGATGAAGTTTTTGGTTGCGCTATTGCTTTTGAGCCGAACTATTTCAAGTCTAAAGGATATTATTTTGCTCCTTATTCTTACATGAGCCGAGATTCGGTGGTGACTGTCCAGTTGGGAGATGCAGCTTATAACTATTTTGAAAAGAAATGGTATGCCCGTTCGAAGAAGTTTGGCATATCGCGATGGAGTCAGCCTTACCGGGAGTTTGGGGATAATGATGTAATTACGTCCACTTATTCTGTTCCGATGTATGATAAGAAGAGTCACTTTATCGGTATTTTTTCTGTCGATTTGTCGACGAATTGGTTGACCGATCTGGTAGATTCTATTAAACCATATCCGGGTAGTTATGCTATTGTTATCGATAGCTTAGGGAATTATATTGTTCATAAGAGGGAGAAGAATATGGTGGAACGGACTATTTTCGATGTGGCGGAAGCAATGTCCGATACGACGGCAATGTCGGTTGCCAAGTGGCTTGCGGCAGGTAAAAAAGGGAAGATGCGGATGCTGGATAACGATATCGATTCCTATGTTTATTATATGCCTCTGAATGCGACCGAGTGGTATATGGCAGTTGTTTGTCCCTATCAAGAGATCTATCATGAGTTTTTTCAGTTTAATGTTATTTTGTGGGTGGCTTTTTTGATTATTATATTGATGCTTTACATCATAAGTTCCGGAACGATAAGACGTTTGACGGCTCCGTTGAAAGATTTTGCTCAATCTGCCCGGACGATTGCTTTAGGAAAATTTGATACGCCTTTGCCTGTCATTCGTTCGAAGGATGAGATGGAAGAATTGCGGGATTCGTTTGAATACATGCAGCAGCAATTGACGATGTTTATCGAGCGTTTACAGCAGACTACTTCAGCAAAAGAGAAAATAGAGAGTGAATTACGTATCGCTCATGATATTCAAATGGGATTACTGCCTAAACCGGTTGTTCCCTGTCCCAAATGGGAAGGAGTGGAACTTTATGCCGTTTTGAATCCTGCCCGGCAGGTCGGAGGTGATTTTTATGACTATATTGTGGTTGAAGACGAGCTTTGTTTTGCGATAGGAGATGTGTCGGGAAAGGGAGTACCGGCTTCTTTATTAATGGCGACGACATTGAGCTTAATGCGTTCTATCTCTTTTTCGAATTTCGAGCCTCAATATGTGACGAATTTTATCAATCAGGGATTGTTACGTTCGGGGCAGTCGGATCGATTTGTCACTTTTTTTGTTGGAATACTTCATTTGAAAACCGGAAAGTTTAACTATTGTAATGCGGGCCACTCTTTACCTGTTATGATCCGACCGGACCATTCGGTTCAAATTATGGAGATGGAGCCGAGTCTTCCTTTGGGTATATTGAAGGAGTACGAGTATAAGGAGTATAGTTGCTTGTGGGAACGGGGAGCAAAGATGTTGCTGTATACGGATGGAATTACGGAAGCAGAGAATGCGGATCATAAGCTTTATTCGAAAGAACGGCTATTGGAAACGATTCGAAATCATGCTTCTTTCTCTTCGAAAGGAATGGTCGAAGCCATACTAATCGATGTCAATGAGTTTGTGGCGGAAGCCATACAATCTGATGATCAGACTTTGTTAAGTATATCTTTTTATTCGGAAACAGAAGAATAGACGACCTTATTCGAAGACGCATGGGGTCGTCTGTTCTATGTTATTTTTTTAACGCTACTGCCATTTTTTCAATCCCCCAAATCAGTAAAAATCCGATAAGACACATGAGTATGGCTTGCCATGTATAAGGATCGCTTGCCTGCATTTGTTCGAAAGTATGAGGTAGAACATTTTTTTCCGTTTCAAACATCTCTCCGTTGATGAATTCCGGATTGTTGATTTTCCAAGGCCATATTTTATTTAATGATCCGATCATGAATCCGGTTAATAAAGCAACGGTCAGTCCATGATAATTCTTTAATAGCCATGAAAGTAAATGAGAAAATGCAATTAATCCGGAAACAGCTCCTACTAAGAAAACAAGTAATATACCGATATTAAAATTACTAACGGCGGTAATGATATACTCGTATTTCCCGAGTAGAAGTAGAATAAAGGCTCCGGATATTCCAGGCAGGATCATGGCACAAATGGCAATGGCTCCTGAAAATAGGATAAACCACCAAGTCTCCGGTGTCGTGGTTGGGCTAAGTACCGTGATTGTATAGGCCATAATACCTCCTGCCAGTAAAGAGAGTACGGTAAATACGTTCCAGTTTTTAACTTCTTTGAAAACTAAGAAAGCGGAGGCTATGATTAGCCCGAAGAAGAAAGACCAGACGTGAATAGGATATGTTTCTAACAGGAATTTCATTAATTTGGCTAAAGAGAATATGGATATGGCTATTCCGGCAACCACGGAAAATAAAAAATTACCGTTTATATGTTTCCATAACTCTTGCCATCTGAAAGTAAACAGAAGTCGTAAGGCCTGTAAGTTGACGGAACGAATAGAGTCGATTAATTCTTCGTATATTCCGGTAATAAAGGCAATGGTACCTCCGGATACTCCCGGGATAACATCTGCCGCACCCATCGCACATCCCCGCAGGACAAGTAATAGATAATTTCTTTTTTGCATATGTTTAAATTAAAAATGTTTTTCCGCTTATACGCTAAATACGTTGCGATGTTCAAAGCGTAGCAAGTCAAATACCGTTTTTACCGGAGTAAAAGTTGACAAGGGGACTTCGACAAAAAGTGTGTTCCAGTTTGCCATAGCTCCATTCCAAAGTCCGGGTAATTCCTGAACCTCAATTTCTTGACCTTCGTAAGATTTTTTGGAGATGAAACCTTGTGTAGCATCGATGAATTCCCGTAAGTCAAATTTCTTTCCACGGTAATTATAAGTACTGCATACAATATCTACCGGATTAAAATGAGTCGCTTTTGAAAATATTTTTTTCTGTTCCTTATCCTTCAGATCGATTTGGGCACTTTCCAAAATCATCAGGCGACTCCCCGTGTCATCACCGACCCAGAAAGGTCCTCCTCCGGGTTCACCTTCATTTTTAACCATTCCACATACGCGGATGGGACGATCCAGTAAATGTTTCAGGTATTTGATTCGCTCTTTAGGTGTGGAAAATGCAAATCCTTCCCGTTGTTTGTACCCGAGATTCTCGCTGATGAAATTTTCGATCTCACTCAATTTTTCTTCCGTCAGGTTATTTCTGTTTTTATTCAGAATCTTCAGGTAGCTGAATACTTTTTCCTGAACATCGAGCAATAGGCCGGCTAAAATCTTTTTATATTTAATCGTGTCGGCTTTATTTCTGTCCGGAGTTACGTTATCAATATTTTTAATAAAGATCAACTCTTCTTTCAAATCATTCAGGTTATGGATCAGAGCTCCGTGTCCTCCCGGCCGGAAAACAATGTTTCCTTGAGCATCACGTAAAATATTTCCGTTTGAATCCAGACTGATTGTATCCGTGGAAGGTTTTTGAATGGAGAAAGATATCTTGTATTTTATGTTATATTCTTTTTGGTAATCCTTTAGAATGTTCTTTAACAGCGCCTTGAATTTGTTGAGATGTTCTTCGGAAACCGTAAAGTGCAGATTGGCTGTTTTCCCGTTGTTACAATATAATGCAGCCTCCACGAGGTGTTCTTCCAAAGCGGTTCGGATATGATCCTGATAGATATGAAAATCAATAAGACCCTTGGGGGTTGAATTGTAATTTAATCCTTTTTCTGTCAACAGGTACTCTAATATTTCAGAGAATTGATTTTTCCACAAGAGCTTATCAACATCCAACATGTCTTTATAAAGGGCTTCCTTCAGATGAGGGTAAAATGGAAATTCCTTTAGTTTCTCAAAAAAAGAGAACATGGTTCCCGGCTCTTTGTTTTGCCGGAAGTTCAGGTAATCTTCATCACTTCCCGTGTATGTATTATAGAATGTATTTAAGGTTTTAAACATCCGCGAGGCGGAACCGGAAGCCGGAACCATTTTAACCATATCGAGAGAATCTCTTTTGTTCTCAAAGATTGAAATATAGTTGTTTCCCTCTTCTTCTGTTAAACTTTTTATTCCGTTCCGAAGAGTGGCGGCATCTTGAAGTTTGACAAATTCGAAACCTTTCTTGAAATTTTCGATTTGTTTATCAATTTGTACGAGTTTGATGCCCCGGTGTCTAAATTGTTTAATATCATTCTTTGTATACATAAATTTCAAATTTGAAAGGTTAGTAATAGTTTCGTAATGTACGAATGAATTGTGAAATAGTATGCGATTAATTGTTAAATTAAATAAAAAGCACGGCAAGGCCGCGCTTTTATTTAATTTTCTTCTTCATCGTATAGGTCTTCTTGGTTATCCAGTTCTTTTTCAAAGAAATCTTCTGCTTCTTCCAATAGACTTTCTACATCATCAATGCAAAGAGGCTCTTCGTCAATCCAGTAAATACGTTGATTACTATAGAAGCCGTCCATATCGCACTGTATAATACAACGAGGTTTTTCTGTATGTACAACATACAAAAGATCAGCTGCTTCCTGTGAATTGTCTGCGATGAGAAACTTCGGTAACATAATGTTTATTGTTTTTAAAATTCAAAGGCAAATATAAAGAATAATTGAAAATTGAAAATTGAAACCCGAAAATTATTTTCGGGTGAACTGGAAGTAGAGAAAAAAGCGTATCTTTAGGGCATAAAAAGAGATAGAATTTAAAATTTAGGGAGGGAAGAGTGGATGGCCTTTTGTTTTTAACGTCATATATTCAAAGAGTTAACAATGATTGCATTAAAAATATTATCACATGTTATTCCTGTCTTGAACCGGGAAGATCGTTGTTCTCAAGCTTTGGGATGGATGGAAATTTTCAGGGTTTCCCATTTGCCTGTTGTCGAGGGAGATGAATATCTGGGGTTATTGGAGGATGAGACAATATACGCTCATGGAAATTTGGAGGACCCTATCGCATCTCTGGAGATTCGTAAGGAGGCTACGTTTGTTTATGAGGATACTTATATTTACGATATTGTCGGGGTGGCTTCGGCCGGTATGTTATCCGTTATTCCCGTGTTGAGTCGAAGTGGAAAATACAGGGGAGTTATTCTGCCAGCTGATATTTTGTATCAGGTTGATCGTTTGTTAGGTGCTAATTTACCCGGTGGTATTATCGTTTTGGAAGTAGATAATATTGATTATTCTTTGGCGGAGATCGCTCAAATTGTCGAGTATAATGAAGCGAAGATCATCAGTTGTTGTGTAACGAGAGGCGGAGATGCCAATAAGGTGTATGTTGTTTTAAAAGTGAATACTTCTAATTTGGAGCCTATATTGGAGACATTCAATCGATACCAGTATTCGATTAAAATTACATTTGTAAACGGAGAAGAATATGGAGAAGAGCTGAGAGAGCGTTTTGGTCAATTGATGAAATATATGGAAATGTGAAGAAGCATCTGATTAAATTTTGTACGTGATATGAAAATAGCAATATTCGGGAGGGTGGTGGAAACTCATTTTTTCCCCTTTTTGGAGAGTATGTTGAAAAACTTGAGGGAAAGAGGTGCCATATTAAGTTGTTATCATCCTTTTTATTCTTTTTTGAAACAGCAGAATAGAGGTGTGGTGGAGTATTTTGATTCCTCTTTCGATGAGGTCCTGTCCAAAGGGGATGTCGATGTGTTATTTAGCGTAGGAGGAGACGGAACTTTCCTGAATTCAGTTATTTATGTAAGGGATAGCGGTATTCCTATTTTAGGTATTAATAGCGGGCGATTGGGTTTTTTGGCCAATATTGCTCAGGAAGAAATTTCTCGGGCTGTGGCAATGCTCTGTGCGGGTGATTTTGAAATCGAACAGCGGGATTTGATTCACTTGGATATAGAAGAGAATCCATTTTCAGATTTTAATTATGCATTGAACGAGGTTAGCGTGTTGAAAACGGAACGTTCTTCTTTGTTAAAAGTACACGCTTATATTGAGGGCGAGTATTTAACGACTTACTGGGCCGATGGTTTGATTGTGGCGACTCCTACCGGTTCTACCGCTTATTCTTTGAGTGGCGGAGGTCCTATCGTGTCTCCTGCATGCGACAATTTGATTTTGACTCCGGTAAGCCCTCATAATTTAAGTATCCGTCCGTTGATCTTACCGGGAAACGTGAGGGTCAAGTTACAAGTGGAAAGTCGATCTGCTGATTTTATGTTGAGTTTGGACTCCAGAATGCATAAAATATCGAATATTCGTGAATTATTCATATCTTCGGGGAATTTTAAATTGAATGTGGTTAAAATGCCGGATCACAGTTATTATGAAACACTCAGGAATAAGTTGCGATGGGGTGAGGATTTGCGAAATGAAAAGTGAAAAATAGTAAAAAGAGTGAGGGGATATGGAGAACTCTTGTAAATTTGCAATCTCATCTGGTGAAAAATATGATAGAAGAAATTAAACATAAAGGGAATGTGCCGGTTCATGTCGCCATTATCATGGATGGTAATGGAAGATGGGCTAAAAGTCGAGGTTTAGAGCGATGGCAAGGGCATAAAGAGGGGGTGGATACGGTAAAGCGAATTGTGGAGGCAAGTGGGGAAATCGGACTGAAATATTTGACCCTTTACACCTTTTCGATAGAAAATTGGAATCGTCCTAAGGAAGAGATAGATGTGCTGATGGGGCTAATGGTTGATGCTATTCTTGCGGAGACGGACAACCTGATGAAACAACAAGTGCGGGTAATGGCTATCGGAAACTTGTTGGATTTGCCTGAAGCGGTATATAAGAAATTGAAAAATTTGATCGGCCGGACGTCGGAAAATACAGGGGTAACCTTGGTGTTGGCGTTGAGCTACGGGGCACGATGGGAGCTTTTGGAGGCGGCAAAACACTTGGCTCGAGATTATAAAAGCGGGAAAATTATTAATATAGAGAGTGTTAATGACAATGATTTCGAATCTTATTTAACAACGACAGGGATTCCGGATCCGGATTTGTTAATTCGGACAAGCGGTGAATGTCGGTTAAGTAATTTTCTTTTATGGCAATTAGCGTATACGGAACTATATTTTATTGACAAATTTTGGCCTGATTTTGAAAAAGAAGATTTATATTTGGCCATTCGTAATTTTCAAAAACGAGAGAGACGCTTCGGGAAAACCGGAGAACAATTAAAAAAGTGAGTCAGATGATAGGAAAAACAGCGTTTGTACTGATATTTATATTTTGTTTTAATTGGGTTGAGGCCCAAGTTGCGGATTCGACAAAAAAAGTAATTGAGATTTATTATTCTGATCCTAAATCGTACGAGTTGGCCGGGGTTGAAATAACCGGTACCGGTGGCGGTTATGATAAGGATATTTTATTACAGATGTCCGGGTTGATTGTCGGACATAGAATTACCATACCCGGAGATGCAATAACAAAGGCTATCCGGAGATTATATGATCAGGGAATCTTTTCTGATATATCTATTTCTGTGGATCGGATCGAAGGAGATAAAGTGTATTTGAATCTGTATATTCAGGGGAGTTATCGACTTTCGAAAGTCCTGTATGTTGGTTTGAAAAAATCGGAAGAGACAAAAGTACGGGAAAAATTAGCTCTTATGCCGGGTATCCAGGTAACAGAGAACACGAAAGTCAATATAAAAAGAGGTATTGAGAAATATTTAAAAGAGAAAGGGTATTACAATTCCTCTATCAAGATTATTCAAAGAGATGATCCTGCCGTGGAAGGGAGTGTGATATTGGATGTTATCGTTGAGAAAAATAGCAAAATTAAAATTTCCGATATTATTATTACGGGGAATAAAGAGATTAAAGCCGGAAAATTAAAAGCGGCGATGAAAAAAACAAAAGAAAAATCTTTTGTTAATTTCTTTAAATCTGCTAATTTTATAGAGAAAAATTATGACGAAGATAAATTTAATCTTCTGAGCAGATACAATGAAAAAGGGTATCGAGATGCCGTTATCCTATCGGACTCGATCGTTCCGGTTTCGCCGAACAGGGTGAAGATTTATATTCATCTGGAAGAAGGGAATAAATATTATTTTAACGATATTACTTGGGTGGGTAATACCAAATACGAATCGTGGCGTTTATCCACACTTTTGAATATCAAGAAGGGAGATGTATACAATAGCAAGTACCTCCAAGAACGGTTGTATGTGGATGAGGATGCTGTAAGTAATATATACCAGAATAACGGGTATCTTTTCTCCAGGTTGGAGCCCATTGAAACGATCGTCGGCAATGATTCGATTAATTTGGAAATCCGTGTCGTTGAAGGACCTCAGGCCACCATTAACAAGTTAATGATAAAAGGTAATACCCGTACGCACGAACATGTGATTCGTCGGGAATTATACACGTATCCGGGCGAGCTATACAGTCGTCAGGATGTTATTCGGAGTATCCGGGAGTTAGCTAATATGGGGCATTTCGACCCGGAAAAGATCGAACCTAAATTCGAACCGCATCCGGAAGCCGGAACAACGGATATCATTTATAATGTATCGGAAAAACCCAATGATAAGATCGAGTTGTCGGGAGGTTGGGGTGCCGGTATGATTATCGGTTCGTTGGGTTTGACGTTTAATAATTTCTCTATCCGGAATATTTTTAACTGGGATTCTTATCGTCCTTTACCGCAGGGAGACGGACAAACATTTAGTTTGAAAGCTCAAACGAACGGTAAGTATTATACTTCGTTCAGTATCTCGTTTCGGGAGCCTTGGTTAGGAGGAAAGCGTCCGAACTCATTAAGTGTTTCGGCTTATTTCTCTCGCCAAACAGGTTATTCCCGTAATTATTATAACTCTTATTACGTGAACTCCAATAAGTCTAAGGATTTTTATAATTCCAGCGAATTGATGCTGACCTATGGTGTTAGTGTCGGATTGGGACGGAGAATTACTTGGCCGGACGACTGGTTCACGATGTATAATGAGATCTCTTACCAACGTTACGAGTTGAAGAATTGGCCTTATTATATTTTTAGTGACGGAAATTCCAATAACCTTTCCTTTGCAACCGTGTTGAAGCGGAGTTCTATAGATAATCCTTTATACACGAAACAGGGGAGTGAATTTACCTTGTCTTTAGCTTTTACTCCTCCTTATTCCTGGTTTGATAATCGTGATTATGCGACGGAGAAAGACCGGGTAAGATATAAATGGATCGAATATCATAAATGGAAGTTTAGCGGGAAAGTTTATATTCCGTTGACGGATGTGAACAAACCTCGTCCTTTGGTTCTTTATGCGTCCGTACAATATGGTTATTTAGGCCATTACGATAGTGACAAAAAATCTCCGTTCGAGGGATTTGAAATGGGAGGAGACGGAATGTCGGGATATAGTTTGTACGGTCGTGAATACATCGGATTAAGAGGATACGAGAACGGTTCGTTGACGAATGCAGGTTCGAGCTTTATCGCACCGAACGCTGCAGATGCGAGTCTTTATTCTAAGATTACGATGGAGATACGTTATCCGATCTCGTTGGCTCAATCGGCTACTATTTATGCTTTGGGATTCCTGGAAGCAGGAAATTCATGGTATAAATTAAAGGATTTTGAGCCTTTTAACTTGTACCGTTCTGCCGGAGTCGGTTTGCGCGTATTCCTGCCCATGTTCGGTTTATTGGGTATTGACTGGGGATATGGATTTGATGAAGTGCCTGGTCGTCAGGGAGCTGCCGGCTCACAAATACATTTTGTACTCGGTCAGGAGTTTTAGTTGACATAATCTTTTTTTTGTAATTTGTTAGATTAGATTAATAAGATAAAAGAGTGAAAAAGCAATTAATTTATTACTTTTGTAAATCATCAAATAGACAAACATTATGAGGAATACAATGAAATTTTTTGTTTTTGTGGCATTTATTTTTGCTGCATTTACAGCTTCAGCCCAAACGAGTTCGATAAAATTAGGACATTTAGATACGGATAAGTTGTTAAGTATAATGCCGGAGTTTAAGGATGTACAAATGAAAATACAACAGAAATGGGAGGCAGCAAGGAAAGAATCAGAGGATATGCGTGCGGAATTTGCCAAGAAATATCAGGAGTATCAGCAAAATGTGAAAACATGGAATGAACTTATACGGGAGACTAAAGAACAGGAATTGCAACAAATGAATCAGAGAATACAAGACTTTGATACAAATGCTGGTGAAAGATTAGATAAAGAGAGAAACGAGTTAATGACTCCGCTTCTTGAAAAGATCAAAAAAGCAATTACCGAGGTGGGAAAAGAGAATGGATATACCTATATCTTTGCTGCCGGAGCATTGCTGTTTGCTGCTGATAATAGTGATGATGTATTGCCTTTGGTTAAGAAAAAACTCGGGGTTCAATAAAAACTTCAGCTCGATATAAAAAGCCGCCGATGGCGGCTTTTTTTTGTTTAATATCTCGAAAAAGGTTATATTAGCACCTATAATAGAAAAGAAGTATGAGTTGTCCAATAGGGGTTTTTGATTCTGGTTATGGGGGGCTTACGATATTGAAAGATATTGTGAGAGAGATGCCTGGATACGATTATATTTATTTGGGTGATAATGCTCGGACACCCTACGGGACCCGTTCTTTTGATGTCGTTTATGAATATACCCGTCAGGCTGTTCTTAAATTATTCGAAATGAATTGCCGGTTGGTTATACTTGCCTGTAATACTGCATCGGCCAAGGCTCTACGTACAATTCAGCAGGTGGATTTACCTTTGATTGACCCGGAAAGAAGGGTGTTGGGGGTTATTCGTCCCAGTGCCGAAGCGGTTTCCCGTTTTACAACGAACGGGCATATCGGGGTATTGGGGACCAAAGGAACCGTGGCTTCCGATTCCTATCTTATGGAAATTGCTAAGATACATTCGGAAAAGGGACTTCGGGTCACTCAGCAGGCATGTCCCATGTGGGTCCCGCTGGTTGAGAATGATGAAATAGATACGCCGGGGACTGATTATTTTGTAAGAAAATACATTCAGGAGTTAATGGACAAAGATCCGATGATAGATACGATCATTCTGGCTTGTACCCATTATCCATTGTTAAGAGAGAAAATAGATGAGATTATACCTAAGGGCGTGACTGTTGTTGAGCAGGGGGGATTGGTGGCCCAAAGTTTAAAAGATTACTTGGAGCGTCATCCTGAAATAGACGGACGACTTTCCAAAGGGGGGAAAATCACGTATTATACGACTGAAAAAGGGGGTATGTTTGACCGGATGGCTGCCTTATTCCTGCAATCGGACGTGACCTCTCGGCATATAGAGATATAACCGGTTGACCTAAATCATGATGGATATGACAGAGCAGGAAATAATAGAGGCGGCTTTCGAGGATTTATTGAATTCCATGCGGAAGGGTACCACAGAGGAGAATAAGAAATTAATTCGGGTGGCGTTTGAGTTCGCCAATGAAGCGCATCAGGGAGTGCGGAGAAAATCCGGAGAACCCTATATTCTTCATCCGATCGCTGTGGCCAAAATTGCGACGAAGGAGATCGGCTTGGGTACGAAGTCGGTGATCGCCGCTTTGTTGCATGATGTTGTGGAAGATACGGATTATACTGTAGAGGATATCTCCAACCTATTCGGGCCTAAGATCGCTTCTCTCGTGGATGGATTGACGAAAATCAGTGAGGTCATGGGATCGAATACGACGAAGCAGGCCGAGAGTTTTCGAAAAATGATTCTTACTTTGGCTGATGACGTTCGCGTGATCCTGATTAAGATTGCCGATCGTTTGCATAATATGCGTACGTTAGACTCCATGCCCGAACACAAGCAGGTGAAAATAGCGGGAGAAACGCTTTATATTTATGCTCCTTTGGCTCATCGTATGGGGTTGCATGCGATAAAAACCGAATTGGAGGATTTAAGCTTGAAATATGAGAATCCGGAAGAGTATAAAGTCTTAGAAAAACGAATTCAGGCTTATAAGACCGAAAATACGAATCTTTTTCAGCAATTTATTATTCCTATACGGGAGCGTTTGGCGGAAAATGGTTATCAGTTTGAGATCACGGCACGTACCAAGAGTGTCTATTCTGTCTGGTCGAAGATGCAACGCCGGCATATTTCATTTGAGGAAATATATGATTTGTTAGCCGTACGTATTGTTTTTGTTCCCAAAAGTAACCAACCCGAAAAATGGCAGTGCTGGAATATATATTCCCTGATCACGGATTTGTATAGCCCTAAACCCGAACGTATACGGGATTGGGTTAGTGTTCCGAAAGCGAATGGATATGAAGCGTTGCATTTGACTGTCATGGGGCCGGGAGGACGATGGATTGAGGTCCAAATTCGTTCGGAGCGCATGGACGAGATTGCGGAACGAGGTTTTGCCGCTCATTGGAAATACAAGGGCGATACGGATTCCAATTCCGAGTTGGATAAATGGTTGGCAGGGATAAAGGAAATGTTGGAACAGCCGGGAACGGATGCTTTGGAGTTTCTGGATGAATTTAAAATGAATTTATACGCGAAGGAGATTCGGGTATTTACTCCTAAGGGCGATATGAAGACTCTTCCTAAAGGAGCTACGGCGCTGGATTTTGCTTATGATATCCATACAGAAATCGGAAATTCGTGCATCGGGGCAAAAGTCAATCATAAGTTAGTCCCCATGAGTCATGTCTTGCAAAGTGGGGATCAGGTGGAGGTGTTGACGAGTGATAAGCAAAAGCCCCAGAGTGACTGGCTTGATTTTGTGGTTACGGCAAAAGCAAAAACGAATATAAGTGCAGTTTGCAGAAAAGAAAAGAAAGAACAGACCCGGAACGGCGGAGCGATCTTTGAGAAATTATTGGATGATATGCACTTACCCGATTCGCCCGAAACCATGAGGAAAGCACTTAATCATTTGAAACTAAATACAAAAGAGGAGTTGTTTATCAGCTTGGCTAAAGGACATCTGGATGTAGAAGAGGTGAAGAGAGCATTGAAGAGGAAGTCTGAAAATAAATTTGTAAAATATTGGAAGTTACAGTTTTTCAAAAACGACAAATCGGATGCGATCAAAGAAGGAGGGGCAGAAAATAAAAAGAAAGAGGATGAGAAGGTTTTTAACGATATCGTAGAGGATGCTTCTGATTTTATTATTGCGCCTTGTTGTAATCCTATTCCGGGTGATGATGTCGTCGGAATGAAAATAGACAATAAGATTACCGTTCACAAACGTAAATGTCCCGAAGCCATTCGCTTGATGTCCAGTTACGGGGATCGTATCGTGCCAGTCAAGTGGGTCAGCCATAAGATTATGTCTTTTTTAGCCGTGATTAAGTTGAACGGCATTGATAGCATGGGGATTGTGAGCGACATAACAATGATTATTTCTAAAGAGAATAACGTGAATATGCGTACGGTACATTTTGAGACGAAAGACGGTATATTCGAAGGGATGATTCATTTGTACGTACATAATACGGCAGATTTAAACAATCTGATGATGAAAATAGCCTCGTTAAAAGGGGTGGAGAATGTGTCTCGGGTGGAGAATATCGATCTTTAATTAAAATTCTTCTAAATTAGATGAGCATGTTTTCGAGATTTGTTGTAATTTAGCAAAGTCATAAATCAAGTGTTTTGGACTCAATGGAAAAAATAAAGGAGACGGTAAAAGAGATTTTTACTACTTACTTGCAGCAAAAAGGACATCGTAAGACACCGGAACGGTATGCTATCTTGGACGAGATTTATTCTCATACGGGGCATTTCGATATCGAATCTCTGTATGTTTTTATGAAAAATAAAAACTACAGGGTAAGTCGGGCTACTTTGTATAATACGATTGATTTGCTGTTGGAATGTAAGCTGGTGATAAAACATCAGTTTGGAAATAATATTGCCCAGTTTGAAAAGGCTTATAACAATAGAAAACACGAGCATATTGTGTGTAAGGTATGCGGAAAGGTGGAAGAGTTTGCTGACCCGCGATTGGAAGAGATCGTTGAGCATGTGGAAGATAAATATGATTTTTCGGTTCATCATCATATGCTTTATATATATGGCGTCTGCCACGACTGCAAGTTGGCTGCTTCGAAATAAATATTAACTTTGTACGTTTGTTTTTTTAGTAATTGTTTTATAATCCAGAATTGTTGCGGTTACGTGGCAATTATAATTAAAATAGTATCAAATGAAAGTAGATGTATTGTTGGGATTACAGTGGGGAGATGAGGGAAAAGGAAAGGTCGTTGATGTTTTAACACCTCATTACGATGTGGTCGCTCGTTTTCAAGGAGGGCCAAATGCGGGACATACGCTGGAATTTAACGGTGAGAAATATATCCTTCGTTCTATCCCTTCCGGAATTTTTCAGGGAGACAAAATAAATATTATCGGGAATGGTGTCGTGTTGGATCCGGCTTTATTTAAGGCAGAAGCAGAGGCACTTGAGGCTTCCGGTCATGATTTGAAAAAGAGATTGCATATATCTAAGAAAGCCCATTTGATTCTTCCGACACATCGTTTCTTGGATGCTGCTTATGAGGCGGCCAAAGGGGCGGCCAAAGTGGGAACGACAGGGAAAGGAATCGGACCGACTTATACGGATAAGGTCAGTCGGAATGGCGTTCGCGTGGGGGATATTTTACATGATTTCGATACTAAATACGCGAAAGCGAAAGCTCGTCACGAGCAGATATTGAAGAGTCTGAATTTTTCATATGATTTATCTGCCGTGGAGAAAGAGTGGTTTGAGGGAATCGAATATTTAAAACAATTTCAGTTAGTAGATAGTGAACATGAGGTGAATTATACCTTGAAAGCCGGAAAGTCTATTTTGGCGGAAGGGGCGCAAGGAACAATGCTGGATATCGATTTTGGTTCTTATCCTTTTGTAACCTCGTCCAATACCGTCTGTGCCGGAGCTTGTACCGGATTGGGCGTAGCTCCGAGTCGTATAGGAGAGGTTTTCGGTATTTTTAAAGCCTATTGTACCCGTGTCGGAAGTGGTCCTTTCCCCACGGAGTTAAAAGACGAAGTAGGAGGTCGGTTATGTGATCTGGGACATGAATTCGGATCCGTTACTGGAAGGCGTCGTCGTTGCGGTTGGATTGATTTGGTTGCCTTAAAATATGCTATTATGATCGATGGTGTCACTCAGCTCATTATGATGAAAAGCGATGTGCTGGATTCTTTCGATACCATTAAAGCCTGTGTGGCTTATGAGATTGATGGAAAGGAAGTGGAGGATTTTCCTTTCGAAATCAATGATAATATCAAACCGGTCTACGTGGAGCTTCCGGGTTGGAAAACCGATATGACTCAAGTGAGTTCGGAAGATGAATTTCCGGAAGAGTTTAATAACTACTTGACTTTTCTGGAAGAAGAGACGGGGGTGCCCGTTAAAATCGTGTCCGTCGGGCCGGATCGAGAACAAACAATTATTCGTTACCAGGATTAAGAATAAGAAAGGTGTCTTTTCAGGCACCTTTCTCTGATAATAGAGACGGCTATTGCCGGGAGCCGTTGGGCCCTTGAGGAAAATATGAATGGGATGCCGGACCGGCAAAGGTGACATTATCCGATAGGGGAGCCGATGGTTATCAAATTATACAGGCCGATGCGGTGAAGTGGGTCAAATCAGATTGATTTTTGTAAGATATAAACGGCGATACCTCCGAGATAACCGAGAAGGGCGATCCAGGTGATGTGTTTGAGATACCATACGAAGTTGATGCGCTCCAGTCCCATGACGACCACCCCGGCAGCAGAGCCAATGATGAGAATGCTGCCTCCTACTCCTGCACAATAGGCCAAGAGTTCCCAGAAGGTGCCGTTCGTGACGAAATTCATTAAATAGGGTGTGAGGGGTTGTGTGTCCGGCGTAACGAGGGGATACATACCCATGGCGGCAGCCACTAAAGGAACGTTGTCGATGATGGAAGACAATAATCCGATGATGCTGTCGATAAGGTAAATATTGTCCAACTTCTCATTCAGGAAGGCGGCCATATGGTTTAATACTCCTAACGTTTGTAGGGCGGCAACAGATAGAAGAATTCCGAGGAAAAAGAGTAGGGTAGAGTAATCTATTTTGGAAAGAATGGCGGAGACCCGGTAGGGAAAAGTTACGCTGGTCGTTTTTTTACGGTTGTAAAGAATTTCCAGGTATATCCATAACATACCTAAAGCTAACAGAATACCGACGAAGGGCGGTAGATGAGTTGTAGATTTGAAAACGGGAACGAATAGTAGGCAAATGATCCCCAGTAAAAGAATAATGAGTTGTTCCCGATGTGAGACGGATAAATTGTTTCCGGTTTCTCGTGGGGCGTTGTTTACGCTTGTGGTATTTCCTTTGATCCGAAAGGAGACGATGATTAGGGGTATCACGATAGAGATCAGGCTGGGAAATAGAAGTTGTTTCATGATGTGAGCGGCCGTTATGTTGTCGTGTATCCAGAGCATAATGGTGGTGACGTCTCCTATGGGCGTCCAGGTCCCGCCCGCGTTAGCTGCAAGGATAACAATACTTCCGAATATCCATCGTTCCGTTTGATCCGAAATCAGGCGACGTAATAACATGACCATTACCATGGCTGTTGTCAGATTGTCCAATACAGCCGACATGAAAAAAGTAATAAAGGCGATAAGCCATAATAACTTTTTCTTATTTTTTGTTTTTATCTGTTTGGTAATGAGGTCGAAACCGTGGTGTGTGTCAATGATCTCGACAATGGTCATAGCCCCTAGTAAATAGAATAAAATTTCGGCAATATTTCCTAAATGGTCTATTATTTGTAGGTTAATAAGATATTGGATAGCTTGTTCCCGGAGAGAAAGAGAATGTAAAGGGGGATTTGCTGCTATATATTCATGAAAAGAAGTGCTGTTGGCAGAGATAATGATATCCGGACCCGTGAAGATACAGAGGGTCCAAAGTAGCATTCCTAATACTAAGGCCGTAGCGGTTTTGTTGATGCCCAATTGGTGTTCGAGGGCGATAATCGTGTAGCCTGATATGAATAGTAAGATCGTAGCTGTAAGCATATTCTTTTATTTGTTGTAAACAACATACGTTATTTTGCGTAAATTTGTTGGTGTTCATAAAGTATAAAAGAGAGGATATGATTTGGGATTTTATTTTTAGGTTATTTGTTGCGGGTATTTTGGGTGCAATTATCGGTTTGGATCGGGAATACCGGGCTAAAGAGGCTGGTTTTAGAACGCATTTTTTAGTCGCTTGCGGTAGTGCATTGTTTATGATTGTTTCAAAATATGGTTTTGAAGATATTTTGGGAGATAAGGGGATCGGTTTGGATCCCAGTCGTATCGCTGCACAGGTGGTGAGTGGAATAGGTTTTCTGGGTGCAGGTACTATTATTATTCAAAAACAGTTCGTACGCGGCTTGACAACGGCAGCAGGGGTATGGGCAACGGCGGCTATTGGACTTGCGGTAGGAGGAGGGATGTATTGGTTGGGTGTCGGAGCGATGGCTTTGACTTTACTTGGACTTGAAGGGTTGGGTTATTTGTTTAAGAGGATAGGATTACGGAGTGTATTGTTGGTTTTTACGACAAGCGTGCGTGAAAATATTAAATTGATCACGGATGAAATCGAACGCAAAGGACATACCATCGCGAGTTATTCGACGGAAACCGGGCAGTTGGGTGATACTTCCACTTACCGGGTTACTTTAGTTATAAAAACGAAAAGGGCCGGAGATGAAAGCTTATTGTTTCAGTATATACAGCATCTTCCGGATGTGATGATAGACCGGATGGAATGAAAAAACTGCCTTTTAAAGGCAGTTTTTCTATTTACTTAATTTCCGTGTTTGGAATGAAATTTCAAACGCATTAATCTCAGATCTTCCTCCGCGTAGTCCCCGTCAAATTCGTCATAAGCATCTCCGATGTTGTCACTCTTGGCTTCCATGAAATAATCGAATATCTCCTGTTGCTGTTCCTCATCGAGGATCTTATTGATATAATAGTCAATGTTCAATTTTGTGCCCGAGAAGACGATGGCTTCCATCTCTTTAATTAATTCTTCAAAAGATAATCCTTCTGCGGATGCAATATCTTCCAGGTCGATTTGACGGTCGATATTTTGTATGATATATACCTTGAATTTGGATTTATTGGCAACCGTTTTGACGACCATATCTTGAGCCCGTTCAATTTCGTTGTCATCCACGTATTGTTTGATCACTTCGACGAACTCTTTGCCGTATTTTTGAGCCTTTCCTGTTCCAACTCCTTGTATATTAGCTAACTCTTCCAGGGTGATCGGATAGTTGATACACATGTCTTCTAATGACGGGTCCTGGAAAATAACATAAGGGGGCAGATTGTTTTTCTTGGCTATTTTTTTTCTTAAATCTTTCAGTATGGCAAATAATGTACTGTCTAACGCTGAAACACCCCCCTTTTCCTGAAGTTTCTCTTCAGATTCTTCAAAATTATGATCTTCCATCAGCATAAAATCTTTAGGTTCTTTTAAAAATTCGTGTCCTTTTTGAGTTAATTTAATGACACCGTATTGTTCAATATCTTTTTCTATATAGCAGCTAACTAAGGCTCTTCTGAAAACCATATTCCAGAATTGGGGAGTTTTTTCAGAACCGATACCAAAAGATTCCAGTTCGTCGTGGTGATACGATTTTATCGTAGAATCGGTTTCTCCCATTAGAATATTTACCAGATGCTCTACCTTGAATTTTTCTTTAACTTCCAAAATCGTATTTAAGGCGTCGATCAAGTATTCTTTTCCTTCGAATTCTTTTTTAGGGAATAGACAATTATCGCAGGAGCCACAATTTTCTTCTTCATAGGTTTCCCCGAAATAATGTAATAGGACTTTTCTCCTGCAGAGGGAAGATTCCGCGTAAGAGACGGTTTCTAACAACAGTTGTTTGCCTATCTCCTGCTCGGCAATAGGTTTTCCCTGCATGAATTTCTCTAATTTCTGGATATCTTTATAACTATAAAAAGTCAGACAATATCCTTCACCACCGTCTCTTCCTGCGCGTCCGGTTTCTTGATAGTATCCTTCCAGGCTTTTAGGTATATCGTAGTGGATAACGAATCTGACATCCGGTTTGTCGATGCCCATGCCGAAAGCAATTGTTGCGACAATGACATTCACCTCTTCCATTAGGAATTTGTCCTGATTCGTACTCCGGGTGGCTGCATCCATTCCAGCATGATAAGCGGCTGCTTTAATGCCGTTTACGCATAAGACTTCTGTCAGTTCTTCTACCTTTTTTCGGCTCAGACAATAGATAATACCTGATTTGCCCTCGTTGTTTTTGATAAATTTGATGATGTCTTTTGTCGGATCGATCTTCGGGCGTACTTCATAATAAAGGTTGGGGCGGTTAAAAGAAGATTTGAATACTTGAGCATCCAGCATATCCAGATTTTTCTGAATATCGTGTTGTACTTTGGGCGTTGCCGTTGCTGTTAAAGCGATAATAGGAGCTTTTCCTATTTGTTCCACGATAGGACGAATTTTCCGGTATTCCGTACGAAAGTCGTGTCCCCATTCGGAAATGCAATGTGCTTCGTCTACGGCAAAGAAAGAAATTTTGACCTTACGAAGGAATTCGATATTACTTTCTTTGGTTAGCGACTCCGGCGCCACATACAATAATTTTGTTTTGCCGCTGAGTACGTCTTCTTTTACGCTTAGTATATCATTTTTACTGAGAGAAGAGTTCATGAAATGAGCTACGCCTTCAGATTCACTAAAGGAACGCATTGCATCCACCTGGTTTTTCATTAAAGCAATCAGCGGAGAGATTACAATCGCTGTCCCTTCAAGAATTAGAGCGGGTAATTGGTAACATAAAGATTTCCCTCCTCCTGTAGGCATTAGAACAAAAGTATTGTTTCCTGCCAGTACGTTCTTAATAATCTGCTCCTGATTTCCTTTAAAATTATCAAAACCGAAATACTCTTTTAATTTAACATGTAAATCAATTTGCAATCCCATGATTTTATTAAAAAATTTCTACACACCTCCATAGGAGGGAGTGCAAATTTATAACTTAATTCTTTTGTACAAACAAAATAGGCGATAATAAATCTATTCCTACACATTTTTGGGGCAATCGTAAAAAAATAATACTTTTGCCCTTAGTAAAGTTATAGACAAAAACTGAGTGTGCAATAAATTTTGAATTTTTTTTTTGCTGAAACTCGTTTTTTTGAAATTAATAAACGAAAAGGAACATGGTAGATATAAAATCAATCGCCTTGAATGTGATTCGGGATGAGGCCGAAGCCATTCAGAATTTGTCCCAATATATAGATGAAAACTTTGAGGCTGTTGTGAAATTGATTTACGAGAGCAAAGGACGTGTCATTGTTACCGGCATTGGTAAAAGTGCTATTATTGCGACGAAGATTGTAGCAACGTTAAATTCAACAGGTACTCAGGCTATATTTATGCATGCCGCTGATGCTATTCACGGTGATTTGGGAATGATCCGGGAGGAAGATGTGGTTATCTGTGTTTCAAAAAGTGGGAATACTCCGGAAATAAAAGTACTTGTCCCCTTAATACGGAATATAGGTAATCATAATATCATAGCCATGGTCTCTAATACCGATTCTTTTTTAGCGCAGAATGCTATGTATGTTCTGAAAGCAAAAGTGGAAAAAGAGGCCGGTCCTTTAAATTTAGCTCCGACAAATTCAACTACGGCACAATTAGTGCTGGGAGATGCATTAGCAATGTGTCTGATTGGTTGTAGAAGTTTTTCCAGTCGGGATTTTGCTAAATATCATCCGGGAGGTTCTTTGGGGAAACGTTTGTATTTAAGGGTTGCAGACGTTTTTGATAAGAATAACCGTCCTTGTATTAAGAAGGATGCGGGGATTCGTCCGGTGATTTTAGCGATGTCTAAAGGAAGATTAGGAGCCGTTGCTATTGTGGATGAAAATGATAAACTAATAGGGATTATTACAGATGGTGATTTGCGGAGGATGATGGAGAAATATGAAGATGTCGACGGATTGACGGCAAACGATATTATGTCGAAGTCTCCAAAGACGATTTTTGAGGAGGAATTGGCTTATAATGCCTATCGGTTAATGGAAAAAAATAGTATTACTCAACTGGTCGTTGTTGACGAAAAGTTACGCTATAAGGGAATAGTTCATTTACATGACATATTGCGCGAGGGGGTAGTTTGACGGGATAATAATTTTGAAAGTGGTGACAATGAAAAATTTAAAAATGGGAGATTCTGAATATGATGAAATGCGCAAAGTTCATTCTATTTTTATTTTTGTCTTTATGGATTACTGAACTATCGGCACAAACAACAAAAGTACGCGGACGGGTGACGGATGCCAAAACGGGGGAACCTTTACCTTTGGTGAGTATCTCTTTTGTCGGAACGACAATCGGAATCACCACGGACTTTGACGGGTATTATACAATTGAAACTCGGGCTGAAGTGTCGGAGATCATGGCAGCTTATCTTTCTTATGAGCGACAGGTGGTGAAGATAAAGCCCGGTGCATTTAATACGGTGGATTTTAAGTTGGAACCGGTTGTTACGGATTTAGGAGAAGTGACGGTAACTCCCGGGGAGAATCCAGCTCATGCTATCTTGCGTAATATTTCTAAAAATAAGAAGCGAAATAATCCGGCCGAGAAAGACTCGTATCATTGCTCTACTTATACTAAAATGGAGTTGGATGTCGCCAATATAAAACCGGAGTTTAAAAATAAAAAACTGCAAAAGAATTTCGGATTTATATTTCAATATATCGATACCTCTGTTATAACGGGTAAAGCTTATTTGCCCGTTATGATTTCGGAAGCCTCGGCAGATTATTATTATCGGAAAACTCCCCGGCTGAGCAGGGAAGTTGTAAAAGCCAGTCGTATATCGGGCATAGAAGAAGATTATACCTTAGCTCAATTCACGGGTCATCTGCATGTGAACGTGAATCTATACGATAATTATATTAATATTTTTGAGGTAAACTTTGCCAGTCCTTTAAGTGAGCACGGATTGATGTATTATAAATACTTTTTGGTGGATAGTGTTCAAAAAGAAGGAAGAAAAATATATAAAATTCGTTTTCATCCCAAAGGGAAATCGACTCCGGTTTTCGACGGAGAGATAAATGTCGATTCTTTGACATGGGCCTTGGAGTCTGCTACCTTGCGTATGGTAAAGGGGTTGAATGTAAACTGGATTCGGGATTTGGTGATTGAAAATACCAATGAGCTGGTGAATGACTCAACCTGGTTTTTGAAACAGGACAAAATCATGGCGGATTTTACCGTGCAGATGAAGGATTCTTCTAAGTTGATATCCTTTATGGGACATCGGCAAATCGACTATTCAAACGTGCGGATTAATGAGGATATTCCGCCGGAAATTGCCAGATTGGATAACGATATGATATTGAGTGAGGATGTATTGAAGAATGATGAGAATTATTGGGAAACGGTGCGTCCTTATCAGTTGAGCGAACGGGAGCGGAACATCTATAATATGGTAGACTCGATAAAGAATGTTCCTTTGTATCAGAATATATATGATCTGATCAACACCGTTTTGTTCGGGTATTATCCGGTGAAAAGAGTAGAGTTGGGGCCTTATTATAAGTTGTTTAGTTTTAATAAGCTGGAGGGTGCCCGATTCCAGTTAGGAGCCCGTACCACGAGTGAATTCAGCAAAAAAATACGCCTGAGTGGTTACGGTGCTTATAGTACAAAAGATAACGAATTTAAAGGTGGAGGTAATGTGGAGATTATATTCAATACCTTACCAACTTCCAAATTGACGATCGGGGGCAGGCATGATGTATTCCAATTGGGTGCAAGTGAAAATGCTTTTACTACCGGGAATATTTTAAGTTCTATTTTCTCGCGGGGTAATAATGAAAAACTGACGCTTATCAATCAATTTGATTTGCGGTATGAAAAGGAGTGGTGGTCGTGGTTTACCAATACTTTTGCTTATGAATACAGGCAGATGTTTCCCACTCCTTATGTAGATTTTTTGCGTCCAGATAGTACGGAGGTGAGCCAGATCCGTACTTCACAATTCCGTTTGGGGTTGCGTTTTTCTAAAAATGAGATCGTGGTACGTAAGACTTTCGATAAGTTATCTATGGGATCCGACTATCCGATTGTCGGTCTGGATTTGATTGCCGGAGTGAAAGGTGTCTTTAATAGCCAATACAATTATCAGCGTTTGGAGCTTTCCGTTAAGCATGATTTTACAATTGCACCGATAGGTTATAGCGATGTTATGCTGTCCGGAGGAAAAATATTCGGAAAAGTCCCCTATCCCTTATTGAAATTGCATGAAGGAAATGCGACCTATTTTTATGATCCTTATGCCTTTTCTTGTATGAATTTTTATGAGTTTGCTTCGGATTTGTGGGGAGCTGTTTTCTGGGAACATCATTTCCGGGGATTTTTCCTGAGTAAGATCCCGTTAATGAAGCGATTGAAATGGCGAGAGGTGGCAACGGTAAAGGCGTTGTGGGGATCTTTATCCGATAGAAATAACGGAAGCCGACCGGACACGGAAGCTTTATTGCTTTTTCCCAAAGGAATGTCCTCGGTGTCAAAACCTTATATAGAGGCTGGATTTGGTATTGAAAATATATTTCGATTTATTCGTATCGATGCCATGTGGAGAATAACTCATCGCAAGGATAAAGATCGGCAGGATGTGGATAATTTTGCCATTAATTTTTCATTACACTTGAATTTCTGACGGGAGTGTTGTTATCTATCGGTAAACAGTAACTCTTGATCATTTTTGGGTGACGGCTTTTACTTTTACATCGAAAAGAACTATCTTAGCGCGATAAAACTGAATAATATGAAATTAAGGGCTGAGGATCTGGTAAAAAAATACAAAAGCAGAACTGTCGTAAAAGGGGTTTCGGTTAACGTGGAACAAGGAGAGATTGTGGGGTTGTTAGGGCCGAACGGAGCGGGAAAGACAACGTCGTTTTATATGATTGTAGGTTTGATTAAACCGAATGGCGGCCGTATTTTTTTGGATGACACGGAGATTACGACGGAACCGGTATACCGGAGAGCTCAATTGGGTGTCGGTTATTTGGCGCAGGAAGCTTCCGTGTTCAGGCAACTAAGCGTGGAAGATAATATTAAGGCCGTGCTGGAGATGAGTAAGTTTCCGAAAGATTATCAAAAACAACGCTTGGAAGAGATGCTGGATGAGTTTGGGTTGCAACATATTCGGAAAAGCAAAGGTATCCAATTGTCAGGAGGAGAACGCCGACGTACGGAAATTGCGCGGGCTTTATCCATTTCTCCGAAATTTATTTTACTGGACGAACCGTTTGCCGGAGTAGATCCTATTGCCGTGGAAGATATTCAGAGTATAGTACAGAAATTGAAAGAGAAAAATATAGGTATTTTGATTACGGACCATAATGTACAGGAGACCCTGTGTATTACTGACCGAGCTTATCTATTATATGACGGACGTATATTACAATCGGGTTCCGCCGAGCAATTGGCGGAGGATCCGGAGGTAAGGCGCGTCTATTTGGGAAAGAATTTTGAGCTTAGAAGGAAAAAATAAAAAAAGGTTCAAAAATTTTGGAACTGATAAAAAAGCACTATATTTGCACCGCAAATTAGCAAGCGGGCGTGGCGAAATTGGTAGACGCACTAGACTTAGGATCTAGTGCCGCAAGGCGTGGGGGTTCGAGTCCCTTCGCCCGCACTTGAGAAAGAGCTGGCCGCCTTAATTTAGGTGGCTTTTTTGTTTGTTTTATCATTATTATCATTTATCATAGAGAAGTATGAATATAACACAAACCCAGATCGATGACCTTAACGCAACTCTTAAGGTTCAATTAGATAAGGATGATTACGCTACCCGCGTGAACGATGCATTGAAGGAATATCAGAAGAAAGCAGTAATTGACGGTTTTCGTAAAGGTAAGACTCCCTTTGGGATCATAAAGAAAATGTACGGTAAGGCCGTGTTGATAGAGGAGATTAACAAATTGATCGGAGAAGGGCTGACCAAATATATTCAAGACAATACGCTGAATTTACTTGGAGAACCGCTTCCTAACGAAACGGAAGAACAAGATTTGAACCTGAATCAGGAAAATTTCGAATTTACTTATGATATTGCATTGGCTCCCGTGATGAATGTGAAATTAAGCAAGCGCGAGAAAGTGCCTTATTATACGATTAAGATTGATGATGAAATGATAGACAAACAGATAGAGAGTATCTGTAAAAATAGCGGAAGTCTTGAAGTCGTTGATGTCGTTGAAGGGACGGAATACTTAAAGGGTGAATTGATCGAATTGGACGAGAACGGTAAACCGAAAGAGGGAGGAATTCACAATGAGGATGCTTCTGTTTCCGTGTATCATATGAAAGACGAAGAGGCTCGTAAAGCTTTTATCGGGACAAAAGTCGGAAGTGAAGTTATTTTCAATCCGGCAAAGGCTTATCCGAACAAGACCGATTTTGCCGCTATGTTAGGATTAAGTAAGGAGGAGGCCGAAAAAGTTGAATCTGATTTCTGTTTGATCATTAGTGAGGTAAAAAGATATATCGATGCCGAAGTTAATCAGGCATTATTTGATAAATTGTATGGAGAGGGAGCGGTGAAGAGTGTAGAGGAGTTCCGTGCTAAGGTAAAAGAAGATCTGGAGAACCAATTTAAAGGACATAGTGAATATCGTTTCTCTGTGGATGCTCGTGATAAGATGTTGAAAAAAAATGAGGATGTTGTCTTGCCGGAAGCTTTTCTGAAACGCTGGATGGTGGCCACGAACAGGGAGATGACACCCGAATCGGTAGAGAAAGATTTCGATTCTTATCGTGAGGAGTTTAAGTGGCAGTTGATCAAGACGGCTATGGTTAAGGAGTATGAAATAAAGGTTGAGGATGAGGATATGAAGGGGATGGCTCGTGAAATAGCTGCAGCTCAATTACAACAATACGGATTGTATGGTTTGAGCAATGAGCAGTTGGATGGTTTTGCCGTTCGTTTATTGGAAGATCAAAAACAACGAGCCAACATGTACGAGAGAGCTTTGGAGAATAAAATTTTCGCTACCGTGAAAGAAGGCGTGAAATTGGAGGAGCAGGTGGTGACGATGGACGAATTCGGAAAATTATTTGAAAAATAAAATCTTTTCGATATAAAGAAACTGCCGGAAAAATTTTTCCGGCAGTTTTTTTATGTTTCCTGTTGTTTTTAACATGTTTTGTTTTCAAAATGGAATAGATTACTCTATTTTTGCTGCATGAATAAAGTCTTGTATCTGATCTTGTTATTGCAATTTGTGTCGTGTTCTACTTTTGCCCAAGCTCAGCATCCTGCTAATATAAGGATAAGTGCAGATTTTAAAAATACCTCTATCTTAAAGGTATTGGAAGAGATAAAGCAAAAGAGCGGGATAAGTTTTTTGTGTAATCACGAACAGGTTCGGGAACTTCCTACCATTACTAAGTGTTTCCGGGAAGAGACGGTAGAGAATATATTGAAATTTTGCTTGCAAGATTCCGGACTTGATTTTCAATTTGTCAATCATGTTATTATCATTACTCCCCGGAAGCCGGAGATGATGAAAAAAACAGAGATTTCCGGTCGGGTATATGATATTTCCGGACTTCCTTTACCGGGGGTAACCGTGAAGGTAGAAGGGACGTCTGTCGGGGTCTCCTCGGACAGGGAGGGACGATTCCACTTGAATATATACCCTCGCGAAGCGAAAGTTCTTCTTTTTTCTTTTGTCGGGATGAAAACACAAAGGGTCCCGATTATTCAGGATAAAACAACAGGTATTAGTGTTTTTCTGGAAGAAGATCCGGAATTGATAGATGAAGTAGTGATTACCGGTTATTCTAATTATGCGAAAGGTAGTTTTACCGGAAACTCAACAACCATTTCCGGAGATAAATTGCTGAGGGTTTCCAAAACAAATCTTCTGAGTGCCATTCAGACGTTTGAACCCTCTTTCCGGATACAGGGGAATAATGAATGGGGATCGGATCCGAATACCTTGCCGGAACTTTACGTAAGAGGTCGGTCTGGCATAGGAGTGACGGAGTTAAGCAGGGAAAACTTGACGAAGTCGGTTCTGGAGAATAATTCTAATTTGCCGACATTTATTCTGGACGGTTTTCAGATTGATGTTCAGCAAGTATACGATATGGATATGGATCGGGTGAAGAGTATAACGATTTTGAAAGATGCGGTGGCGACGGCGATGTATGGTTCCAGAGCGGCCAATGGTGTTATCGTTATTACCACTCGAGAAATACAGCCGGGGAAATTGAATGTCAGCTATAGTATGAATGGCGAGGTTGCGTTTCCTGATCTGTCGGATTATAATCTGATGCATGCGGCGGAAAAGATTGAAACCGAACGATTGGCTGGTTTGTTTGAACCGGATGATGTCTCTTCCGAAGTAGCGGGACTTACGGAGTATAATAATAAGTTGAAACAATTAGCCAAAGGAGTCGATACTTATTGGTTGTCTAAACCGGTACGTGCTGTTTTCAATCACAAACACTCGTTGGTCGTGGAAGGGAAAACCGGTAACCTGCAATTGGGTGTGGATTTCCTTTATCACGATCAAAACGGTGTAATGAAAGGTTCTTTTCGAAACCGAATCGGTGGCGGCTTAACCCTCGATTTTCATTATCGTTCTTTGCAACTCCAGAACAGAATATCTTATTACTCTGTCCGGTCAAAAGATTCTCCTTATGGGATGTTTAGCGATTATACCAGACAGTTGCCTTACGACGAATACCGGGATAGTAAGGGAAACGACCTGCCCTATTTACAGAATTGGCATTCCGGTCCCTTGAAACTGAATCCTCTTTATGAAGCCGGTTTAAAAAGTTTCGCTTATTTGAATTACGATCAGTGGATTAATAATTTCAATATAAACTGGTATATTAACGATTACCTCTCCTTTAAGGGAGGGATTAGTGTGAGTTACCGGACTTCGAAACAGGAAGAATTTACGGATCCGCGCTCTTTAAAACCGGTAAATTTGGAGAATACATTAAAAGGCTACTTGGAGAGAAAAGAGGGAAAGGCTCCGGAATGGAATACGAATGCATTGGTGACTTATGACAGGTCGGTAGGAGTGCATTATATTCATATGACAGTAGGAATAAATGCTCGTTCTTCCCGAACAGAGTATGTATCCTCTGCTTATCGGGGATTTGCTTCCGGGGGTTTGCATTCTCCCAATTATGCTATGGAAGTTGTTGTGAAACCAACTTTAGGAGAGGTTACCAAAAGACTTTTTGGTGTATTCGGGAGTTTGAATTATGCTTATCGTTCAATCTATTTGCTTGATGTTGCCGGGCGTGTAGACGGCTCTTCCGAGTTCGGGAAAAATAGGCGGTTTGCTCCTTTCTGGTCCTTGGGAACGGGAGTTAATTTGCATAACTGCTCTTTTATGGAAAAATGGTCTGCTGTCGATCGTCTGAAGATAAGAGTGAGTTACGGACAGACGGGTAAAGTGGATTTTCCCGCCTATTGTGCTATTTCTACTTATGAGGTGGCATTGGATGACTTGTATAAAACGGGTTCCGGAGTCTTGATGAAGACGTTAGGGAATCCTGATTTGAAATGGGAACGGACCAATACCCTGGATATCGGGGCGGAACTGGAGCTGTTTAAGGGGTTGTTAACTTGTAATTTGAGTTATTACAATAGTCGTACGCGTGATTTGATCACGGATGTGACCATTGCCGCCTCTTCCGGTTTCCCTTCTTATAAAGATAATTTTGGAGAGGTACGGAATCGAGGAATTGAATTATCGTTGAGTGGAAATTTGATAAATAAATCCGATATTTATTTGAATGTGTACGGGAATTTGTCACATAACCGGAATCGAATAATGAAGATTTCCGATGCGTTGAGAGAGTATAATCGGAAAGTAGACGGTTACTATGGAGACTATCATGGAGGTTCGAGTGATTTAAAGTATACCCGGCCTTTATTGAAATATGTGGAAGGGAGATCTTTGACTGCAATATGGGGAATGCATTCATTGGGAATTGATCCCTCTACGGGGAAAGAGCTATTTCTTAATCGACAAGGAACAATGACTCAGGAGTGGAAATCCGGCGAACAAGTCGTTATTGGAGATAATGAACCGGATGTTCGAGGTGCTTTCGGATTTTATATGAA
Organism: uncultured Sanguibacteroides sp.; assembly: GCF_900543425.1. Taxonomy (GTDB): domain Bacteria; phylum Bacteroidota; class Bacteroidia; order Bacteroidales; family Marinifilaceae; genus Gabonibacter. The sequence goes on along the minus strand of NZ_UQRQ01000005.1, from coordinate 73,468 downwards.
ATATAGGGGATGGTCTTTGTTTACCTCCTTCCTGTATGAATTCGGAGGACAGCGGTATAACGAAACTTTGGTTCGAAAGGTCGAAAATGTAAATATTGCCGAAGAGAATGCGGATCGTAGGGTCTTGTTGGAACGTTGGCGTAAGCCGGGAGATAAAACGTTATTAAAAGATATTCGGAACAAGGAGTTGACCCGGCCGACTTCCCGTTTCTGTCAGGATTATAGCGTACTCTCTTTGGATGCTTTGTCTCTGGGATATGATTTGGACCGGATGTGGATGAAACGTTTAGGGATAGAAACCGTGAAACTGGAATGGAGTATGAATAGTGTGTTTCGTTTTTCCTCCATAAAAGAGGAGAGAGGTCTGTCTTATCCTTTTGCTCGGAATATGAATCTTACTTTAAAAGTGTGTTTTTAATGAAATGGATATTGAACATAATGGCTATTTTGATCGTGTTTAGTTCATGTGAGAAATGGTTCGAGGTGACTCCGGCCGGAGAAGTGGCGGAGGATGACCTGTTTCGGAATGCAGAAGGATTTCGGAATTCATTGAACGGGATATACCAGGGAATGAGCCGGGCTTCTCTTTATGGACAGGAATTGTCCTGGGGATTAGTCGATGTTCTGGCTCAGTATTATGACGTGGAAAACTGTAACGATATTGGTTATCGGGTGGTTATTAATACGGATGAGTATAATTACTCTCAAGCGACCGTACGTTCGAAATTGGATACGGTCTGGATCAATACTTTTCATTTGATTGCTAATTGCAATACTCTTTTAAAGCACGTGGAAAAGGCAGATTCGTCTTTGTTCAAGGATGGATACGGAGAATTGGAGAGACGATTGATAGAGGGAGAGGCATTGGCTATTCGGGCCTTTCTTCATTTTGATATGTTGCGGCTCTTTGCCCCGGCTCCTCTCGTTCATAGTGGGGAGAAACGGCTTCCTTACTGCGATCAGGCACCCTCTGTTAATTTTCCTCGTTTGACGACGGAAGAGGTGTTGGAAAAAGTTATTCGGGATCTGGAAAAAGCCAAAAAGTTGACGGCTTCTTTTGATACTCTTTATCAAACCCAAATCTTGTTGGTGGATTCTCGTTTGGGAGATTCGAAATTGGCCGGGGTAAGCGATTTTTTGTCCTTTAGAGGGTATCGATTAAATTATTATGCTATAGGCGGGTTATTGGCCCGGGTATATCTCTATCTGGGAGATAAGGAATCGGCAATGAGAGAAGCGGAGAAAATAATTTATTCTTCTCTCTTTTATTTTACAGAGCCATCGGAAGCTAAAAAGGGGAATTTAAAACTATACGATGATGTTATTTTTGGTCTGTATAATAATAAATTAGTCGATATATACGGAGCCTTAAATGATGAAGGGCGTACTTCTTACTCCTATCTTTTTTTGAAAGATCGGGAAGAACTCCGGGATAAGGACCCGGGAGACGTGAGGGTGGGCGAGAGTTTAGTGGTCAAGCGAAAAGACCGGGATGTGTGCGGAAAGTATTTTTACGTGACTCCTTCAGCGTATCGTTTGAATAATAAATTGATACCTGTATTACGTTTAAGTGAATTGTATCATATCTATATCGAATGTCTATATGATTTGGCGGGAGAAGAGAGAGCGAAAGCGATGTTTACTTATTTGCGTTTTTGCCGGGGAGCCCAACGAGAACTTTCTCTCGGGAGTAAAGAACAACTTTATCGTGAGTTATTGCTGGATGCCCGTAAAGAGTATACGGCCGAGGGGCAGTTGTTTTATATGTATAAGAGGTTGAACCGGGATATTACGGTCGATGGTAAAACCTATGGAATGTCAAAGAATTTTGTATTTCCTCTTCCGGAGGTAGAGACTAATATATGATGAAAATGCGAAAAATAGGGTGGATCGGTTTATGGATTCTTGTTTTTTGTTCTTGTGGCAAATCCGAGATGAAGATGTTCGGCGGGAAGAATTATATCTATTTTGCCGGACGTTATGATCAGGATAGCGTCGAGGTATCGTTTTATTTTCATCCGAATACGGAAGTATTGAGTGTCCCGATTCATTTGTGTGTCTCCGGAGATTTGCTGACAGAAGATAAAACGTTTGTGATTGAGGCGGATGAGGTTTCGACGGCGGAAATCTCCGATTATACCTTACCGGAGTGGAAGTGGAGAGCGGGAGAGGTAGAAGATTCTTCTTTTCGGGTGCTTTTGCACTACTCTCCCCAATTGGAGAACCGGGTTCTCCGTTTGGTTTTGAAGATCGTAGAGAATGAGAATTTTTTGCCGGGTGATATACCTTATCGGAAGAAAATCATACGGTTTTCGGCTTTAAAATCCAAACCGTCGTGGTGGGATGATAAGATTACGGACGAGTATCTGGGGCCTTATACAGAGAAAAAATTGGATGTTTTTATGGAAATTACCGGTGTGGGTGATTTGACGGGGTTGGATGAAAACAGAATACGTTCTCTGGCGATTCAGTTTAAGTATAAGCTTATTGAAGAGGCTGAAAAAGGAAATATTATTCAGGATGAAAACGGGCCTATGTATAAAACGGTAAGTGTAAGCGTGTGATGAAACGAATTGTTTTTTGGATCGGAATATTTTATTTTTTGTCCGGTTGTTATGAAGATAAAGGAAATTATGACTATGTTCCTGTCAATGAAATAGTCATTCAGGGCATCTCGGCCCTTTATCAAAAGAATGCCGGAGAGATATTGGAAATAAAACCGAAAGTCTGTTATAGTCATGATACGATGGCTCCGAAACATTGGACTTATCAATGGAAAATCCAAAGGGGTGAAGTAATAGGAAACCAACGGGATTTACATTATCTGGCCGATACGATCGGAGAGTTTGAATGCTATTTTAGTGTCAAGGATAGCGTCAATGGTATAGAGTATGTCAAGGAGTTCATGTTGCGAGTGACTTCCCGTTATAATAAGGGGTGGATGATATTGTCCGAAAAAGATCAGGTCTCCCGTCTTTCGTTTATTCAGGAGAGGAATCAGGGGAAAGAGCTGGAGTATACGGTCTATTCGGATGTGTATGAGGCTGAAAACGGTGATGTGTTGGGGACTTATCCGGTAAAATTACGAGAACATTGGCCGGGGAGCGATTATTCGGAGGCGGACGGAGAAGTGATGGTCATGCAAAAGGGGGGGCAAGGGTGTGTGGAGTTGAATGATGTCTCTTTTCGGAAAGTGATACATACGCGGGATGAGTTTCTTGAAAAAGATTTTCCACCGGGTTTTGTTATTAAAGATGCACTTCACGGGATTTGGTCCGGTTATTTGCTTAGTGAAGATGGTGGCTTATATTTTCGGAAGTATTTGACAAATGAAATTTTACATAGTGGAGCTTTTATGCAATTTAAAGCGGCTTACGGGGGGGAGGAACTTCAGGTCGATCGATTGGTGCTTACCGATTATCAGAAGGTCCCTTTCTTTTTGTTATACGATGGACGGTATAGAAGATTCTTGTGGATTTCTGATGCCGAAAAGGATGCAACTCGTATCGATAAATTATATTATGGAGAGGAAAGACCTGCCTCGTTTATGGATATTACGGGATTACCTTCGGAAGTAAACTTATTGTATGTAGGATATTTAAGCGAAGGATATAAGAGTTGTGGCTTTTTGATACTATTACATCAAAATGATGAGGTGATAGCCCAAACTTTTTCTGTTACCCTCGATCGGGAGATCATAAATGTTTCCACGGTAAAATTTAAACGTCCGGATCTTTTGAACGGGAGAAATGTAATGACCCTCCTGCCTAAACGGGGATATCTGCTTTTTTCGGGTGGTGTAAGCCAGCAGGAGTTGTATTGTTATGATCCTGTTTCCAACGATATCAAGCTAATCTATGTATTTAATAGTCCGATACGTTCACTGGCTTATAATTCGGACGTAACAGATCGAACCAATACTCGGATTGGGGTCGGGTTGGAAAACGGGACATTTTTTGTTCTGGACGCCTCTTCCGATTATATCGTAACCGGTCTTGTACCTTTATATACTTCTGTTACTACTTTTGGCCGGATCGTAGATGTTGCTTATAAAATGCAGCTTAAAAGCGCATTGTAATTTGTTGCTGTCTTGAAAATAGCATCCTTATTTTTGAATAACGGGAATGTAAATAGGGACTATAAAGAGGGTAAAAACATAGAATCCTTTTTAAGTAAATAGGGTATTATTTTTATCTTTGTTCAAAATTATTTAGTAGGAAATGGACGAGAAAAATCGGGGAAAAGAGATCTATCGGATAACAATCATTGGTTCTATTGTTAATTTCTTTTTATTGGCTTTTAAATTTATTGCCGGAATATTGGGAAAGAGTAGTGCTATGATAGCGGATGCCGTACACTCTTTGTCTGATTTCGTGACAGATGTGATTGTCCTCTTTTTTGTGAAGGTTTCGGCAAAACCGCAAGATAGAGGACATGATTACGGTCATGGAAAGTATGAAACATTAGCGACAACGATTATCGGATTGATATTGTTATTGGTGGGTACCGGTATTTTTTGGAACGGTTTGAATCGTATTTTGGCCGTAACAAGAGGAGAAGAGATAGGTAGCCCGGATAAAATCGCCTTAATTGCGGCTATTGTTTCGATTGTTTTAAAAGAGATTTTGTATCGTTATACTCTTTTGGTGGGGAAAAAAGTAAATAGTCAGGCAGTCATTGCTAATGCATGGCATCATCGTTCGGATGCTTTTTCCTCTATCGGAACGGCTTTGGGTATTGCCGGAGCCATTTTTTTAGGAAAAGAATGGCATGTTTTGGATCCGATTGCGGCGGTTGTCGTGAGTGTTTTTATAGTAAAGGTTTCAATACAGTTGGTGACCCCCGCATTGAACGATTTATTGGAACGTTCCCTTCCGGAAGAAGTGGAGAAAGAGATTTTAGCCGTCATAAGTGAGGACGTACAAATAAAAGACCCTCATAATTTACGAACGCGTCGTATCGGAAATGATTTTGCAATAGAGATACATGTACGTGTCAATAGTGAACTGACGGTGAAAGAGGCTCATGTGATTGCGACGGGAATCGAAGAGCGTCTACGAAAGAAATATGGTCGCCGCACACATGTTGCGGTACATGTCGAACCGGAAAAATAGAGTAGTGTGATGCAGATATATAGGTTGTTTATTTTGATGTGTTTTGTCGTGTGTGTACTGGTCTCGTGTGGAGAGAAGAAAGCGAAAAAGCCTTTTGTATATTTTAGAAACTATTCCCGTACGTTCAATGATTTGAATAACAAACATTTGGATGCAGCTAAACGCTTGGGAATAGAGCCTCTTGCTTCTTCTGGTGAATTTAAAAGAGCAAGTAGAAAGTTGAAAAAGATCTCTTCCTGCGGATTGTATCACGTGGACGAGTTAACTCATTCGATTCCCTATTTGGTTCCGGAGGCTTATGACTTGCTGGAAAAAATTGCAGAGAATTTTAAAGATTCACTTCGTGCTAAAGACCTTTCAGGGCATAAACTTATTGTTACGAGTGTGTTGAGAACAGGGTCGAGCGTCAATCGTTTGAAGAAGAAAAATTTGAATGCCAGCTCTAATTCGGCTCATATATACGGGACGACCTTCGATATTGCATATGCTCGTTATAAGCAAAAAGGATCAAAGTCCGAGACCAGGGATAAATTGAAAACCGTATTGGCCGAAGTTCTTCAGGATTTGCGCAAACAGAAAAGATGTTATGTTCGTTACGAGTATAAACAAGGATGCTTTCATATAACGGCACGCTAAGTGTTCCTAATTATCGATTTTAGATTAAACTGTCAATTTTTAGGGCAAGACAAATCCGAAATCACCTAATCCCTATCGTCTATTTTAAACCTTACCAGCATGGTATAGTAAAGTTTGATCGTGCGGAAACCGTCGAATGATTCTACTTGTGAAGAACGTACATTACTTTGCGCCTGCGATAGGGGGAATGGATATGTATTCTCTTGTGGTTCTACAATGCGAATAAGATCGCCGAGTTGTTTCCCTAATGCTTCGACTAAATAGGTCGCTTTCGTCCGGGCGGCTTTTAACGCTTCTATTTTTCCTTGTCGACGATAATATTGTATTTGTTTGTTTTTTAATTCACCGATACGCATGGACTGTATGCCTTTTGTGTCAATAACTTTTATAATTTTATCGATCTGATTAAAATCCTTTAACGTGATATCAAATCTTTTGGCTATGAGAAAATCGTGTCCCCGTTCACGCCAGTAGTCGCCTACTTCCTGGGTACGTATGGAGTTGTTGCTGATCCCTGCTTTACACAATGCCGATCTTAAATTTTGTTCTATGTCACTTAATGCCACTTTGGTCCGGTAATCTTCCGGTTTGGACTTTTCATAAAACTCTTCCGCCCAATACTCTTTTATCTCTATGATAAAATGGATTTCATCCGGTACGATTTCAATTTCCGATGTTCCGGTTACTTCGATATATTTGGCATTTTCATCCTCTTGTCCGAAGGAGGCGGTGCAGATGGTTAATAATATGGCCAATAATAAATTTCTTACTTTCATAGTTTTTAATTTTAGGATATAATTATGTATACAATAATACAAAAAAAATAATTGGTTGAGATATTAGGTAACTTCTTATCCTTCGTTTGTGGGGAAAATCGTGATTTTGAAAAAAGGGTTGGTGGATTATATCGACTGAACGGACGGCACGGTTATTCTTTTTATCGATTCGTGGAATTTACTTTAATTGTTTGTAATATTTTTAATATCAATATATTGCATGGAAATGGTTACTCCGTTTATAGCCGGGGATAGAAAGTAGAACAAGATGCTGCATTAGCTTAAAAATTGATTATCTTTGCAGACTCAAACGAGCTTAAAAGGAATAAGGATTCTTTTTATTGTTCGTTGGTTTTGATTTGATGTATAATTAATTGATAATAAGATAGTATGAGTTTACAATGTGGAATCGTCGGTTTGCCGAACGTGGGAAAATCGACCTTGTTCAATTGTTTAAGTAATGCGAAAGCCCAGTCTGCTAATTTTCCTTTCTGTACGATAGAGCCGAACGTGGGGGTAATAACGGTGCCGGACGAGCGATTGAATAAATTGGTGGAATTGGTACAACCTCAAAATGTAGTGCCTGCCGTGGTTGAGATTGTGGATATTGCCGGATTAGTAAAAGGGGCCAGTAAGGGAGAAGGTTTAGGAAATAAGTTTTTATCTAATATTCGAGAAACGGATGCTATTATTCATGTATTGCGCTGTTTTGATGATGATAATATTGTCCATGTGGATGGGAGTGTTGATCCGGTAAGAGATAAAGAGATTATAGATACAGAACTGCAATTGAAAGATTTGGAGACGGTTGAAAATCGGTTGTTGAAAGAAGAGAAGCGGGCGAAGACCGGAGGAGATGCTTATGCTAAAAGACTTGTAGAAGTGTTGTATCTTTATAAAGAGGCTCTCGAGAAAGGAGAGTCTGCCCGATCTGTTAGGTTGACCGACCTGCAGCAAGAAGTTGCTAAAGATCTGATGTTATTGACGAATAAACCGATATTATATGTCTGTAACGTGGATGAAGTATCTGTTGTAAAGGGTAATAAATACGTAGATGCAGTTCGTGAGGCCGTGAAAAACGAAGGAGCTGAAGTTTTGGTGATAGGAGCGGCCATTGAAGCGGATATTGCCGAGTTGGAAACGTATGAGGAAAAACAAATGTTTCTTGAGGATTTAGGTCTGAAAGAGGCAGGTGTGAATAAATTAATCCGGACGGCTTATAAGCTGTTGAATCTGAGAACTTATTTTACGGCAGGACCAAAAGAGGTTAGGGCATGGACGTTTAAGAATGGCATGAAAGCACCTCAAACCGCCGGTATTATTCATACTGATTTTGAAAAAGGATTTATCCGGGCGGAGGTTATTAAGTATGAAGATTTTATCACTTTGGGATCGGAGGCTAAATGCAAGGAAGCAGGAAAGATGTCCGTGGAGGGAAAAGATTATGTGGTACAGGACGGTGATATGATGAATTTCCGGTTTAACGTATAATGCAGGAAAAACGATAATCAAAACGGTTTTGTCTTTTAAAAGACATAACCGTTTTTTTAATTATGACGATGAGAATTTTAGCATTGTTATTTGGATTTGATCCGCGTACTATGCGAATCAAAACGGAGATAATGGCAGGTATAACGACTTTTTTAACCATGTCGTATATTCTGGCTGTGAATCCTGATATTTTGTCTGCCGCCTCGATGGATAAGGGAGCCGTATTTACGGCTACGGCTTTGTCTGCTGCGATAGCAACGTTATTGATGGCTGTGGTGGCAAAATTGCCTTTTGCTTTGGCTTCGGGTATGGGATTAAATGCTTTTTTTGCTTTCACCTTAGTACAGGGCATGGGTTATTCCTGGCAGGAGGCATTGACCGCTGTATTCGTGGAAGGATTGGTTTTTATTTTGTTGACTGTATTTAATGTCCGCGAACTGATCGTAAATGCTATTCCTGCTTGTCTAAGGCAGGCAATCTCGGTTGGGATCGGTCTGTTTATAGCCTTTATCGGATTGAAAAATGCCGGAATTGTGGTCTCGGATCCCGTAACTTTTGTTACATTGGGAAAATTTACTCCATCGGTTATTTTGGCCATATCGGGTATCATATTAGGAGGTGTTTTGATGGCAAAACGAGTCAAAGGAGCTCTTTTTTACGTGATTGTTATTTGTACGTTAATCGGGATTCCATTGGGTATCACTCGGTTGCCTGAAAATTTTTCTCCGATAGCTGTCCCTCATTCTTTGAGTCCCGTATTTTTTAAATTTGATTTTCGTTCCATTCTGGCTCCCGATATGCTGATTGCGATTTTCTCTCTGATTTTTATGGATATATTCGATACCTTGGGGACTTTAGTCGGAACGGCTAATAAAGCGGGAATGGTTGATGCGAAAGGAAAAATTCCGCGGATAAAACAGGCTTTGTTGTCCGATGCATTGGGTACAACCGTCGGTGCTGTTTTGGGAACGTCAACAACTACGACTTATGCCGAGAGTGCGGCAGGAATAGCAGAGGGTGGACGCTCCGGTGTTACCGCCTTTACCGTGAGTTTACTTTTTTTGATTTCCCTTTTCTTTTCTCCTTTGTTTTTATTGGTTCCTGGTGTGGCCACCGCGGGAGTACTGGTCATGGTAGGCGTATTTATGTTTGATTCTGTGGTAAAAATTAATTTCGGCGATATAACGGAAGTACTTCCTGCTTTTATTACCATTATTATGATGCCTTTAACCTATTCTATTGCCGAGGGAATTGTGCTGGGTATGTTATCCTATGCTTTGTTGAAGATATTGAGTGGAAAATTTCGGGATCTGAATTTGGTCATGTATATATTGACCGTGTTGTTTATGTTGAAATACGTTTTTGCTTAAAGAGTTGAACTATTCTTCCAACTCTCTGTTTATGACGTAGTTTCTCCATTTGGAAATCAGCTGTTGCATGTCGTCCGGAATTTCCGAATCGAAAGCCATGTATTTTTCCGTTGTCGGATGAACGAACCCTAATGTTTTGGCATGTAAAGCCTGACGGGGGCAGATCGCGAAACAGTTTTGTACAAATTGTTTGTATTTGCTGAAAGTCGTTCCTTTCAGTATCTCGTTACCACCGTATTCCGGGTCGTTGAATAACGGATGTTTGATATGCTTGAAATGAGCCCGGATCTGATGGGTTCTTCCGGTTTCAAGTACGCACTCAATGACATTTACATATCCGAGACGTTCTAATACATGGTAGTGGGTAACGGCATGCTTACCGTATTCGCTGCCTTCGGGAAAGACGCCCATAACTTTTCGATTGGAGAGGTTTCTGCCGATATTACCGATGATCGTACCGTTATCTTCTTCCAGGTTACCCCAGCAGACGGCAACGTATTTCCGGTCGGAAGTTTTGTTAAAAAACTGTAAGGCAAGTTTTGTTTTAGCCTCTTCTGTCTTGGCAATGACCAGTAAGCCGGAAGTATCTTTGTCTATCCGGTGAACAAGTCCCGGTCGGGGATCATTTTCTTTAAAAAGAGGATTGTCCTTTAAATGCCAAGCTAAGGCATTGACCAATGTGCCCGTGTAATGGCCGAAAGAAGGGTGTACTACCATACCGGGCGCTTTGTTTATAATTAACAGGTCATCGTCCTCATAAACAATATGGAGAGGAATGTTTTCGGGAATGATCGTGATCTCTCTTTTCGGGTGAGACATCATAACCGAAACCACGTCTTTGGGTTTTACCTTGTAATTGGGTTTCACGGGTTTTCCGTTTACCAATATATTACCCGCTTCGGCAGCGTCTTGTATTTTGGTACGCGAAGCATTAGGAATCCGGTCTACCAGGAATTTGTCGATTCGTAAAAGAGCTTGACCGGAGTCTGCTTCCAGACGAAAATGTTCGAATAATTCCTGCTCTTGTTCTTCCTCTTCGTTCAGTTCGTCTATATCTTCTGTTTCTTCGATCATCGTTGTTCTTGTGTTTCAATGGAAAGAGTGTCCTGCACGACTAATTTCTCCTGATCTTTTGTCAAATAAATCGTTATATGACTTCCCAATGTGGTCTTAGGATGTTCTTCGATATCAGGCGATTGCTGGTAGATAAAAGCTTCGAGTTGATCTTGTGGAGTGCGGACGGTTTCATCGTTAATAATCTCTCCTATGTTTAAAAAAGACAGCAGAATAAGAGTTTTGGCCTCTTCTAACGTCTTGCCTCGTAGATTCGGGATGAAAACCTGATTATTACTTGTATTCCCATCTCCTAATATAATATCGATATTCTCCCCTTTCTGGATGATGTCTCCGGGTTCAATAGGTTCGTCTTTATACATAAAACCCAGTACCAAATTCTTAAAGTTGGAGGAGGTATATTTTAGTTGGCCGATATTGAAACCGATATTTTTTAACTTCTGTATCGTTTGTCTGAATGCCGTATTTTTTAGATTCGGGAAGATTAGTTTTTCCGGTGCGTTGGCATTGATGGTGAGTTGGATCGTCCGGCTGTTTTTTACCTTGGATTCGGGAGACGGAAATTGCTCGACGACAGCTCCCGCCTTGGCGTGATCGTCGTAGATAGAATCGACTACGATAGCGAATAAATTTTTCTCTTGGAGGAATGGAGCCGCCTCCGAAGGAGTAAGTCCGCGCAAATCAGGTACAGAAATGTATTGACCATGTAAGGTGTAACTGTCTAAACGTTGAAGGACAATATAACCGGTAAGAAAAAGAAGTAACACGGCTACCAACAAGTTGATGCTCCAAAATATGATTTTTTTCGTATTGAATACACTCATAAATTTTATGTGTTTGAATTTTTCACCTTCCCGCTTTTTATTCAGAATGATGGATTGATCTCTTTCTCTGGCAAAAATAGCAGAGATTTTTCAATTATCTATTACTATTTTACTATTTTTGCTATGAAAAGGGGATTTTGGTATTTATAAAATGAGTTTTCCCTTTATGAAATAGGTTGTTTATTGTAAATGAAATAGTATGGTCAGAATTATATTGTTGTTCGTTTTCCTTGGGTGGATAGGAGGTGTAAATGCGCAGGACGTAAAGATTGAACGTTCGAAAGAGATGGTTGTTTGGAAAGGAAAAACATATTATCTGCATACGGTGGAACCTGGACAGACATTGTTTTCCATTTGTAAGGCTTATGGAGTTAGCGTGGAAGAAGTAAAGGCCCTGAACGAGAAAAAAGACAATAATCTGACAATTCATGAAATATTAAAGATTCCTTATGTGGAGCCTTTTAAACGTTTGGATAATCAATTTTATTACCATAAGATCAAACCTAAGGAGACCCTATACTCTTTATCCCGTAAGTTTGGAATTCGTCTGAAACGTATATTGAAGGATAACCCGGAATATAACGAGAAAGATCCTATTCCGACGGGTTCTGTCGTTCGCTTGACTTTAAAACAGATAGATAAGAATGCTTTGAATGCGGAATTAGCATGGGAGGACCGACAGGCCCGGGAAGAAGCAGAGGTCGAGGCCTTACGGGCTGCCGCACAGGACGTGAAAGAAGAGGTCGATCGGGAAATAAAGAGGATAGAAGACGAGGTGCAGCGTCCGGTATCGACATATGTCGGACGTCCGGTTTCTTCCTATCAGGTAAGAGTGGCGTTGCTTTTGCCTTTCTATTTGAATAATAATCAATATCCTGAAGAGAGGCCCGTTGTGCTGGATTCGCTGATGGCTGAACAGCAGGAAGAGAAATGGACTTTGTATTCGAAATCAGAGCCTTTTGTACAGTTTTATGAAGGGATATTAATGGCCGTTGACAGCTTAAAAAAGGATGGATATTCGGTTGATCTTCAGGTGTTCGATACGGAACGGGATCCAAGCAAGGTGCGGATGATAGCTAACGAGCTGAATCATTTTAATCCTCAATTGATATTAGGGCCTGTATATGCCAATACTTTTCAAGTCGTAGCGGATCAGTTGTATGATAAGAGTATTCCTATGGTATATCCTTTGTCTGCCCGGACGGAAGGCTTGGGACGTTTCCCGAATTTTATTCAGGTAAATACCTCTACGGCTACTTTACTCGAAAATATGGCCGATTGGATTGTAAAAAATAGTGCAGGAGCCAATCTTGTGGTTATCCGCCCAAATGGGGTTCCCGCTAATACGGAGGAGAGTCAATTGCCGTATTTGGTGAAATATCGGTTACAACCGGATGTGACAATGGAAACGATAGATTGGAATTCGAGTATAACGGTGGATACGTTAAAAATACTCTTAAAACCGCATACGGAGAATATTATACTGTTTCCCACGGTTAATGAAGCGGCGGCGAGTCGGGTTTTACCGGTATTGTCGGCTTTGCCCGATAGTTATAAGGTAACGGTTATCGGCTTCCCGGATTGGTTGAAATATACGACATTGGGAGACGATGTATTCTTTAAATTGAATGTGAAATTGTTCATGAATAGTTATATCGACTACCAGTCGGAAGCGGCTCGGAATTTTGCAGAACGACACCGGAAATATTTTTATTCGGAACCTACTTCGATCGTAAACCGGGCTTTTGATATCGGATTGTTTTTTATGAAACAGGTCGCCGATTACGGCAGTCAGGCGTTGGGACATTTGGGAACGGAGGATAAGGAGACCTTATTCACACGGTTTAAGTTTAAAATGTTGCCTGGAGGGGGAATGGAAAATTGTGGATTGTATTTGGTTCATTTCCGTTCTAATTACGAGATAAAAATAATACCGGTAAATTAACCGCATTAAAACATTTTTTATTTTTCTGCGTTTATCGTGGGAAAATATTCATGTACACATGGCGTATTATCATAACGATTGTCGTCAGTCAATTTACTTCCCGTAAATCATGTTAATTGAAAATGGACGGCACTCTTTTTGCAATGATTAATAAGTTCGTATAAATCACTAAAATTTTGCAGTATGGCAGAAGATATAGCCAAAGAGGTTATTTTAAAAAAGTATAGGTTGCTTTTGAAATCATGTAAGAATTTGATCTCTAAAGAGGATATTCGTTTGGTCCGTAAGGCATTTAATATGGCTACGAAAGGGAGTAAAAATGTGCCTGAGGCCGATAGAGAAGAGATGTTTCGTATGTTGGAAGTGGGGCTTATCATTACTTCTGAGATCGGATTAGGAAGAACTTCTATTATTTGTGCCATGTTACATAAAGTAGCAGAGAGCGACTGCTTGTCAGAACAGGAAATTCGGGAATTGTTCGGGGCTAAAGTAGCCCAAATTCTATCCGGTTTACGTAATATCAGTCGTATATATGCAACGCATGCAATCGTGGACTCGGATAACTTTCGTAAACTGTTACTTAGTTTCGCGGAGGATGTGCGCGTACAATTGATCTTTTTGGCAGAGAAAATTTATGATTTGCGTCGGGCGGATTCGTTTTCCCGCGAAGAACAATTGAGGTTGGCTCAGGAAACGAGATTTATTTATATTCCGTTTGCACACCGGTTAGGATTGTATAACGTAAAATCGGAAATGGAGGATAGGGCTTTACATTACGAGGAGCCAAGGATATACGAGGAGATCTCCCGTAAATTGGAAGATTCGAAAGATACCCGTGAGAAATATATCGCGGAATTTATAGCTCCGATTGTGGAAGAATTGAATCGACGGGGCATAAAGTATAAAGTGAAATATCGTACGAAAACAATAGCTTCCATCTTAAATAAGATGCGTAAGAAACAGGTGGAGTTTGAGGAAATATACGATATTTTTGCCGTTCGTTTTATTTTGGATAGCAGGGGTCCGGAAGAGAAAGCCGATTGTTGGCGTGTATATTCTATTGTGGCCGATAAATATACACCTAACCCACAACGCTTACGAGATTGGCTTTCCGTACCTAAATCGAATGGGTATGAGTCGTTGCAGACAACTGTTTTAGGACCGAATAATCGTTGGGTAGAGGTACAAATCCGAACCGAACGAATGGATGAAATAGCCGAAAGAGGATTTGCCGCTCATTGGAAGTATAAAGGAGGAACGGCCGATAAGGCGATTGAAAACTGGTTAGCCGAGTTAAGGGATATTTTAGAAAGTCCCGAGGTCGGAGCTGTCGATTTGTTGGGAGATATAAAAATTAATTTGCAGGATAAGGAGGTACATGTGTTTACTCCGGCAGGAGATTTGAAAACCTTATCGGCAGGTGCTACTTTGTTGGATTTTGCCTACGCCATACATACGGATGTGGGATCTAAATGCGTGGGAGGAAAGGTGAACCAGAGGAATGAAACCCTGCGCTATGTTTTAAAAAACGGGGACCAGGTTTCTATTTTAACTTCCAATAATCAGCAACCGAGTGCCGATTGGTTAAATATTGCAGTAACCTCCAAGGCCCGGAATAAGATCCGGCAATACCTGACCGAACAATCAAGGGCTCAGGCGGAATTAGGTAAAGAGATGTTGATACGCCGTTTTAAAAATTGGAAGCTGGAATTAACAGACGAGGTAATAAGACGCTTGCAACAACATTATAAGTATAAGTTTGCCATTGACCTGTACCAGGGAATCGCGGAAGGAAAGCACACGATGACCGAAATTAAGGAGTGGATCACGAAGCCGAAAGAGGAAGAAAAACCTGTCGTTCCCGCGAAAGAGGTGCAGATCGTTCATCCTAAAAGAGTAGAAGAAGATGTCTTGTTGATTGACCGAAATGTGGATAATGTCGTTTATAAGTTTGCCAGGTGTTGTAATCCTGTTTTCGGAGATGAAATTTTGGGATTTGTTTCGATCGGAGAGGGAATTAAGATTCACCGGAAACAATGTAAGAATGCCATGGATTTGGAAAAACGTTATCCTTATCGAATCGTAAAGGCGCAATGGACGAATGAGGGGACGACTTCGTATCAGACGGTTTTGAATATTGTGGGACGAGAGGATGCTGGGATGGTTAATAAGATTACGGAAGTTATTTCGAAGGATCCCGGAATCACGTTGAGAGGGTTGGCCATTAATTCGAGCGAAGGTTTGTTTGATGGAAAAATTACCGTTTTAGTCGGAAATACGGAACATCTTTCTCAATTGATCTCCAGATTGAAACGAATTCAGGGTGTTATGAGAGTCGCCCGTCATGATTCGGTTATCGAAAATTAAAAGAAACTGATTAATAGCATAATATTTAACAGAGTTACAATTCCACCGATCACGTAAAGTAAATATTTCGTGTAGGTGGAATTTTTATATTTTCCCATGACCTTCTCGGAAGAGGTTAGATGTACTTGTAAAAAAATGGTGACGGGAAGTTGTATGCTGAGAGCCATTTGGGAGTAGATAAGTCCTTGAAAGGGGTTGGAAACAATTAAAATCAATCCGAAAGCCAATAGCAACGAGATGAGTACTCCCCACCGGGAATGATTGTCTTTTATGTCGTAAGGTTCTTTAAACATACCGGCGAAAATAGAACCTGCAGCCATGCCCGAAGTGATAGTAGAGGCGATCCCCGCAAAGAGCAGGGCGACCGCGAAGATGATAGCGGCATTGTTTCCCAGAAGGGGCTGGAGTAAGGTATTGGCTTGTTCTAATTCCGTAACGGGAGTTCCGTGTTTAAAAAAGCTGGCAGCTGCCAGAAGAATCATGGCGCTATTGATCGCCCAACCGATAAACATCGATAAAATGGTGTCGGCATATTCGTAGCGCAATTGTTTTTTGATAACCTTATCGTCCTGAATATTCCATTGTCTACTCTGAATGATCTCCGAGTGGAGAAATAGATTATGAGGCATCACGACAGCCCCGAGAACGCTCATGATGATGACCATCGAACCTTTTGGAAAAGAGGGAGTTATCCAAGCCGTTCCGGCGGTACCCCAATCGATATCGACGAGCGAAAGTTCGTAAATAAAAGAGAGACCGATGATGGAGACAAAAGCGATGATCCATTTTTCGATAATCCGGTAAGTATTGGTGAAAAGCATAATCGTAACAAAGAGGAGAACCAAGAGGGAACCGGCTTTTATCGGAATATGGAAAAGCATTTCCAGGGCGATAGCTCCGCCTAAAATTTCGGCTAATGAAGTTGAGATTGAAGCTAATACTGCAGATCCGAGAATTAGGTTGGCATGTTTGGGTTTTAGGTGGGTTGCTGCGGCCTCCGACAAACAAAGGCCGGTAGCTATGCCCAAGTGAGCCACGTTATGTTGTAAAATAATTAGCATAACGGTAGATAGTGTAACCATCCAGAGAAGGGCATAGCCGTATTCTGCACCTGCCGCCAGGTTGGAAGCCCAATTTCCCGGGTCAATGAAACCGACCGTTACCAGTAAACCGGGGCCGATGTATTTCAATATTTCAAGCCCTCCGAAGCTGGGATTGTGTTTGGCCGTACTGAATAATTGTTTTAAATGCTTAAGCATAAGTTCTTTTGTAAAAATAGACTTATTTTTGAGTGTATACACTAAATTAGTTTATAATTTTGAAACTTCAAATATATTCTTTACGATTGTAAAGGAAAAGAGTTTATATAATAAATGCCTATGATATTAAGTGTAATTTTAGTTGTATTATCCCTGGTGATACTCTATTTCGGGGCGGACTTTCTGGTAAAGGGAAGTTCATCCATGGCAGTTCGGGCTGGGATCTCCCCTTTGGTCGTCGGTTTAACGGTTGTAGCCTTGGGTACGAGCGCTCCCGAATTAGTGGTTAGTGTAAAGTCGGCGTTGGATGGTATAAGTAGCATTGCTGTCGGAAACGTAATCGGTTCCAATATTTTTAATATTTGTGTGATTTTAGGGATTTCCGCCATGATCTACCCTTTGCAGGTAGATAGACGATTGATTCGAATCGATACCCCGATTATGCTTGTCGCTTCTCTGCTTTTTGTGGTTTTGTTTAGTGACGGACGTTTCGGACGCCTATCCGGAATCCTGTTTTTAGTAGGAATCGCGGGATATATGTTCTTATGTGTCTATAAGGCCAAAAAAGGGGAGGTTATCGAAGGAGAGCAGGAGATGAAACCGACGAAAAGTTGGTTATTGGATGTAGTACTGGTGATCGGAGGACTATTTTTATTGGTTTGGGGATCGGATATGTTGGTAAAAAATGCCGTGGTTATTGCCAAAACCTTGGGATGGAGTGAAGCCGTAATCGGATTGACCATCGTTGCCGCCGGAACGAGTATGCCGGAGTTAGCGACTTCCGTCGTTGCCGCCTTGAAAAAACGGACGGACATCGCTATCGGGAATGTAATCGGCTCCAATATATTCAATTTATTCGCCGTGCTGGGAGCTACGGCAACAATTACTCCTATCCAAACAGATCAGATTAATATATTGGATATGGCAGTCATGTTAGGTTCGGCTGTCATTGTACTCCCTTTTATGCGTACGGGATTTCGGATTGAACGTTGGGAGGGGATTTTACTGTTTGCAGTCTATTTGATCTATACGGTCTATTTATTGGTATAATCTTTCCGGAGAGATAAATGAGAATCTGATATAGCTTAGTTGTAGACGATAGGGTTTATAACTATGATGCTACATTATGTGCATACATTGACCGGATTAAAAAAACATCGGAGGATAGTGAAGATTTTGAACGATATATATAATCGTAGGTGCTTTAAGTATTTTCTAAAGGAATATAGTTTTTTACAGGATGCAAAAACGTCCTCTTTTTTAGCGTGGAGCATTTTTTGTAAAATTTCTTCGTAAACGTGAGATGTAAATTGGCCGAAAAATTATTTTTTATTGAAATAATGGAATTTTTATTTTAATAATGGTGTTTGTTGTGTTGTGATAAAACTTTATTGTACATTGTTTGGATGATTTAGCGATATATTTTACATTTGAAAAATATATTAACTACATTAATTAATGTTATGAAGAGGATATTTTTATTTGTTTTAGTGTTGTTTGTTGCTCTTACGGGATTTAAGAATAAAGAGTTAGAGGTATCGAATGGTCCTGATGTCAGGCGAGAATTATTTTCTTTCAAAGGAAATAAACCTGTGATAACAAAAATAGTTCCGGATGGGGATGTTAGAGGTTATGTGGGGCAAATTATTACATTTTATATTGAATTTATGGCAGAACCTGCCGTTTTCGTGGAAGTGTATAAAGATGGCGTATTAGGTGATAATTCAGGTAATCTTGTATATACGGAAGGAAAAGCTACAGTTAAAATAGAAAATGCAGAATTAAGTGACACTGGGATATATGATATTGTACTCACGAATGAATTCGGATCTGTTAAAGCTACGTTTAAGGTAGAAATTTCTAAAAACGCCAAAGTAACCTTGAGTGACAGGATAGAATCAACGCAAGGGTTGGTGGCCGATGCCGTGAAGTGGGTGAAGGTAGAGTAGCGATATGAGAACATTTATTGTGAATTCGGGTAATGAATTACTTTATTGGTAGTTATATGATGATACTTTAAAGGTGATTTTGTTTTGTTGTATATATTAATGATATATTCATTAATATTATTTGTGTATATTATTATTTTTTCTAATTTTGAGAAATTATATTGATTCATTAAGTGCAGTTGGGATTGTCTTTTTTCATGGAATGATTCCTTATTTCTCTGTGTATGGAGAAATTGGTTAATTTATAAACGTCAGAATGTTATGGATAAGCGTGCTGTTTTTGTGATCACTTTATACGAGCTTAAATCTTCCTGCAGGACTGTTGTTTTTGGTATATTTACCATCCTTTCCATTGTTGGGCTTCTTGTTTACCTGTTCACCCCGGCATCGGCCGGCTCGGTAAATGATTTGTTTCGTTCCTCGTTGGATTGGATCTCACAAGTCTTTCCATCATCCATGGCTTACAAGGCGGCCTATTACTTTAATTTTGTTCAGTTGCTTTTCGTCATCGGTTACATTACTGGTGATTCGAGGGTGGCCAGGCTAAGAGCAATGGAGGCGTTACATGTCCGTCCCTTGAGTAACTGCGGAATTGTCATCGGAAACTTCTTGGGGAAATTATTGTTTTTCACACTTGTGAATTTTATCGTGTTCGGCGTTTCCATCTTGATCAACGCCAATTTTTATTCCCGCTCTTTCGATTTATGGGCCTATCTTTTTTATTGGGTTACCTTAACCTTGCCTACCCTGGTTTATTTTTTGGGAATTTCTTATCTCGTGGCCCTCTTCGTTCGTCACCAGGGAATCAGCTTACTGATCCTATTTGCTGTTCTTGGAGTTTTTATTTTTTTCGGGAGCGATTGGTTAAATGGTTTGCTTGACCCGGTTGCACGATTTATACCGAGCATGTTCTCGGATTTCACGGGTCACGTTAACCTGGGGAATTACTTGTTGCAACGGGGATTTATCTTGTTGACGGGAATAGGTTTTCTGGTGTTGTCCGTGATTCCTTACCCGCGAATTCCCAATGATTTGCTTATTTTCAGAAAAACCGTGGGTGTTGCTTGTGGATTTTTTGTTTTCGCTTGTGGACTGGCTTTTGCTTATTACGTTCGTCACACTTCCGTTAATATGAACCGGGAGATTTACAGGCAGGTTTACGCCGAACATGGTAAACATCCTGCAGCCCGTGTGGTACGGAATGATTTGCAGGTGAAGGAGCTCGGGAATGGTGATATCTCCGTGGTCAGCGAGTTGACCGTTACAAATCGAGCATCTGTTGTAATCCCTCTCGTGATTTACCTTAACCCGGGTTTGACCGTGAATCGTCTCGATATTGACGGTCAACCCGTTTCTTTCCGTAAGGATCACCAGGCATTGATCACGGGTAAAGAGTTAAAGCCGGGAGAGAACTGCGAGGTTGTTATGAGTTACGAGGGAGGTGTTGACAATGACCTGTGTTTTCTGGACGTGATCACACGAGACTACAATTTTTCGAGAGTAAATCGTATCGGTATATATGGTTTCGGTTATTCACCTGCCTTTTGCGGTAAAGATTACAAGTTACTCACGCCTGAATGTGTCTGGTATCCGGTTTGTGTGCCTCCATACGGGGAGTCGGGAGTTCGGGATGTAAATTTTTCCCGCTATAGTTTAAGCGTGGAACATGATCCCATGCTGACGGCTATTTCTCAGGGAGATGTTGTTAGCGAGAGAGAAGGAGAAACCGTGTTTGCTTTTGATCATGGTATGCCGGGTATTAGTCTTTGTATTGGACATTACAAGAAACGGATGGCCTCGTTAGGTCCTGTTCGTTTGGAACTCTATTATTTGCCTGATCACGAGTACCTTCTTAAGGATTACGATATTTTACTGAAAGACACTATCGTGTCAAGACTCTCGCATATTAAACGTGGTATGGAGAGTGAAGAATGTATACAAACGCCGAAATTTCTGGAAAAATGTTATATCGCAAGTTTTTATAATAAGGAGCGAGAAATTCATGATCCGATACAGCAATACCCGTATCGTTGGGTGACGCTCTTGGAAGTGCCTGTTGCTTTTTATTGTTTTCCAGGAGTGATGCAAAGAGGTGGAGAGAGAGTGCAGGGAGGACTTGTTTTTCTTCCCGAGAAAGCCTATTCTATAAAAGGTTATCCTTTTGAAAGTCCGGATGGTAAAGCCGAGGAGGAAAAAGAGAATTTTATGGATATAAGAATGAAGTTGCGTGATATTAAAACGTTATTTGGAGAGGGTAGTTGTGATATACGTCCCATGATGCGGGGTAAAACGACATTTATTGCTTCCCGGGAATACCCGATTTTACATGATGTTCTGGCTAACGTGGCCCGCAGGTATGGAGGTCTTAAAGCATGGTCTTCTCCCGTTGATGATTATGTTGCCGTGGAATATCTGAGTCATAATAGCCTGAAAGATGCTTTATATGACCATTCATTGTTACCGGAAGTGCTGGAAAATATCATTCGTAAAAAAAGCGAGGAGTTGTATTCATATATCTCTTTGTTAGTGGGAAACGAACCATTTCGTCAGTTTTATCATGGTTTTCTAGCAAACAATTTTTTCAGAGAGACGACCGCAAAAGTGTTTTTTGACCAATTTCATCTGGCCTTCGGGGTTCGTTTGGACTCACTCGTGGAGGATTGGTATCATACCAACCGATTGCCTATACTTGATATCAGAGAACCTCGGGCAATAAAGATTACGGGAATAGACGAACCCTATTGGCTGTACTGTTTTAAGGTATTCAATAGGAGTGATGTGCCCGGTCTTGTCGAGACAGAATTTCATCAGGCATGGATTATTCCCCCTCACGAGGCAAAGGAAATCAGAACACGTGTATCTCGGATTTCCAGTTTAAAGGCAGTTTTTAGCATAGGAACGCCATTGGCTCAGAATCTTCCTTCAATGATTCGATTAGAGCCGGAAGAGGCAAGTTGTTTGAGTAAGGACACGATAACCGGTGTTTTTAGTGTGGATTCGTCTATTTTCGCTTCGAGCAGCGACGAAATTATAGTTGATAATGAGGATTCGGGTTTTAGAATCGTAAAACCGAAAAATTTTATAACTTCTTTATTCCGGCAAAAAGATGTTTCTAAAAAATATTATGAATATCTCACGGAAGATACTTGGTTACCCACGATTAAAGAACATTTCTATGGTTTCCCGGTGCGAAGTGCGCTTTATAAAGAAGTTAGCGAAGGTAAACAAAAAGTGGAATGGAGTGTTCGGTTGCCTGAAGCAGGGAAGTATGAGGTTTTTTTTTACTATACGACCTTCGCCGGTGGCGGTCGGAAAAGTATTCCTGATTGGATTGAATTCTCTTCTTTATCAGAAAAGAAAAAGCAAGAAACTTCACGTTTTTATACCGTTTTTGATGGCAGAAAAGAGCATGAAGTGGTTGTTGCTCCGGGAGAGGACGACTTGGGATGTTGGGTCTCTCTTGGAGTATTTGATTTTACTGAAAACGCAAGGGTAACACTAAGTGATAAAAAAATGAATGAAGAGTATTCTCAGGGACTTGTGGCTGATGCCGTGAAATGGGTAAAAGTAAAAGAGTGATGTTTAATTTATTGCATACTGGTGTAATAATAACTGATTTTAACTGCTTTTGAGAATGAAAAATGATGATCTGAGATGATCGTTATGTTGATGTTTATTGTGATATATCTTTTAGTTATAAATATATTATTAATGTCGACAATGTATATTATTTAAATTGGCAAATTATATTAACTAATTAAAATTTACGACTATGAAGAAAAAATTATTATTTGTTTTAATGTTATTTGTAAGTCTTACGGGGTTTAAAAATAAAGAGGTGGTAACTTCTAACAGTCTTAATATTTCTAAGGAGTTATATGCTGTTTTGTCGCAAGCGCCTGTGATAACTAGAACGATTCCTCGTAATGGTGAGGTTAAATGTTTTGAAGGTCAGATTATGACATTTGCTATTGAATTTGTTGCAGATGCGTCTACTGAATTTGTAATATTAAAGGATGGTGAACAATTTGGTTCTGGAAATATTAGTAAAAATCAAGACACGATGGAATGTACTATAAAGAATGTAAAATTAGCTCACTCTGGGGAATATAAAATTGTGCTTTGGAATAAAGCTGGAACAGCTGAAGCCAAATTTAATGTGAAGATATATCCTAATGAATAACATCTTATTGTATATTTATTTCGATGAAATTTGCCAGTAACATTAAATTTTATATAAATATTCTTGTTGTTGTGCCAAGAAATATGAAATTACGGGTAAAGGAGATCATGATTTGTTATATTATAATTATTATGATCTTATATTATTAAAAAATAAAATAATTAATCATCTAAATTTGAGACAATGAAAATAAATATATTATTTGTTTTGATCTTATTTTTAAGTTTTACAGGGTTTAGAAGTCAAGAAGTAGAAAAAATTAGTGATGTCAATATTAGTAAAATATTACTTTTTGCACCACCGAGTAAACCTGTTGTTAACTATACGACTCCTCGTGATGGTAATGTAAAAGGTTTTGTAGGACAAATTGTTAAATTTGAAATTAATTTTACTGCAAATCCAGAGGCTACTTATAAAATATATAAAGATGGCGAACTATGGCAATCTTCGGAAGATGTTTCTTTTACTAGTGAAGTTCTAACAGTTAAACTATTATGTGCTGCTCGGCAAGATTCAGGGGAATATAAGATTGTGCTTAAAAATTCGGCAGGAGAGACTAACGTGATATTTAATGTAAAGATCTATGCTGATCCGGATAATTAACATGTTGTATTTGACAAGAATTGGTTTTGGGATTAAAAGTATATCTCGAGCCAATTCTTTATATAATGAATCAAATTAATTTTTCTTGTAGGAATATATTTAATCTATTCTTAATGTTGTTAATTAATAGTTTTTGTCAACTGATATTAGTATTAAAAAATAATTTGTTTAACTTTTTGTTGGATTGAATTTTATAAGTCATGCTCAAGTCTAAAGTTTATATGATTTTTTATTCCAATATTGTTGACGTGCTTTTTATAATTAATTTAATAGGACAGCCTTGAGGGGAGGCTGGTTTAAAGCGATGGAAATGTTATGGGGCTGCTCCTTGAATAACGGGGAGATTGTGACCGCAAACTTCTTGGGAAGATTACTGTTTTTCACGCTAGTAAATTTTATCGTGTTCGATGTTTCCATCCTGATGAATGTCAGTTTTTATTCCCTTTCTTTCGGTTTGTATACTTATCTCTTTTATTGGGTTTCTTGCCCTTTTTATCCTAGTTTATTTTTGGGGGAATCTCTTATTTTTTAGCCTATTTCGCTTGTCACGGGGTGATCAGTTTACTGACTCTATTCGTTGTTTTTGGATTCTTTATTTTTTTGAGAATGATTGGTTAAATGGTTTACTCGATTCGGTGTCAAGGTTTATGTCAAATATGTTTGTGAATTTAACGGGACATGTTAATCTGGAGAATTACCTGTTACAACGGAGATTTATTTTGCTGATGTGAATAGGTTTCTTTGTGTTATCCGTGATTGCTTATCCGCTAATTCTCCGTAATTTGTTTATTTTCAGAAGAAGCCTTATACGTTACCTGTGGATTCTTTGTTTTTGCCGGGGGATTGGCTTTTTAACAGAAGTGCCGTTCCGGATCTTGTAGAGTTTGATAAGCAAATGTGAATGATTCCCCTCCGTGGGTGACGAGAGATTAGAACGTGCAGCTTACAATTATTTCTTGGGAGATTATTTTCACGATGGGAATACCTTTGGCTCAGGATCTTCCAGTTGTGATACTGTTGGAAACAAAAGAGGCAAGCTACCTTCAAGTGATAAGATAATCGACGTTTTTAGTGTAGATTCATCTATTTTTCATTTCTAACAAGGATGAAGAGGAAATTATAGTCGATAATGAGGATTCGGGTTTTAGAGTTATGAAACCGAAAAATTTTATAGTTTTCTTATTTCGATAAAAAGATGTTTCTAAAAATATTATGAATATCCCACGGAAGATACCTGATTCCCCATAATTAAAGAATATTTTTATAGTTCTCTGGTACTATGGTTTATCTAATTTGAATTTTTATCTAATTGTAAATCTGAATTATTTTATCAAGAATTATATTCTGGTTTTTTTAAGAATCAGGAATCGTGCGTTACGTGTAAGATTATTTTGATTAAAAAGATCGGTAATTTTTTTTCTAAAATTTATTTTGTCTATTTTTGTAAAATGTATTAATTAGTTTAAATTGAGAGATTATGCGGAAGAAATTATTAGTTGTTTTAATGTTATTTGTAAGTTTTACCGGGTTTAAAAATAACGATGTTAAGGAATCAGAGAATCGTGATGTTACGGAGGGGGTACTTCGTGGTACGGGTGTTCAACCGGTGATAACCCAGAAAATTCCTAAAAGTCTTAATGTTAAAGGTTTCGAAGGGCAGATCGTTTCCTTTTATATTGAATACACCTCGCAACCGGAGGCAACTTGTGAGGTGTATAAGGATGGTAAGTTGTATCAGCCTTCGGAAGGTATCGATATACAAAAAAATAAGGTGACCGTTACTCTAAAAGAGGCGAAAACAAAGGATTCAGGAAGATATAAGATCGTACTCAGGAATACAATCGGAACTACCGACGTAACATTTAACGTGACGATACAGCCTGATTTGGAATAATAAAGCTTTACGAGTTTGTTTGGAAAAGATTGTGCCGGAAATAGTTTAACCATTTCCGGCACAATCTTTATTTTATTCTTTTCAGTAATTCTCTTTTTTTGTCGGAGTCCTTTAAGCAATTTATAAAATAGAGAGCATCGTTTCGGTTGGATGGTGTTTTGTCGGATTCATATTTTTTGACAAAATGGGTAGCGTGATCCGATAGGAATTTCCGGCAATCGATGTTCAGCATAAGGCCGTTATGATGATCTTCGTAAGATAATCCACTAACGGTATTTCCGGAGATAACGGAGGTGATATGTTGCTTTTTTAGATGACTTAAATTAATGGTAATGGAGGGGTAATAGAAGTATGCTTTGGATGGTAAAGTAATGGTTAATTTCAACGTGTTGTTGTTGAGTTGCTTTTTAATAATACTGTGGATACGGTAGTAATTATACTCGTAATACTCTTCCATATTGGGAGACCAAACAGAATCGTCCCCGTCTTTTCCGTAAGTATTGTTAAGCCAAAGGAGAAATTGTGCCCAATCGGGATCGGTTTTGTGAACTCCGATTAAAATGGCAGTTCTCTCTTCCTTTCTTTTTTGTAATTCGGACTGTATGGCTTTTTGGGTTTGTTCCGGAGAGTAGAAGTACCTGTTCAGTAATTGTTTGTGTAAATCATTTGTCGTTTTAAACGGATATAAGGTAGAGGCTTCGCTTTGTGCCGTCATGATCTGGATCGGATCATATTTTAGAGCCGCTTCCACGTAAGTCTTATTGCCATTGGGTTCTGCTAAGACCTTGCATCCCCGTCCCGATAGTTTGTCTGAAATAATCCCTTGGGAGGCTATATAATGTGCTTTGATGCTATCCGGATCGTGAACCATGGAGGTTTTTACATCATGGAAGGCTATGCCGACGCCGTAATTGACCATTTCGATAACGTTATTCCAAATAAGGCCGGATTTCATATAGAAACGGTAGTAATTTTGGGTGAAACCGACTTGTACGGAAGGTTTCGTGTTCATCCATTCCCATTCGGGTGCAAGTGTCGTCGTGAAAGAAAAACGTACCTCATTACCTGCACCGTCGGTACAACCCAATGTTTTTCCGAGATTGTAGCTATCCGGCGGTAAGTCTCCGGCTTTTAAATGTGCGGCATCGTAATAGTATTTTGAAGATAACGGTTTACCGTGAATGGCCGCCCATGTATTGCAATAAGCTGTTTGACTACAATCATCCTGTGTTAAGAGGAATAACCAGGACTTATTGTATTTCAAAGGGGGGATTTCTGCTTCAATCTCTTTTAAGTCGATTTTACCGTCCGTCTTAATGACAAGTTCAGCTGTGATATCGTGGGATTCGCTCTTAAATGGATAAATATAAGCAATCTCTTCTTTTTCTTTCTGCTCTTCTTCTTCTTGTTTCTCGGATAAATCGATTTTTTTGATACAAGAAATAAATAATGTAGATACTAAAACATAAGTAACAAGACTGATTATGTGCATTTTCATACTCTATTGTTTAATATTAGATGATAATAAAACGTTCGTTTTATGAAACCAAATTTAAGCAAAACAAATCATATATTCAAAAAAACAAACAAGTCTTTTATACATCTGACTATAACGTAGTTAATTTACAAATCACATATTCATACTTTATTTTATCATTTAAACGCTCATGGATATTAATAAACGAACGTTTATTAATTGTATTTTAATATTGTAAATCGTAAGATTATAAAGGTTTTATACAGAACGGACAAAAATCGTCTTTGAACATTTAATTCGAGTATAACAAAATGGTTTATGTGTTACTATATAGACAAAATTGTCAATTATTCTACTGATAATCAGTATATTGATTGATGATGTAAAAGGGCTTTTTGTACAAGACATACAAAAGTAACAGAGAAGTAGACTCCAATACTTAATGGGTATTTGCAAAGTAGAGTTTTATATGAAAAGGAGCTATCCTTTCCGACAGCTCCTTTTTATTTTATTGGTATAAATAACGTTTGATACTACGTTTAGGAGTTTTCTCAAACTCCTCATTATAGATTTTTACTTTTGTTATCTGGCTGTAGGCGGGAAGTGTTTTATTGACTTCCTGGCGATTTTCTTCCATGATAGTAGTAAGACACTCTTCTGATTCCTTATGGTCTGCGGTGGCAGCTTCAAAATCCGGATAAATCAGGGCAATTAGTTTACCTTCTTTTTCAATTACGATGGATTCCGCAACATATGGAAGATTATTAATTTGATCTTCAATCTCCTCCGGGTATATGTTTTGACCGCTCGGTCCCAGGATCATATTTTTACTGCGTCCCTTGATATATAGATAACCGTCGGGATCTATCAGACCCAAATCTCCCGTGTGTAACCATCCGTCGGGGGTAAAAGCCGCTTTGGTTGCCGTTTCGTTTTTATAATAACCGTACATCAGGTTATCTCCTTTGGCTAATATTTCACCTACAATATGGGCAGGATCGGAAGAGTCGATTTTTAATTGCATTCGCGGAACAGCTTTTCCGCAAGAGCCTTTTTTAAATGTCTCCCACCCGTCGTAGGAAAGAATGGGACCGCATTCTGTCATTCCATACCCAACGGTATAGGGGAAGTCTATGGAACGTAAAAATTCCTCTACCTCTTTATTAAGAGCTGCCCCTCCGATAATAAGTTCTTTAAAATTACCTCCAAAAGCATCAATGACTTTTTGCCGAATAGATTGTTTTACTTTTTTATCGATGAGAGGAAGGTTTAATAATAACTTCATAATCGGTTTTTCTAACGTGGGAAATACCTTTTTACGAATGATCTTTTCAATGATAAGCGGTACTGATATGATTAAATTCGGTTTGATCGTGGCAAAAGCTTCCGCAATGATTTTCGGGGAAGGAGTACGAGTTAAAAAGAAAATATGTGCGCCGCTGGCGAATTCGTAAATGAATTCGAAAGCCAGACCATACATATGAGCCATGGGTAACATGGAAATGACCCGTTCTTCCGGTAGTTTGCCAAATACACCAAAGGCAAATTTCAAATTTGACCATAAGCTTCGATACGGAAGCATTACCCCTTTCGAGAAGCTGGTTGTTCCTGAGGTATAGTTAATGACTGCCAGGTCTTTTAAATTATCGTATTGATAATTAACGTTCTCCGGTTTAAAACGCTCTGGATATTTTTTCCCGAAAAATTCGTTCAATCGATTGCGGGCTTCCGTTAGAGAATGACTACGCGAAATAAGCAACGAGTAATCTTCCATACTGATAATTCCCTCTAAAAGTTCCATGGAATTTTCATTTAATCCTTCCCATACGACACTTCCCACGAACAATAATTTAGCTTCGGAATGATTGACGATATTGTGAATATTATCCGTTTTGAATTCGTTCAAAATGGGAACAGCTACGGCCCCGTATGATAGGGTGGCTAAAAAAGCGATTCCCCAATTGGTGGAATTACGTCCGCATAAAGCGATCTTGTCTCCTCGTTTGATACCGGCATTTTCAAAAAGGATATGTAATTTTTCGATTTTTCGGGCTACGTCCTTGTAACTGCAATTTACCCCTTTGTAGTCAGTCAGGGCCGGACGATCCCAATTTTCTTTAATACTTTGTTCTATATAGAATAAAAAACTTTCTTCCATTGCATTATATGATGATACAAAATTCAAATTTAAGAAATTATTTTCAGATAACGCAAGGGATGAGTTTTTTTAAGAATTGAGAAAAGGGCCTTTATGCCCTTTCTTATTTCATGTAAATAGCCTTTTTATCTTCCGGGATAGGAGATACTTTCCCGTCATAAGAGATCGAAGCCCGGTTATTACTGTTGACTTTTACGCTGCAAAAACCGTTGGAATAGATCTCTACATAAAAAGAAAAAATATCATTGCGGTTCCTGACTTGGAAGGTATATTCCACGTATTGTTTTTTCCGTTTCTTAATGACCTTCAATGATTCATTTGTTAATTTTGCCTTCTCGAATTCAATGCCACCGCCTTCACCATACGGAACAGAATAAGCTCTGCCAAAGAACGGAAGTTTTCCGGTAGCGATCGTGTCCATTAAAAAAATTTCTCCTTGATTCATTGTCAGGGAAACATGACCTTCTCCGCCGATTGTTTTTCTCCCGTATTTTGAATCTATTGTTATACTACTATTTCCGCTCGGAAATGCATCGTCAAGATTGATGTAAAAAACTTTACTTTTCACGAGTTCTACGATACGATTAAAAGCGGCTGTATCTACTTTAGTCTTTTTCTCCCTTGCCGTTACTACAAAAGAGGAAAAAATAAGTATTCCAATGATTAAGATGCTTTTTTTTGTTTTCATTGTTTTTAATTTTAGTTGTTTTTCCCGTTTTTATAACAAACAAATTCCATACCGAAGTAAAAGGAACCTGTCATTATGGCAAGATAATAAAAAATATGTAATCTTCCATCTTTTTGAAAGATAGAAGTTTTATAGTCAGCTTTTTTATTGATACAGATAACGTTTGATGCTTCTTTTGGGTGTTTTTTCAAACTCTTCGTTGTGAATCATGATACGGGCTATTTGACTATATACCGGGAGCTGTTGATTCACTTGTTTCCGACTTTCATCTAAAATTTTGGATAAATTCTCGGCCGATATTTTATTTTGTTTCATGGCTTCGAAGTCCGGATATACCAGTCCGATTAGTTTTCCTTCTCTTTCGATTACTATAGATTCTGCGATATAAGGCATGACATTCAGATAATCTTCAATCTCTTCCGGGTAAATGTTTTGGCCGCTCGGTCCTAATATCATATTTTTACTACGTCCTTTGATATAGAGGTAACCGTCTTTATCGATAATGCCGAGATCGCCCGTGTGTAACCATTTTTCTGAATCCAATACTGTATTTGTGGCTTCTGGATTCTCGTAATAGCCGTCCATAACGTTCATTCCACGGGTAAGAATTTCTCCCACGACTTGCTCCGGGTCGGAGGAGGCGATTTTTAATTCCATTCGATCCACCACCTTTCCGCAAGAGGTGGGACGGAAGGTGTCCCAATGATCGAAAGCAATGGCCGGTCCGCACTCGGTCATACCGTATCCCACCGTATAAGGGAATTTAACGGAATGTAGGAAGGCTTCCACTTCTTTGTTTAAGGCTGCTCCTCCAATAGCGAGCAATTTAAATCGACCCCCGAAAGCATCTAATATTTTTTGTTTGATTTTATGACGAATTTTTCCGTTTAAAACCGGAATTTTTAGCATAAGTTTAATATGAAATTTATCTAATTGTGATAAGACTCTTTTTTTGATTATCTTTTCGATGATTAGAGGAACGGCCACGATAAGATGGGGACGTATTTCGGCAAACACTTCGTTGAGTATTTTAGGTGATGGCATTTTCTGCAAAAAATAGATATGGGTACCGCTGGTGAATGGATAGATAAACTCAAAAGCTAATCCGTACATATGGGCCATCGTTAAAATGGATACCAGTTTTTCACCCGGATGATATCCCATTTGGTCTAGGGCATATCTTAAGTTCGACCACATGCTTCGATACGGGAGCATGACTCCTTTCGGAGAACTGGTTGTTCCTGAGGTGTAATTGATCATGGCTAACTCTTCCGGAGCATCTACACGGTATTGGATGTCTTTGGCTGTAAAACGTTCCGGATATTTCTGCCCGAAAAGTTCGTTTAGGCGGGCATTGGTTTCTTTCAGTTTATTACTCCTGGAAAAGATTACCGAATAATCAGACATGGCTAATATGCCCTCCAGGTTAGGCATATCCTCGTGATCTATCTCGTCCCATACCGATTTTCCGACAAAAAGCAGACGTGTTCCGGAATGATTGATGATATGATGGATGGTATCCGGTTTGAATTCGTTTAAAATGGGAACGGCAACAGCTCCGTAAGTCAGTGCAGCTAAGAAAGCAATTCCCCAATTAGCTGTATTCCGACTGCACAAAGCAATTCTGTCTCCCGGGCGAATATCGCTTTTTTCGAATAAGATATGTAATTTTTCCACTCTTCTGGCGACATCTTTATACGTGTGGTTTGCCCCTTGATAGTCGGAAAGAGAGGGCAAATTCCAATGCTCTTTTATACTGTGTTCTATGAGCTTTAAAAAACTTTCTTCCATAAAAATGGTTTTTATTTCGTTTAGACAATTTCTATGTTTATACTGAAAATCAGGTGGGAAAGTTCCGAAAAAACAAGTGATCTGTTTCCGGAATTTAGGGGCGTTTCCCCCAGAATAGGGCAAAGTTTCTTTAAGCCATTTTTTATTAAAAAAGAATGAGGTAGTAAAGCAAAGTGCAAGTGTAGTTAAATATTGTGAGGAGCCGAAACCTTCGGTAGAATAACCCGTAACTATTAGCGAGCGCCAAGGAATGCACTCGTTAATTCATTATGTTACATTATATTAAAAACAATTAGTTATGAAAACAGAAAATCCAAACACTCCTATTTTTGGAACACCGGAAGAAGCTCGTGTTGCTCCGAAATATGAGATGCCTAAAAGTTCGATGCCCGGAGAAGTTGCTTATCAAATTGTTCATGATGAAGCTATGTTGGACGGGAATTCCCGTTTGAATCTGGCTACATTCGTTTCTACTTGGATGGATGATTATGCTCGAAGGGTTATGACCGAGAACATGGATAAAAACATGATTGATAAAACGGAATATCCTCAAACAGCTGAGATTGAACGTCGCTGCGTGAATATTATTGCCAAGTTGTGGAACTCTCCGGAAAAACCGTATTGTACGGGGACCAGTACTGTCGGATCATCTGAGGCATGTATGTTGGGTGGTATTGCGGCTTTAAAGCGCTGGCAAAAACGTCGGAAAGCGAAAGGACTTCCTATCGATAAACCGAATTTTATCATCTCTACTTGTATGCAGGTCGTATGGGAGAAATTTGCGATCTATTGGGACGTTGAGATGCGTATGGTGCCGGTTACGATGGATAAGATTACGCTTGATCCGCAAGAAGTGGTGAAAATGTGTGACGAAAACACTATCTGTGTGGTTCCAATCCAAGGAGTTACGATTACGGGTTTAAATGATAATGTGAAGGAAATCAATGATGCACTTGATAAATTGAATGCAGAAAAAGGTTGGGAGATTTGTATTCATGTGGATGCGGCAACTGGTGGTTTTATACATCCTTTTATCGATCCGGACACCGTATGGGACTTCAGGTTGAAATGGGTACTTTCTATTAGCGTATCGGGGCATAAATTTGGTTTAGTATATCCGGGTGTCGGTTGGGTTGTTTGGAAAGACAAGCAATATTTGCCCCAAGAGATGAATTTTGCAGTAAATTATTTAGGTGCCGATATCCCGAGTATTTCGATTAACTTCTCTCGTCCGGGAAATCAAGTATTGGCTCAATATTATCAATTCTTGCGTTTGGGATGGGAAGGTTATCGTCAAATACAACAGAATTGTCTGGATGTATGCTTCTATTTGAAAAAACGGTTGCAAGATATGGGTATATTCGAATTCTTCAGTAATGAAATGCCGAATCCGTTGTTTATTTGGAAGTTGAAAGATGATCCCAAACGGAAATGGACATTGTATGATTTGTCCGATGCCTTACACGTGGAAGGTTGGCAGGTTCCGGCTTATACCATGCCTAAGGATATGGAAGATGTCGTTATCATGCGTGTTGTCGTTCGTCAGGGAACAGGTTTCGATTTGGCAGATTTGTTGATGGAGGATATGAAACGTTGTGTAGATCAATTGAATAAACTGGAAGAACCTACGAATAGCGCTATTCTCTGGAGTAAGAAAATGCCGCAAAAACCAAGAGGCTTTAACCATAGTAGATAAACAAAATAATTGTTCTGCTCTGAAAATACCCCGCAAAAAATCCTTTGCGGGGTATTTATTTACCCCCCGGGGACGGTTCTTAGGGGTTATTTTTGATCCCCAAGAACCGTCCCCGAGGGTTAATCGGTGAGGGAAATCTTTGTTAAAATTTTAAGTTACTCAAACAAAAAATTTCTTTGTTCGTTACACATGGAAATAAAACAAAATGAACTAAACATTAAAATTATGGCTAAAGAAAGTGTAAAAATCCTGCAAGGAAAGCTTGACGTGCAAAGTTTGATTTCACAATTGAATGTAGCATTGTCTGAAGAATGGTTGGCATATTACCAATATTGGGTAGGTGCATTAGTCGTTGAAGGCGTTATGCGTCCGAATGTACAAAGTGAGTTTGAAGAACACGCTGAAGAAGAACGTAAGCATGCTCAGATGATAGCCAAACGCATCATTGAGTTGGAAGGAGTACCTGTTTTAGATCCTAAAAAATGGTCCGAGCTGGCAAGGTGCAAATATGATACTCCGAAAGACTTTGGTTCTGTCAGCTTACTGAAAGACAACATAGCTTCTGAACGTTGCGCTATTCTGAGGTATCAGGAGATAGCAGATTTTACGAATGGTAAAGATTTTACCACCTGCGATATCGTGAAAAAGATTCTGGCCGAAGAAGAAGAACATGAACAGGATCTTCAGGATTACCTGACAGATATTATCAGAATGAAACAATCACTTCTTGAAAAGTGATTATTATAATCCTCGGGGACGGTTCTCAAGGTATGTTTTTAAACCTTGAGAACCGTCCCCGAGGATTACTTTTCAGCTTCTTTTCGTTTGGCCTGAAATTTAGTGGTGACGTATGCCGTGAAGATCGGGAAAAAGATCATGCCTGCGGCAGCTAAAATGACTGCAAGGGACTGTCCTATTTTTGTAACTCCAAAGATATTGGAACCTACTGTGGTGACATTCATAAGGGCCCAATTGAAAGCGTCCCAATAGTTTTTGACCATAGGATTGACGCCATGTTCCATAAAGAAAAAGAGAATACTGCAAAAATAGATGGTTGTAAATAGGATGGTCAGGTATGTTGCAAATAAATTGGTGACCTTACTGCGGCTCATCCATCCTACGATAAGTGATACTCCATATATTCCTCGGGCCAAGGGAATTAATCTTAACGTCAACCAAAGGCCGTGGGAGATAGTTGTGGTTATAGCATGGACAATGTTGAGATAGGGAATGGATACAAGTAGAAAAAACAGGTTATGGAAAAAAAAGCGTTTACTCCACCTGTCTGTATACCATCGAACAAAGAAATCAGCCAGGAAGATGGAACAGACCCATAGATGAAAATGAAGTATAAATTGTTCGCTTAATGTGTTTTCCGGGGATAGTAACTCGATGGATATAACGATGATAATGGCGATACTTCCGACCAGTACAAGAGCGTTAAGGATTTTTTCTAATACTTTGCTTCTTGGTTCCATAGTATATTTATGTATAATTGGGATTTACAGAAGAGATCGTATTTGTCTTGCCATAAATCCCAAAATTATAAACTGAAACAGATTTTATTCTGTAATTTCTATGCTATTTCCATTAAATACATTTACTTTCAATTTTTGAGCGATGTATTTAATGGCAGCTTGCGCTTTTACCGAATTTCCCGCATCGTCCAGGGGAGGGGCAAAGGCTGCAATACCGAATCCTCCGGGGAGCGTACCCATAACGCCTCCGCCAACTCCTGTTTTTGCAGGAATACCGCTTGTATAAAGCCAGTCTCCGGTATGTTCGTAGAAACCGACAGTAGCGATTAAAGAAACGATTTGCGGGGCTAATTTTTCATCGAATACCTGTTTGCCCGTTACGGGGTTTTTACCTTTATTGGCAATGGTACATCCGGCGATAGCCAGTTGCTTGGCTGTCACTCCCATAGAACATTGACGGGTATAGAGGTCAAGAGACATATCCGGATCGTCGTATATTCGATTGTAATTTTTTAATAACCAAGCGATCGAGCGGTTATTAAAGTTTGTGGCAGTTTCTGATTTGTAGAGTTCATCCTGTAGGATCAGTTCACTACCGCAGAGGTCGGTCATGTTATCGATGATTGCGGCCCATTTGGCGTTACTGTCTCCGACAGGCTTAACCATACTATCGGCGGCAATTGCTCCCGAGTTTACGAGAGGTGTACTCGGATGATCTTTTTCCAATAAGATAGCCATAATTGAGTTAAAAGGTAATCCGGTCGCATCAGCACCGATCTTTTCCAGTAGGGTTTCGGCTCCATATTGGCGTAAGACCAGAACGGCCGTATGTACTTTAGAAATGGATTCGATACCGAAAACATAATTGGTGTCTCCTGCTTCAATAATTTCTCCTGAGGGGAGACATATGGCTATTCCGAACAGATTAGGGTCGATTTTTGCCAAAAAAGGGATGTAGTTTGCGTTGGCTCCTCCCTTCAATCCCTTTAGTTTTTCATGGGCCTCGGCGACAACAGCCTTAAGGTCTGACAATTTGATAGTCTGTTTCATGTGCTTGTTTTTTAGTTTAGTTTATTTTTTATCTGTAGTTGGTGTCGTATTGTCTGTTGTTGTATTCGGCTTTGTGTTTGGTTGTGCCGGTGCGGAAGCTGTGGTCGTGGCCGATGCTGTAGCAACAGCCGGTGTTTCTTCCCAGTGGAAAGGTTCGATATCCGCATTCGGGTCTTTCCAGGAAGGTTTCCGGGAAGCATAGATAATGAACGGAGTTGCGACAACAACGACACATCCGATGATCAGAACGGAGAACCAAACGGTGTTGCTACCGGTATTGATCTGGGAAGGCGGAATAAAACTCAATATAAAGGCGAGCAAGGCTCCACAGAATCCGAGTCCGCCGATAATCCATATCAGGCCGTTGCCTTTTCTACCGATGGCAAAGGGACGTTCTGCCTTTTTCATTTTGTAACGCAGTACAATGGCTCCTGAAAACATCAATAGATACATGATCAGGTATAGAAGTACTGTCAATTGAGAAAGAATCTGATAGAAAGATTGTACGGACGGCATAACGACGAATAATAAGGCCAGAATCGTTACGACTCCTCCCTGTACGAATAGAATATTTTTTTGTACGCCTATTTTATTGGTTTTTTGGAAGAAGGGAGGCAAATATCCGGCTTTACCCACGGTAAAGATACCTTTTGACGGACCGGCAACCCAGGTCAATACTCCTGCCAGTACTCCGAACATAAGGGCGATGGCAATGATTGGAGAGGCCCAGCTTATGTGGAGGTATCTCAAATAATTGTCAAATCCTACCAACAAGCTCTGTGTCAGATTGATGTCTTTTGCAGGAATGATCAAGCCTAAAGAGAAGGTTCCTAAAACGAAGATCAGAACCGTGATTCCGGCTCCGATGAAGATTGCTTTCGGATAGTTTTTGGCGGCAGGAGGGGTTACTTCCATCACGTGAATACCCATCATCTCCATACCGGCATAAAAGAGAAATATACCTGAGGCTAAAACCAGGTTATCGAAGTTTGCCAAATCCGGAAAGAAACCTTGACTCATGTCCATATTGTTATGGCCACCTGTTGAGATGTAGATGATTCCGAAAATGATCAATAGGGCGGCAGGGATGATTGTTCCTACCATGGCACCTATCTTGGAGACTTTCCCGACCCATCCTAATCCTTTTAGTGAGATGAAGGTAGCGACCCAGTAGATAATTAATACGGTAACTAAGGTGAAGACCTTATTGGAGGCTAATAAAGCATCTCCTGTCGGGTTCATCCCTATATAGGCAATGGATACGGCACCGAAGGTTAATACTGTCGGATACCAGATGGTACTCTCGATCCATTGGAGAAAAATAGCCAAAAAACCGAATCGTTTTCCATAAGCTTCGCCGACCCAACGGAAAACTCCACCTTGCTTTTGTGAAAACATTGCAGCTAATTCGGCGGCGACTAAAGCCGTTGGAACAAGAAATACGATAGCTGCAAACAAATAATAAAATGCAGAGCTTAATCCGTATTCAGCTTCTGCAGGTAGTCCCCGAAGACTTACTACGGCTGCCACGTTCATGATTGCTAAAGTCATAACGCTGAGCTTTGCTACGGAACCCTTTTTGTTTGAATTTGTTGCCATAATTTAAATTGAAGTTTGGTTAATTAATTTAGAATATTGTTCTATAATTTATAAAGCTTTGTTTGTATTCAAAGTAAGTACGGGAAACAGGGATGAAGGTTTAATTCCTCACAATATTTAACTTTGACAAAGATTTATCACTCATCCGAAGAAATTCCTACTGTTTTTGTTTTTCGACGGAAGTAGATAAACAGGGTAAAGCCGGCACTAATAAACATATTCAATACAAAGGGGAAATAGGATGAATCTGTTGCAAATAGATTTCCCAGCCCCCGGAGTATGAAGGGATAGGTAATGATAGCAATATAATTCATTGACATGACCAGCGCAAGAGCGTAAGTCGGATGAGAGGAGCTATTGGCTGTTTTATCATAAATGATGGGTTGCATGCATCCGTACCCCAAACCGATTAGAATTACTCCTAAAATAAGAGTAAACAGATCGCTTCTAATGGCGAATAAAATTAGTCCTACCGTAATAGATGCCATTGCTATAAAATTTGTATAGGTCTTGAACCAGGATATGACTTTGTTGATGAAAAAGCCGGGAAGAGTCATGGACAGAAAGAAGACCGAAATAAGGCTTCCCGATGTATCGGATTTTCCAATGTGTAGGTTTTCCATGTAAAGGGCCAGATTAAATGGAATGGTCAAAGCGAGGATCGTGATAAGGTAATAGAATAACATCAGACCGACAGGCCACTGAAGTGCAAAAGATTTATGTGGTGTCGGTTTCGCCTTTATATTGGAAGGCGGATCATTTTTCAGTTTAAAGGCAAACAAAAGGGATATCCCGGATAGGCAATAGACCAGAAAGGAATAATGCCAATTGATATCGGCCAGAATACCGGACAGTAAGGTGGCCAAGACTAACGTGATGTTTGTTATGGAAGAGACTATGCCTAACTGTTTTGTTCGGTATTTGCCTGTAAAGTAATCTGCGATCAAACCTGTTGAGAATGGAATAACCATTCCGGCACCTATGCCTAATAATGCACTGATTATCAATAGAAGGCTTAAGGTATTTGCAAACGGATAGATAATGCTGCATCCGAAAAATATACCTAATCCGATAATTAAGACTTTTTTCTGATTCGCGTGCATGGATAGTTTACCGGCCAAAAGGATAAAAGGGACGATGATAAAAGAGGGAAGTGATTCCAGCATTTGTAATTGTAAATCGCTTGCACCTTTAAAAATGGTTTCAAGAGATCCGAGTATAGGGGAAATAGCCAAGCCCGGTAATGAAGTTACCATAGATATGGAGTAGATGGCCAATAGAGCGAATAGGGAGATGCTTCCTTGTCCCGTTTTTATCTTCATCTTTTTTTCTAATTATCGTTCTTTTCAATGATACGAGTATTGGATAAAAAAGTTGAAGATGGCGATGGTTTTGGAGTTTATTTATGGCATTGAACAAGAACGGGAGTATTCGGATATAATGTAGTTGCAAATAAGTATATAGGACCACCTTCCGTGATTTTACTTTTTTGACGTAAATCTTTCACCGATAAATTGAAATTTCTTGTTGTTATGTTGGCTTGCGGAATGGTTCGGTAGAGTTGTTTTAATCCTTTCCCGGAAAAACCGAAGACCTTGTCGACCACGAATTTTCTTCCGGGGAAGTCTTCAATCCATAGGTCGGAAGTATAGAGATGGCTGTGTGGGTGTAATTTTTCTGCATTAAAACGTTTTGCGGGCAATTTAAAAGCTCCGGCTTTTAATATGGAGCTGTTGGGTTCATATAAAAATTTTTTAATGTTCGGAGTATAGGTTATTTCTGTTTCCTTTTCGGCAGAAAGTTGAA
Organism: uncultured Sanguibacteroides sp.; assembly: GCF_900543425.1. Classification (GTDB taxonomy): domain Bacteria; phylum Bacteroidota; class Bacteroidia; order Bacteroidales; family Marinifilaceae; genus Gabonibacter. Next base: position 34,240 of record NZ_UQRQ01000005.1, on the reverse strand, counting down.
ATCCAAAGAGTTGTTTTTTTCCGGTAGAGGTGACGTTGAAAGTAGAGACAACGGGATCAGCGTTTCTTTTTTCGTTTTCCAACACGTATAAAAGTTCTTTGCATTCGTTTCTGACAGAAAGTACATGAATTTCAGCGGTCTCCGGTAGCAGCCTCAGCGTCTCCATGATATCGGCCATAGGCGAAATCTTGATAATAACCCGTTGGGCATTATCTAACAAAAGGGGTTTTAATTGTAGTACATCCGGTTCGCATTCGGATAAAGCGAACACCCGTTTATTACCTTCCGTTCTGCGAGCCGGATCTATGTAAAAGGTATCTACCTTAACGGATTCGGCAACTTCTCCGGCTTCTTGATTTAGAATCTGGATATTGTTCGCTTCTAATATGCTGAAATTGTGTTTTGCCGCTTCGCAATAATCGGAAAACCGTTCCGTGTAGATCACTTTTTTTACTTGCTTTGAAAAATAGAATGAGTCTATCCCTAAACCGCCGGTAAGATCGCATAGCGTGTTTCCTCGAGTTAGTTTTTGCTTGTATTCTGCCGTGATCTCGGATGAGCATTGTTCTGTAGCTAAACGGGAGGGATAAAATAATTCCCGGCAAGCGTACCAGGAAGGCAGTTTTTCTTTTATTTGCCGTCTGGCAATGATTTGATCCACGATTAAGGGTATATTGATTTCAGGATATTTAGAGGCTGAAAGTAGTAATTTATCCGTGTTGTCGTTCTCGTGGAGTTTAATAAAATCAATGATAGACTGGGTCAGAATCATACATAAAATGAATTGAAGTTTGATTTTCAAACATACGAAAAATTATTATCTTTATCTGGTAAAAGAAATAATATGATTCGTAAATATACGATTTCGGATGGAGAGGCTCTTGTAAAAATATGGTTGGATGCCTCTTTTCTTGCTCATGATTTTATTCCGGAAAGTTTTTGGATAGAACAGGTCGAGAAGATGAAGAATTACTATTTGCCTTCGAGCGAGACCTGGATATATGAAGGGGAAAATGGGAAGATCGATGGTTTTATATCTCTGGTCGGGAATTATATTGCGGCTTTGTTTGTGAGCCCCGACAGGCAAAAAACGGGGATAGGGAGTACTTTGATTCAATTTGCAAAAGGAAAATATGAACGACTGGAATTGAATGTTTTCGCGAAAAATATCTCGGCGGTTGAATTTTATGGACGTCATGGTTTTAAAATATTGAAGCGACAAATTGAAGAAATGACTGGGCATGAAGAGTTTGTGATGGTATTGGAGGAATAAACGTCATGATATAGTCATTGTTTCTACATCTATTCGTAACAAAATACTTGTTATTTTGTTGGAGAAGATAGAAGAAATTATGACAAACAGATTAAAATTTGCAACGGTGATCCTGTCGGATGTACATTTGGGATCAGAACATTCGAAAGTGGAAGAGCTGACAAGCTTCCTTAAAAGTGTGGATTGTGATAAATTGATTTTGAATGGTGATATTATCGACGGTTGGAAATTACAAAGGAATCCGTTCGGTCGCTGGAAACAATCCTATACGAATCTGATCAAGGTGATCATGAAAATGATGGAAAATTACGGAACCGAAGTGATTTATGTACGTGGAAATCATGATGACTTTTTAGACAAATTAACTCCGTTGACTTTGTCTAATATTTCGGTAGTAAAGGATTATATTCATGTTTCTCACGGGAAACGATACTATGTGACACACGGGGATGTTTTCGATCATATTACGACCCATATGATTTGGTTGGCGAAATTAGGGGACTACGGGTATACTTTTTTATTGTGGTTGAATCGTGTGCTTAATCAATACAGGCGGAAGCGGGGTAAACCTTATTATTCTTTTTCTCAATCGATTAAGCATCGGGTAAAATCAGCCGTTTCCTATATTTCTGATTTTGAAAAAGAGTTGGCGTCTATTGCCGAGAGTCGTCATTTTGACGGCATTATTTGCGGACATATTCACCAGCCTGCTGACAGGTATTACGGGAATATTCATTATTTGAATTCCGGGGACTGGGTCGAATCGTTGAGTGCTTTGTTGGAGTATCCTGACGGGCGTTGGGAAATCTATAGTTATGAGGAAAATACTGCGTTGAAAATGGAGAGAGAGGCATTCAAAATTACGGCTTAATAGGATTCGTATGCGTTTTGTTTTTATTATTCAGGGAGAGGGACGGGGACATTTCACACAAGCTCTTGTTATGCGGGAGATGTTAACGAGGCGGGGAGATGAAGTTGTCGAAGTTCTAATCGGGAAAAGTGAGGCACGACAAGTTCCGAATTTTTTTCTCCAAAAAATCAATGTACCTGTGTTGGCGTTTGAAAGTCCGAATTTTTTACCTTCCGCGCAAAATAAACGTCCTTCGTTAGCCAAAAGTATTTATTATAATATACGTAAATTACCGGTTTTCGTCAAAAGTATGCGGTTGATACGCCGTCGGGTGGAGGAGTTACAGCCTGACATGGTACTAAACTTTTACGAGCTATTGACGGGGTTGACTTATTTATTTATGCCGCCGGATATTCCTTTGATCTGTATAGGGCATCAATATATGTTTTTGCATGATGATTATGTATTCCCGCGTATTTCTCATTTAGAATTGGCCTCTTTGCGTTTTTTTACCCGGTTGACTTCGATTGGTGCGGCTCGCAAACTGGCTCTCTCTTTTTACTCTTTTCCGAATGCGTCGAAATCTCGTATAATAGTTGTCCCGCCCCTGTTAAGGAAAGAGGTGCTGCAGTATAAGCCGGTGAAGGGAGATTACATTCATGGCTATATGCTTAATAGCGGTTATGTTTTAGATATTATGAGTTGGCATCGGATGCATCCGGAGATACCGCTTCATTTCTTTTGGGATAAAGAAATGGCTACGGAAACTTGGGAAGCAATGCCGGGATTTACACTTCATCAGATTAACGATGTACAATTTCTAAATTATATGAATGGCTGCAAAGCTTATGCCACGACAGCCGGTTTTGAGTCTATATGCGAGGCGCTTTATTTGCGTAAACCCGTTCTAATGGTTCCGGTACACGTAGAACAGAGATGTAACGCTTATGATGCCGTACGGGCCGGGGCGGGAGTCGAAGCTTCGGAATTCGATATGGATCGATTATTGCAATTTCTTCCTTCTTACCGGGTTAATCCGATCTTTAGATTGTGGGTAGATTCTGCTGAGAAGAGGATCATAAAGGAAATCGAAGAAGCTTATTTTCAGCGTAAATCTTCCTTGTATGAACGCTTGTATAATAGAATTACAGACGTGTTGTTAACGAGATAGGGGTATATATTATTTTAAGATTTCAATTATAATCGTTTTCTTTGCGGTATAAAATTTACTGCCGTGTTACAACGTTTAAAAATTTGGATGATGCCATTGGCCATGCTAAGTGGTGGGTTATTTAATCCTTTTTTTAGTCAACTGGCCGTGGTGACTCCTTACCTGATATTTTGCATGTTGCTGGTCACTTATTGTCGGTTAGCTTTCAGAGATATGAAGTTTTCCCGTTTACATTTATGGTTGTTGGGGGTTCAGGTGATCGGGAGTTTTGTAGTCTACGCTTTATTGGTTCCTTTCGATCCTTTGCTGGCGGAAGGATTGATGATATGTATTTTAGCTCCGACGGCTGTTGCCGCCACGGTAATAACCGGGATGTTAGGAGGGAATGTGGCTTGTTTGGCGGCTTATACTTTGATTAGTAATCTCTGTGTTGCCTTTGTCTCTCCTTTGTTTTTTTCCTGTATCGGTACGCATAGGGATTTACCTTTCTGGGACTCTTTTTCCTATATCTGTGGACAGGTTATTCCTCTATTGATTTTGCCTTTGGCTGGGGCTTGGTTCTTGGAAAAATTTCTACCCGTCATTCATCGTCAGTTAAAGAAACACCAAAGTATTTCGTTTTATTTATGGACCCTGGGATTGACAATCGTGACAGGTAAGACCGTATCTTTTATAGTCCAACAGGATAATACGAAATTGGGAGAAGAGGTGGTTATTGGCGTAGCGGCTTTTTTACTTTGCTGCATTCAGTTTCTGCTCGGGCGTTGGTTGGGAAAACGATACGGAGAGGTTGTTGCCGGGGGACAAGGATTAGGACAAAAAAATACGATATTAGCGATCTGGATGGCACAGGTGTATCTGTCTCCTCTTTCGTCCATAGGGCCTGCCGCTTATGTATTGTGGCAAAACAGTATCAACTCATATCAGCTTTGGAGAAAAGATAAAAAAAGTAAACGGGATCTCCGGTAAACGAATAAAATTCCTTTAGAAATAAATGGAAAAGTCGTTTGGAAGTATTAAATTAGGAAATCTAAATAAAGAAAATATGGATTGGAGTGTAGTTCTTACGTTTACTTATCCTCAGGAGGCTTATATGGCTAAAAATTATTTGGAATCCGAGGGGATAGAGACATTCATCCAGGATGAATTAACGGCCCAGAGCGGTATGTACGCTAATGCTATAGGTGGAGTCAAGTTGTTGATACCTACGGATAAACTGGAACAAGGGATAGAGATATTAAAGGAAGGAGGCTATATTTGTCCGGCAGATCTTTATCGGGAGGAAGAGATTAAGATCGTGAAATGGGAGAAAGGTATGGATAAAACCTGTTGTCCTTTTTGTGGTTCGACAAATATAGGTAAAAAGAAGGATCCGGATAAAATCATGGTTTACATCCTGCTGATTTTATCCGTGTTGTTTCCTATTTTCAGATCCTCGTATAAATGTTTTGATTGTCAAAAGGTCTGGAAATATAAAAAATAAGGTATTGTCTATACTTTTTGTGTGGTAGCTTCTTTTGTCTTTGTTTTTTTGTTGATGAGGATAAAACCGATAATGATTAATACGAGTGCGATCGGGTCATGCCAAGAAAATTCCTGTAGTCCTAAAGCGATAGAGATGATGGCTCCCGTGATGGGTAGAAGGTAGATATAAATGCTCTCCACAAAAGGAGAGATGTATTGTAATGCCTTTACGTTTAAGAAATAAGCGATCATTGTAGCAAAAATCAACGTGAAGCCCAGTTCTAACCAGATGTGAACGGGTGCCTCTCCGGTAAATATAGGAGCGTGGAGTAGTTGAAAAATACCGAAAGGCAATGTAACGATAAAGGCGGCCAGACTCATCCACTTCATGACGATGACCGGGTTATATTTTTGTGTATAGGGTTTGATTAAAATCAGAAATAACGCCGAACAGACGGAAGCCAAGAAAATCAGTATATCTCCTGTAAATGAATCTTTCGCTCCGCTTGCATGAGGTACGATTGAAATGTAGAGTGTCCCTGCCAAACCAAGTAAGATACCGATAGCTTTGTTTCTGGTAAATTTCGCGTGCAGGATAAAAACAGCTAATGCAATTACCACGATAGGCTGTACGGTACGGATAACAAAAGCATCTACGGGTCCCGTGAGAGCCAAACCATTGATATAAAGTAGCAGATTTGCTCCCATGCCCAAGGCTCCTCCTAACATAATGATACCGATCTCTTTTCCCGAAGGGTGGTCTTGTTGCGTAGTGCGAATAAAGAGTGAGATAACCCAAAATCCTATCGTGCTGGTAATGCAACGGATTAACACCAGTCCGTGGGCTCCAATCCATTCGGGCATTACGATTTTCATGAAGTTGGTATTAAAGCTATAGATCAATATGGTGGTCAATGCCATGAGATGCCCTTTGTAAGCTTCTGGTTTTTGAGATATCTCCATAATTCTTTTTCGGAGATAAACGAAAAAAAAGAAGTTAAGGTTCCATTTTTGATTTTCTCAATACTTAAATAAACGGTCAGAGTATTAATTCTTCTTTAGGGATATCATTTTTCTTTATAGAGAAGAATACAGAAGTTCCTCTGTCTTTTTTCGATTGGACTCGGATATCACCTCCTAATGCCTTGATATAAGCCTGACAAATGGAGAGGCCCAAGCCTGGAGTATCGGAAAAATCATTTCCCCTGTAAAACCGTTCGAACAGATGTATCTGTTGTTCTGCTGACATTCCGCATCCGGTATCTTCAACGACAAAGTCTACGCTATGTTGTCTGCTGTTTACTTGGAAAGCAATTCGAATAAACCCTTTATTCGTAAACCTTTGAGCGTTGGAAATTATATTTAGAAGGATTTGATTGAGTTTCATCTGGTCAGAATATACGATAATGTCTTCTGCTGCCTTGTCCAGGTAAAGTTTCACATCCGGATGTGAATAGCTGAAACGAATATTAATCAAATTTTGACAAAGATCTTTTACATTGAAAACAGAAGGAGTGATGTCAATATCAATGTTATCGACTTGCGAGAATTGAATGATATTGTCAGAAAGATGAAGTAGGTTATCCGTATTCTGATAAATCAGGTTGATGTATTCTTGTTGTTGTGCGGACGTGAGTTTTTGGTCTGCAATGACAAGGCTTGTCCATCCCAGAATTCCATTCAACTGATTCCTGATTTTATGGCCTAAACTTGTAAGAAATAGGGATTTGGATTCTTCGATACGTTTAAATTTTTCTTTTGTATCCTCTAATCTGAGTTCATTTTGTTTTTGGTCTGTAATGTCACATATGGTCAACAGCATTCCCCCGGAAGGTAAAGTATGCATGTAGGAGCCGTAGATTAGAACGTGGCAATTATGAATCCTATTATCAGATACTTGCATTTGCAAGGTAGCTTCTAACTTTGAAAAATTGGATTTATTCAATAAGGAATTAGTGATTGTTTGCCGAATAATACAGGTTTTACATAACTCTCCCTTTCCGCATTCTCCGGCTTCAATTGCATTTATGCAGTTGAACAGTTCCCCTACTCTTTTGGGAGAAGACTCCTGGGTGGAGGTGAGGGCGTAAAAGTTTGTTTTTAAGACAATGAAATCGGGATTTATCAGTAAGATATATGCTTGAATATTTTCAAAAATATTTTCAGAAAAAGAAGTGTTGTCTTTTATTTCTTGAATTTTGTATCGAAGTTGTTTTTTTAAATACAGTATTCTGTATAGTAAAAAAACAATCGCACCACACAATAAAATAATGAAAATATAATATGCCATTGAATTCAAAATCTAAAAGTCGATAATATACAAAGATTGCAAAAAAAAATTATTTTGTCAATAAAAATAAGTTGAATTTTTGCAGACATTTTAATTGATAAAAAAAACGATTGGTAGTATTCTTATAATCATCTGTTTATTGCCGGGTCAATGGATAAGAAGGAAAATGGAAATGATCGGCAAAACAGGTCTTACCGGACGGTCAAACGACCGTCCGGTACAGGGGGATGTCCGTTCGGGTTATTTTAACGGATGGGGCGTGCCCTTTGGTATTGTACGGGCCATACGATTTTTTCGTTTAATCGCTCGGCAGCATGCAAAGGGAAATAAGGATCACGTAATAGTTCCCGTCCGATAATAATCAGATCGGTCTCTCCGGTTCTTAAAATTGTCTCCATTTGAATGGGATCCGTCAACATGCCGACGCTACCTGTCCGCATACTGGTTTTTCTCTGAATTATACTTGCAAACGGAAGTTGGTAACCGTAATCAATGGGTATCTCGGCGTTTGCAATGAGTCCTCCGGAGGAGACATCCAGAAGATCGACACCAATTTTACTCAGGATCGAGGCCAATTGAACGGATTGTTCCGGATCCCATCCTCCTTTTTCCCAATCTGTTGCGGAAATGCGTACGAGTAAGGGTATTTCTTGTCGAATGACTTTTCGAATGCTGTTAACCACTTCCAGTAGTAGTCGAATCCTATTTTCAAAACTTCCTCCGTATAAATCTTCCCGGTGATTCGTGAGGGGGGATAAAAATTCATGCAGAAGGTAACCGTGAGCCGCGTGAATCTCAATTACTTTAAAACCGGCTGCAATGGCCCTACGGGCGGCATCCGTAAAATCCGTAATGACTTTGTGAATACCTTCGGCTGTTAATGCCTGTGGCGTATCATGGTTTTTCAGGTAGGCTATAGGTGAAGGTGCTACCGTTCTCCAACCTCCTTCGGCGGGTTTTAAAAATTTACCTTTTCCTTTCCACTCGGATAGGGTACTTGCTTTTCTCCCGGCATGAGCAAGTTGTATGCCGGGGACGGCTCCTTGTTCCGTAATGAAATCGGTAATCGTTTTTAATTTTTCGACATGTTCATCTCTCCATAAGCCCAAATCATCCGGGGTAATTCTTCCTTCCGGAGAGATAGCCGTTGCTTCCACCAGGACTAAACCGGCTCCACCGACTGCTCTACTGCCGTAATGAACCAAATGCCAATTATCGGCAAAACCGTCTTGTGCCGAATATTGACACATGGGTGAAAGAACGATACGATTTCTAAGTGTAACGGACTTTAATGTTAGGGGAGTAAATAAAGCAGACATAACAATATGTTTAATATGAATACCATATCCGATTATAAGGTCTCCAGTTGTTTATTAATAAATTCGATCTCTTCGTGTGATAGCTTCACATTAATGGCCTCTGCATTTTGCTTGGCTTGTCGGACATTCCTTGCGCCGACCAAAGCAATTGTAATACCCGGTTGTTCGATGGTCCAGCGGATGATTAGTTGGGATAGAGTAGCTCCCTTTTCATCTGCTAAAGGTTTTATTCTTTCCAGAAAATCGTTCGTTCTTTGGATATTTTCGTCTGTAAAATATTTATTATTTTTTCGGTGATCCCCTTCTGCAAATACATAACCCGGTTTCATTTTTCCCGTTAACAAACCTCCTTGCATAGGGCTATATGCTAAAATGGATTTACCGTGTTTAATACAATAGGGTACAATCTCATTTTGAATTTCCCGGTTTACCATGCTGAAAGGAACTTGGTCCGAAACGATGGAAATTGTTTTTTTCACTTCTTCCAATAGCGGAGTATCGTAATTACATACTCCGGCATAACGTACCTTACCCTGATCTATTAATTTGGCCACGGCTTCAAATGTTTCGTTTACCGGAGTAGAAGGGTCCGGCCAATGTATTTGATATAGGTCGATGTAGTCTGTCTTTAAACGACGCAGACTGTCTTCACACTCTTTTATCACGCTCTCTTTGCCTCCGTACTTGTATATATCGATATCTTGTCCGTTATTGTTTTTGCTCTTAAAAGCGAAAGTACCTTTCTTTACATCCCAGCGCATCCCGAATTTTGTAAGGATTTGTATTTTATCCCTTGGAATTCCCCGGATCGCTTCTCCTACAATTTCTTCACTATCTCCCTGACCGTAAACGGGAGCCGTATCAATAGAAGTCACACCTAATTCATAGGCGGTACGAATCGCTCCGATAGCGTCGTTTCTTTCCGTTTTTCCCCACATCCAACTCCCTACGGCCCATGAACCGAAGGTGATGACGGATAATTCAAGATCTGAATCTGCTAACTTTCTATATTCCATAAGTACAGTAGTTTATATGTGTTTCACTCCAAATTTACGTAAATTTGTAGAAAAGGTGGCCTTTTAAAATTTAAAAGAATCGAATAAAATGATATTTGCTCTAAAGATTAAAATGAAAAACCTGGGAGATTTTGATCCCAGGTTTGTTTTTCAGACCCGGTGTTTCTATTATGAGAATATCAAATTCTGGTATTCCGGATGTCGGGCCACGTAGCTTCTGGAAAAAGGACAGGTGGTGATCACTTTTAGGTGATTCTCCCGGGCATACTCTAACGCGTGTTTTACAAGGGCTGAGGCATATCCTTTGTTTTCCATCTCTTGCGGAACGTAGGTATGTATGATATCGATTCCTTCTTTGAAGGGTCTGTATTCAACGATTGCCGTATGTCTACCGTCCCGAATCTCAAATTTGTGGTCGTGTGTGTTGTGTATAATTTCCATGGTTTACAGAATTAAATATTTATAATATATTTTATACGTGAACAGGACGGATGACGGTTGCTGTTTTCAGGTAAAAATTTTACAGATGTTCTTCTACGGAAAGTAATTGTCGTTTTTCTCTGTTTAGGTCATTGAACGTGATGTCGATTTTGTAATTTTTTTTGTTTATGATATAATTTTGAATGAACCATACGATGGCGTCCAGGTCTTCCCGCATTGCCAGTTTCGAGATTTCGTGGCCCATGCCTTCATAACGTTTTAAATAGAAAGGATAATTTTCTAAGGTGAATAGATCAGCCAAGTGGCTGGAACCTAATAGTAAATAGGTACTTAAACGTAATCCTTTGTAAAATACGATATGATCTTCCGTGCCGTGAAACATCATGGTTGGGGCGGGATCTATTTCGTACTTTGGCAGTCCTATCGTGCTGAAAAGTGCTCCGGAAAAACTGATAACCCCGGCGTATTGAAACTCCCGCGGTAAGATCGTGGAATATTTGTTCGGATTTCTTTTGTGCCAATCTGCCGATAAAACGACCAAGGCTCCGGCACTGGAGCCTGAAAGAATGATTGTCTTGGTGTCCACATGTAGTGTTGTGGCATTTTTTAGAACGTAGGACGTAGCATCAAACAGGTCTTCCCGGGCTATATCGATGGCTTTCTCGAGGGGTGTTATATTTTGAGCCGATACGTCCGGATTGTCTTTTAATCCCAGGCGATAATCTATGGATACTATAATGAATCCCTCTTCTGCCATTCGATTAAAGTAAAAGTTATATACAGACCGATCTCTTTCTCCATGGGTAAATCCTCCACCAAAAAGGAATAGGATTACTGGAGCATCATTAGAAAGATCAGGCCGGGAGATAATATCCATTTTTAATTTTTGGTTATCTTTTTCAGCGTATGTATAAGTTTGTTTTGACAAAAGAGGATTTAACGGAGTTCCTTCGTCGGGTATTTTGAAAGATGGTGTATTCATATTATCAGATCGTGTAATTATTAGGTTTTTTGCATGTCATACGAATGATATTAGGTAAAGTTATATTCTAATCAATTCATAAATATTAAGATGTTGTTTCTTCATTGTCGCAAGATAAGTAAAATAATTTTTATTTGAATACTTAAAAAATTAATGGAAGAATGGCAAGATTAGAAGGCAATAAGTACGTTGTTTAAAATATTAATAAAATATATTCTCAGACTTTGGAGTTATCAATTATTTCATAATTTTATGACGTTTGTGTGATTTTGTTATCGAGAAGTATTCAGGTTGTTATAAATCTTGATAAATAGAGATTTATGAAACAATAGTAATAAAAATTAAATGGCTGCAATTATGAAGCAAACCTTAACTTTTAATCTTTCCACCATAGCCTCGACGGAAAGCAAGTTGAATGTCGATTCTTTCGACACGAGTGTAGAGGCTTTCGAGAATAAAGAATATTTACGTTCTTTTTATGCCTTATTGGATTACATCAATGCAGAATTCCGCACTAAATACGGGAATGTTCAGGGTACCGAATTTGATATTCCTCACGGATCTATAGTGGTTAACTTGAAATTGGAGGATGATTGGTTGAAGATCACGGCTCCTTTTCTTTCCATTCCCGAAAAAGGACGTATCCCTCTGTTGCGTCGGATTGCCGGATTAAATTTCAATCATATGGATTTGGCTCGGATTTCTCTTCAGGACGATCGATTGTTTTTTGAGTATAGTTGTCCTATTGCCTTAATTAATCCCTATAAGATTTATTATGTATTGGAAGAGATTTGTCGGGTTGGCGATAAATATGATGATGAATTCGAGGCAAAATTCGGGGCGAAACGGATTTATGAACCGAAAGTTACTCCTTATGATGCCCAGACCGTGGATTCCGTGTACGATGTCGTGCAATTGAGTTGTAAAGAGTGTATGGATGCCGTTAGTTATTTCGAGGGAGGACGTAAATACGGGTATGCATGGAACGTCGTCGATACTACTTTATTAAAAATTTTATATTACGCTCATCCACAAGGACAATTGCTTAATGATTTGAACAAGGCGGTTATCGATATGGACCGGGAGGATATCCCGTTGCCGGAAGTTGTGGCTCACGGTAAAGAGATGGTCGTGGCTATCCAAGCTATGACGAAAGATCAGTTGGCGGAGAACCTGTATTTTGTGGAAACTTTTATTCCCGGTAAACGTCGTTCCAACTTAAAAAATATACAGGAGAATTTTGAAAATACTTACGATAGGGCTTCCAATGCGTTAGAGGCAGAAGATTATATGACTTGTTGCCTGCTGATCATTTACAAGTTCTACGAAATGTATTTTTATAATAACGTACAGGATGATGTGAATGCGCTTGTCGTGAAAGCTTTACAGGAAACCTCTGCTAAATCTTGGGAGGAGGCAGCATCTATCCTGCATGAAGCGATGGATGATATTATGGAAGGTAATTTGGAGCCGGAGGAAGAGATGGATATGTCTCAATACATGCAAAATGTTCAGCAAATGCAACAACAAGCGATGCAGGCTATGCAGGGAGTAAATATGGAAGAGATACAGAAGATGCAACAACAGGCTATGCAGGCTATGCAAGGGGTAAACATGGAAGAATACATGAAGAATGTTCAGAATATGATGGCCTCTATGTTTGGAGGTAACAATAACGACAATAATGACAAATAAGGAGAGAACATGGAACAGAATATATTTAATGCGGTTTATAAAGTAAATCATGCCGGAGGTGCCGGTAGTTGTTTTTATCTAAAAGGATATGATTTATTTGTGACGAACTATCATGTTGTCGATGGATTTCAGCAAGTGGCTATACAAGATAATGATAAAAATCGTTTTTTGGCTAAAGTGGTTTTGGTGAATCCGGCTTTGGATATTGCCTTGTTGAACGTGGAGGGGGATTTCTCGCATTTACCGGATATCGTTTTTGCGGAGACAGATACGATACCTATCGGGCAAAAGATCAATGTTGCCGGTTATCCTTTCGGAATGCCTTTTACCGTGACGGAAGGAACCGTCTCTTCTCCTCGCCAGTTGATTCATGATAAGTACTATATCCAAACGGATGCAGCTGTTAATCCCGGTAATAGCGGGGGACCTATGTTTAATGACCGAAACGAGGTTGTTGCTATTACAGCCAGTAAAATAACCGAGGCCGATAACATGGGTTTCGGTATTCCGGTAACCTGTCTGAGACAGGTGTTGGAACAGGTTGCCGATATGGATCGAACGGTGTTTAATGTACAGTGCGGGAGTTGCGACGAGTTGATTTCGGAAGAGGACGAGTATTGTCCTTCTTGTGGAGAAAAATTACCGGAAAATATCTTTAAAGAACAGGGACTGACAGACTTGGCTGTTTTTTGTGAGAAAGCGATCGAAAGCATGGGGATAAATCCGGTTCTGGCGCGGGTCGGGTATGAATGTTGGACATTCCATAAAGGAAGCTCGGAGATTCGTATGTTTGTTTATCAACGTTCCTATCTTTTCTGTACGTCGCCTATTAACATCCTTCCCAAGAAAAATCTGGAACCCGTGTTAACCTACCTGTTAAATGCGGATGTGAAACCTTATCAATTGGGGTTGGACGGTAATCAGATCTATATCTCTTATCGTATTCATATTTCGGATATATTTTCCGAGTACGCGGATGAGATACAGGAAAATATTACGAATCTGGCTTTTAAAGCTGACGATTTGGATAATTTTCTGGTGGATACATACGGATGCGAGTTGTCGGAATACGCTAAAAAGGATGCTTAAATATAATATATCCGGAGGTCACTTGATTTCCGGGTATTAAATAAATAATAGCTATCTTTGCAGGACAAAAGATAGTAATTATGAAGATAAGTAAATTAACTCGACGTGATTACATCAAAGCCTATCGCAAAGCAAGCCGAGAGGCCGAGATTGAACATCACACTCGTCCGATCAATTTTAATCGGGTACACAAATCGAAAAAGGTCTATGACCGCAAAAGGATAAAGGCAGGCGATAAAAAGGGCTTGCCTTTTTTCATGTTTCCCGATAGTGTACCATCCTTGGCAGATTTACCAAAGATTTTTAGCTTACTGTCCGATATTCGTTTGGTGTGGAGCCAACGAGATTCTTGAACATACGACTCAAATGGTGAGGGTACTTAAATCCCAAAGAATAAGCGATTTCACTGACAGATTTGTTACTTTCTATCAATAATTCTTTAACTTTGCTGATAACGGTCAGTTGTATATGTTCTTGTGCCGATTTGCCTGTCTCTTTTTTTATCAGATCGCCGAAATAGTTAGGTGATAGATGTAATTGATCGGCACAATACTGTACGGAGGGCAGTCCGATGGTTTGAGGTTTATCCGAATCGAAGTAAGCGGAGAGCAATTCCTCAAAGTTTTCCAGTAGACCACGGTTTACGGCCTTCCGTATGATAAACTGACGATCATAGAAACGTACGCAATGATTGAGCAGAACCTCGATGTTGGCGGCAATAATCTGTTTGCTGTGTTTATCGATAGAGTGTTCTAATTCTTCCTGGATTTCTCGAAAGCAGTTGAGTATGATCTGACGTTCCCGTTCTGACATGTGTAAGGCCTCGTTTGATTCGTAAGAGAAAAAGGTATACTCCTTTATTCGTCGGGCCAGAGATGTTCCGTAGAGTAAATCGGGATGAAAAATCAAAGCCCAGCCTTTGGGATTGCGGGTCTCTCCGCCGTCGTCTATGCCTGCTACTTGTCCCGGTGCCAGAAAAACGAGAGTACCTTCCTGATAGTCGTATTTACTGCGACCGTACAAGAGTGTGCCGCAATCGAGTTCCTTGAGAAATATACAGTAAAAGCCGAAATTTTTGCGGCTGTGCTCGAGTACCTCGAGTGTTGAAAAATCGACCACGCTCACCAACGGATGCAAGGTCTCCACACCCAACATATTGTTGTAATCCTGAACTGTCTCTAATTTAATAATTTCACTCATATTTATTGCTTTTGGTTTATAACAAAAATAAGGATTTTATATGAAAAAACATAGATATTTTTTATAACCCGTAATTTTGGTTCGTAAATCTGTAACATATGTTCATGTATTATCAATAAGCGTTTTAGTATCGGATTGGGGTATGGATGTGAGTTCCTATCTTATTACGAATAAAAGTGAGATAATAATTATGATTTAATATTTAGACCTGTACTCGTTGGGACTATAACCTGTTAATTTTTTGAATAACCGACTAAAATACGGAGAAGAAGAGAAACCTAACTCTTCGGAGATCCTGACAATTGTTTTATTGGTTCCTGACAATTGTTTTTTGGCCATGTCTATACGCTTGAGTTGAATATATTCGTGCATAGTCTTACCGGATTCATGCTTCAACAGATCTTCAAAATAGACCGGGGATAGATGGAGTAAACCGGCGCAATAGTTGGTCGAGATCATGTCTCTGACACTTATCCGATCATCCAGAAAATGGTGATTTAATATTCGCTCTACTCTTCTTAGGAGATTTTCGTTTGCTTTATGCCGCGTAATAAATTGTCGGTCATAGAAACGTATGCTATGGTTTAATAGTAGCTCTATTTTGTTTATTATCAATATATTGCTGTAATTATCGATAGGACAATGAATTTCTTCATTGATTCTTTCCATACAAGTGTGAATAGTTCGTTTTTCGCGGGATGAAAGATGAAGGGCCTCATTCTGCTGATATAAAAAGAATGTATAATCTTTCATACGTTGCCCGAGAAATGTTCCTTTTATCAGATCCGGATGAAAGGTCAGCAAATACCCGTTTGAACAAAACATCTCGTGATTTCTTTCGATATCGACGGGTACACCGGGAGAGAAAAAAAGTAGAGTTCCGTCCGAATAGTCATAATATTGTCGTCCATAGGCAAAGCTGTTACATCTACATTCTTTCAACCAAACGGAATAGAAATTGAATTGTAATGAGGCCTGTTGTTTGTCGTTCACTTTTGAAAGGTCGATAACACTTACTAAGGGATGTAATGTCTTTTCCCCAAGAAAGGTATTGCATTGATGTATCGTATCTATCTTCACCGTCTCTTTTTTCATCATCGAGCATTTGTTCCGAACAAAATTAACTGCTTTCTTCTATACTTGTTTCTCTATCTTTTTAAAACAGTAATTTTGGTACAAACATCCGTAATTTATCTACGGTAGGAGGGTTCTTAACAGCGTGAGAGTCATTTTTCAGATTTGTGATTTTCTATACCCGTTCGATGTACAACCTACACTTTTTTATACGATTGGAATGTTAATTGAAAATGATTAACATACTTTTTGAACACTATCCAGACACTTCGTTCGAATCCCTGGTGGGTATTTTGTGTACAAAAAAAGAGTCAACAGTTTTAGTTGACTCTTTGTGTTCAGCGGAGAGACAGGGATTCGAACCCCGGGTGCCTCGCAGCACAACGGTTTTCAAGACCGCCGCAATCGACCACTCTGCCATCTCTCCGGATGCAGGTGCAAATATAGAGGTTTCCGTTTATTTTGAAAATTATTTCTCTCTTTTTTTTTCCAGAACGTATTTTAAGATAAGGTAACCACAGAGTCCTGCAAATAGAGATCCTCCGATGATTCCGATTTTTGCTTGATTAAGAAGAGTGGCTCCAATTTCTGGAATTCCCGCGTAAGACAGATTTGCTATAAATAAAGAGACTGTAAAACCGATACCGCCGATCATAGATATACCGAGTAAAGAACCTTGATTCATACGATCCGGCATGGAAAGCCAACCGGTTTTGACAGAAAGGTAGGTAAATGAAAAAATACCGATTAATTTACCTAAAACCAACGAGATGAAAATAGTAATGGAGACCCCATGTAATGAGGCAAGGGAAAATCCTTCAAAAGAAATACTGGCATTGGCAAAGGCGAATAATGGCATAACAACGTAGTTGATAAGGGAATGCAAATCATCGTCCATCGCTTGAAGGGGACTGATTACTTTGTCTGAAGCCGATTCTATGCTTTTTAGAATGGACAACTCCGAATTGGTGAGTATCAGATTATTGGAGTTTTCTCCTTCCGGCAATCTTTTTAAACTTTCCCGAATGCTATTCACGTATTTGTATATACGTAATTTTGGTCGGGCAGGAACCGTGAAGGCCACGATTACTCCGGCAATAGTAGGATGAAGGCCCGATTGGACAAACAGATACCATACCACAATGCCGAGAAAGATGTAGAACAGTTTATTATAGATACCTGCTTTTCCTCCGATATACAGCAGTAGGATAATGCCTGCCGCGGCTATAAGGAATTCCGAGATCAATTGCTGGCTGTAAAAAACGGCAATGACGATAATCCCTCCGATATCGTCAACTACGGCAAAAGCTGTTAAAAAGATTTTAAGGCTTAAGGGTACTTTCTTCCCGAGTAAAGAGAGTACGCCTAAAGAGAAGGCTATATCGGTAGCCATGGGGATCGCCGCACCTCTGGTTGCCGGTCCGGGTTCCCCGATCGACATGAACAGGAGGACGGGAACGATCATTCCGCCACATGCGGCGATGACTGGCAGTAAAGCTTTTCTGGGAGAAGATAACTCACCAACCAAGAGTTCCCGTTTAATCTCTAATCCTACCGAAAAGAAAAAAATGGCCATTAAAGCATCATTGATAAAGGCTAATAAAGTCATGGAGCCTCCGTCATGCTGCTGAAAAAGATTAAAACTTCCTATATTGAAACTGACCTCTTGTGAAAAAAAATGGTTATAATATTCTTTTAATGGAGAGTTGGCTATTATCATGGCCAATAACGCCACGAACAGAAGAATTGCCCCGCCGTTGATTTTTGCCTGAATCAATCTACGTGTAGAAAACTTCAACGTGTCCTTAAACATACCCTTCGTTTTATATTAGAGGTAAGGCAAAATTAATAATTCTTAATATACTTTCAAATGTTTAATGCTTTTTCTGGTTTACAAAATGGGATTGAGAAAACCACTCTGCAAACCGTTGTATTCCTGTTTCAAGAGAGATGGTAGGAGTGTAATTATAATCTTCCTGTAACCTGGTAGTATCTGCCCAGGTTTGATAAACGTCTCCGGGTTGCATCTCCATAAAAACCTTTTTGGCCTCTTTCCCTAAATTTTTCTCCAGTACATGGATAAAGTCCATTAATTTCACCGGTTCACCTCTTCCGATATTGTATATTGTTGCTGGTGTACCGGGAAAGTCTTCTCTTTTTATTCCGGGAGTTGTAATTATTTTTTCCATTCCGGTGATGATATCATCAATATAGGTGAAATCCCGGGATAGATGACCGTTATTAAAGATTTTAATCTCTTTATTATTTGTAATGGCGTTGGCAAATAAAATGGGTGCCATATCCGGACGTCCGTACGGACCGTATACCGTAAAAAAACGAAGCCCTATGGTTTGCAATTTATACAAATACGAATAGGTATTAGCCATTAATTCATTGCTTTTTTTAGTAGCGGCGTAAATGGATATCGGGTGATCTACCTGATCGTCTTCCCGGAATGGGACGGAGTGATTGTTTCCGTAAACAGAGGAAGAAGATGCATAGACCAATTTTGGACATTGGAATTTTCGACAGGCTTCCAATAGATTTAGAAAACCGACAATATTGCTTTGGACATAGGATTCGGGATGAGTAAGACTGTAACGGACTCCGGCTTGTGCTGCTAAGTTTACGACACAATCAAAACGATGATCGGTAAATAGTTTTGTTAATCTTTCTGTGTCACATAAATCCATTTGGCAAAAAGTATAACGCGAGTCTATTCCGGATCCGATTTCTTTACCGTATTCATAATTTTTAATTCCACATGCCTGCAGTCTCTCTTCTTTTAAAGTTGTATCATAATAGTTATTAACGGAGTCAATGCCGTAAACGGTATGATTCTCGTTTAAAAGTCTTTTTGCAAGGTAAAAACCTATGAATCCTGCTGTTCCCGAGATTAATATATTCATGCCTTCTTGTTTCAGATTCTAAATTGTCCGACAAAATTATAAAATAAAACAGAAATAAATTATTATAGACGGGTTAAATACATCTGTTTTGTGTCGGGAATAGGTATTTTTTTACGAGAGAACGGAGTACTTCTGAATGTCAATAATGAATGAGTTGGATTTTTCCTGTAAGATTTCCGTTTTCGTTGACTTCTCCTAATTTAACCGGAACGATTTGATTTACCAGCGTACGGTCGAATGGGAGTTCCACTCGAATGTAATTATCCGTGAACCCACCGATAGAACCGTCCATTTCATTCTCTTCAAAAAGTACCGGACGAGTTTGTCCTTGAAATGATTGATAAAAAGATTGGAGTTTTTGTTCCGAAATATCCAGTAAAAGGTTTACTCGGCGGTGCTTTTCTTGGGTGGAAACGGCTAACGGAATATCCAGGGCTTTTGTCCCGGAACGTTCCGAGTAGGGGAATACATGGAGTTGAGAGATGTGTAATTCGGAAATAAAATTTCGGGTATCTTCAAAAAACATTTCGGTTTCTCCCCGCATACCGGCAATGACGTCCACCCCGATAAAAGCGTCGGGTAAAATAGATTTGATTTTTTCGATTTTTTCAGCAAAAAGCTCCCGACTATAACGTCGTTTCATGAGTTTCAATACTTCATTGTTCCCGGATTGTAACGGTATGTGGAAATGTGGCATAAAATGTTTGGAAGCGGCAACAAATTCAATGATATCATCCGTCAACAAATTGGGTTCTATGGACGAAATCCTAAATCGGGGCATTTCTTCCAATTGATCTAATGCTCGGAGTAATTCGAAAAACGATTCTCCGGTATCCCGGCCGAAATCCCCCGTGTTGACACCTGTCAGTATGATCTCCTTTATATTTTTATCAGCTGCATTGCGAGCTGCTTCCAAAACATCTTTTATATTGGCGCTCCTGCTTTTTCCCCGGGCGTAGGGAATGGTGCAATAGGTACAAAAGTAGTCACATCCGTCCTGAATTTTCAGAAAACAACGGGTACGATCTCCGTAAGAATAGGCCAGATCGAACTGTTCGATTTTGAAAATATCACAAGAGTGAGGCGGAATGGATTCTTGGGTTTCGAGATGTTGTAAATAGTGAGCGACATTGAATTTGTCCCGAGCCCCGAGTACCATGCTTACCCCTTTGATATTCATGATTTCTTGGGCTCGAAGTTGGGCGTAACACCCGACGACGATAATATAGGCTCCCGGGTTGCGATGGATGATTTTCCGGATCATCTGACGTCCTTTTTTTTCTGCAATATCAGTAACGCTACATGTGTTTATCACGAAAATGTCAGCTCCTTCTTTTTCTCCTACCGTTATGGTTCCAACCTGTTCCAGGCTATGTTTTATCGTTGAAGTCTCCGAAAAATTCAGTTTACAGCCCAAGGTGATATAGGCTACTCTCTTCCCTTCAATAAGCATCGTAATCTTTATTATATGATTGTAAATCTTCCTTCTATTACGCAACAAAAGTAATGATTTTATGGTTAAAAACAGAGGCATTTATGTTTAGCCGTAGGAATTGAAATGAAATATTTGTTATTTTGTCTTTTCGTATTTATATCCTTCTCTTTATGTTTCGGAAAAATGAGGGAAGCGTTATAAAATATGCAATGAATAAACTTAATTATTATGAAGATAAAAACGGGTTTTGGAATAGATGTACATCGTTTGGCCGATGGAGAAGAGTTTTGGTTGGGAGGGATTAAATTGGAGCATGAAAAAGGATGTGTCGCCCATTCGGATGGTGACGTTTTGATTCATGCTATTTGTGATGCGTTGTTAGGTGCTGCCGGATTGGATGATATTGGTTCTTATTTCCCGGATACCGATCCGGCTTATAAAGGAATTGACAGTAAGATTTTGTTAAAACGGACCATTGATATGGTAAACACGAAAGGGTATACTATCGGTAATATCGATTGTGTCATTTGTTTGCAACGACCTAAAATTAAATTGCGGGTATTGGAGATGCGGGAATGTTTGGCCGAGATATTGGAGATGGAGGTGGAAGATCTGACCATTAAGGCAACGACCACGGAACATTTAGGGTACGAAGGCCGGGAAGAGGGTGTGACCGCTTATGCCTCGGTATTGATGATAAAGTTATAATATGAAATATTACATTATTGCGGGAGAAGCATCGGGAGACTTACATGCTTCCAATTTAATCCGAGGATTAAGACAGGAAGACCCGGAAGCCGTTATACGGGGATGGGGAGGAGATTTAATGAAAAATGCCGGTTGCGAGATCGTACGTCATTACAAGGATACGGCTATCATGGGATTTCTTACAGTACTGAAGAATTTGGGAAAGATAAAAGAGAATATTGAAGCTTGTCGTCGGGACATATTGGCATGGAATCCGGATGTGGTTATTTTGGTCGATTACGGTGGTTTTAATTTGCGGGTGGCTAAATTTATTAAGGCGGCCGAGATTCCCGTGTTTTATTATATCTCTCCTAAAATATGGGCTTGGAATACGGGGAGAGTTAAAAAGATCAAGCAATTGGTAGACAGGATGTATGTAATCTTTCCCTTTGAAGTCGATTTCTACAAGCAATTCGGTTATACGGTACAATACGCGGGAAATCCGTTGGTGGATGCCATTCATGACAGAGACCATAAAGAAGAGGAGTACGCGGATTTTATTCAGGTCAACCGATTACCCGATAAACCGATTATTGCTTTATTGGCAGGAAGTCGGTCACAAGAATTGAAGCATGTCTTACCTAAAATGTTATTGATGGTAAAGCATTTTCCCGATTACCAGTTTGTGATAGCGGGGGCTCCCTCCATGAGCGATACGGATTATGCTCCCTATATAAAAGATATGGATATCAGAATCGTATACGGGCAGACTTACCGGTTGTTGAAGCAGGCACGATGTGCTTTGGTAACTTCCGGTACGGCCACGCTGGAGACGGCTATATTAAAGACGCCTCAGGTCGTTTGTTATAGTGGAGAGGGTGGAGCCTTCAGTTATTTTCTTTTTAAAACTTTCGTGAAGGTAAAATATATCTCTTTAGTTAATCTGATTGCCGGAAAAGAGGTTGTTCGGGAGTTGTTGATGCAGAAGCTGAACGAGAGGAATCTGTTGAAGGCTTTGTCGGCAATATTACCGGATGGGTATGCGAGGGATGAGATGTTACGGGAATACGATGAGGTAAACCGACGTTTGGGAGATGCGGGTGCCTCCGAACGTTTTGCCCGTATGATGATCCGGGATTTAAAAGAGTTGAAAGGTTGCGGATAGAGTTATTTTTGTAATGGATTATTTATGTTGAATTATGTAAATTGGGATATAGATCCTGTTTGGTTTAGTATCGGCGGGGTTCAAATCAGGTATTACGGCCTTCTTTTTGCCGCGGGTGTATTTGTCGGGGCAAAATTAGTGAATGATATGTATCGGATAGAACACCGATCGGATCAACAGTTCGGACGCTTGTTTATGTATGTTTTTGTGGGAATCGTTTTGGGGGCGAGGTTAGGACATTGTTTATTTTACGATTTTGATTATTTTTCTTCTCATATAGCAGAGATCTTTTTGCCTTTTAAGATAGATGACGGAAGGTTCGAGTATACCGGTTACCAGGGATTAGCGAGTCATGGTGGGGCTTTGGGCATTTTAATAGCGTTAGCAATTTATTGTTATCGTTATAAGTATAATTACTTGGGAGAATTGGATAAAATCGCTATTGTAACCCCTTTGGTGGGTGCATTTATAAGATTGGCCAATTTCATGAATTCCGAGATTATAGGGAAGGTAACAGATTTACCTTTTGCCTTTATTTTTAAAAGAGTGGATATGCTACCGAGACATCCGGCTCAGTTATATGAGGCTTTTGCTTACTTACTTATATTTGCTTTGCTATGGATGACTTATAAGAGGGATAGGGGACAAGTGTCGAACGGATTCTTTTTTGGTTTGTCCATAGCCCTTATTTTTACGGCCAGGTTTTTAATTGAATTCGTAAAGATTAATCAGGAATCTTTTGAAGAGCATATGTTGCTGAACATGGGACAGCTGTTAAGTATCCCTTTTATTCTGTCAGGGGTTGTTTTGTTTATGCTGAAACGTAAAAAACAGGTAACCTGATCTCTCCTCGCTATCGGATAATCTACGAAACAATCTTTTTTGTGATGTAAAAATAATCAGGTATTGTGGTCAGGCGGGTCTAAATCCGGAAGGATACAGGTCTCACCTTAGTCATATGACATGGATTTTGGTGTTAACGGTGTCGGCGGAGTCGGTGGAGCCGGAGATTCTGGTGGATTAGCAAGCCGGTGAAGTTCGCGGTAAGAGTACGTGTATTTTTTGCCTTCCGGATCTCTTACCGTTAGTTTTTTGGCGTTTTTCAAAAATGCTTCTTTCAAAGCATGATTTAAAACTTCTCTGCAATACTCCTGCATGATTTCCGTATATCGACTTTTAACATTGTAATTTTCCAAGAACAAAATGCAGGTGAATAACATCTTTTCTCTGAGTATGCCTTGTGACATAAGAATACTTTCGTTAGAATCTTTAGGTTGGCAAAGGTAGGTCAGGTTGGCAATTGCCTGTTTGTTTTCAGGATATTGTTTATAAGCCAGCCAATAAGCCAGTATGGCTTTTTTATTTTCTCCGGATGTGCCGTATGCATTACCGTTCATTACCGAAATTCGGGAAAGTAATGTGTTGTCCGGTTGTAGCTGTGTTTCGACTTCCTGAAAAATCTGGAGTGCTTTGTAGGGATTTCCGGTTTGAATTAATGTCTCTCCATACCTTAGGGCAACGTCGAGATCCGTGTGGTTACCTTCTTCATCCATGAATAGTGAATCTGCTCGGGCAAGCCATTTCTCGGCTTGTAAAAAGCGTTTTAATTGGAATAGAGTTAATCCGTAATATTTGCAAGTTACGCGGGTCGCTCTTCCTGATTCAGCTAATTTGGTAAATATCGTATCACACTCTTTGTAGCATTTGTTGAAGTATTTTAATATTCCCCGACCTTGTGCCAAGGCCAGGTAGTTCGGATTATATCGAATTGCCGTATCTGCCAAAGCGATGATTGTATCCATGAATTCAGGCCAAATTTTTTTATCTTTACGTATGGTATTGATCGCTTTTAGAGCGATTCTTCCGTTGTTTTTATCCTGTTCGAAAGCCCGGATATAAAAAGACAGAGCATCAGCAATAAGGCCCAATTCGTTCGTGCAATCTCCCAGACTGGCAAGCAATGAGGTATTGGTTGAATCTACGGTCAATAACCTCGTATAAACCTGTATGGCTTCAGGGTAGTCCTGGATCTGCTGGTAAAGACGGCCTAAAGAGAGGTTGATGACGAAATGTAGTGAGTCTTCCTGTGACAATTGTTCATAATATTCCAATGCGGTTGTTTGATGCCCGGCCAGATTAGCCGATCGGGCCATAGCCAGTTTGGCATCTTGGTTTGTGGTGTCGTTGGAATACCATTTTTTGTAGTATTGATAAGCATTATTATAGCGCATCAATCCTTCGTTAGCCTTGCCCGCGTAAAAAAAGAGGAAGGGAGATTCTATTCCCGTACCGAGTAACGAATCGATATAAATAGTTGCCTCTGAGTATTTACCGGTTATGATCAAGTTTTTGATTCTATTGTCCGAATGTTGAGCGGAAAGAGTAAGGGTACAACAAAATCCTATTAAAGTGAGTAATCTTTTCATAACAGCGGTTTTAGTAGGTCCGATTTATT
Source organism: uncultured Sanguibacteroides sp. (assembly GCF_900543425.1). Classification (GTDB taxonomy): domain Bacteria; phylum Bacteroidota; class Bacteroidia; order Bacteroidales; family Marinifilaceae; genus Gabonibacter. Next base: position 9,725 of record NZ_UQRQ01000005.1, on the reverse strand, counting down.
ATTAGCACTTTTAGCAAATATATGAAATAAAAATCGGAATAACTACTTTTTTAGTTTATAAATTGCTGATTTATTATCAATCGCAACAAATAAACGGAGAGGAGTAGGGCGTTTAACTGTTATTGTTTGTCTTAATCTTCTTTGGAACAGTCCGTTTTACAAGTAAAATACTTATTTCATAAAGTAAACACATGGGCATGGCTACCAGCGAGAGGGTGAATACATCCGATGTAGGTGTGATAATAGCGGCAATGACGAGAATGATCACAATCGCGTGTCGACGGTAGTGTCGCATAAATGGAGCGGAGATAAATCCGAATAGGGCGAGTAACCAGCATAAAATAGGAATTTCAAAGACGATCCCCATCATCAGGTTCATCATTAGCAAAGTATCCATGTACGATTGTAACGAAATCATATTTTCAACTTCATTGCTTACTTGATAGGTACCGAGGAAACGAAAGGTCAGCGGAAAGATTAACAGGTAGTTTAGTGCTACACCTATTATGAACATAGCATAACCTCCGCCGACCATTCGTAGTGCATATTTTTTTTCTTTGGAGTATAAAGCGGGAGAGACAAAACGGAACAGCAGATACAAGATATAAGGAGAAGCACAAAGTATACCTGCATATAGGGCTGTTTTTACGTGAATAATAAATTGTTCTGCTAATCCCGTATTTATCAGTTTGACGGAAAAGATTCCGGAATTTGCATCTGACAGAGATAACCAACTACTCATGAGATTGAATATCCTGTAGGTGATGAAATCATCTTGTTTAGGTGCCAGAATAATGGTGAACAGTTCTTCTTTGAACAGGAATGCCACGATTCCGCACACGATCGTTACTGCTGCTATCTTTAGCAGGTAAACTCTTAATTCATCCAGATGTTCCCAGAAAGTTTGTATTTTACTGCCGTCGGTTTCGTTCATGGTTTTGGTGTCTCTTCTTTTTCCGGTTTTGTTTTTTCACTTGTGGTTTCAATACCGTTCATTCCTTCTTTAAAGCTGCGTACCCCTTTACCGATTCCTTTCATCAGTTCGGGAATTTTTTTCCCCCCGAAAAATAGTAAAACGACAAGGATAATAAACAGGATTTCCTGTGTCCCGATTCCGATAAGTAATGGTGTAATCATGGTGTTGAATGTTTATTTGTTAATTAAATGTTTGATAAATAGGTATCCTCCGAAAATTTGTAAACCGATACCGGGTAGTCCGATACGCAAGTCCTGTACTGCCCGGGAAAAGTCTCCTACGAGAAGCCATTCCCCCAATATGCCGATGAACTGGTAGGAAAATACTACCAGGATTAGAAGGGGTAGCGAAATATATTTGAAGCGATGAGCACACCATCCGGCAATCACGGCTAATAATATGGATTTCATCAGGATGGCGGGTAATGCTACCGGAAGAGGCATTCCGAAGAGCAGCGAATTGATAGTCGGGGAAAAAACGGCGGTGAGTAATCCGACTTTCCAACCGTATTTATAAGCTCCGATAAGGGTAAAGAAGTAGATGGGAAGCCAGGTAATACCTCCTTGAGGAAGCAGGTGGCATAGTTGTGGCAGGACTATATTGCCCAGTACAAATAGGGTGGTTACCAGGTAGGTTTTTGCCTCGTTGTACGGTAACGAGTAAAGTTTTACGGTTGTTGTTTTCATATTCATTTATGTTAAAAATTGAAATTCATTCCCCCCATAAACGTGGCTTTGGGCATCGGATAGCCGATATTGACTTCATAGCTTTGTGCAAGCAAGTTTTCTCCGCGAACGAAAAGATCTGCAAAATGGAAGACCCGATAACTTCCCCGCATATTCCATAGTACAAAGTTTTCTTTTTTCTCGGAAGGTTTAACCGTTGTGTAAAGTCCCTGAACATACATTACTCCTGTCGATATATTCCATCTCCCCCGGGCAAAATCTGCTCCGGCATATAGCTTATGTTCGGGAGCTGCTATAACCGGATGTACCATTCGTAGCCAGCTGTAATTGGCTGATATATTCCAAGACGGATTCAGCCGGTAAACCATATTTGTTTCAATTCCCCAGTTTTCGATCTTTCCTGTATTGATATTTCTGCGACGGTTGTCTTCCATGACTACGGTTTGAATGGTGTTATCTCCGTTGATATAGAAAAGATTTATTCCATATGACAAAGTGTTTCTCATCAGGCGTTGGGACCAGGAAAGTTCATAGTTTATGATTCGTTCGGGCTTAAGGTCCGGGTTTTGGGAACCGAACATATATAGTTCACGAAGCGTCGGGTTTCGAAAACCTTTGCTCATCATGGCTTTTAGTTCGGCGTTTTGTCGGAGTTGCGCACTCAGTCCGACCTGAGGAATCCATTCTGTTCCGCTTTGGGAATGGTGATCTACCCGGACTCCCGCGTTTAAAGTAAAAATTCTTCCGATGGACTGACGAAAATCCATGTATCCGGCTATTTCATTCTCTGATTTGTTGACGATATCCGTGCGGTCACCATTCAAAAATTTATTCCATGCTTCACCTCCGATATGTTGATAATCCACTCCGACGGTTATTCGGTTACCGGTAAATAGCGTGGCACTTTGATACCAAGTGAGGCCTAACATCTTATCCGTGGAATGAAACCGGTAATTTAAGGGTTCTTCTTCACGAGAATAGCCGTCGTTAATTCTATGGCGTCCCCAATTATAATAGAATTTCAGGGCTCCCGACGTACGTTTGTAATTATTTTCGAGAGAGAAAGAGGTTACACCACGAGTAATCCGTGAATCATTGTCGAAAACGGGAGAGGTCGTTGTACCGGGATTAGAAGTATTATAATGAGTCAGGTTTATATCCGCGAATAAATTCCAGATACGACTTAGTTCGTATCCCAGTTTGGCATAACCTCCGTATTGCTCAAATTCCATATCAGAACGATGTCCGTCGGTCCGATTGTAAGAACCGGTTACCAAGCTGGTAAAGCGTCCCTGCCGGATTTGATTGGAGACCTCGGTCGTTAAGGTGTTGTAAGAGCCGTAACTTGCTCTTGCATGGTTTTTTATGCCATTATCCCGTTGTTTACGAGTGACGATGTTAATGACACCACCCATAGCATTTGAACCGTATAAAACGGATGCGGGACCCCGTACGACCTCTACTTTCTCGGCTAACATGGATTGGTAGGCATCGGCCAGCGGATGGCCCATTAATCCCATGTATTGCGGGTGACCGTCTATTAATACCAGTAAGCCGGTTGTCGGACTGCCTCCGATACCCCTCAAGCTCATGCCTCCGGCGGCTCCTGTGGATATGCCGTATCCCATAATACTCCGGCTTGTAGTGAAAAATCCCGGTATCTGTTCGGTTAGTATGGGTAGCAAAGATTGTTCATACCTGCGTTCGATCTGATGCCGTCCGATTACCGATATACTCATGGGTAAATGCCGGATATCCGTTTCATTGCGCGTACCCGTAACGACGACTTCATCTATGGCATAGTTTCTGGTCGTACGCGTACTGTCTTTTCGGGATTGTGCATTTGATCCGATGGAGAGTAACAGGTTAATTATTAGTATACAAATTATATTCTTATTCATTTTCTAATATTTGATATAAAATTCTGTATAATAGGGAAGATATCTTTCGTCGATTTGATCTCGAAACAAGCCGATTCCAGCGGGCACCATCCGGTTTTATCCCGATTTTCAATGAAAGGGACAAGTTGTCCGAAGTCTACCTGAATGTCTGTATTTTGTAATAGTTCCAGGGCCGATTGGCTGATAATATCCGCATATACTTGTTGTATGTTTCCCAATATCATCAACGTGGCTGCCGCTTTGCCTACAACTTTATCTGCAACGATAGCTCCCTGAAGAAAAGAGACGTCTTGTTGAAGTAAGTCGTATAAATCCGCTATTCCGGGTTGTTTGAAAGTACGGATCGACCCGTTATTGGCAATTACGCAGGAATATTTGCCTGAATGCAGTATGTGAATTAAGTTTGCGGTCATCGTGTTTCTTGCTTCAATTGTGTGGTAAATGGGTTCATTTTTTACTAATATGAAGTATGTTATACAATTCGGTGCGACTGGTGTCCTTCCACGTAAATAGCGCTAAAAGGTCGTGCCGGGCATAAATACTCACAGGCTCCGCAACCGATGCAGCGTTCTGTATTCACTACTGGAATCCGAAGTGAGGTTGATATGTTCGGATCGGAGGGAACCATTTGTATAGCCTCTGTCGGACAATGGCGGGCACAGTTGCCACAGTTAACTCCGTCAGTCAGAGGAACACAATTTTCTTTTATCCATACGGCGTGACCGATTTGGACAGCCGATTTATCCGCCGTGGTAATCGGATGAATTGCCCCGGTAGGACAGATTTCCGAGCATTTGGTACATTCCGGACGACAATAGCCTCGCTCGTACGACATTTCGGGTTGCATGAATGTAGAGAGAGCGTCAGAGGGACGCAATACATGATTCGGACAAACCGATACGCATAGCTGACAGGCCGTACAATGCTTAGTGAAATTGCGTATACTCAGGGAACCGGGAGGAGTGAGGGAAGTGGTACGGTCTGGAATTTTTTTATCTTCTATAGTGGCTAAGCCGCCGTCTACTTTTTTCTCTTGAGCTTTTAGTGCTGTGCTTGTTGCAAACAGGGCCGTTACCGTGAGAAAGTTGCGACGAGCCTTGTTGATCTGTTGATCTCTGTTTTCGATTTTAACCGTGTTGGGGCGTACGTATTTGATGGCGTCCCGTTTACATATTCCCAGACAGTCCATGCAGGTTACGCAACGGCTGTAATCAATTTCGTGCTTTTGGGAGTCGATACAGGATGCTTTACAATTGCGGGCACATAAACCGCAACTATTACATTTGGAGGTGTCTATTACAGGTTTGAAAATGGAGTAACGAGATAAAAATCCGAGTAGGGTGCCAATAGGACAAATTGTGTTGCAATAACTACGTCCGTTCCGCCATGCCAATAGAGCGAGGACGATAAAAGTCGTGATTGCGATACCTAAGGTCGCTGCACTTTTCATCCATATTTCAACGGAATAAAATGTATAGTTGTTTATTCTCTCGGCTCCATAAGCCAATAGGTTATTTCCCCATTGCCAAAGGGGAGCGAATAGATTAGAAACGATACGACCGTAGGCACTGTAAGGAGCGAGTAGTGCGACCAACGAGTTGATACCTGCAAGTAAGGCGATGATAAACACGGCTAATATGCCGTATCGTAGCCAAGATAAAGCGGGTGAATAGCGGAACCGATTCTTCTTTTGTTTTCCTGCCAGCCAGGAAATGACATCTTGAAATATACCGAGGGGACAAATGACGGAACAGTAAATACGTCCGAATACGAATGTCAGTATGATAAGAGATAGCACCACACCAACATTCCATGCCAGTAGAGCCGGCAGAAATTGTATTTTGGCCAACCAGCCGAACCACGTATGTAACGTTCCTGTAAAATCGAGGAATAGCAGGGAGATGAGAATTAAACTCACGATGGCAATTGTTAGTCTGATAGTACGTAACATGGTGTATGTTTTTTAAGAGTAAATATTAGTTTACCGGAAAATAGGTCTGCACAATTTTCCTGTGGATAATTGTTTTTGCATCTTTTTTCCCCGGTTCTGATGTATTTAGGGAATTGTATTGTGTTTCCTGTTTTATTCATTAAATACTTGGTCGTATTGATGTTGATACAAAATTAATGAGTTGAAAGGGTATGTTTTGTATACAGATTACAGAGAGTTATACCAATTTTACTGATTTGATTTTTATATGAAATAGATTTGGGGTGGGCCTAAAAATAGGCGGTAAATTGAATTCTAAAATTCTCTTTCCGCCTACACGAGGGATATACACTCACCCTTTTGGTCCATCCCTTTATTTTATAATTCCGATTTCATGCAGCCATTTTTCTACTTCCTCGCGTGATGATTTTGCCTTTTCTCCATTGGTTAAAAAACCTTTTTTGTGCTCGTATTTATCGGTATGTTTTATGAAGTCTGTAAAGCAATTCTGCTCACCGCCACCTCCGTGGGTACAGAACGGAATAAGGATTTTTCCTGAAAAATCATAACTTTCGATAAACGTCAATATAGGCATAGGCATTGTTCCCCACCAGTTCGGATAACCGATAAAGATCGTATCATACTGTGCTATATTTTCGATTTTGTTTTTAAGAGCTGGACGAGCTTGATTTTCTTTCTCTTTTTTTGCGACGTCTGTACATGCACGATATTCTGCAGGATAGGGTTTTGTTACTTGAATCTCAAATAAGTCTCCACCCGTAATCTCTTTGATATGATTTGCTATTGCCCGGGTATTTCCACTACGAGAGAAATAGACGACTAATACTTTTTTCCCGGTCGAAGTTTTTTGGGCCTCTGAATTTGTGCTGAATATTGCCATAACCATCATGATTGATATTAAACTTTTTGTGACCATCTTTTTTGTTTTAGGTTTATATTCTTTTGATAAAAATTTTTGTCCTATTAGTTCGAGGAGATATTTGTCATTAAATATTTTTACCTGTTTCGTAGGCTTCTTTTAAGACAGGTTTGTGCTCTATTTCGCCGATTTTCCATACTCCCGTACCGTAAATAGCCCCTTTCTCGACGGCTCCGTTCAGGCAATCCAAAAAGCCTCGAAATCCTTCCAGAGTACGCTCCATTGCCTGTTTATTCGTGTCTGCTGCCGTGACAATGAAGTAGAATTCTTTGTTGTTGATTTCCGTGTAACGAGCACAGGTACGGTCAATCATTGTTTTCATTTGAGCACTCATCGTATAGAAATAGACAGGAGTGGCCATGACAATCACGTCGGCGGTAATCATCTTCTCTACAATCTCGGCTGCATCGTCCTTCTGCGGACAGGGCTTTCCGTACATGCTACAAATACCGCATCCTGTACAGTAATGAATAACTTTATCCCTTAGAAATATCTTCTCTGCCTGGTGACCTGCTTCCTTTGCTCCTTTTATTAATTCATCGCACAACGAGTCGGAATTTCCGCCTTTTCGCGGACTTGATGATAATACCAGTATTTTTTTATTCATATGTTTAAATTTATTTTATAGGTAAATAGATGATTTTAATATGGTATTGTTGTTTTGTCATTGTATTCGTACGCTATTTTGTATGACAAAATTAGGTCGGATAAATCGAAATGCGGGTATATGGATTACGGATTGTTATACCAATATTACCGATCACCGAATTGATAAAGGATAATATATAAAGGAGAGGACGGGTATGAAGCAAAACGTCAATAGGTCATAACGTTATAAATGTTTGTTCGGTTTTTATTTTTGATCTGTAATAATGGTAGGAATATCTGTAATTGGTATACTCATTGTCTTTTGTTTTGCGTTTATATTTGTATCGAATAAATAAAATAATAGATGAGAATAATACGTATGACGCTGACTATTATTGTATCGGTTGTTATAGTACTTGGTATTATAACTATGATAATACTGAATCATCCCAGTTTCGGTAAGGCTCCAAACGGGAAACGCTTGGAGCGTATAGAGCTGTCGCCTAACTATCGTAACGGACAGTTTCAGAACCTTACCCCAACACAACAGATGACTTCGGATAGGGGAAAGTTGGCTACGATGTGGAATTTCCTCTTCGATAAGCGGGAACGGCTGAAACCTCAAAAATCACTTCCCGGACAAAAGCAAGATTTACATCGCTTGGATCGTAAAGAAGACGTATTGATATGGTTCGGTCACTCTTCCTATTTCATTCAGGCGGACGGTATCCGTTTTTTAGTAGATCCGGTTTTAACCCATGTTTTTCCAGCATCGCTTATGTTTCGACCTTTCAAGGGTTCTGATCTTTATACCCCGGACGATATTCCTGATGTGGACTATCTCATTATTTCGCACGATCACTGGGATCATTTGGATTACGAGACGGTAAAGCGTATTAAGCAGCGGGTGGGGAAGGTGATTTGCGGATTGGGAGTGGGAGAGCATTTTGAGTATTGGGGATACGATAAAGATCGTATTATCGAATTGGATTGGGAAGAGAGTATCAGACCGATGGAGGGGATGCGAGTGCATTGTTTGCCTGCTCGCCACTTTTCGGGCCGCGGGCTTTCGCCTAATGGCACTTTATGGGCTTCTTTTATGTTAGAAACTCCGACACAGCGGATTTTTATTGCCGGAGACGGGGGATATGATACCCATTTTGCAGAAATCGGTAAGAGATTTCATCCGATAGATCTTGCTATTATGGAAAACGGACAATACAACAACGACTGGCGATACATTCATCTATTGCCTGAGGATTTGGTGAAAGCTATTCAAGAGTTAGATGCCAGACGGGTATTTACGGTACATCATTCCAAGTTCGTTCTAAGTAGACATACGTGGGATGAACCTTTGAATAACATCTCTCGGGCGGCTACCCAAGAGGGTATTGATTTGCTTACGCCGATGATAGGCGAAAAAGTTTATTTTAAAGATACCACACAAGTATTTACTGAATGGTGGAAAGAGGAGAATTGATATTTTAGAACCTAATAATAAAAATCGATATGAAAAAAAGTGTATTTACATTAATGATTGCGGTCATACTGCCTTTTTCCGTGTTTAGTTCTTCCCGGGAGGATGGAGAAAAGCAGACTTCTCGGGAACAAAATTCTGATAAGCGAGAGGCTGCAACGAAAAAGACGGCTAAGGTGTATATGACTAAAGAGATTACTCCACAGAGTCTTAAACGTATTTACGAAGCTTTAAATTGTCCCGCAACCGGAAAAGTTGCTGTCAAGTTGAGTACCGGAGAACCGGGAGGTAACAACTATCTGAAACCAGCATTGGTCGGTGATTTGATAAAAACCGTGAACGGTACGATTGTCGAGTGTAACACGGCCTATGGTGGAGGACGGGCAACGACGGAAGCCCACTTGAAGGCAGCAGAGGATCATGGCTTTACGGCAATCGCACCGGTCGATATCATGGATGCAGAAGGTGAAATTCGTTTACCGGTCGAAGGGGGTAAACATATTACCGAGGATATTGTCGGTTCACATTTTCAGAATTATGATTTTACCTTGGTCCTTTCGCATTTTAAAGGACATGCTATGGCCGGTTTCGGAGGAGCTATTAAAAATATATCTATCGGTATTGCTTCTTCTGGCGGTAAACTTCTTATTCATTCGGCCGGAAAGAGTACTACCAGCTGGGGAAATCCGCTTCAGGATGATTTTCTGGAAACGATGGCTGAGGCTGCTAAGGCCGTTGCCGATCATTGTGGCGATAAAATTATTTATATCAACGTGATGAATAACCTTTCGGTTGATTGTGATTGCGATTCCAGTCCCGCCGACCCTCAAATGAGTGATATAGGGATTTTAGCTTCACTCGATCCGGTAGCCCTGGACAAGGCTTGCGTCGATTTGGTTTATGCCTCTTCCGATCATGGACGGATTCATTTGATAGAGCGTATGGAATCGCGCCATGGAATTCATACGTTAGAGTATGCGGAGAAGATCGGACTCGGGAGTCAAAAATACGAATTGATATCTTTGGATGAAAAATAGTAATTCGAGTAAGTGTTGGTGATAATTAAATAGAAAGCCCGTCTCACTCTTAAAGAGTCAGACGGGTTTTTGATTATATTTTAAAAACCACCTAAAACAAATAAAGCACCTACTTTCGTAAGTGCTTCATTCAGTGAGCGGAAAACGGGACTCAAACCCGCGACCCCCAGCTTGGAAGGCTAGTGCTCTA
>NZ_UQRQ01000004.1 GCF_900543425.1 uncultured Sanguibacteroides sp. | reverse complement strand
ATATTATATAGAATTAAAATAGATCTATTAATATTTGTTTATTGCTAATTTTTTTATAAAATTGTAAATAATATTTCGTCCCTGAATATTTAATCATTAAATTGTACCTATATGAAAAGTTTAGTTTTAAAATTATTTTTATTCTCCTTTCTCCTTATCGGGGGAGGAGAGGTTTTTGCAGCTAAATATTATGTCGGCGGAGACGTAAGAGAATTTTGGACGAAGGAATTATTACCAGGTGTTACCGTTCGGGCCCTCGGTACTACAAGCGCCACAATAACTGATGAGAATGGAAGATATGTGTTAGCTCTCGATGAAGCAGGTACCTATACATTAGAATTTTCTCTTGTAGGATTTGGTACTGCTACAAAAACGGTTATATTATCTAATCCAGGTGAGGCTACCATCGTAGGCGATATGATTCTTGTGCCTGAATCAAATACAAGAGAAAAATTATTTTCCAATAATCTTTTTTTTCGTAACATTGATACACACGAATTATTAGCTTATTTAAAAAAGGAAAAACTTCTATCTTTATTAGATTAATCTGAGTTATGAACCTTTATAATGTCAACACGATTCTGACCCACGAGGCAAAAATACAGGGACGAAGCATTTTGTTTAAGATTCTCGTGGGATTGGTTATCGGTGGAATTACTTACATCGTCATGATTTACCAGGGAAATTTCCATCCCGTTTCCTGGCAAAAGATTGCCATGCCCTCCTATATCCCCTGGATCAGCACAACGCTTCTCAACCTTATTCAAAACCTATTCATTATCTTTAGGGTAAGCGGGTTTTACAAGAGATGGACAGCCGAAAACCTCGAGGTGCACCAGGCCAGTAATAGCGAGTGGATGACGGGAAAAGTCCTGGGCGTTATAAAGGTTCTGTTTATCCTCGACTTCGCTTCCATCGGGATTACCAGTCTCGTGCATATACTACTCACGGGTTCCCCGTTCAATATAGGGATATACCTTTTCTATTTCAGTACCCTGACAATTCCGTCTACCCTCTTTTACACCGGGTTTACCCTGTTGCTATCCTTTCTTACTCGACATAAAGGGATTACCGTGTTAATAGCGGGGATATTCTACCTGTTTACCTCCGGGATTTTCCACGATTACTGGAACGGGACTACCGATGTATTGGCCATCTCCATACCGAATATCTTCTCGAACATCACCGGGCATGTTAACACCGGGTATTACCTCATGCACCAGGGAGCTTTCCTCCTGCTCGGGATAGGCATAATTGGCTTAGCGTCAGCCCGTTTTAACCGGATTCCAAACCGGGTAAAAGCCCCCGGACGAACCTGTTTAGCCGGGGGTATAGTGACCCTGGTCGGGATTACCCTACTCGCCTCTTACCGAATCCATTTCGTGAAAGAGAGTCAAAAAAGACAGAATCACGTGGAGATATTCGTGCGCCACGGGAATATTCCCAACTTACAAATTCCAGAACACCAAATCCATTTTTCCAGGGAAGGTTCTACCGTGAACGCGACCAGCGAATTCTACCTGAAAAACCCGAACCCGGGAAAAGTAGATACCCTCGTGCTTTTTCTAAACCCCGGCCTGAAAATAAACTCGTTGAAAGAGAACGGAAAAGAACTGCCATTCAAACAAGAAGGACAGATCACCCTCATCTTTCATCCCCTGGAGACAGGACAAGAGATAAAACTAAAACTCCGTTACTCGGGGGAAATCGACGAGAGCGTCGCTTACCTCGATATCCCCGACAAGCTGTTTTACAAACCCAAGGATAACCCTTTCCTTCCCTTTGTACTCGGAAAAAGAACGGCCATAGTCGAGAAGGATTTTATTTTCCTCACGCCAGAGGTCATGTGGTACCCAACAGCCGTCCCTCCCGTTAACCCGTTAGCTCCTTTTTGCTCCGGGAAAGACTTTACCCGTTTTAACCTGGTCATCGAGAAACCCGGAAAATTAGTCTTCCTCTCCCAGGGAAAAGAAGAGAAAAATAAAAAACAGGTCTCTTTCGATAACGAGGAGCCACTTACCGGGATTTCCCTTTGTGCCGGAAAATTCAGAAAGAAAAACATTAACATGGGGAAATTTAACGCCTACCTCTACCACTTAGAAGATCAACCTTTTTTCTATCAGGATTTAAAACTCGCTAACATAAGATTGATAATGGAGGATTACAAAAATTTAATAAACTACAGAGGAATAAACGGAAATCCCCCCTACAAATTAATGTTAATCGAGACTCCCCTCTCTATTAGCTCTTTTTTCAGACCATGGAAAAAAAGTAGTGATTTTGCCCAACCGGAAATTTTCTTTTGGCCGGAAAGAGGAGCCACTTTCGATCTTGATCTCAAACAAATGAAAAAAATATACCGGAAAAGCTTTTATACCAATGACGAGAAAGAATTACAAAGTCATATGCTCTCCCGTTCTCTTGAACTTCTTGTCCAAGGAGAATTTTCCCATTATAACGAGAAAACAGGAATCGCCAACTGGGAAAAAAACAAGTACAATATTCTCCCCGTTCTTGTAAAAGATACCTGCTATACCCGATCAGACGAATTTCCTATCATGAATACAATCGTGAAAAATATCCTGGAAGAAGACCCTCGATTCAGTTCCGATCAAATGATTCCTTCACTTAATACGATCCTCGCCTTACGTTACATGGAAAAACACAGCCTAAAGGAAGCCTTGTATGATAAAGCGTTACCGGAAGAGGTACTCGCAAAAATCATTGACCTGAAAAAAAAGGATTTTCTTCATTACCTTGCCTCTTGTGCAAGAAGAGATCAGGTCATCGATCTGCTTCGGAAAACGTGTACCACCCCTCATCAAGTAACTTTCTTCGAGGAATTTTCCGAAAGATTTAAAGAGAAGTTTAACACGGATATTCTGCCTTTTACACACCGATGGTACACTGGAAAGGGATTGCCGGCAATCCTCGTGCAAGAAGTACGGAAAGGCAAAATAGAGGGAGATAAACTTGAAAGGTACGCCGCTCACGTTAAATTATATAATCCCTCTGACATAGACGCTACTATCTATGTCAGTTTCGAAGCCGACCAAAGATTGCATACAACTCTCTCCTCCCCGGCAATCAAGTACCTCGTGATCCCGGCTCGTTCTTGTAAATTGGTAAAAATGGTCAACGACAATAAGTATAATATTTACCTTTACATGGGGATATCTCAGAATATTCCCAATCAAAAACAACTCGGAGCACCTCTTGTCACCATCACGGACACGACAACCGGCATCTTCGATTGCGAACCCACGGTAACAACTCCCAACCCGGATGAACTGATCGTGGATAACGAGGGCCAAGGCTTCTCCCTTGTCGAACCCGGTCAAAAACTAAGTAATCTTTTTAAACAAGAATTTGAACGGTATTACGAGTGGCCTCATAACGCCCTCAAATGGACCAAAAATTATAACTCCACATACTACGGAGAAATCATAAAAAGTATTTATTACAAAGCGGGCGGAAAGGGAAATTATAAAGCAAAATGGGAAGTGAACATTACCGAACCGGGAGAGTACGAGATCTTTGCTCATATCCCTTTAATATATACGGTACAACCACCTGTCTTAAATAATTATTGTGACGGGGCGATTCTCCATTACACGATAGAACAAAGAGAAAAACAAGAGGTTAAATTAGACATTATGCGCAAACGAGAACGTCGTATTGGATTCTGGATACCATTAGGCACTTTTACACTTGAAGCAGGGAAAACCAGTGTCACCCTCGATGACCGGGGAAGTTCCAATCAATACATCGTCGCCGACGCCATTAAATGGGTAAAGAAAAAAACATCAACGGACAAATAAAAGAGTGACTACGGTCAAATAAAATACTTGCTCGATCAATAATACCGAAGCTCCGCAACAATCTCCGGTATATCCTCCTATTTTATGTTGCAGGAAAAAACGTAAGCCGCATGCCATTACCAAAGCGGGAAAGGCAGCACACCATAAATATCCGTCTAAAAAGAAAAAAGGAATCAAAACAAGAAAACCGACTCCTGCAAAAATAAAGAACTTAACCTTATTATATAATAAACGGATCTTACTCTCCTCTACTTTTCGGACATAGGAGAGGGTATTCGTCATCAAGGCAGCACAGAATTTAGAAAAACAATCCGCACTCAAAATAATGGCAAACAACACGGGGGACTCTACCCCCGATTCTCCAATAGCAGATAACAAACTATAATAAAGCAAGAAATAAAGAATCAAACCGATGGTTCCGTAACACCCGATATGCGAATCCTTCATAATGGCTAAAATTCTCTCTTTCGATGTCCCTCCTCCAAATCCATCAAAAAAATCAGCCAGACCGTCTTCATGCAACGCTCCGGTCAATAAAACACGGGCAATGATTGCCAATATACAGGCAATCCCTACCGGCAACACGAACGAAGCCAACCAAAGAGTTACGGCCGTAATAAAACCGGTCAAAAAACCGACTAAAGGCCAATACCGTATGGCCTCTTCAAAATAACGTTTATCTACATTTATCCATCGCCATAAAGGTAAACGAGTAAACATCATAACCGCCGCTAATAAACCCTTCATATTATTGCAAATTTCAGATTGACGATTGTAAATGAACCTCCGATTCTTTTTAATTTACAATTTAAAATCCACAATCATCAATCGTTGAATCACTTCATTTTCTAATAACCTGATCGTTAAATGTTTTAATCTACAATCGTCAATTTACAATTGATAGCACATTGCACCCGTCCCCGTGGGTTATTTAAAATATTTTGTCACCTCGGCCTGCTTAAATGAAGCCATTTCGTTAATCATATGCACGGCCGATTCCAATAACGGATAGGCACAAATGGCTCCGGTACCTTCACCTAACCGTAATCCCAAATTCAACAACGGCTTAGCTTCTAAATAATCCAATAACAACTTATGTCCCGTTTCATCCCCCTGATGTCCGTACACACAATAATCCGTTATTGCCGGATAGATTTCCCTTGCAGCCAACACACAATTGGTCATGATAAATCCATCCACGATAATAATCATTCCTAACTCCGCTGCCCGTAACATTCCTCCGATAGCAGCCACCATCTCGAAACCTCCGAAATAACGTAAAATATCTTTTGTCGATCCGTCTCCGCCATAATTTTCCATGGAAGCCTTCAACACCTCGTACTTGTGTTTAATGCCGTCACTCGCCAAACCGCTTCCGGCTCCCACGCATTGCTTCAGATCGATACCGGTGAAATAGGACATCCAGATGGAAGAAGGCGACGTGTTGGCTATTCCCATCTCTCCAAAACTCACTACATTGGTTCCTTCCGCGTAAACCATATCCACAATCTCAGCCCCGATTTCAATCGCTCGATCAAACTCCTCTTCACTCATTGCCGCCTCGTAACGAAAATTGGAAGTTCCTTTCCTGATCTTTCGGTCGATTAAACCTTCCAACACGCCAAAATCTCCGTTTACTCCGCAATCAACCAATTTAAGGCCGAAATGATGTTGCCGGGCAAACATATTCACGCCCGCCCCTCCTTTGATAAAATTGTAAATCATCTGTCGGGTTACTTCCGGAGCCGAGAAACTAACCCCCTCCCTTACGATTCCATGATCCGCCGCATAAATAATATTCTGCGGCTTACTCAATTCCGGCGACAACGTTTGTTGGATAGCCCCCAACTGTACGGCCAACTCCTCCAATCGCCCCAAAGACCCCTTAGGTTTTGTCAAATTATTGATTTTATCCACTAAAACCGGCACAATAGCCTTATCTGTCTCTTTTATAGTAAACGTTCTCATCTTAAATTCCCTTTTATTCATTCTTAACCTTTGATCTTCACTTCTATTCCCGAAACCATCAAAACGACCTCATCCGCACGGGATGCCACGTATTGATTTACCCATCCTTGCAAATCGGTAAAACGACGTTGTACCGGGTCCACGGCTATCCCCCCCATGCCGATCTCGTTCGTCACAAAAATAAAAGTCCCTTCCTGTGCCGTAAATCGATCAAATTCATTTTTTATTTCACACAAAGACTTTTCAATATCGGAATTATTATCAAAGAAAAAATTCGTGCTCCATAATGTAATACAATCAATGACCACGACCCGATTTTTCACATCACATTTGGATATATATTTCTCTTCTTCGATATTGGTCCACTGGGGACCGCGATCCCGTTGATGCCTCCTCACCCGCTCCCGGAACTCCTCATCCCACACCCGGGAAGTCGCTAAATAAACCGGAGCATCCGATAACTCCAACGCCAAACGCTGAGCATAATCGCTTTTGCCCGATCGCTGTCCTCCGGTAACCAAAACTATCTTTCTTTTCATCATGCCGACAAATTTCTCTGTTTTTTAATGAAATACAAAAGAATAGTGAAAAAAATTGAGAGTTCATGGTATTTAATCTACACCATGAACTCTCAAAAAACGACAAAATTCTATTTAAAACTTATAAAATACAGAAAGTTGATAATTTCTCGGAGTACCTTGTACCGGACTGGACGATTCAAAATACTCTTTATCAAAGATATTATTTACATTACATGCTAATGTAATATGATTCTTTATCGTGTAAAAAACACCACCATCCATTAACCATAGAGAGGGATAATAAAGTCGAGAAGCTACATCCCGGAAAATCTTGTCCCGGAAATTTCCACTCAAATGGAAGGACAAAGCCTTCAATATCCCTGTCGGAACGGTATAATCGGCAAACGCATAGAAGGTGGTCCGGGGTACTCCTGTCGTCCGCATGTTTTTCCCTGTCTGCTTATACTCAGGAAAAGCGCTACTTTCCCGAATGGAGCGTACTCGATAATCCGACAAGCACAAAGCGCCTCTCAAAGAAAGAGTAGGTAAAACCCGGGCCGTAACATCAATATCCAACGTCTTCATATCGGCTCTACCGACCTGTGCATTAACCGTCATCTTGGTCACCTCCACAGATCCATCTCCTTGCTCTTCTTCTACCTCGCGAGTTCCCACGTTCGTGACCATATTCGCACGGCGCACGTATGAGAAATTCACGTTTGCATCCAACCATTCATTAAAAGTATAACGAACCCCTGTCTCAAAAGAGTAATCCCGTTCAGGTTTAAAAATTTGATCCCCTTCCTTATCCGGATTAATTGAATTTCCGTTTTTATCCAAATAGATATTATTCACACGATAAGTCGTCGTATTCGGGGTAAAAGCTGACCCGTGGGCAATATAAACCGATAATTCAGGTCTGGGAAAATAAACAGCTCCCACATGCCAAGTAAAGGCAGAAGTATGAAAATTCGTCCATTCTCCCATATCTTTTTTATCGTAATCGAATGATTTTCCGTCGATCGTCGGGAAGTTAGCCATCATTCTCCTTTTATAGAAATCCATACGCCCGGAAGCCATAAATTTCCATTTATCGTTCAATTCAAACACATCCCGGAAATAGATACCGTTTGTATTCCATTTTCTCAAATAGAGAGAAGAAACATTCTGTATCCAATACCCCTGTACAAGTTCCGGATTTTTCACGGACAACATTACGTCGGCTCCCGGCCCATAAGTATCTCCTTCGTCCCAACCGCAATATTGACGCATGTCAAATAACGACCAGTTCCAACCGATGGCATAATGGTGTTTTGTAGAAGCAACATCTGCATCTCCGGTTAACTCCAAGGTGTTATTATAGGTATCGTGACGCGGAAAAAATCCGCTTGCCCCGAAACGACGCAAAGAATCTATATCCACATAAGTTGCTTCCCGAACCCCGTTCTTCTCCGTATAGTATTTATAATCTGCCCCGTCAAAGGGAGTTTTTGCACTCTTGTAAGAAAGGCTTCCCGCTCCGGAGGTCCGGTGATAACTGTGATCAAAAGCAAAAACTTCTTTTAACTTCAAACCATTCGTGAAAGTATAAACATAATCAAGTTTAATATTATATCCTTTCCGGCTATGCGAATCATTGGCAAAATCATTATAAACCTGTCCAAAATCGGCCGTCGGATGACGATCGCCCTTATGCATAACCAGTTTATCGGTATTAATATCCACCATATCGCCCGGCATATAAGGAGCGGCCCCCAACTCGACCGTATAATGGTCGTCTTCAAAACCAAAGGTAACATCCACTCTACTCTTGCCCAATGTTGCTCCCAAAGCTGCCATTCCGGATAAACGCTGAGGAGACATACGACGCCACCCCCCAAAAGTAGCGTAATGCAAATTGGCCATGTACTCTACCGGTCCGATCAACTTACCGCCAAAACCTAAATTTACTTTTTTTACATCCCATCTTCCATAGCTGAAACGGGCATCTGCCGCAAATTCAGGAGAAGCTTTCTTGCGCACGATATTAATAACACCTCCCATAGCTCCATAGCCGGCAAGAATGGCCGCAGGCCCGCGAAGTACCTCGATAGATTCCGCCGAAGCAAGATCCCCCAACGGAAAGGTATTGATGCTCTGCCTATCATCCCGAATACCGTCTACCATTAAAACGGCAGGCATATTGGACCCTCCGACGTAAAAACGTTTCCATAAACCACCCTGATCCCCCAGCCGAACACCAGGTAAAAAACGAACGGCATCCACCCACTCGGTAATTCCTTTTCGTTCAAGCACTTTCGCAGATAATAGAGATACATTCAACGGAACAAACCTCAATGGTACATTTAGTCCCATTAATTCCATTCTTTTCTTTTTTCCCAAGACTGTCGCTTCTTCGATATTAAAAATCGAATCCGTGATACTCCTTTTTTTCCTTTTGTCTTTATCTTCGGCTAAAAGAGAGCCGACACACACCAATAACAGTAATGTTAGTACAACAACTTTTCTCATAATATATATATTAATAATGAATAAAGCATTATTAACATAGATTAAGGGGTACGTGAGTAAAAGGTATAAATTTATCTTACTCCTCTCGCTTTTGTTCCCGAAAGCTATGGTTTACATGTTTTGGCAGGTCTTCTGACTTGTTCCGAATTTTGCCGCCTTCCCGGTTTCAACCAGTGACATTGAAGTACAAAATTCTTTTACAGGAACTTACAGCTGCGGGTACAGTTCCGGACTTACACCGGATTCCCTATTGTGTTTCACCTCATGATAAGAGGTATTACACCAAAACGGCGCAAATTTAATATAAATTTTTATATTACAAACATCATCGTCACTTTTTTATTTTACGATATTTTTCCAGAAATAACACCATTTCAAAAAAAATTGTACATTTGCACCGTTTTGGTGTTGTGTTATTATTCCAATTAACACACAAGAGGGAAACCGGTCAGAATCCGGTACAGTACCCGCTACTGTGATGCCTGTTTCTTCTGCAAAGAAGAATTATACGGATAAATTCTTACACCACTGTTCCGTTAAACGAGGGATGGGAAGGTATTTGTCCGGGGCGAGTCAGGAGACCTACCAAAATAAGTTATTAACGCATATGCTCGGGGTTAAGGATTGCGTTATGAAAATATTTTTCATCAAAAATGAAAGATTTTTTACCGCCAAGCTTCCATTGCATCGTTATCAAACGATTCAATAAGAATTCCATTGAATTTCGGGCATGCGGTAATGGATATTATATAACTATAAACTAAAAGGATATGATTAAGTTTTTCATTCACGTTCACCGAATTCTCGGGCTTCTGCTCTGTATACTATGCTTTTCATGGTGTATTTCCGGTATAGTATTGATTTATCACTCTTTTCCCCGGGTTGGTCCTGATAAACGTCTTCCCCGCCAGGAGGCTCTGGATACCTCCCGCCTGCCTGATATCAACGAAATATGGCAGCGCCTACCCAAAAACGCCTTGTCTAATAATTTAAATTTAAACAATCCTTTCGGCGAACCGGTTTTTCATTACGGTAGATGGCGCGATGTGAATGATATTTATGTAGATAGTAATTACATACTTCCTTCTCCCATCTACGCTCTTTGTGAACAAAGAGCTAAATACTGGTGTCCTGACCGTAAGATTACCGGAGTAGATACTCTTCACAAATTGGAAGTATGGATTCCTTTCGGGCAATTGAAAAAAGACCTGCCCATCTACAAATTTCATTTTGACGGACCGGAACATTATCAGCTTTATATCTCTTCCCGTACCGGAAATATTTTACAGTTCTCTTCCCGGGAACAACGTTTTTGGGCCTGG
Source organism: uncultured Sanguibacteroides sp. (assembly GCF_900543425.1). GTDB lineage: Bacteria > Bacteroidota > Bacteroidia > Bacteroidales > Marinifilaceae > Gabonibacter. The sequence goes on along the minus strand of NZ_UQRQ01000004.1, from coordinate 187,307 downwards.
ATCGGGGCCATTCCGCATTGGTTATACATTACTTCCATCCGGCAGGACATACAAAAATGGGATGCTCTTTTGTATTGGAGTTGCTTGCTCAGCCTCATCATGTGTATCAGCGGAATGTACCTCGGCATTCGTTCCTATTGGCTGACCCGCCGGAAAGGCTTCCTTCGTTCTCCTTACAAAAAACCATGGTTCCGCTGGCATCACATTACCGGTTTCTTTTTTGGAATTTTTCTCTGCACATGGTTATTCAGCGCATGGGCTCCGGTATCTCCTGTCTTTTCCAACCTTTTCAGCAAGAAGAAAGGAGGAACCTCTCTCAGAAGCCTTCCTCCTATTCCGACGGTTCCTCCTATCGAAAAATATAACCTGGATTACCGAAAAGCCGTTGCCGAAGTTTCAAAAACACATGGCCCGGTAAAAGAGATCACCTGGAGCAACTACTATGAAATACCTCTCTACAAATTACGAACGTTGGAAGAAGAGATCATTCTGGATGCTTCCGTCGATACGATACGTCCTTTCCGGATTACCGAAGAGATGATCTATGCCGCCGTCGAGAAGCTGGCGGCAGATACAGTTCATTACTCCATCGTTAAAATGGACGAATACGACAACTATTACATCTCGCGTCGCAGGGCTTTACCCTTACCCGTTTATAAAGTAACTCTGGATAATGAGACTGAAGATTGTTACTATTATAACCTGGAATCTTTCCAACCGCAACATTACGACAAAAACGGACGTTGGAAACGTTGGGCTTTCCGGGGTTTACACCGTCTGGATTTTAAGTTTCTGGTAGACCGTCCCGTTCTATGGACCGTTGTTATGTGGGGACTTCTGCTGGGATGTGCATTTGTCTCCCTGAGCGGAATTGTTTTATCCGTAAAATACATTATCAAATTGGTAAAAAAACTCCTGTAACGAAAACTGAAATTTGTTTATTACCTTCGCGGGAAAGAATCAAAGAAGAGATACTATGATAGAACTCATTCTTACCCGTCACGGGGAAACGCTGGAGAATCAACAACATATTTTACAAGGACAACTTCCTGGCACACTCTCTCCGTTAGGTATAAAACAGGCAGAAGAGTTAGCCGAAAAATTGAAAAATAAACGAATAGATGCTGTGATATGCAGCGATCTGGCAAGAAGCCGGGAGACAGCCAGGGCTGTAGCCTCCTTACACGGATTAGAACCCGAAGCAACCCCTTTGCTCCGGGAGATGGATTGGGGCGTATACACGGGACAGCAATTGGACGATGTAAATTGGGCCGATCTGCCGGATAGTGTCGAATCCGTGGAGGAATTGTTTAACCGGGCTGCCGCTTTTATTCGTTATTTAAAGACGTATCACGAGGGGAAGCGAATCGTAGCCGTGGGCCATGGAGCCTTTAACCGGGCCATTGTCACTTACCTTCAAGGCAAAGAAGCCATGGAGATGACCGAATTGCCAATTATGGAAAACACGGCCTGCATTTCATTTCAGATTGTATAAACACATAACCCATTGATACTATAAATATGAAAATATACACCAAAGGAGGAGATAAAGGAAAAACAGGAATACACGGGGGAAAACGAGTTGACAAGGACGATCCCCGTATCGAGGCGAACGGAGCTTTAGACGAATTGAACTCCTATATCGGACTTATCCGTGCCCAAATCGGAGAAGGACATGAGTGGCAAGAGATGCTCTATTTCATTCAAAAATCCCTCATGGTCGTCATGTCACACGTGGCAACGCCTATCGCTTTACGTCCTCAAAATCCGAATCCGCTTCCTGAAGATTTGGATACTTTCTGCGAGCGGGAAATAGACCGATGGCAAGCGGCGATTCAACATCCCTCCACACATTTTATCCTCCCGGGAGGAACCCTCATTTCCGCTCATTGCCATATGGCGAGAACCATCGCCCGACGAGCTGAAAGACGACTATGGACGTTAAACAAAAAAGAGGAGATCACTCCGGTTATTCTACGGTTTATCAATCGTTTGTCGGACCTTCTCTTCACGCTGGCCCGCTATGAAATGGATTTACAAGGAACGGAAGAAGAACGTTGGCAATCCTTTCTATACAAGAAAAAATCTTAGACGACAATATTTGAAAAATTCATAATATAAACACTAAAATAAACTTGCTCTGCGTTATATTTGCAACGCATTAGGTTGGTAAGTGAAATTTAAAATTTTCTATTTATGCGGTTAAAACCCATCATGTTCGTCGGTACCTGCTCCGATGCAGGAAAAAGCATCGTGAATGCCGCTTTTTGCCGCATTTTTAAACAAGACGGCTACCATCCGGCCCCGTTTAAAGCTCAAAACATGTCTCTCAACTCCTATTCCACACCGGATGGATTAGAGATCGGACGAGCGCAAGCCGTGCAGGCGGAAGCCTGTATGATACCACCACAAAGTGATATGAATCCCGTGTTGCTAAAGCCGACAAACGAACAAAGTTCACAGGTGGTCTTAAACGGGAAACCGATCGGCAACATGTCGGCCAAAGATTATTTCCTGGCTAACAATAAAGCAGAACTTTTCAACCAGGCCTACGCGGCTTATGAACGTCTATCCCGTCAATACAATCCCATCGTGCTGGAAGGAGCGGGAAGCATATCCGAACTAAATTTAAAGAACCGGGACATTACCAATATGCGTATGGCTGTTCGCACGGAAGCCGCAACCTATCTTGTGGCCGACATCGACCGGGGAGGCGTATTTGCTTCGGTATACGGTTCCATCGCCTTACTCGGCGAAGAGGAGAAACGTCAGATAAAAGGCATTATTATCAATAAGTTCAGGGGAGATGTCTCTCTCTTTGACGAAGGACGAAAAATCATCCGCGATTTAACCGATATTCCCGTGGTAGGAGTTATTCCCTATTTCCGGAACATCCATATAGAGGAAGAGGATTCCGTGGCACTCGAGAATAAAAACAACCGGGCAACAGAAGGAAAAATCAACGTGGCGATTATCCTGCTGAAACGATTGTCCAACTTCACGGATTTCAACGTACTGGAACAAGACCCAAGATTTCATGCCTATTACACGAATAATATCCGGGAAATCGAAAAGGCCGACATCATTATCCTTCCGGGTTCCAAAAACACCATAGCCGACTTACAGGATATTCGCTCGAACGGAATCGCCGACGCCATACTTCAGGCCCACAAATCGGGGAAAAAAATCATCGGAATATGCGGAGGATATCAAATGTTAGGAGCCAGAATAGAAGACCCATACCACATAGAAGGAGAGATTGACGCTATTCCCGGACTAAGTATTTTTCCGACGGTCACCGTGCTGGAATCGGAAAAAATTACCCGCCAGTGCAAATTTCGATTCAACGGACACGAAAACACTTGCGAAGGCTACGAGATACACATGGGAGAAACGACCCTTCTGAACGATTCTCCGGCATCGCCCTTAAATAAATTGAGTGACGGACGAGAAGACGGATACCTTCTCAACGATAAATGTTGGGGAAGTTATCTACACGGGATATTAGACAACAGTATCGTTTTAAACGAATTAGCAAAAGGATTAACCCCGATGGCTCCATCCGAATTCGATTATGCCGCTTATAAAAACAGGCAATACGATTTATTGGCCGATCACGTGAGAGCTGCCGTCGATTTAGATTATATCTATTCCACTTTAAAAACAGACGAACGATGATACAGGGACATGGTGATGATATATACAAAATTACCGGAGAGATCAAAGCGAATTTCTCTACTAACGTTTGGTACGAAACAAATACCGACCTGTTACAATCGGTGATCTTGCAACAAATGGATAAGGTACTCCATTATCCGGAGCCCGACGCAGGGTCTTTTGTAGAAGTTGTCGCCCGACATCATGGAATTTCATCCGAAAATGTAATTGCAGGTAACGGAGCAACTGAACTTTTCTACCTGATTGCTCACGCTTTTGCAGGAGTCAGGACCTGTTTGCCGATTCCCTCTTTCACAGAATATGAAGATGCCTGTTCGTTATACAAACACCGGCTCTCCTTTATCCTTTTCTCCGAATGGGAGAGTACCCCGGAAAAAATGGAAGAAGTTTGCCCCGAACCGGAACTCATGTTCATCTGTAATCCGAACAATCCGGACGGACGCATATGGGAACTCGACCAGATCCGGAACTTACTCCGGCGTCATCCCCAAATGACACTTGTGGTGGATGAATCTTTCATAGATTTTGCCCCGTCCGCCCGCCCGGCAGAAACTTTGCTGGAACAATACCCGAATCTATTGGTGATTCACTCCATGACCAAGAATTTTGCCATTCCGGGACTCCGGTTAGGTTATCTGTTAGGAAACAAGCAACTGATCTCCCGTATCAAAAAGTTCAAACAACCCTGGAGTATAAACGCTCTTGCCATTGAAGTCGGAAAATACCTCTTGACGCAGGGAGAAAAATTACTTCCCGATACACAACATTTGTTGTATAGAAAACAAACATTCATGACAGCCTTGCAAAAGATTCCGGGATTTCGTCCACAACCCTCCGCAACCTCTTTCTTCTTAGTCGAAACAGACTGGAATTCAACGGATTTAAAACATACCCTCATAGAAAAATACGGACTGTTGATTCGGGATGCCTCCAACTTCCGAGGACTAAACGAACATTACTTCCGGGTAAATACCCTGACCGATTTTAAAAACGACCTTTTGATAAAAGCATTACAAGAGCTTGGAACCAACGAAGGATCTCAAATCAAAATAAAACCGTATTAAATCTTTCAACCATGTCCCTTCTACCCGTTTTGCTTCCCTTGATCATCGGTTATATCCTGGATCTGCTTTTCGGAGATCCCCGTAAACTCCCTCATCCCATCGTGGCTTTCGGAAACTTAATCGGTTGGTGCGAGCGTCATTTGAATCGAGGAAGATATCGAAAAACAAAGGGATGTTTAGTAGCTTTGCTCCTCCCGCTTTTTATATGGGGGATCGATATAGGAATTTCGATCTTGGCCTGGAAAATCTCTCCTATCGCCTATTACATCGTCGCTTCCGTTTCTGTCTTTTACGGATTAGCTAACCATAGCCTGATTCAAGAGGGACGAGAGGTCATAGACACGTTGGAAAAAAAAGGAGTAGAGGCCGGACGCAAACGTCTCTCCTGGATTGTTGGACGAGATACATCTCAACTTCCCCCCCAAAAAATATACACGGCAGTTCTGGAGACTATGGCCGAAAACCTGAGTGACGGAGTGGTCGCTCCGCTTTTCTTTTATGCTCTCGGCGGATTTCCGGCCATGATGGCTTATAAAATGATCAATACTCTCGATTCGATGATCGGTTACAAAGATCCCAAATACAAAGATTTCGGATGTTGTTCAGCCCGCCTTGACGACATTGCCAACTATCTTCCCGCCCGTCTGACAGCCCTACTCATTGCCCTTGCAGGTTACCGAAAAGGAATTTTCATTTTTATCCGGAAATATGCCCGACAGCACGCCAGCCCTAATTCCGGATACCCGGAATCTGCCATGGCCGGAAGTTTAGACTGTCGATTCGGAGGTCCCAATATCTACCACGGTATACTTGTCGATAAGCCATATATCGGGACCAACGACCGGGAACTCTCCCGCACGGACTTTCGTCGTGCTGCCCGAATCAACCAAAAAGTTTGTCTCTTTACACTCTTGATAATCTCTATCTTTTACATCCTATTCGTATATACGGTATGATTCCCGATTAGAAATACGGCAAAAGCCTTTTCGCTTCTGTTATTTACAATATATAGAAAAAATAAATTTCTCCCTATACTGCTTTTCATTTCCGGAAAATAATCCATTTTTGAATGCTTAAGTCATTCCATACAAATAAAATATTCGAAAATTAATATTCCTTATCCTCTTCCGAAATTTTTATACCCGAGAAATCTTCCTTTTTTAACAATACTATATATTGCTAAATACTATTTTTTATTTATATCTTTGGCTTGTACTAAAAATAAATTACAAAAAAACTGCAATCATGGAAATGACAGCTCTAAAAACAGCTATAACTTACGAGAGCAAGTTAGTAAAAAGAAACTGGTTATTTTACCTCTTTGTCTTCGGGACATTAGGGTATATATTAGGTGACACCCTCATGGACATCATTGAGTATGAATATATTCCATGGCATAAATTTATATTTGCGTCTTCCTTTCCTTTATACGGATATTACTTTTTGAGCCTGTTCCAATTGATAATTGTCGCTTTTATCGTCTGCGACATCCATAGGAAGCGGAAAAAAGCCGAAACCCGGGAAGTGCTTTCAGCACGGCCCATCGATAACGGTCAATCCTTTCTCGGGGAATTTTTGGGTATTCTTATCCCGTTCCTCACGATAGATGCCATCTTTGTAATTATCTTGATGTCCACGGGAATATTAATACCGGATTCTCCCGTTAGCTTGTGGGTAAATCTTTTTTATCTACTCACTTACGTGTTGCCCTCGCTTGTTTTTATCATCGGGCTATCTTTGCTTGTAAACAGGTTGGTCAAACATCTTTTTATCAGTTGGGTTATTCTGGTAGCTTTTCTCTATTTCGCGTACACTTACCTGACAACACCACTTCACGGGATATTCGATTTCCGGGGAAGTTCGCTTCCGAACTCTTTTTCCACCTTAGTCGGGTTCATATATATAGAGAATTACCTGCTCCAGCGAGGCGCTATCCTGTTATTGGGAATAAGCCTGCTCTATTTTGCCGTTCCCTTCACGAAAAGACAACCCGGTACCCCCGGTAAAAAACGTTATTTAACCATTCCGGCTTTCTTGTGTTTCGTACTTGCCGTGGGGCTCGGCGTTATATATGTTACCAACTTCCAAAGCCGCTTGAAAAACAGGATCGGGTATCGCGAAACCTTCGTGAAATACGATGAATACCCCAAGGCACGCGTGAGCGAGCACGATATCACCTATCGACCCGGGGGAAATAAATTCTCGGCAACAAGCCGGATGAAGGTCCAAAACCGGAAAAAAACAACAATGGAGCAGCTTCTGCTTTTTTTAAACCCGGGATTAAAGATCGACAAGATCGAATCCGGGGGACAAAACCTTCCCTTTCACAGGGATCAACAGGTAATCGTTATCGAGCGTTCCTTGGCTCCCGGGGAAAATATCGAGATAGAGATCACGTACGGGGGAACGATCGACGAGGATATTTACCAGGTAAACATCCCCGACAACAAATTCTTCTCTCCCCACAATTGGAGGAAGGGTGAAAACTACGGCAAACGCACGGCTTTTGTATCGGATAAATACACCTTGCTTCTGCCGCAATTGATGTGGTATCCGACAGCGGTTCCCCCTGTCGAGTTACAGGCATCCAAGGAGACCGACTTCACGGATTATACCCTCCATGTCAAAAACCCGGGAAAGATGGCCGTTTTATCTCAAGGCGAACCGACGAAAGAGGGAGATAACGTCACGTTCAACAATTTGCAAAACCTGACCGGGTTAACCCTCTGTATCGGCAATTACGAGAAAAGGGCGGTCACCGTCGATTCCCTTACCGTCGAGTTTTACACTTATCCGGGAAATAGTTTCTATATGAAATATTTCGATGAATGGGAAGCCTTGAAAAAAGATAACCCGGACCGGGAGAAAAATTTAAAAGAGATATTTTATAAATGTAAAAATGAGATCGAATACAATACTCCCATTCCCTACCCCTTTAAATATTTTAAACTGATCGAGGTTCCTTCCTCCTTCTATTTTTGGACCAACAAAACTTCGTTTAGCGATAACAATTCGTTTAGCGATAACATTCAACCGGAAATGGCACTTTTCAGGGAACGATTATGCGGAGACCTATCAAGCCATCCCGGTATTCTTTCCGGAGATCCTAATCAAGACGAGAGCGTGGAGGAACACATCCTGTACCGCCAAATGCCCGCTTTTCTTGGTAGGATAGGAATAAAAAACATTTTCTTGAATTACAATAGTAGCCTCACGTCCGATTCGTACCAGGGTATAGAATTGATATTCAAACATATGATAAACCCGAAAGAGCCTGAAAATGAAGTGAACCCGAAAATGCTAAATCATTTTGCGGAAAAAGGACTGAAAGGAATTATCGCAGAAGGGCATAGCAGGCAACAAAGCGCCATCATTCCTTTAAAAGTTTCGCATTTATTAGGCTATCTCTCGACAATCACCACCTGGGACTCCTTAAACCGTTTTATGCATGAATTTAACGAGCGTACCCGTTTTCAAGAAACCAACTTCGACTCGTTCATCGAGGAATTCGAGCAGCGTTTCGGGCAGAACATCAAACCTTACATGGACGAATGGTACACGAGTCGCCAGATACCTCTGTTATTGATAAAAGACCTCTCCCATAAAACAACGGAGAAGACACGGATCATCGATTTCAAGGTGGGCAATATCAGTGAAACGGACGGTATCGTTTCACTCCTTATAACCAATATGTACGGTTCAATAACCGGATACTGCCGAAATTACCTGATCAAACCCGGAGAATATAAACGAATCGTCATTCATGAAAACGTCGAATATCGTTTAGAATTGACTACCAATTTTTCGGGCAATATACCGAATGAAAACATTTTATTCCGACCGGGAGAGTTTCCTTTGTCAGGTCCCGCACCGAAAGAAGGAGTCTCACCGATCGATAGAAATGAATTCTATCCACCGGGAGAGATCATCGTTGACAACGAGGACGAGAATTTCCAGTTGATCGATTCCGCAAACAACCGAAAACGATTAACCGATCTGATCAAAAACGAGGGCGATCAAGAATACGTCAACTCGCAAAACCTTAAAGCTGATGCGTGGAATCCTTTATTAGCAACAGAACTATACGGCGAACGTATCCGTAGCGCTTTTGTAAAAGAAGTCGGTACCGGCCAATTCAAGGCCGAATGGACTGCCAACCTTCCGGAAGCTGGAAAATACGAGATATTTATCTATCGGCCTCATATTGTCACGTATGGAAGCAAGGTATATGCAACCGATTACCCGGGAATGAAAAGTTACTATACCGTCTACACTCCAAAAGGAAAAGAGGAAATTATCTTCGAAGTTCCAGAAGGAGATTTCACATTGAGCCCAGAATTCTTGACGGAAGAAGAAGCCTGGGTATCGTTGGGCAAATTTACCCTGCCGGCCGGAGAATCCCGCATCGTGTTGGACGACCGGGGAGTAAATCATCCTATGACATCAGAGAGATATCGTCGTTATTCATTTATTCAGCTCGTGACTGCCGATGCAGTCAAATGGGTACAACGTAAATAAGTATAAAAACTTAATACTACTCTACTAAACCCAAGAAGATTTTCAACTTATACAAGCAAGAAATATTCCACTCGTTGAAATTGCCATTCCCCGTAACACAATCCTACAGTCGAAAAGGGAATGGCATTCGTTTTAAATTGACAATTAAGGGATTCAGTAATTAGGTGATTCCGTGATTAAAAAAGGATTCTTTTGACTTTATGGAATTTAGAGACCTTATAGAACAGATAGTCCATTTTTGAAGGCTAAGCCATTCTATACAAATAAAATATACGAAAATTGGTACCCCTTATCCTCTTCCGAGATTTTTATACCCGAGAAATCTTTCTATTTTTAACAGTATCATATATTGCTTAATACTATTTTTTATTTATATCTTTGGTTCGTACTAAAAATAAATCACAAAAAAAACTGCAATTATGGAAATGGCAAATCTAAAAACAGCTATATCTTACGAGAGCAAGTTGGTAAAAAGAAGTTGGTTATTTTACCTCTTCATCTTTGGAATATTGGCATATACATTAGGTGTTATCCTATGGGATTATTACGGACTTGACAAGTATATCAACTGGGAAAAATTTGTATTTGCATCCTCCTTTCCTTTATATGGAATTTACTTTCTGAACCTGTTTCAATCGGTATTCGTCACCTTCATCACCTGTGATATCCAAAGGAAACGAAAAAAAGCCGAAACCCGGGAAGTGCTTTCTGTAAGACCCATCGGCAACGGGCAATCCTTTCTCGGGGAATTTTTAGGCATTCTTATCCCGTTTCTGACAATAGATATCATTTTCATAATTATTTTAATGATAATCAACACATTAATACCAGACTCCCCCGTAAACTTATGGGTAAATCTTTTTTATCTCCTCACGCACGTGTTACCCACGCTTGTTTTTATCATCGGGCTATCTTTGCTTGTAAACAGGTTGGTCAAACATCTTTTTATCAGTTGGATTATTCTGGTAGCTTTTCTCTATTTCGCGTACACTTACCTGACAACACCTCTTCACGGAATATTAGATTTCCAGGGTAGTTCGTTGCCGAACTCTTTTTCCAGTATGGTTGGATTCATGCACCTTTCGGACTACCTGCTCCATCGAGGCGTTTTCCTATTATTGGGAATCAGCTTCCTCTATTTCGCCGCTCTCTTCACGAAGAGACAACCCGGTATCCCCGGCCGAAAACATTGTTTTATCATTCCCGCCTCCCTATTTTTAGTATTTGCCCTGGTACTCGGAGTCACTTACGTTGCAAAATTTCAAACCCGCCTGAAAAACAGGATCGGGTATCGCGAAACCTTTGTGAAATACGATGAACACCCCAAGGCACGCGTGCTCGAGCACGATATCACCTATCAACCCGAGGGAAATAAATTCTCGGCAACAAGCCGAATGAGGATTCAAAACCAGAAAAAAGTAAAAATGGAGCAGCTTCTGCTCTTTTTAAACCCGGGATTAAAGATCGACAAGATCGAATCCGGCGGACAAAACCTTCCCTTTCACAGGGATCAACAGGTAATCGTTATCGAGCGTCCCTTGACTCCCGGGGAAAATATAGAGTTGAAGATAGAGTACAAGGGAACTATCGACGAGGATATTTATCAAGTAAACATCCCTGACGACACATTCTTTTCTCCCCGCACTAAGTCAGACGGTGAAAACTATGGCAACCGCACGGCTTTTGTCTCGGGTAAATACACCTTACTTCTACCGCAATTAATGTGGTACCCGATAGCGGTTCCTCCGGTCGAGTTACAGGCATCCAAGGAGACTAATTTCACGGATTACACCCTCCACGTTAAAAACCCGGGCGAGATGACCGTTTTATCGCAAGGAGAACCGACGAGAGAAGGAGATAACGTCACGTTCCATAATGTACAAAACCTGACCGGCTTAACCCTCTGTATCGGGAATTACGAGAAAAGAGCAGTCACCGTCGATTCTCTTACCGTCGAGTTTTATACTTACCCGGGAAATAGTTTCTACATGAAATATTTCGATGAATGGGAACCACTGAAAAAAGATAACCCGAACCGGGAGAAAAACTTAACGGAAATATTTAATCGATGTAAAGATGAAATCGAATATCGTACTCCCAACCCTTACCCCTTTAAATATTTTAAACTGATCGAGGTTCCTTCCTCCTCGTATTTTCGGGCCACCACTTCGTTTAGCGATAACATTCAACCGGAAATAGCACTTTTCTGGGAACGATTATGCAGAGTACAATCCGGACATCCCGGTACTATTTCTGCAGATCCTAATCAGGACGAGAGCGTAGAGGAATTTATTCTGTACCGCAAAATACCCGCCTTTTTTAGTATGATAAGAGTAAGTAACATTTTCTCGAATTACAACAATAGTATCATGTCCGACACGTACCAGGGGATAGAACTAATATTCAAACAAATAATGAATCTAAAAGACCCTGGATATGAAATGAGTCCTAAAATATTAAATCATTTTGCAGAAAAAGGATTAAACGGAATTATTGCGGAAGGATACAGCAGGGAACAAAGCTCCATCATTTTTTATAAAGTTTCGCATTTATTAGGCTATCTCTCGACAATCACCACCTGGGATTCCTTAAGCCGGTTCACACGGGAATTTAACGAGCGTGCCCATTTTCAGGAAATTAACTTCGACTCGTTTATCGAGGATTTCGAACAGCGTTTCGGGCAGGATATCAAGGCTTACATGGACGAGTGGTACACGACTCGCCAGATCCCGACGTTAGTGATAAAAGATATATCCCGTAAAACAACAGAAGAGACGCAAATCATCGATTTCGAGGTGGGCAATTTCAGCGAAACGGACGGTATTGTTTCAATCCTTGCAAGTGATGATTACGGTTCAATAACCGGATACTGCCGAAGTTACCTGATCGAACCCGGCGAATGCAAACGAATCGTCATCCATGAAAACATCGAACATCATTTAAAATTGACCACCAACTTTTCGGGTAATTTACCGAAAGACATTTCATTCGATAACAGTGAATCTCCTTTATCGGGTCCCGCACCAAAAGAAGGAGTCACCCCGATTGAGAGAACTCAATTCTATTCCCCGAGGGAGATTATCGTTGACAACGAGAAGGGGAACTTCCAGTTGATCGATTCGGCCAACAACCGAAAACGATTAGCCGATCTGATCAAAAAAGAGGACGATCGGGAATACGTTGAATCACATGCTTTCAAAGCTAACACGTGGAATCCTTTTTTATCACAGGAATTGTACGGTAATCATATCCGTAGCGCTTTTGTAAAAGAAGCCGGTACGGGAATGCTCAAGGCCGAATGGACGGCAGACCTCCCGGAAGCCGGAAAATACGAGATATTTATCTATCGACCTCATCTTGTCATATATGGAGCGAAGCAATTTACAACCGATTACCCGGGAATGAAGAACTACTATACCGTCTATACTCCAGAGGGAAAAAAGGAAATTATCTTAGAAGTTCCAGAAGGAGATTCTTGGACTTTCAGTTCATCCTTCTTACCGGAAGAAGAAACCTGGGTATCATTAGGCACGTTCACCCTACCGGCAGGAGAATCCCGTGTCGTCCAGGACGACCGGGGAGTGGCGCCCATCCCAGTTGAAAAATTCCGTAGTACATTTGTTCAATTAGTGGTAGCCGATGCTGTCAAATGGGTAAAGGAAAAGTAAATCAGAGTTTCTGCGATTCATAGATTTTCAGATTGACGATTATAAAAGAATTAATCGTCAATCTATATTCTATTAGAGAAACGAATACTTTATACTTTTGTCATACATAAAACCTAAAATCATGGAAAGAATCACATTACAAACTTCCATCTCTTACGAAAGCAAGCTGGTAAAAAGAAACTGGTTATTTTACCTCTTTATTTTAGGAGTACTGGGATATACATCGGGTATTTTGATACCGTGGGATATTCATCAGGTCGAGTGGTGCGATGTTGTCTTTGCATCCTCCATTCCTTTACGCGGGGTTTACTTTTTAAGCCTGTTTCAATCACTAATTGTCATTTTTATTACCTGTGATACCCAAAGAAAGCGGAAAAAAGCCGAAACCCGGGAGGTGCTTTCCGCACGACCTATCGGTAACGGGCAATCCTTTCTCGGGGAATTCTTAGGTATTCTGATCCCGTTTCTGGCAATAGATGTCATTTTCATGATTATTTCCGTGTTTATCAATATATTAATACCGCACTCCCCTGTTAATCTCTGGGTATATCTTTTTTATCTCCTCACGCACACGTTACCCACGCTTGTTTTTATCACCGGGCTATCCTTGCTCGTGAACAAGTTGGTCAAATACTCTCTTATCAGTTGGTTCATTCTAACAGCCTTCATCTATTTTGCCTACCGTTACCTGACAACACCTCTTCACGGGATATTAGATTTCCGGGGTAGTTTATTGTCTGACTCTTTTTCCAACATAGTCGGATTCATGCATCTCGAGAATTACCTGCTCCAGCGAGGCGTTTTCCTGTTATTGGGAATCAGCTTCCTCTATTTCGCCGCTCTCCTCACGAAGAGACTACCCGGTATCCCCGGTCGAAAGCATTATTTTATCGTTCCCGCCTCCCTGTTTTTAGTATTCTCCTTAAACCTCGGGTATATCTATGTTGAAAAATATAAAACCCGCTTAAAAAATAGAATTGAATACCGTGCTGCCTTTGTAAAATACGATGAGCAGCCCAAGGCTCGAGTACTCACTCACGATATCACATACCAATCCAAGGGAAATAAATTCTCGGCAACAAGCCGGATGAAGGTCCAAAACCAGAAAAAAGTAACAATAGATCAGCTTCTGCTCTTTTTAAACCCGGGGTTAAAGATCAATAAAATGGAATCCGACGGGCAGAACCTTCCCTTTCACAGGGATCGACAAGTAATTGTCATCGAACGTTCCTTGACTCCCGGGGAAAATACCGAACTGGAGATAGAATACGAGGGAAATATCGACGAGGATATTTACCAGGTAAATATTGATGACGATAATTTCTATTCCCCCCTCATTTGGACTTCACCCAGAGAAAATTATGGCAAACGCTCGGCTTTTGTCTCGGGTAAATTCACGTTACTCATACCGCAAGTAATGTGGTACCCGACAGCGGTTCCCCCGGTCGAGTTGCAGGCATCCCAAGAGACTAATTTCACGGATTACACCCTTCGTGTTAAAAACCCGGGTGAAATGACCGTTTTATCGCAAGGAGAACCAACGAGAAAAGGAGATGACGTCACGTTCCATAATTTACAAAACCTGACCGGGCTAACCCTTTGTATCGGAAATTACGAGAAAAGGGCGATTACGGTCGATTCTGTTGCTATTGAGTTTTATACTTACCCGGGAAATGATTTCTACCTGAAATATTTCGATGAATGGGAAGTCCTGAAAAAAGATAACCCGGACCGGGAAAAAAAGTTAACGGAAATAATTCGTCAATGCAAAAATATAATCGAGGAGGGCAAACCCAATCCTTACCCCTTTCAATATTTTAAACTGATCGAAATACCTTCATCCTTTATAGAGGCATATTCGTTTAACGATAATATTCAACCGGAAATAGCACTTTTTAAGGAGCGATTCTGTACGATGGATCAATCCTTTGCTTTTCCTCGTGTTCTTCCCGATGACATGTCCATACAGGAAGATCTGCTGTACAAAAAGATGCCCTATTACTTGAGAGCGAGAAGAATAGATCGCATTTTCTCGGATTACAACAATAGTTTCACCTCCGACACGTATCAGGGTATAGAACTGATATTCAAACAAATGATAAAACCGATGGGAATTGCATCATATCATATAATGAGTCCGAAAATACTAAATCGTATAGCGGAAAAAGGATTAAAAGGCATCATCACGGAAGAATATAGCATGGAACAGAGCATTGCCATTACTTTAAAAGTTTCTCATTTACTGAGCTATCTCACGACAATTACCACCTGGGACTCCCTAAGCCGGTTTATACAGGAATTTAACGCCCATGCTCGTTTCCGGGAAGTTAACTTCGACTCGTTTATCGGAGAATTCGAACAGCGCTTCGGGCAGGACATCAAGGCTTACATGGACGAGTGGTACACGGGTCACCAGCTACCCTTATTAGCGATAAAAGATATGTCCTATAAAACAACTAAGGAGATGCAGATTATCGATTTCAAGGTAGGCAATTTCAGCGAAACGGACGGTATCGTTTCTATCATTACGTGTGGTTGGACTCAAAGTGGAAACGAGACAACCGATAATTGCCGGAGTTACGTGATTAAACCCGGGGAATGTAAACGAATTATCGTTCATGAAGACACAGGACATTCCTTGATATTGACCACGAACTTTTCGGGAAATTTACCGAAAAACATCCCGTTCAATTCCGGAGGATCTCCCTTATCGGGGCCCGTACCCAAAGCAGGGGTCACCCTGATCGAGAAAACTCAATTCTATCCCCCGGGAGAGATCATCGTCGACAACGAGGACGAAAACTTCCATTTGATCGATTCGACAAACAATCGGAAACGATTGGCCGATTTGATCAAAAAAGAGGACGATGATGGATACGATTATGAATACTTCCTCTGCGGTAATACGAAAGAAAACGGATGGAATCTTCCTTTCTTATTAAAGGATTTTTACGGCGAATATATTCGTAGTGCTTTCACCAAAAAATCCGGCACGGGAAAGTTCAAGGCCGAATGGATAGCCGACCTCCCGGAAGCAGGAAAATACGAGATATTTATCCATCGACCTCACTATACTCTGGGGGGTAAATACATATTTACAACCGATTATCCGGGGATGAAAAACTACTATACTGTCTATACCCCGGAAGGAAAAGAGGAAATCATTCTGGAAGTTCAAAAAGGAGATCCTTCTTGGGTATCATTAGGCACATTCACCCTACCGAAAGGAGAATCCCGTGTGATGTTGGACGACCGGGGAGTAGATCTCATCCAAGATGAACGTACATACGCCCAACTGGTGGTGGCCGATGCCGTGAAATGGGTGAAAACAAACCGATGATTCTCCAATTTACGATAATACCCACTTGAAATTTCATTTCAGGTGGGTATTATCATGTTAATTTTTAAAATACGGTAATACTTTCCTATCTTTAACGTATTTTATTATAAGACGTGGGAGCAAACCACATATTTTTAATTTAGAACGATGAGAATAATGACCTTACAATATCTCCTATGAAAACAAATTCCATTCTAAAAAGTATTTTATTCTGCATCCTATGCTGGGGATTCATTCCTGCTGCTTTTGCCCAGAAAACGTCATATTACCATATCACTCGGATCGATTCCGTTTACTCGTTAAAAGATTCCATACGTTCAGAAGAAAACACGCCCCTCCCGTTTTGTATTCGTTTTTCTCAAACGGACAAACAAAAGAAAGAGATTATCCGAATCCATATTCAGGAAAAAACAGCCACGACATGGAGTACTTTTATTCACGAAGAATACAATGATGTCATTAGTGTTTTCCGGAAATATTATATTCCGAGGAAAGGAGAATTTCGGTTGATTGTCGAATACAAACTCCCAAACGGTAAAATAGAAAATTATACTACTTCCATAAAATCATTAAAAAGTATTGAAATCATCCTCGACGGAAAAAAGAGAATCGTTAGAGAAAAGAACTTATAGCCATAACGATTCCATTTTATGATCATAGCATTATTCAAAACAAAATGGAATCACTTCTAATTTTCAATCATAACATAAAACAAAGGAATCAAATAATCGAATACAAAGCCCGAAACGTATCCTCATCCCAATAGAAATGGATATAGGAAGCCAGTATGTGTTTATCATGATAAATCGGCGTGTCCGTTTCCCGTCCCTTAGCACTATATGTCTTTCCAATTGTAGGGATGATGCGATCTTCTGGCAAAACCCGGGAATAATGAAATTCATGTCCCCGAAAAATATCTTTACCGATTTCAATCTGTCGATACCCCAGTTTCAATCCCATCTTCTCCATGGTCGCCTTTTGTTTTAAAAGTCCCACCATAGGGAATACATTTCCGTTCGGATCCGAAATAGAATTACAAAGATACATCATCCCTCCGCATTCGGCAAAAAGTTTTCCCCCATCCTCCCCGTAATCTCGGATCGATTTCAACATTTCCCGATTGGCTGCCAATTCGGCTAAGTAATACTCGGGATACCCACCGGGCAGATAAACAAAATCAGACAAGGGCAATTCCCGATCCCGTAAAGGACTGAAAAAAATAACTTCTCCCATCCGTTTTAAAACCTCGATATTTTCCCGGTAAGTGAAATTAAAAGCATTATCTCTGGCAACGGCAATCTTTAACCTCTTATTTTCCGTATTTTTGTTAACAACAATCGGTTCAAAGGCCCTTTGGGTCAACTCCAACAAACGATCGATATCTACTGTCTGCACGACACTCCTCGCTATCCGGTCGGCAAAAGCATTGAAATCAACGGCGTCATCAAGAGTTAATCCCAAATGCCGGGAAGGAATCTCGAAATCTTTTTGCTTCGGGATGTATCCCCAAGCTTCAATACCGACATCCTCGCACGCTTGTTGCAAATAAGAGTAATGCATAGCAGAACCGACAAAATTAAAAACGACTCCGGCAACCTGTAACTTCGGATAAAAATGCTTAAAACCATACAGGACAGGAGCTACAGAATAAGCCGTGGATTGGGCGTTCAACAACAATATCACAGGAATATCCAACAAAGCGGCAATCTCCGCACTACTCCCACTCATTCCGTCATAGCCGTCAAATAAACCCATCACCCCTTCCGTCACACACACATCCGAATGTTCGCCGTAACGGGCGTATACTTCTCGTACATGCTTTTCGGTAGCCATAAAAGTATCCAGATTCACCGATTCTTCCCCTGCTGCAATAGCATGATATTTCGTGTCGATATAATCCGGTCCGCATTTAAAAGGTTGTATGTTAAGACCTCGATTCTTCAAGGCCCGTAATAAACCGATCGTAAAAGTAGTTTTCCCGCTTCCCGAAGAAGCCGCTCCGATTAGAAATTGTGATTTCTGCATTTGATCCGAATTTGGAGACAAATATAATGATAATTGACGATTTAAATTAAAATAGCACACAGGGACGGGTACAATGGGCTATTTTTAATAAAAACCATCCCCACCGCAAGGATAACTCTTTATTTATAACTCGTCATTTTTTCAAGTATTTTTTTATTTTAAACCAAAAAATAATACATTTGCACCGTCTTTGGTGTTGTGTTACAATATCTGTTAACACACAAGAGGGAAGCCGGTTAGAATCCGGAACAGTGCCCGCTACTGTGATGCCCGGTTCTTCAAAAGAAGAATCAAAGAATAGATTCTTACACCACTGTCTAACCACGGACGGGAAGGTATCATTCTTAGGCGTAGTCAGGAGACCTGCCAAGACATATAAGGTAATAACATATTCCCGGGGCCAGGAATAGGATTATAAACAGCTAAAAATTAATCATCGCAATGAAAAAAATTGTTGTATTAACAGCTCTGCTGTTATCGGTTGTCAGCATCTCATTTGCCAACATGACACTAAAAGGAAAGGTTATCGATGCTAAAACCCAAAAAGCCCTCGCGGGAGCTAATGTAAGATTGGTTGGTACCAATATAGGTATCGCCACGGATAACAAAGGAGAGTTCATTCTAAAAAACATTGCTGACGGTGAATACACCCTCAGAGCCAGTTTCTCCGGCTATGAAACAGAAGACATAAAAGTAAACAGCAGCAAAGAAGACATCGTTTTCAAATTATCTTTGACTCCTGTAAACTTGAATCAGGTTGTCGTTACCGGTACGGGAACTCACCGCAGGCTAAAAGATTCTCCCGTACCCATGGAAGTTTTAAGCGGAGCAGAAATAAGAAAAGCCGGAGTCACCTCTTTCGAAGATGCTTTATTATTACTGAATCCCTCCTTTAACATCCGTCCTACCGTCATGGGTTCCTACTTTACAATGAACGGATTGGAGAATAAACATATTCTGATTTTAGTGGATGGGAAAAAAATGGCAGGAGATGTTTCCGGCAACACGGACCTGTCGCGTATCGATATGAGCCGGGTAAAGCGAATCGAAATATTAAAAGGAGCAGCTTCCTCCCTCTATGGTTCGGAAGCCATTGCCGGGGTAATCAATGTCATCACGGAACAACCCAAAGAAGCAATCAGCGTCCAATCCAAAACCCGATTCGGGGGAAAATCCAGTTTTGTTCAGAACGCCAGTCTGGATCTTAATTTCGGTAAGTTTACCTCTTCGACCTCTTATCAAAGACGTCAATCGGACGGATGGAAACTAAGTCCTTACGAAACAAGTGCGGACACCGTCATTCCGACCAGGAAAGAATCCGTTAACTCATTTTTCTCCAATATCGTGAGTCAACGTTTTACCTACGACCCGACCCAGAAACTATCCCTTTATGCCCAGGGAAGTTATTTTGACCGGGAAGTAAATCGTCCTGTTCAAGCAAAGAAAAACGACGGAGGATACACGTACGACTTAACCTATATGGATTACAATTTCGGTGTAGGCGGAAAATACCTGTTTGATAATAAAGCATATATTGCCCTGGATCTTTACATGGACAATTATGAATACAACAAGCTTTATACTGTAGCCCAAGTGGTTAAGAACGATACGACATTCCGGGTGGGAGACGAAGAACTGACCAAACGCCAAAAGTACTATAATGCCAATTTAAGAAGCGTATTCCGGGTAGGTGATTATAATAAATTTACCGTGGGAGCCGAATACGTGGACGATTATATGAAGAATCCCGGAAGTCTGGATGAACCTAAAGAGGTTTACACGATAGCCCTATACGCGCAAGACGAGATACGTCTTTGGGATAAGTTCCAGATCCTTCCCGGTTTCCGTTATGTATACCATGAAAATTTCAAAAATCGGTTTACCCCGAAGTTAGCTTTAATGTACTCTTTAGAAAAATTCAATTTCAGAGCTGCCTATTCGGCAGGTTTTAAAGCTCCGACCTTGCAAGAACTCTATTATGATTACGAGAACCGGGGATCTATTACCTCGGAAACCCTGATTTGAAACCGGAAAAATCAAACTACTATAGTCTGAACGTCGAATATGTAGGAAGATTCCTGAATATTTCCGTGAACGGATATATCAATGACATCAAAGATATCATCGACAGTTATGAATTGGAATTAACGGAAGAAGACAAGGAAAACGGAATAAAAACGAGAAAAATGTATCGTAACTTAGACAAAGCTCGCGTTCAAGGATTCGACATTTCTGTCAACAGTTACCTCGGATACGGTTTTTCCGCGGGTGGAGCCTACAATTGTGTCTACGCCAAGGACCGGAAAACTGGCCATCGCCTGAACGAAGCCGTAAGGCATGCAGCCACATTCCGTGCCGGATGGATGCATGAATGGAACAAATACAGACTGAACGTAAACGTAAACGGAAGAATACAAGGACAAAAATATATCTATTCCGAAACAAAAGATAAAACGACAGGAAACCCCATTTATACGGATAAGAGTGCTCCGAAGTACCAATTATGGAATCTGGCAACCACACATACTTTTGCCCCGGTAGGAAACTTCTTCTTTGAAGTGAATGCCGGAATAGATAACATTTTTGATTGGACCGATGATCGTCCGAACGGGGTGAATTATGCCACGTTGAATCCCGGCAGGACCTTATTTGCCAGTTTGATAATTCGTTTCACAAAATAATAATCTCCCCGGAGATGTTTGAAAAACACATCTACCCTTTTTTAGAATTTTCGAACATCCCGGGGGTTATTTCTTTTTTATCATGAAAAACATACTGATCATTCTTTTATTATTGCTCCAGACAACCGTTTTCGGGCATGGAGAGGGATTTAAAGACGCCGATATTTTCAAAACATTAGGACCCGATGATAAAATTGCCCTTCTTGTCGTACATTTCGGGACCACTCATGATGATACACGGGCTTTAACCATCGACGTCATTAATCAAAAAATTAAAAAGGCGTTTCCGGGTATTGAAGCCCGAGAAGCCTATACCTCCCGTATGATTATACGTCGTTTAAAAGAAAAAGGAATCCAAAAATCAAACCCGATAGAAGCCTTAAACAAACTGGCTGCAGAGGGCTATACTCACGTTATCATCCAGTCGACCAACATCATCGAAGGTGTTGAAATGGAATCCTTGCGTCGGGATGCAGCCCAATTGCAATCCAAATTCAAAGATATACGCGTTGGAAACCCATTACTCTACTCACCGGAAGACTACATTACGGCAGTAAAAGCGATTTCTGCAGAATTAAAAGGAAAGACAAAAGGAGAATGCATATTTGTCTGTCACGGGACCTATCATCCGGGAAATGCCTCTTACGGTATGCTCGATTATGTGATGAAGGCAGAAGGGCACAAAAATTACCATATCGGAACCATCGAAGGTTATCCGACATTCGAGAATGTCCTTTCCGGACTAAAAGCATCGGGAAATAAAGAAGTAACACTTGTCCCTTTTATGTTCGTCGCCGGTGACCATGCCAAAAACGACATTGCCGAAGATTGGAAAGAAGAGCTGGAAAAAAACGGATATCGGGTTTCTCTTTATTTGAAAGGATTGGGAGAATATCCCCGAATCCAAGACATCTTTATCCGACACGCCCAATACGCGGCAACTCATAAAAAAGAGGATATTGTAGCCAAGAAAAAGAAGTACGAAATATCGGATGACATCGACTAATAACCCACAGGGACGGGCGCAATGTGCTATTTTAATTGTAAATTGACGATTGTAGACTAAAAAAAGAACGAATTTAGGGATTGGGGATCAAAATCAAAAATTAGTTTCTGACCTTAAAGGAGATTATAGACTTTTCAGCCCCCATGAACCTTATGAAAGTGAAATAAAAAAAGTAACTTTGCCTTTACAAAAAAATGAAACATGAGTAAAGGAAAAATATACGTGGCAGGAATCGGTCCGGGAAGTGAGGACGATATTACACCTGCAGTAAGAGCAGCCATATCCGATTCCGATGTTGTTATCGGATATAAATACTATTTTAATTTTGTCCGAGAGATCATCGGTAGCCATGCCGAATGCATTGACACGGGAATGAAAAGAGAACAGGATCGGGCAACGGAAGCTTTCCGTCAGGCTCAAAACGGAAAAACGGTTTGTGTGATCAGTTCGGGTGATGCCGGTATTTACGGTATGGCCCCTCTTATTCTGGAGATGAAAAAGGAGTTGAATAGCGATATTGAGGTAGAAATTCTTCCCGGTATCAGCGCCTTTCAAAAAGGAGCCGCTCTTTTGGGGGCTCCGATCGGGCACGACTTCTGCATTATCTCTCTCTCCGACTTAATGACCCCTTGGGAAAAAATTGAAAAACGAATAGAGGCTGCTGCTGCCGCCGATTTCGTTACAGCCATATACAACCCGAAAAGCGAAGGCCGTTACTGGCAACTTCATCGTTTAAAGGAGATCTTTTCACAACACCGCCAACCGGAGAATCCGATCGGATTTGTCCGTCAGGCTGGTAGGACGGAGCAGGAGATAAAAATAACCACTCTTTCTGATTTTGACCCGGAAGAGGTAGATATGTTCACCATCGTCATCATCGGTAATTCTCAATCCTACACGTGGAATAACCACATCATCACTCCCCGCGGATACTACCGTAAACAAGAACCCGACGCAGAGACGAAAGTGGGACAGGAAATTATGATCCAAAGTTTCCGGACCATTGCTTCCGAACTAAAAAACAAGGATATACCTTTAGATCGAAAATGGGCTCTGTTACACACGATTCACACTACAGCCGATTTCGACATGGAAAATATCTTTTATTCCGATCCTCTGGCCGTAGAGACGTTGTTTCAAGGTTTCAAGGAAGGAAAAATCGATACCATTATCACAGATGTTACGATGGCAGCATCGGGTATCCGAAAAGGTGCTCTCGAACGCTTGGGTGTTTCCGTCAAATGTTATCTGCACGACGAACGGGTAGCAGAGATGGCCGCCCGGTTAAACATCACCCGTACACAAGCCGGTATCCGTTTAGCAGCAGAAGAACATCCGGGAGCCCTGTACATTTTCGGGAATGCACCTACCGCACTAATGGAACTTTGTTCGCTAATCCGCAAAGGAAAAGCTCAACCGGCCGGAGTCGTCGGAGCTCCCGTCGGTTTCGTCAACGTACGGGAATCCAAACACATGCTCAAAGCATTTACCCATATACCCAAAATCATTATAGAAGGACGCAAGGGAGGAAGTAACCTTGCCGCAACCATTGTCAATGCCATCCTTTGTTTTGACGATGCGGCTCAGTTACGTCCCGGAAGAGATTTATAACTTCAGACGTACCATTTGCGTTTTGAAGGTATTCCATTTTTAATTTTATACTTATGAAGTTTATCGTAATCGGATTGGATGACAACAAAGAACCGGATTTTAACGAACATATCCGTTCGCTCATTAATAGCCATTCTGTTTTCTCCGGAGGAAAACGACACCATGATCTCGTCAAGAACCTGCTTCCACCCGATTACACTTGGATAGACATAACCGTTCCTCTGGATAACGTGTTCCGACAATACACCTTATGGGGGGAAATGGTCGTTTTTGCTTCGGGAGATCCCCTTTTTTTCGGATTTGCGACTACGATCCAAAAGCGATTACCCCAGGCAAAAATCATACTATATCCCTATTTCAACTCGTTACAGATCTTATCTCATCGTCTACTTTTGCCCTACCACGACATGCATACGGTTTCTCTTACGGGGCGGCCGTGGCATGAATTCGACAGAGCTCTGATTGAAGGAAAAAGGAAAATAGGCATACTCACCGACCGGGAGAAAACTCCTCCCACAATTGCCCAACGAATGCTCGAATTCGGGTACGACAATTACCAAATGACAGTAGGAGAATTATTGGGAAATTCACAGGAACGTATCCGGACATTCTCTTTACCGGAAGTGAATAAACAGGAGTTTCAATTCCCCAATTGTATTATTTTGGAACAAACTTACCCGAGAGAACGACCTTTCGGCATACCGGAAGAGGAATTTCACCTGTTGAACGGGAGAAGCAAAATGATCACTAAAATGCCTATTCGCTTGCTCTCTTTAAGTATGTTAGATCTCCGTTCCCGGCAACATTTATGGGACATAGGATTCTGTACCGGCTCCGTATCCATCGAAGCCAAGTTACAATTTCCCCACCTGCATATCACGGCTTTTGAACAACGGGAGGAAGGAAAAGAATTAATATACGCAAACAGTCAAAAATTCGGCACCCCGGGAATCGACACGATCATAGGAGACTTCACGACGACGGATCTGACGGGGATTTCCTATCCAGATGCTGTTTTTATCGGGGGGCACGGAGGAAAAATGCACGATATCCTACATATCTTAAGTGAAAAGATCGTTCCGGAAAGTCCTGTCGTTTTTAATTCCGTATCCGAAGAGAGTGAACGATTATTTATTGCAGCAGCAGAGCAATACGGATTTACAATCACGGGCAGACACCGTATCGCCGTCGATCAATATAATCCGATAGAAATTATTCAAGCGACGAAAAACAGTTAATACCATGAACTCAATCGCCATCATCATAGCCTCAGACCAAGGAGCCGAAACCGCCCGGATCATCCGTCACGAAATTCAAAACAGCGAGATTTTTTCATCGGTGGAACGGGAAGGATGTACTCTCATAGAATCTATATCCACATTTACCTCAACTCATTTTCACGATTTCGATGCCTTTTTGTTTATAGGAGCCTTAGGTATATGTGTCCGGGCCATAGCCCCCTGCATTCAATCCAAATACAATGATCCTGCCGTGATCAATATAGACGCCGTAGGTAAACGTGTTATTTCAGTCCTGTCCGGACACGTGGGAGGAGCAAATGAACTGACCCGCCGTATCGCCGGGATTATCGGCGGAGAAGCCATTGTTACCACCCAAAGCGATAATACAAACCTATGGGCTCTCGATACCCTCGATCGACAATTCGGATGGAGAACGGACAAGACACACCCGATGAATGATATCATCATTGCCTTTGTAAACAAACTCCCGACAGCCCTATTACTGGAGGTCAGGGATAGAGGTACGGCTTACTTAGAACGTACCTGTCCGGAACATGTCGAAATATTCTATCGATGGGATGACATCCCACAAGAACGTTTCAAATTAGCCATAGCTGTTACTCCCTATCTGCATTCTTTTTCCATTCCTACACTCTCCTTCCGCCCACCCGTACTTCATTTGGGAATGGGTTGTAGAAAAGAGAGTAAGCCGGACGGGGTATGGGAATGGTTAAGTAAAGACTTACAAAATAAAGGCTTATCGCCGTTATCACTCAAAAATATTTCAACTATTGAACTGAAAAAAGACGAACCTCTCATCTTGGAAACAGCCCGGCAAGCAGGAGTTCCTCTTAAGATTTACACGGCGAAAGAACTGGAAGGGATAGAAGTTCCCAATCCTTCCGAAAAAGTGTTTGAAGTCGCTTCTGTCTATGGGGTAGCCGAATCCACGGCTTTAAAAAGTGCAGGAAACGATCAACTACTCATTGAGAAACAAAAAATGGCACTTACGGAAGGGAGTCATTTTACATACGCCGTCGCCGGAGACGCTCTTTCCGAACGCAAAGGTTTTATAGAAATTGTCGGAGCCGGCCCGGGAGATCCCGAACTAATTTCCGTAAAAGGAAAGCGCTTCCTCGAACAGGCAGACCTTATTCTATATGCCGGCAGTCTGGTTCCAGTAGAACTAACCTATTACGCCAAACCCGGAGCAACCGTACGCAGCTCGGCTTCCATGGATTTGGAAGAACAATTCGCAATCATGAAAGAGTTCTACGACAAAGGACTCTTTATTGTCAGGCTTCATACCGGAGATCCCTGTATTTACGGGGCAATCCAGGAACAAATGGCCTTTTTTGATGAATACGGCATGCACTATCATATTACGCCCGGAATCTCTTCATTCCTGGCAGCAGCAGCAGCCTTGCAATCTCAATTCACCATACCGGAAAAAGTACAGACTATCATCCTTACCCGGGGAGAAGGCCGTACCCCCATGCCGGAAAAAGAAAAACTACACTTGTTAGCCCGATCACAAAGTACCATGTGTATTTTTCTCAGTGCTTCTATCGTGGAACAAGTCCAAAGCGAGTTGCTGGAACACTATCCGCCGACAACTCCGGTGGCAGCCTGCTACCACCTGACCTGGAAAGACGAACGGATTTACCGGGGTGAACTAAAGAATCTGGCCCGAATCGTGAAAGAAAACCATCTGACACTCACGACAATGATCGTAGTGGGAGAAGCTATTGACAACAGACAAGGACTTTCTCGGCTCTATTCTCACCAGTTTAAACACCTGTTCCGAAAATAAAATAAATTAAAATTATTATGGTTTTAATATTCGGAGGAACAACAGAAGGAAGAACGGCGGTTCGCACATTGGACGAAGCGGGAACTTCCTATTACTATTCCACCCGAGGTATAACCCAACAGTTGGAATGTAAACACGGTACCCGGATCAATGGAGAGATGGACCGGACATCCATGCGCAATTTCTGTATCTCTCATGAAATCCGCCTTATCGTGGATGCAGCCCACCCTTTTGCAGAAAATTTGCATACGAATATTGCCTCCATATCCGAAGAATTGGAAATCCCCGTTATTCGTTTTGAACGCCGTTACCCCGAGCACGATCCAGCACTGATCTGGTGTGACTCTTTTGACGAAGCCATCCGATATCTTAAGCAACACTCCATCCGGAATCTATTGGCACTAACAGGTGTCCAGACAATTCGTAAATTACGCCCTTATTGGTCGCAATATCCGTGTTGGTTCAGAATACTCAACCGGGAAGATTCTCTGCAACTTGCTCTGAAGGAAGATTTTCCCCGTGAAAAACTACTTTTTTGGCAAGAAGGAGAAGAAGAACTCGTTCTTTTAAAAAAAATACGCCCGGAAGCCATTCTTACAAAAGAGAGTGGAGAATCAGGTTTCTTTACGGAAAAAGCAGAAGCCGCCAAAGCACTACATATTCCGCTACTTGTCATAAAGCGTCCTACATTACCGGATTCTTTTTATACTGTCAATGGCGAACACGGACTTCGTTACCGGGTAGAGCGTCTTCTACCGGGATTTTATCCATTACGTAGTGGATTCACGACGGGAACCTGTGCTACTGCGGCAACAAAAGCCGCACTACAAGGACTTCTTACCGGAACAGTTCCAACAGATGCAACGATAACTCTGCCCAACGGAGAAGAGGTGACTCTACCCGTCGCTCAAAGTTTTCTATACAAAGATTCTTGCACATGTTGCATCACTAAGGATGCAGGAGATGATCCCGATGTAACCCATGGGCACTTGATCTGTTCCGAAATCAGGTTCAATTCCTCTTCGGGAATTCGATTTCTCCCCGGGGAAGGAGTAGGAACCGTCACTCTTCCCGGACTGGGAATCCCCGTGGGAGAACCGGCAATTAATGCCACTCCCAGAGCTATGATGATCCGAGAGGTGGAACGTATGATTCATCATCACGAGAGCTCTCAAGGAATTGACATTCGAATTTCCGTACCTGACGGGAACGTTCTGGCACAAAAAACTTTTAACCCGAAATTGGGGATTATCGGAGGAATTTCCATCATCGGCACTTCCGGAATCGTTCGTCCCTTTTCCACGGAAGCATTCATTAACTCTATCCGCAAAGAGATTCAAGTCGCAAAAGCTCTTGGCTGTAAACATATCGTCATCAATTCCGGAGCTAAAAGCGAAAACATATTGCGGGAACGCTTCCCCGAGCTTCTTCCCCAAGCATTTATTCACTATGGGAATTTTATCGGTGAAACGTTAAAAATGGCAGAAAAGGAAGGCATTGAAAAAATTACCATGGGCATCATGATCGGTAAGGCGGTTAAACTGGCCGAAGGGCACTTGGACACACACAGTAAAAAGGTCATCATAAACAAAGAATTTATTCGCCAGCTTGCCAGAGAAAGCAACTGTCCCTCTTCTTTAATCGATTCAATCGCAGGTATCACCTTAGCCAGGGAGTTATGGGCTCTATTGGCAGATTTTCCTGTCTTTTTTGAAAAACTCACCGAGTACTGTTATAAATGCTGTCTTCCTCTACTCTCTTCATCCGAATTGGAAATTATTCTTGTACAAGAAAACAATTGACAATTGTAAATTAATTTTTGATTTATGATTTCCGATTTATGATTAATTTCTGATATTGTCCTCTTTAAATCGTAAATCTAAAATCCGAAATCGTAAATATTTTTAATCTCAATCTCTTAATCTTTTTAATCTACAATTTAAAATCGGCAATTATTTTATCTTTTTGACCCAAAAACAACCACATGTAAAATAGGTTTGGTACTTTTGCGCCGAATTTTTGAAATATGAGTAGGATTAAGGGGATTATATACGCTATCGTGGCCTCCTCAACATTCGGACTGGCCCCATTTTTTACTCTGACACTTTTAGCTGCCGGATATTCGTCATTTGAAGTATTATCTTATCGTTGGGGGGTAGCCTCTCTTTGTCTGATATTGTTCGGATTGTTTCTTAAACGCAATTTTTGTATAGGAAAAAAGGACCTCGGTGTTGTTTTTTTATTGAGCCTGTTCCGGGCTGTAACCTCTTTTAGCTTAGTCATTGCCTACCAAAATATATCGAGTGGGGTAGCGTCCACAATCCATTTCATGTATCCATTAGCCGTTGCTTTGGCCATGATGATTTTCTTCCACGAAAAAAAATCAGGCTGGGTCATTTCAGCCATTGTCATGTCTATCGTCGGAGCTGTCTTACTCTCATTCGGTAATGTCAATCATAACGAAGGAGATACTACTCTCGGAATTATATCCGCCTGTATCTCCATCTTCTCCTACGGAGGATATATTGTCGGTGTAAGAAAAAGCCGTGCCGTACAGATCGATTCGATAGTCCTCACCTGCTATGTAATGGCATTCGGGGCTCTTATGTTTATCATTTGTGGTTGCTTCACGGGAGGAGTCCGGTTAGAGACCAACGGAAGTCTATGGCTTTACATTTTAGGCCTGGCATTACCGGCTACCGCCATTTCCAACATGACACTGGTTAAAGCTATTCAACACATCGGCCCAACCCTTACTTCCATATTCGGAGCTATGGAACCTTTAACAGCCGTTGTTATAGGAGTATTGGCATTTCATGAATGGTTTACGGTACAAGGAGCTATCGGAATCCTATTAATTATCGCCGCCGTAAGTATTGTCGTCCTACAGGAAAAACGAAAAACAATCGATAATTAAAAAAATTAGGGATTACGGGATTAAAATGACAGTTTTACAATTTACTGCCTACAATTAAAATTATCAATCAATCGTTTCAGCAATATCTCGATATTGGGAGCGGACACAATTTCTCCAGAAGGGAAATGCACTTTAAAACCTCGGGTAGTCAAATTTCCTGTCTCTACAATAACATCCGACTCTACGTTCCGATTTGCCAGCATGCCGTTCCGTTGCAAAGCTTTCCGGGCCATAGCGTATTTTTGACCGTGTCCGATAAGTTTAACCTGTCTCGTATATTGATTTTCTATTCTGAACAGACCGGTCTCCATGTCGAAAACAATTCCTTTGCGAGCAAAAAAATTGCTTAAATGACCATCTAAAGCCAGATCCTCCGGAGTTCCGATCGTAATTCCGTGCAGACGGTCCATTAACCAGATTTTATCGGCAATTTGCAGAGCTAACTCCAAATCATGAGTAGAGAGAAAAATGGTTTTATCGGTTTCCCGCGTTAAACGATGAAGCAACTGCATGATCTCCACTTTACTCGGAAAATCCAGAAAAGCAGTAGGTTCGTCTAAAAAGATAATCGGAGTCTGCTGTGCCAATGCCTTGGCAATCATTACCTTTTGACGCTCCCCGTCACTTAGGGTATGTACCATCCGAGAGGCCAAATTTTCTATTCGGACCAAGGCGATAGACTCCTCGACGATTCGGCGATCCTCCTTATTCAACATTCCCCAAAATCCGGTATAAGGACTACGTCCCATTTCAACCAATTCTCGGGCCAACATATTCCGGACATCACACTTCTCCGTGAGTACCACACCTATTGTCGTCGATAACTCCTTATCGGTGTACCTTTCAATCTCTTTTCCTCTAATTTCGATTTCTCCCGCTAACTTCGGCTGAAAAGCAGAAAGCGTCCGTAAAAGCGTCGATTTACCTACCCCATTGGCACCCAACAAACAAGTCAACTCTCCCCCGTAGATAGTCGTACAAATATCTTGTGCCACTATTTTCGTATGGCTTTTCGTCTTATAACCAATCGAAAGACCCCTTATATTTACCGTATCCTTTAATGCCATAACCAAATCTTATTCATTCCAATCCCCTTTTCGTTTCCTGAACAAAACAGAAGCAACCACGGGAGCTCCCACCAAGGCGGTCACGGAATTGACCGGAAGAGCCCCTTCAAACCCAGGTAAACGAGCGATCAAATTACAGGCCAAAGCCAAAGCTGCTCCTACCAGCATAGAAGCAGGCATCAACATTCGATGATCCGAAGTTTGAAATATAGCCCGACACAAATGAGGAACCGCTAAACCCAAAAAAATAATCGGCCCGCAATAAGCTGTTACAATAGCCGTTAAAACTCCGGCACAAGTAATTACTTCCACCCGGGCTCTTTTTATATTTAATCCTAAATTACGAGCATACCCGTCCCCCAGCATCAATAAATTCAAGGATTTAATCAACAAAAATGAAAGAGGAATAATCACCACCATAATTCCGACAAACAACATCATCTGATTACCCGATACCCGGGAGAAACTTCCCAAGCCCCAGATAACATAAGCTTTGATATCCTCCTCTACGCTAAAGAATTTCAATACCCCTATAATCGCATTGGCAATATAACCGATCATCACTCCGATAATCAATAAGGTAACACTCCCTTTTATCTTTCCTGAAGCAAAAACGATCAAAGCCATAACAGATAAGGCTCCTATCACGGCAGCAACGGACATGGCCACCTCGCCTATAAATCCTAAACGACTCAAAGCTACCCCACCGAGATTACCTGAAAGAAGTACAACGAAAGCAACACCCAAGCTGGCACCGGAACTAATTCCTAATACAGAAGGACCAGCCAAAGGGTTTCGAAAAATCGTTTGCATCTGTAATCCGCTAATAGACAACCCGGCTCCCGCGACCAATGCCGTCAATGCCTGAGGCAAACGAGACTTCCATACGATATTCTGCCAAGCTACCGGTTCTCCCTCTCCTCCTGTCAATACATTCCACACGGAGGTAAAAGGAATGGAAACCGATCCTAAAACCAGATTCAGCAACAAAAAGACGATAATAAATACTATAATGAAAAAAATCAATACCGTATTTCTCCGTACGTTCATCTTCCTACTTTTTTAATAAATCATAATATACCGGTTGATAATCAGGCAACAACTCCGGATGAAATACCTTAATCATATCAGCCAAAACAATATCCGGCTCGGCCGGCATACTCTCGTAAAAAGGTTTCTCCCTCATATTACAATAAATCACCCCCTTCTGCCGGAACGCTCTAAAGTCTGCATATCGTTCATCCTGTGCTCTCAACGCATCATAACTATACTCTCCGGCAAAACTATTCGCGATTCGCCAATAATCGGCACTCTCGGCCTGATTGTAAACCGTCTCAAAATCAAGGGTGACTCCCCCCGACCGGGGATCATCTTTTAAAAAATAATCGGCTCCCGCATCATGAAACAATTGGGCCAGGAAGCTTTTTCCCCCGACCGCATACCATACGCCTCCCCTCAACTCTCCACTAAAAACAACCGGGCGTCGCTTCACGTCCTTCACCAACTGCTTTAATTCATTATATCGCTGCTCAATCTGACCAAATATTCGATTCGCATCCTCTTCCATCCCCAACAATAAACCGGTAAACTTAATCCACTCGGCTTGTCCCAAAGGAGTCATCTCCTTATAACCCAAATGAGGGACCAAAGGAATACCTATATCTTTTACCGCATCATATCCTCCACGTTTGAAAGGAGAAATCAACATCAAATCCGGATTAATACTCATAATTACCTCATTATCAAAATTCCCTTCAATGCCGATTTTCCGGGTTTTTCCCTCCGCTACTTGTTCCTGCATGGTTTTATTAAAAAGATAGCGCGTACTGGTAATTCCGACTACCCGATCCATGGCACCCAATTTAATAACATTGGACAATTGTAAAGAGGTCATACAGATCAAGTGTCTGACCGGAAGATCAATTACGGGTATCCCCTCGGGAAGAGAGGCATTACTTCCCCGTTTTCTTAAAACAAACTGATAACAGATGCTGTTTTTATTCTGTGGATCTTGTACCTCCAATAAGAAATAATCTTTCCGGTATTCAACCCGAAAACCTTGGGCGTACTTCAACCGGATCTGTCCCACGGTATCTGCTTCCGTCTCCATACCGGACACTACTGAAACGGTCTTACCCTGGCGTTTTCCTGATTTACAAGAAAATAAACCGACAAATAATAGCAATACTAAAGATAACCGCATGAAAGTATTCATTTTCTTCTCCTCCGAAAGATTAAATTTAATCAACGTACATATCTGGCAGGTTTTCTGGCTTGTCATCTTTTCTCCTTCCCAAAACAGACACATTTCAGTGGTTGTACCGAAAAGATCTACCTCATTGCGAGATAGCGATTGACTTTACAGCTGCGGGGACAGCCCCGGAATTTCACCGGATTCCCTTTTCCCTTACGGAAATACCAAGACGCATGCAAAGATATAAATATTATTTTGATCACATTCTTTTTTTTACGACTTTTGCCCCCGCAAATTTATGAACCAGAGATCATAAAGAGATTCAAATTTGCTTTTTACGATTAAAATCATAGATATGGCGATAACAGGAAAAATCATAAACGTCTCATTAGGACCGGGTGATCCGGAATTAATCACGATTAAAGCACTAAAAGCCTTACAAGAATCGACAAGCATATACTGCCCGGGGACCGTAGACAAAAACGGTAATTTAAAATCCCGGTCTTTAACCATTTTGCAGGAATTACCCGTAGATACTACCCGAATCCATTGTTTTCCGGTCTCTATGTCAAAAGACCGGACGGAAGCCAATCGGATTTACGATCAAATAGCCCTGGAAATCCGGGAAAAAATAAACAAAGGGGAAATTATATCCATTACAGCAGAAGGAGACTCCGGTTTCTATTCTTCCGGTAACTACCTGTTTGAAAAACTATCAAACGCCGGACTCCCCATTACCACATCAGCCGGTATTCCGGCTTTTATTGCGGCCGGAGCATTGGCCGGTCTCCATGTTGTGAAACAGGAAGAAAAACTAATTGTTCTTCCCGGCACCGTTTCCACGGAAGAGCTTCAAAGCCTGATAGGGAAAAACTATGTCATTGTTATTATGAAGCTTTCACAATGCACGGAAAATATTCACCGTTTCATAGCAAAGAACCCGTCACTTCACGTTCATTATTTTGAAAATATCGGAACAACCGGAGAGCTATATTGTCAAGACAAAGATAAGATCATGACGAAAGAGTTTCCTTATTTTTCTTTGATGATCATCAAAAAGTGAACAAATGGCATAAATCTTGCGTACATCATCTAACAGAATTAAAACAGTGTATTAAAATCCATATTCCAAACTATCTCCAACAAAACAAGATATGATTCAACGATCACTATATATCTTTATTCTCCTGTTTGGCTTTGGTATATTCCAAGGCAGGGCAAACGGATTAATAGAAAAAAGGGACAGCATAAAAGAGACTCCGGATTCTGTGAAAATAAAAAAGGATAATTTTTTCAAGCGTTTTTATCGTTATTTTGCCGAATCGAACGAAGTGAAAGAAGAGAAAAAATTTGATTTCTCCATTATCGGAGGACCCCATTTCTCGAGTGATACAAAATTAGGTATCGGATTGGTTGCTTCCGGTTTATACCGATTGGATCGTTCCGATAAATCCATTTCTCCCTCCAACGTTTCTATTTACGGCGATATCACCACAACCGGATTTTACCTATTAGGTATTCGCGGGAATACGATTTTTCCCAAAGATAAATTTCGAATCGACGGAAATATCTATTTTTTCTCTTTCCCAAGTTCTTACTGGGGAATCGGATACGAAGCCGGCTATAGGGATTCCAGCACGACTTTTAAACGACTGGAGAACCAAATCAAACTGGACTTCTTATTCAAGGTTGCCAAACACACCTACGTGGGACCGAACTTGATGTTTAGAAACGTGAATGGAAAAGACTTCAAAGATATCTCATTCCTCAACGGAGAAAAGAGCAGTATCTCCTGTTTCGGTCCCGGGATCGTGGCCTCCTATGATTCGAGAGATTTTATTCCGAATCCAAGCGAAGGATTTTATGCCAAATTAGAACAACAGTTCTTTCCTAAATTCTTAGGAAACGACTATGATTTCAATAGAACGAGTGTCGAACTCCGCTATTACCATAAACTATGGAAAGGAGGTATTCTTGCCTCAGAGATACAAGGTACCTTCAATTATGGAGATACCCCATGGAGTATGGTAGCCCTATTAGGAGGGTCCTATCGAATGCGCGGATATTATGAAGGGCAATACAGGGACAACGATATGGTTCAAACCCAAGTTGAACTCCGGCAAAAAATCTATAACCGACACGGTGTTGTTGTTTGGGGAGGAGCCGGAAACGTTTTTCCGAAAACGGATAAATTCAAGTGGAGTCAAACCCTTCCCTCTTACGGATTGGGGTATCGTTGGGAATTTAAAAATAGAGTTAACGTAAGATTAGATTATGGTTTCGGTAAAGGACAGAGTGCATTCTACTTCAATATTAATGAAGCTTTTTAAACATATTTCCAATTTCACGAAAAAGCCCAAAGCAGTTTTTTGGTTTTTCATTATCCTAAACATGATACCTAACTGCTTCTTAATCTTCACGGAACCTCTTTCGGGATTAGGGAGGATTATGCTTATCATTGCCCCTTTAGGAGTATACCTTATCGTATTCTCCTTACTTAAAAGGGCCGGATTAATCCAACTGATCCTAATTCCCTTATTGATATTTCACGCCTTTCAAATGGTTCTGTTTTATCTTTTCGGAGAATCCGTTATCGCCGTTGACATGTTTCTGAATTTACCAACGACCAACGCTTCCGAAGCGGGTGAACTATTAAATAGCTTATGGCCGGCTATTATTCTGGTCTGTGTACTTTATATTCCGACCATTGTTATTGCCTCCATGTCGGTACACTATAAAGTAATCTATCCCGCGGTATTTCGCCGACGTACGATCATAGGAGGTATTGTTTTACTCCTACTAACGTCGGGGGGCATCGTTTTTGAAAAATCACGGGACAACAGCTATGAAGTAAAAACGGATATCTATCCTGCCAATATATTTTATAACCTGGGATATGCCATTCATAAATGGCATCGTAGTGAAATCTATCCGAATACTTCTAAAAATTTCACCTTTCATGCTACCCGGGATTCCCTTGTTTCCGAAAAGAGAGAAATTTACGTGCTCGTTATCGGAGAAGCTTCCCGTGCCAAAAATTGGAGTTTATGGGGGTATGAAAGGGAAACCAATCCCCGTTTAAAAGCGACAGAAAATTTAGTATTGTATAAAGACGCTCTCACCCAATCCAATACCACGCATAAAAGCGTTCCTTTAATTCTTTCTGCCGCGGATGCGGAACATTACGAGGCTCTTTATACCCAAAAAAGTATTATTACCGCCTTTAAAGAAGTCGGTTTCAAAACCGCTTTTTTTTCCAATCAAATTCCCAACCGCTCTTTTACGGATTATTTCGCCTCCGAAGCGGATATCTATAAAACAATCCGATTACCATTAGAAGGAGGATTAATCACCGAAAACAATTACGATCAAGCCTTAATTCCCTTACTTAAGCAATGTATCGATTCCTTACCCGACAACCTTTTCATCGTACTCCATACCTATGGATCACATTTTAACTACCGGGAACGATATCCGGCAGAATTCGCCGCTTATTTACCAGATAATACATCGGGGATCGAATACAAATACAAGCAACAATTGATTAATGCTTACGACAATAGTATTCGTTATACCGACAATTTCCTGGCCGACATTATCCAACTGTTGAATGAAAACCAGGCGGAATCAGCTCTATTATACTCACCGGACCACGGAGAAGATCTATTGGATGACAGCCGGAAGAAATTTCTTCATGCTTCTCCCATCCCTACCATTTATCAAATACATATTCCTTTCTTCCTGTGGTTTTCCGAGTCCTACAAAACACTCAAACCGGAACATTACTCTCAAGCCGTTACGCACGCCGACGCCCCGGTTTCGACAAGTGCTATTTTCCACACATTACTGGACTTAGCAGACATTCGGACTTCTTACTTCAGACCGGATTTATCTCTGGTCAGTCCGGAATTCAAGCGTCGCCCCCGCATGTACTTAAACGATCATGACAAACCCGTCAACTACTATCTCATGGGTATGAAAAAGCAAGACAAAGAATACATTCAAAAAATGAAGTTAAACCATGATGATTGACAACGATTAATTGTAGATTAAAATATTATATATTTGCCGTTGTTTTAATATCATTAATCATAAACCCTGCAATCCCAATATATCGATTGCAAAATTTAAAAAACATGAAAGTAGCTGTAGTAGGAGCGACAGGTCTTGTCGGAAGAAAAATGTTGCAAGTTCTGGATGAAAGAAATTTCCCCGTAACCGAATTAATCCCCGTAGCCAGCGAACGCTCCGTGGGTAAGGAAATCGCATTCAGAAATCGAATGTATAAAGTAGTGGGTATCCGGGAAGCCATTCAAATGAAACCTCAAGTGGCCATTTTTTCAGCCGGAGGAGAAACTTCCCTGGAATGGGCTCCTCAATTTGCAGCCGCGGGAATCACCGTCATAGACAACTCTTCGGCCTGGAGAATGGATCCGACCAAAAAACTAATTATTCCCGAGATCAATGCCGATACATTAACTCGAAACGATAAAATTATTGCCAACCCGAACTGTTCTACCATACAAATGCTCATGGCAATAGCTCCTCTCCACAAAAAATACAAAATCAAACGAATGGTTGTGTCCACTTACCAGTCCGTTACCGGAAGCGGCTTAAAAGGGATCATGCAACTTGAAGGAGAACGGGAAGGCAAAGAGGTAAAAAAAACCTATGCACATCCCATTGACCGCAATTGCCTGCCTCATTGCGACTCTTTTACAGAGAACGGTTACACGAAAGAGGAAATGAAACTGACGAATGAAACCTGTAAAATTTTAAACGACGACTCCGTAAAGGTAACGGCAACTGCCGTACGGGTTCCCGTGACAGGCGGACATTCCGAGAGTATCAACATAGAATTCGAATACGATTATGATTTAGATGACGTTCGAAATTTACTGTCTCAAACCCCCGGAGTGGTCGTGGAAGACGATCCGTCACAAAATATCTATCCGATGGCACTTACGGCTAACGAAAAAGACGAAGTCTTCGTGGGACGTATCCGACGGGATTTCTCCCGGGAAAATAGCCTTAACATGTGGGTCGTATCCGACAACCTGCGCAAAGGAGCAGCGACCAATGCCATTCAAATAGCAGAATACCTGAATAAGTATCAATTATTATAATTTTCATTTTCGGCTTTAAGTAGCGATCGTTTTACTCATCCCTACTTAAAGCCGAAATTAAAAATTCCTGAACATGAGGAGGTTCTTTTTGCCTGCCGCATACAAAACAGGAATACCGGTGATCAACCGGACATTCCCTGACTTCTAATGGTAGTTTCTTGTCTCCTTCGTGTAAAAAAACACCACGCTCTTCAAAAGTAACCTGAAAACTATTCAACGGACGGGTCAAGCCGGTTCCCGTATATTTCAAAAAACTCTCTTTTACCGACCAAAAGTCATAAAACAATTGATCTTTTCTCTCTACCGATACGGATTTCAACTGCTCTATTTCCAAAGGATGGAAAAAACGAGAAGCCACTTCTATTCGAGCCTTTTGCCTCTTTTCTATATCGATTCCCACAACCCGATCAGAAAAAGCACATACCAGGTAATCTCCGGAATGAGAAATATTAAAAAAAAGATCCGAAACTCCTTCCAAATAAGGTTTTCCTTTTTCTTGTCTTAAAATTCGGTAGGAAAAAGGAGCAATATGCCAATACTTATTCAACACGTAACGTACTAAGGCCTCCCCTGTCAACCGGAATAACTTTACTCGCTCGCTTCTGTATAAAGCAATTTCTCGACAAGTCTCTTCAGATACCCATTTTCTCAATCCGATTGAAACTTCCTCATACCTTATGGTTGAAGGCATATAAATATAAAATACCTCGAGCATGATACAAATGTAAAAAACTTACTTGAATTTCTATCCCGGAACGTCTGTTTTTAGCTTTTGAAGCGCCGGAAATACATAATTAACGTTAATTTAAGCCTCGATCACAAAAAAATTAAGAAAATATTCACATTTGTCTCTTGAAAAATTGTTTTTCTCATTTTTATATTCTATTTTTACATCATCAAATTAACGTTTGAATAACATTTAAACAGAAAGGCAGAAAATAAAAAAAGCCTTTACAAGAAAAAAGATACATACAGTGATTTACATACAATACGAACATCCCGAAAAGTGGCAGTCCTACAAAGCTGCCTCTTTTTATTTTATTCTATTTCAACCTCCTACTCACACATTAACAAGATTTTAAAAGACATTAATTTTTCATTTAACATTTTATTCGAAAAAAACTTGTTATTTCTCTCCATATTGCTTATCTTTACAAACGAAAAGTGGAATAATAGTAAGCACATATTTAAACTAATAAAATGGAAGTAAAGAAATCACCGAAAGCAGACCTGGAAAGAAGAAAAGGAGTTTTCTTCGAAATCGGTTTGATTGTGGCCTTGGCTGTCTTATTCTTCGCTTTCGAATGGAAAGTAAGCACTACCGTCGAAGAAGGATTTATGACCGTGGCAGAGCCTACAATGGAAGAAGAGGTCATCCCAGTTACACAACAAATGCTGAAACCTCCTCCACCTCCTCCACCTGCGCCGAAATTAACAGACTTAATCGATATTGTTGAGGATGATTCGGACATCGAGGAACAACTGGAGATTGAAGACGTTGAAGCTGACGTTGAGAACAGGGAACCTACAGACTACGACTACGATGGGGAGTATGACCCGGATGCAACAGGAGAAGATGATGTTTTCATAACGGTAGAAGACATGCCGGTCTTCCCGGGAGGAGATATCACCAAATGGATTAACAAACATGTGAAATATCCGATGATTGCTCAGGAGAATGGAGTACAGGGTAAAGTCATTATTCAGTTCGTGGTCGGAAAGGACGGAACCGTTGGTGACATAAAAGTGATGCGCGGGGTAGATTCGTCTCTTGATCAGGAAGCCATCCGTGTTATCAAATCCATGCCCAAGTGGAAACCGGGGAAACAGAGAGGAACAGCTGTAAAAGTTTCTTTTACTGTACCTATCAATTTCCAATTGAAGAATCAATAAAAAAGATTTTAAATTATAACAAGGGGCTGTCGTAATCGTCAGCCCCTTATTTATCGTTATTTATGGGGAATTATTTTTATACGGAAAAACAAGCAGAAAAAGCAATTCTTGTAGGTGTGGCCCTACAATCAGAAAATATCAACTACGACATCATGTGTGAATACTTAGACGAATTAGCCTTCCTGGCCGAAACGGCCGGAGCCGAAACCGTGAAAGTTTTCACACAAAATCTGGACAAACCGGTAACGGCAACCTTTATTGGTAAAGGGAAATTGGAAGAGATCAAAAATTACGTGGAAGAAAACGACATCGATTTGATTATCTTCGATGACGAATTGACCCCTACCCAACTTCGCAATATAGAACGGGAACTGAAAGGAAGAAAGGTACTCGATCGAACCAACCTGATCCTGGATATATTCGCCAAAAGAGCCCGGACCGCAGAGGCAAAAGCTCAGGTCGAACTGGCACAATACCAATACCTCCTACCTCGTTTAACGGGAATGTGGACCCACTTGGAGCGGCAAAAGGGAGGTATCGGTTTACGAGGTCCCGGAGAAACGGAAATCGAAACAGACCGAAGAATCATTCGGGATAAGATCTCCCGCCTAAAAGAGCAACTCGATAAAATAGATAAACAGATGATTACCCAACGTAAAAACAGGGGGAAATTGGTTCGGGTCGCCCTCGTCGGATATACCAATGTGGGTAAATCTACTTTGATGAATTTATTAAGTAAATCGGAAGTATTCGCGGAAAACAAACTATTCGCAACATTAGATACGACCGTACGAAAAATTGCCATTAAAAACGTACCGCTTCTATTAGCCGACACCGTCGGTTTTATCCGCAAACTGCCCCATCATCTGGTTGAGTCCTTCAAATCGACCTTAGACGAAGTCCGGGAAGCCGATGTGATCTTACATGTCGTAGATATCTCTCATCCTCAATTCGAAGATCAAGTCCGGGTTGTCAACGAAACATTAACAGAATTAATCGAAAATCCGAAACCGACCATTATGATTTTTAACAAAATCGATGCCTTCACGTTTGTCCCTAAAGAGGAAGATGACCTGACCCCTATCGAACGGGAAAATTACAACCTTGATGATCTCAAACAAATGTGGATGGCTAAACAAGGAGGAGAAACCGTATATATATCAGCTAAAAACAAAGAAAACATCGAAGAACTAAAAGAAAAATTATACGAAATCACAAAAGAGATTCATTCAGCACGTTTTCCGTTTAATGACTTTCTGTATCAAGACACTACAATTGATAATTGATAAATAATATATTATTAAGATATTATAAAACACGACAATCAAACAAATAGAGTTCGGAACAATTCCGAACTCTATTTGTTTGATACTTAAATACAATCAACCTTAAACTGAGTCCAATTTTATCATTTACTCTTGCTTTATAAATATTATATACATATATTCGTATTAATTTACTAATAACAAAGAACTATCTTATGAAAAAATTTTTAAAACATGCAATATCAGGGATATTCCTATGCATTCGTACATCTCTGTCAGCTGAAGCGACAGTAAGAATTACGACCCAAACCCCTGTTGTCATTCGTTATACTTTGTTATAGAAATAAAAATAAGCATGAGTTTCCCATCCTTCAGATCGATCGTCCATTACGAGATAAAAACACTAACCAGAGAATGGAGTTTTCGTTTTATCGTATTAATTGCCGTTATTTTTACGGCCGGACTACAACTTACCGCACAAAGTAATTTAAGTTCACCAAGCTGGTCCGTAATTTCTTTAATTTCCTCCTTTCCATTCGCCAATGCCTATATCGTAAACTATTTACAAGTTATCATTA
Organism: uncultured Sanguibacteroides sp.; assembly: GCF_900543425.1. Classification (GTDB taxonomy): domain Bacteria; phylum Bacteroidota; class Bacteroidia; order Bacteroidales; family Marinifilaceae; genus Gabonibacter. The sequence continues at coordinate 145,622 of NZ_UQRQ01000004.1, read as the reverse complement.
TTGTTTTGCTGAGTGGAGGATTTCTATACAGAGAACAGAAACTGGACACGTTATCCTCTATTCAGGTACATGATTTCAACAATATCAAATATTTATTGGGAAAAACATCAGGAACATTAATCGTGTTATTTTGCTTAGACTTCGTTCTGACAGGAATCGCGTTATTTATCCATTTATTCGCCAGCGATTCACCATTTGCGCTCTGGCCCTACATCTTTTATTTTAGTACCTTAACATTACCTACTTTGATTTTTATCACAGGATTAACTATTTTTCTTAAAAGTATTATCCATAACCAAGCGTTATCTTTTATTATTCTCCTCGCCTTTCTTTATATCGAGATCATGCACGGAAATCAATTTTTTCACGGAGCTTTTGATCTTTTTGCCTCCTCCCTCCCGAATGCCTTTTCAGAATGGACCGGCTTTTCAGGTCTAAATCTCTATCTTCTTCAAAGAATGACATTCTTACTCTGGGGATGCGGACTGTTTATTTTAGGAGCCGCATTTTTCCAGCGAATACCAAATATCCCACACCATCCGATCAAATATAAAAAAGCTGGAATTATACTATTACTTGTGGGGATACTTCCGGCAGGAAGTTTTCTTTACAGCATCCACCTGGAAATATCCAAACGGGCATTGTACCGGGAGATCTTCGCGAAATACGAGGAAACACCTAAGATTCAAATTAACAAACATCATATCACCTTTGAACAAAAAGAGAAAAGTTATATCGCCAAAAGTCAATTGACCATACTGAATCCCTCGGATAAACCATTAGATTCTTTCATACTTTACCTGAATCCAGGTTTGGAGATTATTTCCCTTACACATAACGGCCACTCCTTAACCTATCGGCGAGATCATCAAGTTATCAATATTTATTTACCGCTATCTCCCCAACAGGAACAAAACATACAAGTAGAATATAAAGGAAAAATAGTACCCGAAATTAGTTATCCCGAGATAAAAGATTTATCCTCGCAAGATATCACCCGAAGTCATTCTTTCTTCCGTTTCGGCAAAGAAACTCATTTTTTACAAAAAAAATTTACCTTATTAACCCCGGAAAACCTATGGTATCCGACAAGTCTGCCCCCGGTAAATGTTCTCTCGCCATTGACAACAACGGAAACATTTATCGATTTCAGTCTTGACGTCGTGGGAGAAAAAGAACGTTTACCCGTGTCTCAAGGAATAAGCAACACTTCGAACGACACGGTACATTTTACGAACAGGAAGAAACTTCCAAGCCTTTCCCTTTGTATCGGAAATTATTCCCGGAGATCAGTTCTTATCGATTCCTGCCTTTACGAGTTATATCTTTTTAAAGGACATGAATTTATGACCGACGGTTATGATTCTCCGCAAGATTTCATTGCGAATATGTACAAGCAAATCAGGGAATACAAGTTTGACAAATTAGCCATGGTAGAAACACCTGTACATTTTTGCGCCTACAGTCGGGAATGGAAAAAAGGAAGCGAATATGTACAACCGGAAATCATTTTTCGACCGGAAAGAGAAGCATTGCTCGCTCGTCCTATCCACATGAAACCCAAACAGGAAGAAGATGTTATTTATGTATCTCCTTACCAATCCGCATTCGGAACAACCCGTTTTATCCGTCCCGAAAATTTATTCATTAAAATCTCATCCCGTAAAAAACCATGGATACAACTTAAAAACGAATACGATCTCTCCTCCCTACAAAACTTCAATTTTCATATATCATCTATTGATTTTCAGGGAATTAATTTGATTTTTCAAACCTTTAGGCAACAACAAAACCCGGAAGACTTTGTTACAGAACCAACCACAAACCCGATTATCTTGGAATATTTAAAAAAACATAGCTTAGAAAAGGCATTACAAGACACAGCAATATCTCCTTTCCTCAACGATATATTGAAGGCAAAAGCCAATATATTGCTAAAACGCCTACTTTGTGATATTCCCTACGATAAATTTTACTCTTTTACGCGGGATTTCGTTCAACGCAATCTATTTAAAACTGTTTCGTTCGAGCAATACGGACAAGAATTTCAACAACAATTCGGGTTGGATTTGATTGCCTGTACCCGCAAATTATACAAGGAGAACAGGCTACCTGTTTTTCTTATTAAAAATATCCAGATTGAGAATGTCGAACAGGCTGGAAAAATCGGACATATCCGTTCCCTCAATGTATGGAATAAAGGAGAAGTTGACGGGGTAATCTCTATTTCCGGTTACTGCTATTCCAGGTACTATGCAGTACAGCCGGAATTATACGTTATACCTGCCGGTACAAGCAAAGAGATCAGGAGCTGGTTTCCGGGAGATTGTCCCAAAGACATTACAGTCCGGCTACACACGAATCTTTCTCAAAATATACCGGCAAATTATAACTTCTCCCGTATCCCTATCACCTCCTCCTCACATGTGATAACCGGCATCTTCGATACGAACACAATAACATTCTGTCCCAAGGCCAACGAGTTTATCGTGGATAATAACGATCCCGGTTTTCATTTGGTCGAACCCAATAATCTTTTACAAAAGCTAACAAAAAAGAAGCATGTGATTGCCATACAATCCCCCTATGAATTTCCGGTAAAGTGGACTCCTTATATACATGAGAATGCTTACGGTGATATTATCAGAAGCTATTATTGTAAGAAATCCGGGACAGGAGAGACTCGCGTAGAATGGGAAACTCAACTGCCGACAGAAGGTAAATACGAACTATTCGTCTACAATAATGAATTTGGCGGAGAATTGGGTATAAAACCCCATCGTATCGGAGACCCGGAAGAGGAAGAACAAGAAAAAAATCCCACGCAAACTTATATTTTCTCACACCGGGAGGGAGAAGAAAAAGTGATTTTGGAGATCAATAACGTGGGAAGCGGTTGGATATCTCTTGGCAAATATACATGCCCGGCAGGAAAAGCAAAAATAACGTTACTCGACACGGGAGCTTATCCCGACCAATTGATTTTTGCAGATGCAGTCAAATGGGTGAAATTACCATAATAAAAGCGACCTAAAAGGTCGCTTTTATTATTTATTTGACATTCAGCAAGAAATAATTCTTTTTCCCGCTTTGCAATAAAACAAACTTATCATCGATCAGGAAACCTGCATTCACGATCAGTTCCTGATCCGTTATCTTCTCTTTATTGATACTGATAGCATTTGACTTCAATGCACGCCGAGCTTCCCCCTTAGAAGACATAATTGATGTTTTCTCGGCCAACAAATCCACGATAGAGATCCCCGCTTCCAAATCTGAACGTAAGATATCATATTGAGGTACACCCTCGAAAACCGCTAACAAAGTATCTTCATCCAAACGCTTCAATGCATCCGAAGTTGCATTTCCAAATAAAATTTGAGAAGCTTCCACGGCGGCTTCGTAAGCCTCCGGACTATGAATCAGACAGGTTATTTCTTTCGCCAGAACCTTCTGTAATTTTCTCAGATGCGGAGCATCATGATGCTCGAGAATCAATGCATCGATTTCTGCCGGAGGAAGGATCGTAAAAATCTTAATGTATTTCTCCGCATCTTCATCCGTGGCATTCAGCCAGAATTGATAAAATTTATAAGGAGAAGTCCGTTGGGGGTCCAGCCAGATATTACCGGATTCCGTCTTTCCGAACTTTTTACCATCACTCTTCGTCATCAAGGGCCAAGTCAAACCATAAGCCTCCGCTCCGTCTTTCCGACGAATCAATTCTCCTCCCGTCGTAATATTTCCCCACTGATCCGACCCTCCCATCTGCAAAAGACAATTATAATGACGACGTAAATGCAAAAAATCATACCCTTGAACCAATTGATACGTGAACTCGGTAAAAGACAAGCCTTGTGTAGAATCGGCACTCAACCGCTTCTTCACCGAATCTTTGGCCATCATGTAATTTACGGTAATATGTTTTCCTACCTCCCGGATAAAATCAAGAAAGGTAAAATTCTTCATCCAATCATAATTATTTACCATGATCGCGGCATTCGGAGCATCGGAATTAAAATCAATAAACTTCGACAACTGCGCCCTGATTCCATCCATATTTTTCTGCACGGTCGTCTCGTCCAACAAATTCCTTTCCAGGGATTTACCACTCGGGTCCCCTATCATTCCGGTCGCCCCTCCTATTAAAAAAATAGGCTTATGACCTGCCATTTGAAGATGTTTCATCATCATAACCGACACCAAATGCCCCACGTGCAACGAATCTGCCGTGGGATCGATACCCACGTAAGCCGTTGTCTGCTCTTTCGTCAGTTGCTCCTCTGTTCCCGGCATGATATTATGAATCATACCCCGCCATTTTAATTCTTCAACAAAATTCATCGATTCTCAATTTATAGGATTTTGACAATTAATTTACAGCACTCTGATAGACTCCATTTGCAAAATTAACAAAAGGATAATACAACATGCTCTGATTCTTCGTTTTTGCAGGAATAAAATCATATTTAGAGTCCAATGCATTGATAACAAACAAAATGACACATACCACAATGGCAGCCTTCACCGTCCCTAACAGAATTCCGAATAACTTATTAAAAAGTCCCAAAGAAACCATATCGACTAATTTCGTCAACAACTTTCCCAACAAATGAATAACGATAACAACCAACAGAAAGGTTACCGCAAAAGCCACGTAATAAGAATAAGAAACAGGGATATCGATAAAATCTTTCAAAAACGCCTCCGTCACGCCTCCGTACTTTAAAGATATGAATACGCCTAAGATCAACGCGAACAGCGTCGACATCTCTACAATTAATCCGGAAGTAAAACCTTTATATGCTCCATATACCAAAGGAAGCAAAATAATCACATCAACATAATTCATCTCTACCTTTCAATCCATATAATAAAGTTTCAAAGATAAAAATTTGTTTATTCATATCCGAAAAAAATAACATACATAAATGGAGTATTTGGCATTTTAACAAAAGAATGAAACATAAGAAGCCCAAAAACAGGAAAAAGAGGATTCGTTCCATAGAAAATTTATCCGAAATAGAATGCTTGATTACAATCCATCGAAAAACCTCGAATACCTATTTTTAATCCGTTGACTTCATATACTGATTTTTTATGGGATTAGCGCCAGAAACTGATAAATTCTTATTATTTTCGCAAATTGTTAAATAGGCGAATTATATCCTATAACAAAAGTCATATAAAAACAAAAGAGGACTTAGGAGTAGCTCCGAATCCAAATATTTAATAGTAAAACTATGTATAGAACACATACTTGTGGACAATTACGGATAGAAAACGTAAATGAGAGCGTTTGTCTCAGTGGCTGGGTTCAAAAAGTAAGACGATTAGGTGCCATGTCATTCGTGGACTTGAGAGACCGTTATGGTATTACACAGTTAGTCGTGGAAGAATCTGCTCCGGACGAGATAAAAAAAATAACGGAAAAATTAGGACGGGAATATGTCATCCAAGTAAAAGGAACCGTGGTCGAAAGAGCCAGCAAAAACAATAAAATTCCTACCGGAGAAATCGAAATCTTAATCAAAGAGCTAAATATATTAAGTACTTCCGAGGTACCTCCGTTCACCATTGAAGATCAAACCGACGGAGGAGACGATATACGAATGAAGTATCGATATTTGGATTTACGGCGGGCAACTGTTAGAAAAAATCTTGAATTAAGACATCGAATGGCCCAGATTGTACGTAATTATCTGAGTAATCAGGAGTTTATAGAGATAGAAACCCCTGTTCTAATCAAAAGTACACCGGAAGGAGCCCGTGATTTTGTCGTTCCCTCGCGGATGAACCCGGGACAATTTTATGCCTTGCCCCAAAGCCCGCAAACATTTAAGCAATTACTTATGATCTCCGGATTCGACCGTTATTTCCAAATTGTAAAATGTTTCCGGGATGAAGATTTACGGGCCGATCGTCAACCCGAATTTACCCAGATTGACTGTGAAATGTCCTTTGTCGAACAGGAAGATGTATTAGAGGTGTTCGAAGGATTAATTCGTCACTTGTTTAAAGAGATTCGAAACGTTGATATTCCGGCTCTTCCCCGCATGACATGGGCTGATGCTATGGAATATTACGGATGTGACAAACCGGATATCCGTTTTGATATGAAATTTGTCGACCTGACAGCCATTGCCAAAGGAAAAGGCTTTATCGTCTTTGATGATGCAGAATACATCGGAGCCATATGTGCCTCTCGATGCGCCCATTATACCCGCAAACAACTGGATGAACTGACGGAATTTGTAAAACGTTCTCAAATCGGGGCTAAAGGATTGGTTTACGTGAAATATAACGAGGACGGAACCCTCAAATCTTCCGTGGATAAATTTTACGATGAAACCGATTTGAAACAGTGGGCAGAAGCTTGTAAAGCTCAGCCGGGAGACTTGCTTCTCATTTTAGTAGGTCCTAAAATGAAAACCTTACCCCAATTGAGCGAATTGCGCTTGGAAATGGGAAATCGTTTGGGATTACGGGATAAAAATGTATTCAAGCCTTTATGGGTTGTAGATTTCCCTCTATTGGAATGGGATGAAGAGACGCAACGCTTCTACGCTATGCATCATCCTTTTACTTCTCCCAAACCGGAAGATATTTCTCTGATGGACACCGATCCGGGAAAAGTTCGGGCAAATGCTTACGATATGGTGATCAACGGGGTGGAAGTAGGAGGAGGTTCTATTCGTATCCACGACTCCAACTTACAATCCAAAATGTTTGATTGCCTTGGGTTTACTCATGAAGCGGCACAAGCTCAATTCGGTTTCCTGATAGGAGCCTTCAAATACGGAGCACCTCCCCACGGCGGAATCGCTTTCGGTTTTGATCGCCTGGCCTCCATGTTTGCCGGGCTGGATTCTATCCGGGATGTCATAGCTTTTCCGAAAAATAATTCAGGAAGAGACGTCATGATCGACTCTCCTTCTGAAATCTCGGAAGAACAATTAAAAGAACTGAATATCCATTTAACCGGCAATTGCAAATAACGGATTACTAAAGACCATACCGTTATTTCAATCGTCAACCTAAAATTTGATCTGTGTTTTTTAAAGAAGTCATAGGCCATGAAGAGATAAAACAGCGACTACTCGCCTCTTTGCAATCGGGAAGAGTAAGTCATGCGCAGTTATTTACCGGAGAAACAGGCTCCGGTAGTCTGGCTCTGGCCTTGGCTTTTGCACAATATCTTTTTTGCACGGGCGACAAACACGAGGAAGCTTGTGGGGTCTGCCCGGCTTGCAGAAAGATGCAAAAATTAATTCATCCGGACCTGCACTTCGTCTTTCCCGTGGTAAAATCCACCAGAATCAAACTTCCCATTAGTGACGAATACCTCAACGAATGGCGAAATTTACTATTAAGTAATCCCTATACGGACTTGGAAAACTGGCTGTCTGCCATGGGAGCCGACGAGAATGCACAAGCCATGATCTACACGGAAGAAAGTGGAAACATCCTGAGAAAACTGGCACTAAAACCTTTTGAATCGGATTATAAAGTAATGATCATATGGCTACCGGAAAAAATGAAACCGGAGTGCTCGAATAAATTACTCAAAATTTTGGAAGAGCCCTATCCGAAAACCCTCTTTCTGTTGATCTCTGAACATCCGGAAGAGATTATTAATACCATTTTATCCAGAACGCAACGTATTCATATCCCCCCTCTCGGACAAGAAGAAATTGCAGAACAATTGATCCGTACCCAAAAACTATCTCCGGATTCCGCCAGAGAAGTCGCTCACGTGGCCTCCGGAAGTTGGTTAAAGGCTCTTAAAATTCTTGATGAAACGGAAGAGTCCGTTTATAATCAGGAAAAATTCATTCAGATGATGCGCTTGTGTTGGGAGAGAAAGATGCTAACGGTCAATGAATTCGTCAATGAACTTGCCGTTTTGGGAAGAGAACGACAAAAAAGTTTTCTGGCTCATTGTATTCGAATGATACGAGAAAATTTTGTCAGAAACTTTGATCTCGAAAATATAGTATACATGACCAAACGGGAGAAAGATTTTTCCGTAAAATTTTCTCCTTATGTACATGAAGGTAACGTCATCCCGCTTTACGAGGAGTTTGAAAGAGCTTATAGCGATATCATACGCAACGGAAACGGGAAAATCATATTCACGGATCTTTGCATTAAAGTAATGCAAAATATTCGTCCATAGTCAGCAATAAGTTGTGTTGACCATAAAAGTGAAAACAGAAAACAACCTAATTTTCAGTCGTAACTTTTAGCTTTTAATTTTTAACTTTTAGTCATAACGTATGAGTGAAGAAATAAATGAAGAAATCCGGGAAAATCCCGAAAGCCAAAATAAACAACCCTATCCGATTGTTCCGGTGATAGACCATCGTTTACTCGCCGGTAAATTGACGGAATACAATTGGATGCAAGATATTCCGGAAGGTTGTAGTACTTCCGAAATTGTCGAGGTTCGTTTTAAAAATACAAGGAAAGGCTTCTACCTGAACAATAGCAATCTGAATCTTAATATCGGAGATATTGTTGCCGTAGAAGCAGCTTTAGGACATGATATCGGTATCGTTTCCCTGACAGGAGAATTAGTCCGGGAACAGATGCGATTGAAACGGGTAGATCTGGAACGGAATCCGCTGAAAAAAGTATATCGAAAAGCAAAACCGCATGATATCGAAAAATGGCAACAAGCCATTGCTCTCGAGTACGATACCATGATTAAGTCCCGTAAGATTGCTGCCGACCTGAATTTGGACATGAAAATTGGAGATGTCGAATACCAGGGAGATAAAACAAAAGCTATTTTCTATTATATTGCCGGAGATCGGGTGGATTTTCGGAAATTAATTAAAGTACTGGCCGAGACCTTTCACATCCGAATCGAGATGAAACAAATCGGGGCCCGGCAGGAAGCAGGACGCATAGGCGGTATCGGCTCATGCGGACGAAAACTATGTTGCTCGACCTTTATCACCAACTTTATATCGGTATCGACCTCTGCGGCGCGTTATCAGGATATCTCCCTGAATCCTCAAAAACTGGCCGGCCAATGCGGCAAGCTAAAGTGTTGTCTCAACTATGAAGTGGATGCTTATATTGACGAACAAAAAGATTTCCCTTCTTCCAATATCTGGCTAAACACCGGCGAAGGCATGCTTTATCACCAAAAGACCGATATATTCGGACGTTCCATGTCTTACACCTATGATAAAGAGGGGAAGGGAGCTCTAATTAAACTTCCCGTAGAGCGGGTGAAAGAGATCATCGCCATGAACAAAAGAGGATATATTCCACCTAAAGCTCTGGACACAAACGAGAAACGACCGGAGGATATCAAATACACGGATGGAGTAGGAGAGGAAAGTTTAAATCGTTTCGACGAAAAGAAACAGCCCAGAAAGAATTATTCCAAAAACAGAAATAACCGGAAAAACGTACAAAAAAACAACAACCGAACGGAAGCGAATAATTCCAATGGAAACAAACCGGTGAACAAAGTGGAAAACAGACAGCATAAACCGGTAAACAAACAAAACACAAAACCGAACAAAAATGAGTAATTATCGTCCGCTTTCAAATATTACCCCAGCGGTAAAAGTGATCATCATCATCAACGTGATCATTTTTCTGCTGATAAACATCGTGGGAAAAAGATCCGGTATCGATTTGGTCAATATCCTGGGATTACATCTTCCGGAATCCAAACACTTTGCTTTTTATCAATACATTACTCATATGTTTACCCAAGAAGGGTTAACACATATGTTCTTCAATATGTTCGCCGTATTTATGTTCGGCCGTATTCTTGAATCGGTTTGGGGAAGCAAACGTTTTGTCATATACTACATGGTTACGGGAATAGGAGCGGCACTACTCTATTCGTTGGTCAGCTGGTACGGTTACCATAACATGCAAGAGGAATTCTATGCCTTTCAAAACACACCGGACCCCGGTCTATTAGCAGAATTTTTACGAGCTCGTTTAGGAGGGATTCCGAATGACTTAGTCTCATTTATTGACGGTTGGACCAACCAACCGAATTCCCAAGAATACATCAAAACAGCAGAGGCTATTTATCAAAACGTCATACAGGGATACGTTAATGTCCCGATGATCGGAGCTTCCGGAGCTGTTTTCGGTATTTTACTGGCATTCGGTATGTTGTTTCCCAACACGGAACTATTTCTTATGTTCATTCCGATACCGATCAAGGCTAAATATTTCGTTCTTTTCTATGGAGCCGCAGAGTTATATTTAGGTATTCAAAATCAAGTGGGAGATAACGTGGCCCATTTTGCTCACTTGGGAGGAATGCTGTTCGGTTTCTTTATGATACGTTATTGGAGTAAACACAGTAAACGTTTTTATTAATAGATCATGTCTGCATATTATAACTCATATGGCAATAACTCTTTTTCCGAAGGAATTTGGAGCGGAATAAAACGCTCTTTCAAGCAAGGATCGGCCCTTAGCCGGCTAATTTACATTAACATTGCAGCTTTCATTATCATCAAGTTAGTATCTGTATTTTTTTTATTAGCCGGCTATCGGGAAATGGACAACTTCTTATTGCCATACCTGGGTGTCCCCGCTTATCCTTACAATCTTCTGCGCACACCCTGGACCATCGTTACATACATGTTCACACAGTTCGGGTTTTTCCACCTGCTGTTTAATATGCTATGGCTATACTGGTTCGGAAGCATTTTCTTAAACTATTTCTCGGAACGAAAACTGACGGGAATATATATTCTCGGCGGAGTGTCGGGAGCCATCGTTTACATGGCTGCCTATGCCATCTTTCCGGCTTTTGCCACGGAACGCTATTTTTCATGGGCCGTGGGAGCTTCGGCTTCCATCATGGCCATTGTATTTGCTGTTTGTACTTATTTGCCGAACCACCGGATCTATATTTTCCTGATCGGCCCGGTAAAACTGATTCACCTGGCCCTTTTTACGGCAGCAATCGATATCATCAGTATCCCTTCGGGGAATGCCGGAGGACATATAGCCCACTTGGGCGGAGCCCTTTTCGGCTATCTTTTTACGTTGGGTATTCGAAAAAACCGGGATATTGCAAGCGGTATTATCAACCTCTTTGAAAAGATCGGAAAGCTATTTGTTCCCCGGAAAAACATGCGGGGAAAATACAAAAAGAAGGTATCGGATATGAACGATAGAGAATACAACGAGTACAAAAAGCAAAAAGACGACCGGATCAACGATATTCTGGATAAGATCTCTAAATCGGGATACGAGAGTTTAACAAAAGAAGAGAAGGAAATTTTGTTCAAATCGGGAAGAAAAAATTAATTCCGGACGAAATCGACAAAATCCATAAAAAGAATCAGGTTGAAACGAATCATAGACATCCTTATCAGAATCATTACCTGGACGGCTATTCTGGGTCTATTGGGGAGTTATACCTCTCCCTATGTCAACCCGAATACTTGTTATATTTCCTCTCTCTTGGGGTTAGCTTATCACTATCTCTTGATCGTCAATCTAATCCTACTCCTTTATTGGATTGCATGTTGGAAAAAAATGGCCTGGCTCATTCTACTCGTATTAGCCGCGGGATATCCTTTTATGAGAACCTATTACGGCATGAACGGCCCGGCATCCGGAAATACACCATACGACATCTCCCTCCTCTCCTACAACGTCCGACAAATGGATATATACGGTTGGTCTAAACAAAAAGAGACTCCTCGACAATTAGAAGAATACATCAATCGATTCCCGGGAGACCTCGTCTGTCTTCAGGAGGTTCCCCAACAAACCGGAATTTTTGAAAAATTCTCAACCTATCCTTACCATTACAATCGAAAAGATATTGCTATCTTATCTCGCACTCCCCTGTTACACACAGGTTTCATCGATTTCGACAAAAAATATACGGCCGCCTGCATTTACGCGGATGTCGTCATCTCAAACGACACCATACGAGTATATTGCGTCCATTTAGAATCCTACCGGTTAGGAGACAAAGACCGGAAGCTCCTTCAAAAACTATCGGAAGGAAAAGGACAGGCCGTATCTGAAGAAGTCCACTCTATCGTATCCCTGTTGATTGCCGCCAACAAAAACAGAGCCCGACAAGCCGAAATCATCAAAAAACACATGAACCAATCCCCCTATCCCGTTATCCTGTGCGGAGACTTCAACGATACACCCCTCTCCTACACTTATAGCACACTGGACGACAACATGAAAGACAGTTTTGTCGAAAAAGGACGAGGACTGGGCAACACCTATATCGGAGAATTTCCCTCCTTCCGTATCGACCACATCCTTCACTCCTTTTCGTTCGAAACCGTCTCCTACCTCCGGGACACCGTTAAATTTTCAGACCACTACCCCATCCAGAGTAAACTCAAAAAATAACAGAGCATAAACCGTGAACGGCGAAAATCGTGTTTAATCTTCGAAGTAGCCGTTTGACGAGCTATCAGAGCAAAGCAAGTTACGGAAGATCGTGAATAAAAAACATGACCGACAAAAACATCCAAGCCCCGTAAGAGTTATTCCAGATATGATAGACAATCGACCGTTGTAAATTAAAACGGCATGGAACTATTCGTCCCAAATAAGAAATTCTTCTCTCCCGAATTTCTTATTTTCGGATTTTTATCTATATTTGCACCGCAAATGGGGAATTAGCTCAGTTGGCTAGAGCGTTTGACTGGCAGTCAAAAGGTCGACGGTTCGATTCCGTTATTCTCCACAATTCATTGATAACAGTCTAAAAATAGGCTGTTATTTCTTTTTTATAGCATTTAGGGACGGGGCAAAAGTGCTATTTTATAAACGCCGAATAATATTAAAACCAATCCCCGTAATTCGGGCAAGCTGACGATTCCTGACACCAGGATTTTGTTTCATTTCCCTTAAAATCTGTTTTTGTTCTCCTACAGAAAATTCCGTTAACCTTTTACCATTTAGTTTTTCTTCCAATAATCCTTGTACCTCACCATCGTTCAATTGATAATTCTGATCAATATCCATACACTCTTCTTGCCCCTCTTCTCGCAAATAAGCCCGTAAATCCTCTTCTCTATCAAAAAAAAGATTTAGAAAATCAGTTACAACAAAAGAATTGCTTTTGTTAAAGCACGCATGGTAACTACTCCATTTATAATCAGCAACATTACGACTCATTCCTGCTTTTACCGGATTATTCAAAATATACCTGAAACACCGCAATAAATATCCTTCCTCTTCTATTACTTCACTTTTAAAACGATCTTGGAAAAGATAGCCTCGACGTCCATATTTCTGATTAAACCACATAGCATAGACCGAAGCAATACGATGAACATGAAAACTAAGATTATTACTTTCTGCAATGAAATGTATATGGTTATCCATCAAACAATAGCAATATATCTTAAAAAATTCACCAGCCTCTATACTTAAAAGGTTTAAAAACATCTGACGGTCATCATCGTTACGAAAAATCATCATTTGGTCGATACCACGTTGAATAACATGGTAAATACCTGTAACCGAACGTTGACGAGCTTGCCTGGACATGATCAAAGAAATTTAGCTGTATGTCAAATTTAAGAAAAAATACGAAATTTTCCAAATAGCACTTTTGCCCCGTCCCTAAGTGCTATTAAAAAACTTAGAATCTTGCGGGGAAATATAAAAATATAATAGGGCGTTGGACTTTTTTTAGTAATTTAGCCTCGACAAAACGTTGATTATGGCAAAAGAAAATCCGGAAGGGAATAAACAGTTAACGAAAAAAATAAGCCCATACAAAATCATATATCCAATCATCATCGGGTTGGCTGTTGTCTCTTATATGTTATACAAGGAATTTGACCCGAAAGCTTTCGACGTGATCACTTTCACCTGGAGTACGATTTTTTGGCTTTTCGTGGCTCTTTTGTGTATGTTTATACGAGATTTGGGATACGTAATTCGGATTCGCATTCTTTCAGGCAACCGGTTAAAATGGATTCAGGCCATACGAATTATCTTTTTATGGGAATTTACTTCGGCAGTTACTCCTTCGGCCATCGGGGGAACAAGTCTGGCCATCCTATTCGTGCATAAAGAGGGCATAGGCGTGGGAAAGAGTTCGGCCATGGTCATGGCAACCTCTTTTTTGGATGAATTGTATTTTATCATTATGTTTCCGTTGATTTTGCTGTTTGTCAACCACCAGGCCCTATGGTACATGCCAGATACCACCAAGGCTATCGCAGATAGTTTAATTCTTTTTGCCGTTATCGGTTATTGTATCAAACTAGCTTATCTGATCGTTTTAAGCTACGGGCTATTTAGAAACCCGAGGGGGCTGAAGTTTTTAATCATGAAGTTTTTCAAATGGAGAATATTACGAAAATGGAGGCACGATGCCAACGAAGCGGGAAGCGATATCATCCGTAATTCCATTGAATTGAGAAAAAAACCTTTCAGTTTCTGGCTGAAAACGTTCGGAGCTACTTTCTGCTCGTGGACAGCCCGGTATTGGGTGGTAAACGCTATTTTAGTCGCCTTCTGGTTCGGGCGTTATGATTGGGCCCAACATTTTCTTATCTTTGCAAGACAACTCGTGATGTGGATCATGATGTTGGTAAGTCCCACTCCCGGGGGAAGCGGTTTTGCCGAATTTGTCTTTTCAAAGTATCTCGGGGAATTTCTTCCGAATGCGGGAGTCGCTATTGCAATGGCGATTTTATGGCGCCTAATCAGCTATTATCCTTATCTGTTTATCGGCGTTTTCATTGTTCCCCGTTGGATAGCAAAAAATTTTGGTAAGTCATCGAAAAAAGAAACCGTAAATTGAATGAATTATGGGATTTTTTAATCAACCGAAACCCAAACGTTTCGAACTAAAACCCCGCTATTGGGATCCGGAAGCGGAGGCAAGAAAAGAGCGAGAGAAAAGAATGAGAGCCGAACTCGGCTTAAAAGAGGACGGTGAAGAGTACATCCCTGACGTAAGAGCCGGTTTTCAACGAGAGTATGCCCGTAGAAAAGCCAGCAGACCTGCCAGGTCTATGAGCTATTCCTTACGCCTATTTCTAATCCTGATTGTTATCTTACTGGTCATATTCTATTTGGCCACGTACAAACTCGACCTGATTCTCAAATTATTTTAAATTTAAAACAAGCGAAATTTATGTCCGATATTATTCAACTCTTACCTGATTCCGTAGCCAATCAAATTGCAGCCGGAGAGGTTGTACAACGCCCGGCTTCCGTGGTCAAAGAATTAATGGAAAACGCCATTGATGCCGGAGCCACACAAATTCAGGTCATTTTGAAAAATGTAGGAAAAGCGCTTATTCAAGTCATTGACGACGGTAGCGGCATGTCACCGAGAGATGCCCGCATGGCATTCGAACGTCATGCCACCTCTAAAATCAAAGCAGCGACGGATCTGTTCAATATCCGAACCATGGGATTCCGGGGAGAAGCCTTAGCTTCCATTGCCTCTGTTGCCGAAGTGGAATTAAGGACTAAAAAAGAAGAAGAGGAATTGGGTACTTATCTTTTTATTGCCGATTCCGAGCTAAAGAATCAGGAGAGTGTCAATTGCAACAGGGGAACAAATCTTTCCGTGAAAAACCTATTTTACAACATCCCTGCCCGGCGCAAATTTTTAAAATCAGACACCACGGAATTACGAAATATTACAACCGAATTTTTACGGGTAGCCCTTACCGCTCCGCATATCGCATTCTCTTTGGTCAATAACGGAAATGAAATTTACAACTTCCCTGTCTCCGGGCTACGACAACGCTTGGTCAATGCTTTCGGTAAAACCATAAATCCCAAGTTAATCACGGTGAGTTGCGAAACCGGTTTTATCACGATCAACGGCTTCGTGTGTGCTCCCCAGCACTCCAGAAAGAGCTACGGGGAACAATATTTTTTCGTGAATAACCGTTTTATGAAACACAACTATTTTCACAAAGCGGTATTGGAAGCCTACTCGGGTCTGATCAGTCCGGACATGATTCCTTCTTATTTTCTCTATTTCACGATAGATCCCTCCATGATTGATGTCAACATCCATCCGACAAAAACAGAAATAAAATTCCAGGATGAAAATGCCATTTTTCAAATCATCTTAGCCTGTATAAAAGAGGCTTTGGGAAAATTTAATATTACACCCACGATAGATTTCGACACGGAGGGGAAGGTCGATTTTTCACCGGAAACGCCACCCATTATTCCCAAGATTCCGAAAGTAAGCTATAATCCGCATTACAATCCGTTCAATTACGCGACCTCCATCTCAAAAGAGGATTCCGATTTCGAACGTTCGCCCTCCTCTCCCCGGGAACATATACATGAGCAGGTTAAAAAAGAACGGGTACCGGCTAATTGGGATGCTCTTTTTCAGGGATTAGAGGAAAAAGAGGAAGTAATACAGACCGAAATTCCGGAAATGGCCATTAAACAAGAAGACCACGAGGGAGTGATCTCCTTTATCCAAATGAAAGGTCGCTATATCGTTACCCCGGTTCATTCGGGATTAATGTTTATAGATCAGAAAAGAGCCCATGAACGGGTACTTTTTGAACGTTATCGTGAATCATTAGTACAACAGAAAGTTTGCGGACAGAAGAGCCTCTTCCCCGAAACATTGGAGTTATCAGCAGATGACTTTCTGCTGGTAAAAGAGATACTCAACGACTTAAATGTATTAGGCTTCGAATTAGGTGAATTCGGTAAAAATTGCTATGCTATTTATACGACACCTCCCGATCTCTCACACGCTCGAGGCAAAGAGGTGCTGATCAGTCTGCTCGAACACTACAAGAATACGGAAGGTTCCATCCGGGAAAAAATGCAGGACCGGATCGCACTTTCATTGGCACAAGCCGCCGCTTTAAGTTATGATACCGTATTGAACAAACAAGAGATGAACGATCTTTTCGACAGCCTTTTTGCCTGCAAACATCCGAATTACACGGCCGACGGAAAACCCATCATTCACATCTTGAAAAACGACGAGGTCACGCCTTGGTTCAGTAAATCATAGGGATTGACGATTGTAGATTGTAAATCAGAAAATTCAGCTTCCAATTTACAATCTACAATTCAGAATTTACAATTAAAAAAGCTGTTTCAGGTATTTTTCCGTTTCCGGATTGGTCGGGCGGGAAAAATCGGAATCCATGATATTTCCTTCCGGATCAATTAAAATAAAACGAGGAATTCCGCGGATCAGATAAAAATCCATTAATTCCCGGTTCTCTCCCATATGGAGTTCTATACCGCAGGAGTGATTTTCCTTTAAAAAACGTTCCCAAGTCCCCCTATCCTTATCACAGGATATAGAAACAAAAGCTATTTTTTTATCTTTGAATTTTTCAACTAATTTATCCCAGGCTACACTTTCAATCCGACAAGGTGCTCCCCAGGTCGCCCATATATTCAACAAAAGGTATTTACCCTTAAAATCCCGGGAGCAAACAAGATTTCCATTCTGATCCGTATAAGTAAAGTCCAATGCAGGACGCCCCTTTACAATCCGGGCACATCGGTTATAAAAATCATAAAAATGTTTCCGAAGAGAAGAATCTTTAACATAATAATCGTAAATATTAACAATCTCTTCCGTATGTTCGTCAATCCCGGAACCTACTAAATAATTGTAAGCAAAGCGATCAATCAAATACGCTATCAATGCCCTATTCTCCAAATTTTTCTCCACATAATCAAATTGAGCCATGACCCGCTTATACGCGTCAAACTCCTGAATACGATAGGTACTGATTAAAGAAACCAGAGAAGCCATCCCCTCTTTATACTCCTTCAACGGCATCAATCTCTCATCCTCCCGGATTAAGGATTTGATACAATCCATATAAGCCGTATCGGGTAAATAATCCTTATTCCCAGTACTCCATGCATGGTATAAAGGATAATTTTCCATAGCGGTATAGGTTGCAAATTTTATTCTTTCCCGCTCTATTTTTGTGAATTCCGGATCAAAAGACATAGAATCCAGATGTTTACACTGACTGGCAATATGATCTTTCAATTGATTCAAAAAATCACGTTCTTCCAAAGCATAGTCAAGAGATCCTTCCTGAAATCTTCTGCTATTCAGATAAATATTCTTGGCAGCCCCATCCCCTTCAAAACGAATATTTTGACGAACCTTATTCCCGTAAATAAAAATCGATAACGATTTCCCATTTTCGAAAAATAGAGGAATTCGATCCTTTCCGTATTTCAACACACCATACCCCAATTCGTTTAACACGATATGTCCGTGTCCTTTATCATCCACATTAACCCTATATTCAATAGTATCAACGGATAACACAAATTGACGTTCGTTAGTTCCTACAAGATTAAAATCAACAACAACCTTTTGATTTCTGGTACAAGATATGAATGACACCAACAAAACAAATATTAACCCAAATTTCATCATTATCTATTCTACCTATTTTAGCTCGGCTAAATTAATAATAACCTCTTTTAACCTGTGTTAATATTTTGACTTTAACTTTTCATTAACACATTAAATTTGTCGTTTGAAATAAATCCGGATAATTTTACATTAACACAAAGAAATTTATTTATGGATTCTATTGAAAAAACACAGGCTTTACAATATCACGCAATGGGGCGTCCCGGAAAGATTGAAGTTATTCCGACCAAACCACACAGTACTCAACATGATTTATCATTAGCTTACTCGCCAGGAGTAGCAGAGCCCTGTCTCGAGATTCAGAAAAATCAGACGGAAGCGTATAAGTACACGGCTAAAAGTAATTTGGTTGCCGTCATCTCCAACGGAACCGCCGTTTTAGGCTTAGGAGATATCGGTGCTCTATCCGGTAAACCCGTAATGGAAGGTAAAGGACTTTTGTTCAAGATTTTTGCAGACATAGATGTTTTTGATATCGAGGTAGACACAAAAGACGTTGACAAGTTCATCGAAACGGTCAAAGCAATAGCTCCGACTTTCGGCGGAATAAATTTAGAGGACATCAAAGCTCCCGAATGCTTTGAAATAGAACGACGCCTAAAGGAAGAATTAGATATCCCTGTCATGCACGACGATCAGCATGGGACAGCCATCATATCGGCAGCCGGACTATTAAACGCCTTGGAGCTCAACGGCAAAAAAATAGAAGAGATAAGAGTTGTCGTTAACGGAGCCGGAGCGGCTGCCATCTCTTGTGCCCGCCTATATCTGACATTGGGAGTGAAGAAAGAGCATTTGATCATGTGCGACAGTAAAGGTGTCATCCGAAACAATCGAAAAGATCTAAACAAAGAAAAACAAGAGTTTGCCGTAGACACGCCTTTACAAACGCTACAAGAAGCTCTGGTGGGAGCAGATTTATTTTTAGGCTTATCCGTGGCTGACATTCTGACAGAGGAAATGGTTCAAAGTATGGGTAACGATCCGATTGTTTTTGCCCTGGCCAATCCTAATCCTGAAATCTCCTACGAAAAAGCCATTCATAGTCGTCCGGACATTATCTTTGCAACAGGTCGCTCGGATTATCCCAATCAGATTAATAACGTTTTAGGATTCCCCTATATTTTTCGAGGGGCATTAGACGTGCAAGCCAAAGGAATAAACGAAGAAATGAAATTGGCAGCCGTTTACGCTTTAGCCAAGTTAACCAAAGAACCTGTGCCGGAAAAGGTGAAAATGGCTTATAATGATCCGTCTATTGCCTTCGGCCGGAATTATATCATCCCCAAAGCTTTAGACGGCCGATTGATCAGTCGTATCGCTCCTGCCGTGGCTCAAGCAGCAATAGAATCCGGAATTGCCCGTAAGGCAATTACCGACTGGGAGGCTTATCGGGAACAACTCGAAAAAAGAGTCGGAGAGGATGATCGTCTTATGCGACGTATGACCGGAAAAGCTAAAGCAGCCCCCAAACGTATTGTTTTCGCGGAAGGTGCTGATGTAAAAGTATTATTGGCAGTACAGGAAATCGTGGCAGAAAAAATAGCATATCCTATTCTTATCGGAGATACGACAGAAATTGAAGACCTGAAAAAACAGCTTCATTTGGAGATAGACGGATTAACGATTTTTGATCCGGCCGTGGAAAAGGAGAAGATAAAAGAATACACGCAAGCTTATTATAAAATAAGACAGCGAAAAGGGATCACGTCCGAACAAGCCGGTGAATTAATGCAAAATTCGAATTTTATCGGATTGATGATGGTCGAATCCGGAGACGGGGACGGATTGATTTCCGGTATTCATTCCGACTATCGCCATGTGCTGCGGGCAGCTAAAGATATTATCGGTCTACGGGAGTGTTGCAAATACGCTGTAGGAATGCATATCGTCACGAATAAAAAAGGAACTTACTTTTTAGCGGATACCACCGTAAACAGCCATCCTTCTGCCGACACGCTGGAATCCGTCACCGTACTCGCCTATGAGGCGGTGAAACAATTTAACGTAGAGCCTATCATTGCCGTCACCTCTTACTCTAATTTCGGAGAATACCATTTGGGAAGTCCGGCGCAAATACAAGAAGCTATTGAAGTTCTGCATCAAAAATACCCGGAGATCATCGTAGACGGGGAGATGTCGGCATCCATAGCCTTCAATAAAGAGTTAAGGAAAAAGCGATATCCGTTTTCCCCATTAGCAGATAAAGACGTAAATACGATTATTTTCCCCAACCTGAGTTCCGGCAGCATTGCCTTGGGCATATTACAGGAACTGGGAAGTAATGAAATTATCGGCCCGGTATTGCTGGGATTGAAAAAACCGGTACATATCCTGCAAATGGGATGCAGCGTACGGGATATCGTATACATGGCCACCCTTGCCGTAACAGATGCCCAAAAAGAAAAACCGGTAGATATGTGCAGGCTCTGATAATTGACGATTAAAAAGAATGAATGATTAGGATATTAAATTAATCAAAGAATCTCCAATCACATAATCATAAATGTTTCCTACCTTTGTAAAAAATAAACGTATAATCATCCGTTAAACGGAAACTTTAATTTATCGTATGAAAATAGCAATAGCATGTGACCATGCAGGTTACGAGTACAAGGAGAGATTAGTAAAATACCTCCGGGACAAGGGACATGAAGTAAAAGATTTCGGAACACACTCTACCGAAAGCATGGATTATCCGGACACGGCACACCCGTTGGCCGTTAGCGTGGAATCCGGAGAGTATGAAAAAGGAATTGTTCTATGCGGAAGTGGAAACGGTATCTCCATGACCGTAAACAAACACCAGGGAATCCGTTGCGCCCTATGTTGGAACATGGAGTTAGCAGCCTTGGCGCGTCAACATAACAACGCCAATGTATGTAGTATTCCGGCCCGTTTCATCGCCTACGAGGAGGCTCAAAACGTGATCGATATCTTTTTATCGACAGCTTTTGAAGGTGGAAGACATCAACGGAGAATAGACAAGATTCCGGTCAAATAAATACCATAAAAAAACGGGTCCCGAAAACGAGACCCGTTTATTCATTCATTAAATATCAAAGAATCAATTTATATCCTTTTCCGTGAACATTGATGATCTCTACAGAAGGATCTTTCTTCAAATGTTTACGCAATTTGGTGATATAAACATCCATGCTTCTTGCATTGAAATAGTTATCATCGGCCCAAATGTTCTTCAAAGCAAAGTTTCTCTCCAATACCTTATTAACATTCAAGCATAACAGACGAAGTAATTCAGATTCTTTCGTGGTCAGTTTCTGCTCCTCTTCTCCATCAAACAAAGTTTGCTTTTTAGAGTTGAACGTCAACTTTCCGATCTTAAAGATCTCTTGTTCATCTTCCGGTTTCAATCCAGTTGATCTTCTCAATACAGCTTCGATTCTCAGAAGTAACTCTTCCATGCTGAAAGGTTTACTCATATAATCGTCAGCTCCTAATTTAAATCCTTCCAATACATCTTCTTTCATTGTTTTAGCTGTTAAGAAAATGATTGGAATTTCGCTATTAATTTGTCTCACGTCTTTTGCCAAAGTAAAACCATCTTTTTTCGGCATCATTACGTCAAATATACAAATATCGAAAGGTTGGTTTAAAAAAGTCTCATAAGCAACTTCTCCATCTTCACATAAAACAGTGTCAAAACCTTTAGCTCTTAAATACTCTTTAAGCAGCATGCCGAGGTTTGTATCATCCTCTGCTAATAAAATTTTAATTTTCTCATCCATAGCTATGTTGTTTTAAATAATTCTCTATGTCGTTTTAAATTCTCTGAAAAAATATACGAAATTAGAAAAATAAGGTTCTCTTTACCTTTTGTTTTTTTGATGTTAATGGTAAAATAATGTCAAAACAGCTCCCTTTATCCGGGGAACTTTCCACTTCAATGTTTCCCCCGTGTGCTTCCACGATCTTTTTCACGTATGAAAGGCCTAGCCCAAAACCTTTCACGTCATGCAAATTCCCTGTCGACACACGATAAAAACGTTCAAAGATCAATTTCTGATCTTTCTTAGCAATTCCTATGCCATTATCAATCACACTAATAACAATCTCATGATTCCTATTTCGTGTATAGATTGAGATCTCCGGAGCCCGGATACAATACTTAATAGCATTATCAACCAGATTCGAAATGACGTTCGTTATATGAACCTCGTCGGCCAATATTTCGTCATTTTCAGCCTCCAGATGACCGAACATTTTACCCCCTTTATCCTCAACCCGTAAGGTAAATTTAGGTAACAAATCTTCTATTATGTCATTTATATTGATCTTTTTCAATTTTAACTTCATTCTCGTTTCTGTAAAAAGAGCGGTTTGTAACACTCGTTCTACCTGATAAGTTAAACGTTTACTCTCGTCCCGAATAATGGTCGCAACCCGGTCAATGGTTTCCGGGGTATTCGTTACAGCCCCATCCTTTAACATCTGTGACGCCAAAGAGATCGTCGCTATCGGGGTTTTAAATTCATGAGTCATATTGTTAATAAAGTCATTCTTTATTACCGATAGTTTTTTCTGACGAATAATAACCACTAAACAGAATACAGAACAAAACAACAAAGCGAATGTGATCAATATACTAGGTAACAACATCCACAAAGAACTCGCCGTATCCCCTGCCAAATCAGGAAACCTTAAATATAGTACCGTTCCTCCTTTTTCTCCCGGAAATATTCTCTTATCCCAGTATCGATCCTGTTGACTTAAAAAGTTCTTAGAAGCCAACACGAACTTCCCATTCTCTTTTATCCCGAACTCAAACGAGTTACGAATACCATTATCGATCAGAGCATTCCCGATAAAACCGTACAAATCATTCACATCTATCCTACCCTCTATCATTCGTTCCGGTTTATTCCCCTCTTCCACTACCAACACGTAATCTTTTCCCAAACTCTCCTTAATCTGTTGCTGTAATTTTGCAAGAGAGGTCGATAAATTATCTTTGGTTGCCTTACGACCCACAAAATCACTAACATCCTGTATATCCGAGTCATCATCTATCAAACTCAGTACAGAACTAAACATCAAATCAGGATCGTTCTTAGAAGCAATTTTTCGCTTCGGATCCACGTACATTCGAGTATCTTCTACACCATCCTCTGAACTTTTCAACAGATTGTTCCCCTCTGCAATACGATTCATCTTCACCTTCCCTCGGATATAATCAACGACCTCATCCATCACCTTATTGACGGTATAGTCAAATTGCTCTTTTTTTACTTCAAAGGCAGTCTGAAAATAGCTTGTCTGAAGCAGAATTAATCCAAATAACGAGAGACCAAACACAACACCCAATATGATAATCTGTTGTTTTCTCATACCACAAATTTAACAATTCAATTTTAACATTTCCCACTATTAACACAATTTAACCGTATAACGTTTGCGTAATTCATCGCCTAAAAAAGAGTGGGTTGATCATTCTTTATTTGGCCCTTTTTTAGATGTTTATAAGCCAAATCCGTCACTTCGCGTCCTCTGGGTGTTCTTTTCAGGAACCCTTCTTTAATCAAAAAAGGTTCATAAACCTCCTCCAACGTTCCGGGGTCTTCACTTACTGCAGTAGCGATGGTGGTTAATCCGACAGGCCCCCCCTTAAATTTATCGATAATGGTCAACAGAATCTTATTATCCATCTCATCCAAACCGAATTTATCGATATTCAAAGCTTCAAGAGCATATTGAGTGATCTCATGATCGATAACACCATTTCCTTTTACCATTGCAAAATCGCGTACCCTCCTCAACAGGGCATTTGCTATACGGGGGGTTCCCCGGCTTCTGGAAGCGATTTCTTTCGAGGCCTGGCTTGTTATCTTTACACTTAGGATAGAAGCGGAACGTTCGATAATCCCTGTCAAAATATCCAGATCGTAATATTCCAGGTGACTGTTAATGCCAAAGCGAGCCCGCAAAGGAGCTGTCAGTAAGCCGCTACGGGTAGTGGCACCTATCAGGGTGAA
The DNA here is from genome assembly GCF_900543425.1 of uncultured Sanguibacteroides sp. Taxonomy (GTDB): domain Bacteria; phylum Bacteroidota; class Bacteroidia; order Bacteroidales; family Marinifilaceae; genus Gabonibacter. The sequence continues at coordinate 121,223 of NZ_UQRQ01000004.1, read as the reverse complement.
AGGATTCAACTGTATTTGCACGGAACGGGCAGCCGGTCCTTTATCGATCATGATATCGATTTTAAAATCTTCCATAGCCGAATAGAGATACTCCTCCACGATAGGGCTCAATCGATGAATCTCATCAATAAAAAGAACATCGTTCGTTTCCAAATTAGTCAACAAACCGGCTAAATCGCCCGGCTTATCCAACACCGGTCCGGAAGTAATCTTTATTCCTACCCCCAACTCGTTGGCAATAATAGCCGATAAAGTTGTCTTTCCTAATCCGGGAGGTCCATGTAGTAATACATGATCCAACGACTCGTCTCTCATTTTGGCCGCCTGAACAAAAATCTCTAAATTATCCACGATCTTTTTCTGTCCTTGAAAATCACGAAAGGTCAGCGGGCGTAAAGCCTTCTCTAATTCTTTCTCACTTTCAGGAACATTCCCACTTCTTATATCAAATCCAGCCATCTATTTTTTTTTACCTGTTTCAAAACCTAAATCCTTCCCTTAAAAGAACACTTCGTTTTCTTTTTCGAGTCTCAAATGTATAAAAACTCCATCGCATATACAACGCGGGAAAGGATTAATCACGCTTACGAATAAAAAATGCCCTTACCAGATCGGCACACTCTTCGCCCAACACTCCGGCAATTACTTTCGTCTTCGGGTGAAGTATACAGGGTGTCAATCTCGCGTATCCCCGGTGCGGGTCCGATGCCCCATACACCAGTTCTCCCAGCTGAGCCCACGCTAAAGCCCCCCCGCACATGGTACAAGGTTCCATCGTCACGTAAAGTGTACAGTCATTTAAATACTTCCCTCCCAGCGAGGCTGTCGCCGAGGTTATCGCCAACATTTCCGCGTGAGCCGTCACATCATTTAGTCTCTCCGTCTGATTATGAGCCCTGGCAATGATTCTATCTTTACAAACAATAATTGCCCCCACGGGAATCTCTCCTTCCGATTGTGCAATTAAGGCTTCCTCCAAAGCCTTTTTCATAAATAATTCATGTTTATCCATCTGGTATATCGTATGAATAGCTAAAGTCTGCATTTTTTTCGAGACCTACAAATTTTCCCCTTCATTTCCCGACAAACCGACTCCCTGAAAGCCTTTTCACTTTTTTTCTTTGTTTAAATTCATTTTATACATACCTTTATCAGGACAATTACGTAAGAATATATCTAAACATAAATAATATGCAGACGATTGACAATTACAATTTTAAAAACAAAAGGGCGTTGATCCGGGTTGATTTTAACGTACCTATGAACGACAAATTTGAAATTACAGATGATACCCGCATGCGGGCAGCCATTCCAACCATAAAAAAAGTACTGGAAAAAGGGGGGGCTGTCATTCTCATGTCACATTTAGGACGTCCGAAAAACGGACCGGAGGATAAGTTTTCTTTGAAACACATTCAAAAGCATTTGGAGGAATTATTACATACCCCTGTAAAATTCGCGGAAGATTGCATCGGAGAACAGGCCCAAAAAATGGCTGCCGATTTAAAACCGGGAGAAGTGCTTCTATTGGAAAACCTTCGTTTCCATAAAGAAGAAGAGAAAGGCGACGAACAGTTTGCGAAGGAGTTGGCATCTTTAGGAGATGTATGGATCAACGACGCCTTCGGAACTGCTCACCGGGCTCACGCCTCTACTGCCGTAATCGCTGAATTTTTCCCGAACGACAAACTTTTCGGTTATGTCATGAAGGGAGAATTGGAAAGTGTGGATAAAGTGATGCATAACCCGACCCGTCCTTTTACTGCCATTATGGGAGGTTCGAAAGTCTCCTCCAAAATCGATATTATCATGAACCTGATGGACAAGGTAGATAATCTGATTTTGGGCGGAGGTATGACTTATACCTTTAAAAAGGCATTGGGAGGTCATATCGGAAATTCGATTTGTGAAGAGGATAAATTGGATTTAGCCCTTGATATCCTCAAGCTTGCCAAAGAGAAGGGGGTCAATCTGGTTCTTTCCAACCAAACATTAGCTGCCGACGCCTTTAGTCAGGACGCCCACACCCAAATTGTAGATCCCATGAATATCCCGGACGGTTGGGAAGGCCTGGACATCGGTCCGGAGACCCGTAAGGAATTTGCCAAAATCATCGAGAATTCAAAAACCATCCTCTGGAACGGTCCCGTGGGAGTGTTTGAGATCCCTAAATTTGCCGAAGGAACAAAGGCCATTGCCGAAGCCATCGTGAAAGCAACCGAAAAAGGAGCCTTCTCACTTATCGGCGGAGGAGACTCAGTAGCAGCCATCAATCAATTCGGTTTAGCCGATAAAGTTAGCTATGTCTCTACCGGAGGAGGTGCGTTGCTCGAATACATCGAGGGCAAAAAACTACCCGGAATCACAGCTATTCGAGGAGAATAATCAAAATAACGGATATCAGGCATCCGAAACCTGATAAAAAACGCTACCTGTTTTTAGGTAGCGTTTTTTATCGTATCACTCTTCCCTTCCGTTAATTTCAAAAACTAACGTCAAAAAAAGATAAAAAATACACGCACCCTATGCCACAACGGCCGGAGGCTCCATACAAAACGGATGCGGTAGTTGGGGAAACATATCACCAGGGTTGCACCTCTGTCCACACGTATACATATGCCTTCCGACGAGGAGATATGGAATTAAAAAAATTAATTGTAAATTTGCAGGGTCACAAAACAACCGTTTTGAAGGTTCTGAGTTGGTTTCATAAGTAAAAACAGTTTTGTACCCTGCAAGTTTTAACAAGTTCATACATGGAATTAAGTTTTAAAGAAATTTTCACAGCCTTTATGGTATTGTTCGCCGTGATAGATATCACAGGCTCCACTCCTATCATTATAAACCTAAATAGCAACGGCAACAAGGTTAATGCAGAGAAGGCAACCGTAATTTCCCTGATCATTTTTATCACCTTCCTTTTTGCCGGAGATGCCCTGCTAAAGTTATTCAATATCGATATCTCTTCTTTCGCCATAGCCGGAGCTCTGGTACTTTTCGTATTAGCTATCGAAATGACCTTCAGTATAGAAGTTTTCCGTAACGACGGCCCCGGGGGCTCAGCCACCATCGTTCCCGTTGTTTTTCCTTTAGTTGCCGGAGCCGGAGCACTTACGACGACCTTGTCTCTTCGGGCCGAATGTCATGTTATTAACATCATTATAGCTGTCGTCTTAAATATGATTGTCGTCTATATCGTATTAAAGAAGGTAACCTTAGTGGAACGTTTGATCGGCAAAGGGGGAGTATATGTCCTCCGCAAATTTTTCGGTATTATCTTGCTTGCCATGTCCGTAAAATTATTTACGACCAACCTGACAAGCCTGCTCAACTCTTTTTCCTGATTAACGATCGATTCCTTCCCTGGACAATACTCCCTGGGTATAATAATGTTTAACCTCCCGCATTTCCGTCACCAGATCGGCAATCCCGATCAAAGCCGCAGGAGCATACCGACCAGTAATAACGACCTCTGTTCCGGCAGCTTTCGTCAGCAAAGCCTTTATGACCTCTTCTTCCGTTAATAATCGATAGTAAAGGGCGATGGTCAACTCATCCAAAATAACCACGTCGTATTCTCCCGAAGTCATATTCACCCTGCACTCTTCGAAACCTTTATGAGCCATCCGGATATCTGCCTCTTCCGGATCACGCCTTATAAAACAACCTCTCCCGAACTGACGGATTTCCAATCGATCGAATAAAGATTCTATTCGGGTTTCATGATATTTCATACTTTTGACAAACTGTCCGATAAAAACCCTTTTACCGGCACATAAAGCTCTCACCGCCAAACCAAAGGCGGCCGTAGTCTTTCCTTTACCATCACCCGTATATACCTGTATATATCCTTTGTTTTCCATTTCTTATTTTTTATTCTGGAACCGTTACTTCATACCATAACAAATATAGATAAATTACCAGGCCTTTTACAGGAATACCCCTGAATATATCATTCCATTATCCTTATCCATCATTGTAATAAGTTAATATTCAAATAAAAGAGTCCTCCATTTTTTCGGATTCAAATTTTTAATTTCGGATTTTATTTGTTTCTTACTAAATGTTATCTACTTTTGTTCCCGATTAAACAATCGATTTTGGTGTCACGCTTCGTTTTACGAAACGTGGTGAAAAGGGAATCAGGTGAGAATCCTGAACAGACCCGCTGCTGTAAGCTCCGCCAAAATTTTCGAACAATACTCACATCCACTGTTTCGACACGAAATGGGAAGGGCGTTTGAAAATGGAGTAAGTCAGAAGACCTGCCAACATCGTATAATCTTAAGCTTTCTGGGAGTAGAGCTTGGATACAAACGTGAACATAATCCGATTTATTCTTCATGACAAAAGAGTAATTCCGTTATTTGTACCGCAGGATATTTTCCAGGGAGCTGTTTATCATATTAATAACAGCTAAAAATGAATTGTTTTCGTCTTATAGGCCTGAGTTTATTGTTGTTAAAACCACCAGGAGTTTATGCCCAAGAGGATACGACCAAAATGTATCACATCAAGGAAGCCGTTGTTTCCGCCAAACAGATACAAAAAGAGATTATTCCCGTACAAATCTTATCCGGGGCGGCTTTACAAAAATTAAGCGTACACTCGGTAGCGGATGCCTTACGCTATTTTTCCGGAGTACAAATTAAGGATTACGGGGGAATCGGTGGATTGAAAACCGTTAATATCCGTAGTATGGGAACCCAGCACGTGGGAGTTTTTTATGATGGAATAGAATTAGGAAACGCACAAAACGGAACCATTGACCTGGGACGATTCTCTTTGGATAATATGGAATCCATCTCCCTTTATAACGGACAAAGAAGTGCAATCTTCCAATCAGCCAAGGATTTCGGCTCAGCCGGATCCATCTACATGGTTTCCAGAATCCCGCGCTTTGTCACGGGTAAGAAATACAATGCCAAACTCACGTTTAAAACCGGTTCCTTCGGTTTGGCCAATCCCTCCTTTCTATTGGAAAACCGATTGAGTACAAACGTGAACAGTTCATTAAGTGCAGAGTACATGTATACCAACGGGCGATACAAGTTCAGCTATCGAAAGAAAAACGGTTACGACACGACGGAAGTACGTAAAAACGGAGATGTTTACTCCATCCGGGCAGAGTATGGTTTATTCGGCAAAATAAGAGAAGGGGAATGGAAGGCAAAAGCCTACTTCTACAATTCCGAGCGGGGCTATCCCGGAGCATCCGTACGGGAAGAACCCGGTAAATTCAAAAATCAGGATCGTCAATGGGATTCCAATTTTTTCCTGCAAGGTTCTTTTAAAAAATACTTTAGCCGTTACAGCATGCTTATAAACGGAAAATATGCTTACGACTATCTGCATTATCTCTCCGACCCCCGTTTGGATGCATCCACCATGTACGTAAACAATCACTATCGCCAACAAGAGATTTATCTCTCCTCTGCCAATCTATTCAGTCTTTTACCCGGTTGGAACCTAAATCTATCCGCCGATTTTCAATGGAATAAATTGAATGCCGACCTGATCGACTTCGTGTATCCTGCCCGGTATACCGGATTAATAGCCATTGCTACCGCCATTCATCTCCAACGTTTAAACATACAGGCAAGTTTGTTAGGAACTTTCGTCAACGACAAAACCAAAGTTAAAAATGCCGCCGCAGGCAGCAAACAGGAATATACACCTACCGTTATTCTCTCCTGGCAACCGTGGGAAGAGACAAATTTGAATTTCAGGGCTTTTTACAAACGTATTTTCCGGATGCCGACCTTAAACGACCTGTATTATACCTTTATCGGAAACAAAGACCTGAATCCGGAATACACCACCCAATACGACGTCGGAATAACTTACGCTCGAAACTATACCCTTTCCGCTCTCAATGGGCTCGAAATACAGGTTGACGGATACTATAACGAGGTGACGGACAAGATTATCGCCATGCCAACATCCAATCAATTCCGCTGGACGATGGTCAACCTGGGAAAAGTAGAAATACGGGGACTGGACGTAGCTTTACAATCCCATTGGAGTTTTAGCCGACAATGGTTACTGGACGCCCGAATCAATTATACGTATCAGAAAGCACAAGACTTTTCCAAGCCGGGAGGTTCCTATTACGGAGACCAAATCCCCTATATTCCCTGGCATAGCGGATCTATCATTCTGAACGGCAGCTATAAAAGCTGGGAGTTAAACTATAGTTTTATCTATACCGGGAAACGGTACGAAGCGAGTGCCAATATCCCGGAAAACGAAGCTAAAGAGTGGTATACCAACGATCTTTCCGCATCCAAAACCTTTTTATGGAAAAAAACGAAAGTCCGTCTGACAGCAGAGGTCAATAACCTATTGAACCAGCAATACGAAGTGGTACAATGCTATCCCATGCCGGGTACCAATGTGAAATTTACGATAAATATAGAAATCTAACAAATCAATTATTTAAGTATGAGCAAACTAAAACTTTACGTGTGCATGTTCTTTCTGGCAGGAGTCTTTTTACTCTCTTCCTGCCGGGATGACGAAGAAGAGATCATCCCTTCGGTCATCACTCAGGTGATTCCGAGCGATTCAGTCTCAGGTTCGGGTCCTATTAAAGGATTCTTTCTATTGAATGAAGGAAATATGGGTAGTAATAAAGCGACGTTGGATTATCTCGATTATACGACCGGAAAATACCATAAGAATATTTTTCCGGAAAGGAATCCTTCCGTGGTAAAAGAACTCGGGGATGTCGGTAATGATATTCAAATTTACGGTAACAAATTATACGCGGTTATCAATGCTTCCAATATGGTAGAGGTCATGGATGTTAACACGGCCAAACACATCGGGACCGTTTCTATCCCGAACTGCCGTTATATCATTTTTGACAAAGGATATGCTTACGTGAGCTCCTATGCCGGGAAAATAGAAATAGACCCCAACGCCCGATTGGGATATGTCGCCAAAATAGATACGGCCACCTTGCAAATACTCGATTCCTGTACCGTGGGCTACCAACCCGAGGAGATGGTCATAGCAGGAAATAAACTTTACGTGGCAAACTCCGGAGGATATCGTGTTCCCAAGTACGATAATACCGTTTCAGTCATCGACCTGAATAACTTTAAAGAGATAAAAAAAATTACGGTAGCCATTAATCTTCACCGGATGAAAATCGACCGGAACGCCAATATTTACGTTACCTCCCGGGGAGACTATAAAAATATACACTCCAACACCTATGTCATCGACCCCAGAAAAGACATCGTGACAGACATCCTGAATTTTCCGGCAAGCCAACTTTACCTCTGCGGTGATTCGCTTTATGCCTACAGTTCCGAGTACAGCAAGATTACCCAGAAATATACCATTACGTATGCCATATACGATACCCGAAAGAAACGAATTGTAACCAGGAATTTTATCACGGACGGAACGGAGAAATCCATAGAGATTCCTTACGCTCTGGCGGTAAATCCCCAAACCAAAGAAATATACATTTCGGACGCCAAAGATTACATCACTCCGGGGACTCTGTATTGTTTTACTCCAGACGGTAAGAAAAAATGGGAAGTAACTACGGGAGATATTCCGGCACATATCGTTTTTACAACAAAACCTTTAAAAGATTTAAAATAAAAAATCGGTTATTATGAAAAAGCTAAAAATCCTATATATTATCTTATCATGGAGTATTTTTACCGGACTATTCCATGCCTGCTCCGATGACGATAAAGTAAATATCGGCGCACCCAATCTGACCTTCAATAGTGAAAACGGAGAGTATCGTGTCAAGATCGGGAAAGAGGTTGTGTTGAAAGCACAGATCAAAGATGCCGTAAATCCTATTTACTCCTGGAAGTTAGACGGACAAATCGTCTCCACGGACACCACCTTTTTATTCAGCGGCAAACAGGCCGGAGAATATTTTGTTAATTTCCGGTTAGACGCGGATAACGGAAGTGTCGAGGAGCAGGTAAAAGTCTCCGTGGTAGACAAAGCCCTTCCGGAGATCTCCTTCGAAGGTTCTTTTGCCCCGTTTACCGGGATAGATTGCCCGATTGCCCCCACGGTAGCCAATAGTGAAGGAGCCAGCTATTCCTGGCGAATAGACGGAAAAATCGCCGGTACTGACAGCGTACTAATTTTTAACCAACTGGAGTCCGGTGAATACCAACTGGCCTTGACCGTGAAAAACGAAGACGGTGAAGCTGTATACATGACCAAGGTTATGGTTCTCGAAGTTATCCAAGCCCAATTGATCTTTAGTGACGGACATTACCGTTTACCTTCAGACAATAGGATTCCCGGTTTCACGGTTCCGTTAGGCAGAAAATTAGTCATGGCCCCGACGACATTCGGGATCTCCGGTAATGCCGTTTACGAATGGAGTGTGGACGGAACCGTACAAAGCGAAAAATCCGCATTTTTCACTTTCGAGCCGACACAACAAAAGACCTATCGCTTAAAAGTGTCGGTCAAAGAGGGAACTGAAACCGTATACGCGGAAGCTGATGTAACCTGCACGGAACCGGAAGAGACTCATCGTAGAGCTATCATCAACGAAAGCTCCGCAAAAGTATCGGATATTTTCGAATATATTCCGGCCCCGAATCAATTCAATTCATACCAGACCGGTTCTACTGCCGCCCAAGCTTTAAACGATGCCCGTTCTATTCTTACCAACGAGAGTTATACCTTCCTCGGTGCTTACGGGGGATATATCGTTATGGGCTTCGACCACAGTGTGGAAAACAAGACGGGAGAATACGATCTACAGATAAAAGGCAACGCTTTTTCCGGTAATTCGGAACCGGCCATCGTGTGGGTAATGCAGGATGAAAACGGAGACGGACTACCGAACGACACCTGGTACGAACTGAAAGGAAGCGCCACCCCGGAACAAACCACCCGCCAATACGCCATAACCTACTATAAACCGAAAGAGGCTCATGCCAACGTGATCTGGGTCGACAACGAAGGAAAAACCGGAAGCGTGGATATCAATATCTACCACTCTCAAGATTATTATTTCCCGATGTTTATCCAGGGGAACAGCTATACCCTATTCGGGACTAAATTGGCCGCTCAGACCGAGGATGTCGGAGGAATATGGAAACATCAGGATTATGAATGGGGATACGTGGACAATTATGGGACAAACAAGGATTGTTTTGATATCGACAATGCCGTTCAACGAGACGGAACTCCTGTAAAATTAAAATACATTGATTTCGTTATGGTACAAACCGCAGTAAGTTCCAAGGCAGAAAATATCGGGGAGTTGTCCACAGAATGCTGTGCCGCTTACGATTATCATTTAATGGATAAATAATTATTCAAATAAGAATTATGAAAAAATACAATATAACCCTTTATATCCTCACTCTCTTTCTTTTTTTAGGAACAATGGGATGTAACGATGAAGACGATCCTTTTACCGGAACCGATAATTACGTGACCTCTTTCACGCTGACCCAAGGTAGCAATACGCTGGAAGCCGAACTGGTGAATGACAGTATTATTATAATCGCCCCGGCCACCCTCACTTTACAGGGAGCCAAAGCAAAGGTGAAATTAAGTGAAAACGCCCGGATAACTCCTTCCCCGGAAGAAATTACCAAATGGGACGAAGAGATGCTTTTTAAAATAAATGCTAAAAACGGAGCACAAAAAAGTTACTTCTATATCGTCAAAAGAGAACAAAATACGCGGGAGGGAAGTATACAACTCTCTACTCAAGAAGAGGTAGATGCCTTCGGAGTTAGCGGAATCACAGCCATTAATGGAAATCTGATTATTGCCCGGACCTCCGGCGAAGATTCGATTACCTCCCTGGCCCCGTTACACAATCTCCGGGAAATTCATTACGATTTGATTATAAATAACCGGTACACGGGAAAAGATCTATTGGGATTAGAAAATCTTAAAAAAGTGGGAGGAATCTCTATTCAGGCCGGTAAAAACCTACAACAGATTGAATTTCCTAATTTACTTTCGGTGGGAAAAGATTTTACGGTCAACAATATGACGGTAGAAGAGATTATGTGTCCCCAATTAAACCATATCGGGCGAGACCTGAATATAACCGGAAATCTCGCTGAGATCCAATTCCCTGCCTTGGAAGAGGTGGAAGGGAATTTAAACTGCTCTTCTAAATCAGGCAATATTGCCCTTATTCCGACGATCTACTTCCCTAATTTAGCACAAATCGGAGGAACTTTCTCGGTTGAATACTTAGAGAAAACAGAACGAATCGACCTTCCCGTTTTGGAGAGTTGCGGTGGTATCTCCATTTTTGCCAAGACCTCAAAAGCAATCCTGAAAGTACTGAACACACCTATTTTAAAAGAGATTACCGGAAAATTAGAAATCAAATATTGTCAAATCATCGAACTGGAAATGCCCAAATTAGAGCGGGTAACAGAGATCAACCTGAATAATAACTCCATTAGTTCGTGTAAATTCCCTGCACTTCATGAAGTGACCGGTAATTTAACCCTGGATAATTTATCCAAGCTGGATAATTTGGAAGGATTTTCCGCCTTATCTTCTGTCGGAGGTATATTCACTATTCAAACCATTGCAAATCTGGAGAAATTCGAAGCCCCGGCATCATTGAAAAAAATCAATGAACTGAAGTTGTCTAACTTGAATAATGTAAACGATATCCAGATCAAAGGTTTGGAGATTATGACACTCAATTTGACAAACGGAACCTTATCGAATACAAAAGTGATCGGAGACAAAATATTTAACGGAATTCTCCGATTGGAATGTACCTCGTCCGTTTCCCAAACCGACAATCTTTTCCCGGCGTTGGAAGGAATAGAAGAGGTCGGAGGCTTAGATTTAAACGGATCCCGTTTATATAACATTGACGCACGAGGAATAAAGAAAGTAAACGGAGATCTTATCACAAATACGAGTGTCTTTAAAACATTAAAATTTCCGGACTTGACAGAGATTACCGGAAACTTTACCCTAAAATCAAGCATGACCTCTTTGACCGAATTTGACGTACCTCTTCTTAAGAAGGTCGGTATCGATTTATATATCAACAATTTCTCTAAAAACTTTGCCTTGAGAATGCCGGCCCTGACAACAGTCGGCGGGAATATGACCATTTCAACGGCCGACTACAGTAACTCCTTCGCCTCTATCGATATGCCGGCTCTGACAAGCATCGGGAATAAACTGACTCTGAATACGAGCAGCAGTTATTATACCAATAAAGCGTTAACCGACCTAAACGGATTCTCCACCCTTACAAGCGTAAAGGAAGTAGAGATTACCAATCAGTCAGCATTGGAGTCTTATTTAGGTCTCCGACAGGCGATTTCGGGAATTACTGTTTTTAAAACGGATAAAAACAAATACAATCCGACGCTCGAGATGCTACAAAACGGTCAATGGACGGAGTCCGGTCAAAATTAAAGTTTAATATTAAAGAGAATACGATATGCAATTGCTATTTATAAAAAGAACCATACTCTTCTCGCTACTCTCGCTCCTTGTGATGAGTTGTAACGATGACGAAAGCGATTTTACAGGAGGGGATAACTACATAACCTCTTTCCGGTTGAAACAAGGAGAGAGTTCTCTGCACACGATCATTCACGGGGACAGCATCAAATTAATCGTTCCCGAAAACTTCACGTTCGACGGGATTTCCGCCACGATCGGTACGAGCGAAAACGCCACACTCTCTCCGGATCCTTCGGAGGTAAAAAAATGGGATAACAAACAAATCTTTACGGTTACCTCGTATAACGGAAGTAACCGGACTTATACCTATATCGTGGAGAAAAGATGTATTGCCCACGAAGGCAATATCGTATTGGCCACGCAAGCCGATCTGGAGGCTTTCGCCGCACAGGATGTAAACGAAGTAAACGGTAGCCTGACCATCGGACAGACGGAGGGGGAAGAAACAATTACCACCCTCGCACCTTTGGCCAAACTACGAAAAGTAAAATATGACCTGGTTATTAACCCAACTTACGAGGGAACGAAGCTGGAAGGTTTAGAAAATCTGGAATGTGTCGGAGCCCTGCAAATCAATAAAGGCTCTAACTTGGAAGAACTCTCTCTGCCGAAATTAAAAGAGATCGCCCAGACTCTGTACGTGGATTACAACCAAAGTAAAATCGTAACCATCGATTTTCCGGAATTAACTTCCATCGGAGGTGCCGTAACGTTAAAATCGATCTCTTTCTTAGAAAAACTTTCCGCTCCAAAGGTGAAAAGGATATGGGGGAATTTAGACCTATCTTCCAATAGTAAATTACTGGAGCTCGAGCTCTCCTCGTTAAAAGAAATCGATGGAGAATTGAATCTTTCAAGAGTAAGCACAATCACAAATATGGACGGATTCAAAGCTTTGGAATCTATCGGGGGTAAATTAACCCTGGAATATTTATCGGCAACAGAAAACCTGGACGGATTTAAAGCTCTATCCTATGTAGGAGGAGACTGTTATCTGTACCAAATTCCGTCGATAGGCAACCTAAAAGGGTTCTCTTCCCTTCAGGAGGTAGGAGGGACCCTTACGATCATGTCTGTTCCGTTCGAATATCTCTCAGATTTTGCCTCGCTGAAAAAAGTACCCAAGTTAGCGATCAAATACAACGATATACTAAAGGAAGTAAATATTTCAAATATAGAAAACCTCACAACAATAGAATTTGAGAACATTAAAAATCAGGCAACCCTTACCGGCAAAGCCGTCTTCCCGGGATATATCAATGTTTCGACGGCCAATATCCTTATATCTGGTATTAAGGAAGTCGATCAATTGAGGTACTATATCAATATACCGGATCAGGACAGAACTTTGGATATTGAAAAAGTAAACGGAGATTTCACTTTACTCGTTTACGGTATTGCAAGAAGTATGAATTTACCCCAGTTAACGGAAATCGGAGGACACTTCGATATCCAGATACAAAATAAAATAACGCTCGATCTATCCGCCTTAAAAAAGTTAGGAAGCATCAAAGCCGAGGGCGTTAACGTGGACATTCTGGCATTTCCGGCATTGGAAACGGTAGAAGGCGATTTCTACATCTGCACGGCCAATTACCAGAGCAACATGTCCGACGTTCAAGCTCCCAACCTGCAAAGCGTAGGCGGAATGTTTGCATTACGCGGTTTCAGTTCATACTACACGAATAAAAATATAACCGACCTGAACGGTTTTACTTCTTTAAAAAACGTGGGTAGTGTAAAAATCCAGTACAATGAAAAACTGACCTCATTTAAAGGAATAAAAGGAGTTATTCCTACCCTATCCGAAGGGAAATGGGAAGTTTCCGATAATGAATATAACCCGACTTACCGGGATATGGTAAACGGCTTGTGGAACCCATAAAACTATATACAGCCGGAAAAGTTGACTTTTCCGGCTGTATCTTCATCTTAAAATTTTATATTCTCGCATCTATGAAAATTTATATTTTTCTCATCGGTTTTCTTATTTTCTGTTCTTCCTGTAAAAACAAACCTTCCGGTTCAAATGCGACAGGCTCTCCAATTCCTTTGAAACATACCGAAAATCTACGACTCACATCCTATAAAGATTACACGATCGCCCGATTACGAAATCCATGGGACACGACCCAAACACTACATACCTATATACTCGTTTCAAAAAAGAAAGAGGTTCCGGCCAATCTCCCGGAAGGAACGGTCGTAAAGATCCCTTTATCCAAAGCGATCGTATATTCCTCCGTTCATTGTAGCCTGATCCGAGAAATGAACGCAATAAACAGTATTGCCGGGGTCTGCGATATCGAGTACATTAAATTACCTGAAATACAGGAGGGATGCTCCTCCGGAAAAATCTCAAATTTAGGAAGCAGCCTGAATCCGGATATAGAAAAAATCATAGATGTTCATCCGGATGCCATTTTACTCTCTCCGTTCGAAAACAGCGGCGGTTACGGAAGAATTGAAAAGCTAAACGTACCGATTATCGAATGTGCCGATTACATGGAGACTTCTCCTTTAGGGCGGGCAGAATGGATGCGTTTTTACGGGTTACTATTCGGGCAGGCGGCAACAGCCGACTCTCTCTTTTCATCCGTTGAAAAAGAGTATAACCAACTGCGCCAACTGGCCCGGGATGTACCGTCAAAACCCTCCGTTATCAGCGAGTTAAAAAGCGGATCGGCCTGGTACGTGCCGGGTGGAAAAAGTACGATGGGGCAATTGTATTCGGATGCCGGAGCTCGTTATCTATGGAGCGACGACCCCCGGAGCGGATCTATTCCCCTTGCCTTCGAAGTCGTTTTCGACAAAGGACACGATGCTGATTTCTGGTTGATAAAATACAATCAGACGACAGACAAAACCCTCCGCGAATTAAAATCGGACTACGCTCCATATGCAAGATTCAAAGCTTTTCAAGAAGAAAATATTTACGGATGCAACACGGGTAAAGTCGCCTTTTATGAAGAATCTCCTTTTCATCCGGAATTGTTATTAAAAGACCTGATTTCCATTTTTCATCCGGAACTAATAAAAAATTATCATCCGCATTATTTTCAAAAACTGACAGAATGAACATCCAGCTTCCAACATCTTCCGGTCAAAGATTCGGTTTACTACTCGTAGGAGTTATCATCATATTGCTGTACTGCAATCTGATTATAGGTTCCGTACACATACCAGTCGGTGCTGTCTGGGACATATTGTGCGGCCGGGAAGTTGAAAAAAACAGTTGGACGTTTATTATCTGGGAATCACGGATTCCCCAAAGCATAACCGCATTATTATGCGGTTCGGCATTGGCAGCCTCCGGTTTAATGTTACAAACCGCCTTTAACAACCCTTTAGCCGGTCCCTCTATTTTGGGTATCACTACCGGTTCCAGCTTAGGTGTGGCACTCGTCATGCTACTGGGAGGAGGAGTTATTTCGGCAGGTGTTTTCAGTCTATCCGGTTTTTTGGCAGTTATCCTCGGAGCGTTTATCGGTTCCATGTTGGTCATGGGGTTGATCTTGTTTTTTTCTACTCTGACAAAAAGTAATATCATGCTGTTGATCATCGGAATCATGATCGGCTATATCGCCTCTTCCCTCATTGCCCTGCTTAATTTCTTCGCCACGGCAGAAGGTGTCCACTCCTATATTATATGGGGAATGGGAAATTTCGGCGGTGTATCCATGGAACAATTACCCTTCTTTTCCATTACCTGCCTTCTCGGACTACTTCTTTCATTATCGTTGATAAAACCTTTGAACGCTCTTTTGTTGGGTACGCGATATGCCGAAAACTTAGGCATCAACATCCGACAAGTTCGCAATTTGCTACTTGTCGCCACCGGATTACTAACAGCCATTACAACCGCTTTTTGCGGACCTATTGCTTTTATCGGATTGGCGGTACCCCATGTTGCCCGTCTGCTGTTGGGAACTTCAAATCACAACTCCCTTCTTCCGAACACGATGCTTTTGGGAGGAGCCATTGCCTTATTGTGTAATCTGATATGTGTATTACCGGGAGAATCAGGTATCATTCCCCTAAATGCCGTAACACCCGTATTGGGAGCACCTGTAATTATCTATGTCATTATTAAGCAACGCAAGATTCAATATTTTAACTGAATATGAAAGCAACTCCCGTCGTCCAAGCTCAAAACCTAACCATCGGGTATAAAAAAGGTCGAAAAGAGACAATTAAAGTTCAGGAACACCTCTCTTTCGAACTATACCCGGGGGAACTCGTTTGCCTTTTGGGACCTAACGGTGCCGGTAAATCAACTTTATTGCGTACTCTCTCCGCGTTTCAACTCCCATTAGCCGGGGCATTGCGATTCGAGGGTAAACCCCTATCCGACTACTCGGAAAAAGAGCGTTCCCGAAAAATAGGAGTCGTACTCACGGACCGTACCCAAGCCGGAGGATTAACCGTCTATGAATTGGTTTCATTAGGACGACAACCCCATACCGGATTTTTCGGTCGACTCGATCAAAACGATCACAAAATTGTCAAAGAGGCTATTCTTGCGGTGGGAATACAGAACAAATCCAATAACTATATAGCCGAATTATCCGATGGCGAACGTCAGAAAGCAATGATTTCCAAAGCATTGGTACAAGAATGCCCCGTGATCTTTTTGGATGAACCTACCGCCTTTCTGGATGTAACGAGTCGTATCGAAATCATGCAACTCCTGCATACCATCGCCCGTCAACAAAAGAAAACAATTTTATTATCCACTCATGATATAGAACAGGCTCTTATCCTGGCAGATCGTTTATGGTTGCTTTCCAGAACAAAAGGATTGGATTGCGGGGTAACGGAAGACCTGATTTTCAATGATAGCATGGACACCTTATTCGATCGGGAAAAAATAAAATTCGACCGTAACCAGGGAACTTACTACCCTCCCATACGAGGAGAACACCACATCATTGTAGAGGCGGAAGATTCCACCCTAAAACATTGGGCGACCAATGCTCTAAACAGGAACCATTATATCTGCCTGTCAAGTCACACCGCTCCGTCTTCTCATCCGGTATTAAAAATAAAAACGGCTCAGGACATGACTCTCCTCCTAAAAAATAAACAGGAAATTCCCATACACTCTTTTGCCGACCTAATTGAATCCTTAAAATTACTACCGTAACCGACCATTTAATACATAAAAACGACAAATTTCTAACCCGGCACTCGTACCAGAACAATACACGTTGGTTTTCAGGTTTACAAAAACTTAATCATCGCCTGATTCACACTCTTCAGGAATAAAAGAGGATGTGAATTTTCATTTTCCTTCCCGAAGCTTTCCCATACTTGCAAAAAATTTATCTTTGTAAGATCAATTAAACGAAACCTCCGAAAGAAACATCGGGTATAACCCGGATAATATCGAACTCATGAAGGAAAGTCTATTTATTCCATTATTATTGACCTTGTTTGCAGGATTAGCAACCGGTATCGGTAGTTTAATCGCTTTTTTCACCCATCACACGAACAAACGTTTTCTTTCGTTCTCGTTGGGATTATCCGCCGGCGTGATGATATATGTCTCTTTTGTAGAGATTTTTCAACAGGCAGAATCTTCCCTCACTGCCGAATTAGGTTCAAAATACGGCATGACGGCAACGGTTCTCTGCTTTTTTGCAGGGATGTTACTGATCGGGGTTATCGATCGTCTGGTTCCCTCTTTCGAGAATCCTCACGAAGTTCGTTCCGTCGAAAGCATGGATACTCCCCCTCCCAAGGATACAAAATTGATGCGAATGGGGCTGATGACGGCTTTAGCCATCGGCATCCACAACTTTCCGGAAGGCATTGCCACCTTTACGGCTGCCGTGGAAAGTCCGACTCTGGGAATTGCCATCGCCGTCGCTATCGCCATCCACAACATTCCGGAGGGTATCGCCGTTTCGGTCCCTATCTATCATGCAACCGGAGATCGTAAAAAGGCATTTCGTTATTCCCTCTTATCCGGTCTGGCCGAACCGATCGGCGCTCTTTTAGCTTATTTAGTACTTATGCCTTTTATGTCACCCATCCTCATGGGATGCATCTTTGCGGCCGTCGCAGGCATTATGGTCTTCATCTCCATTGACGAACTACTCCCTGCCGCCCGGGAATACGGAGAACACCATATCTCCATCTACGGACTTATCTCCGGGATGGGTATCATGGCTTTAAGTTTAATTTTACTGGCATAACCTGACGGATATGGAACATACACATGAACATCATCACCATGAAATTACCTCCCTAAACAAAGCTTTTATCATAGGGATCACGTTAAACATGGCCTTCGTGGTCGTCGAATTCGTCGCCGGATTCTGGTTTAATTCCCTGGGACTGCTCTCGGATGCAGGGCACAACTTAAGCGATGTTTTCAGCCTTGTATTGGCCATGCTGGCTTTCCGGCTATCCCGTGTACAAGCCAATACCAAATACACGTACGGCTACAAAAAGAGCACGGTTCTGGCCTCCCTTCTAAATGCCGTCATCCTGCTGATTGCCGTAGGTTTTATCCTGGGAGAAAGCATCAACAAATTATTCCATCCCCAACCGGTTGACGGGGACGCCGTCGCCTGGGTAGCCGGAGTAGGGGTTATCATCAACGGGATAACAGCTTGGCTGTTTATGAAAGATAAGGAAAAAGACTTGAACGTCAAGGGAGCTTATTTACATATGGCCGCAGATGCCTTGGTCTCGGTCGGAGTTGTCGTTTCCGGACTGATCATCGCCCGTACCGGATGGGACGTGATCGATCCGCTTATCGGAATCGGAATTGCCGCAATCATTATTTATTCCACGTGGGGACTTTTACGAGACAGTATTCGTTTATCCCTGGACGGGGTTCCCGTCGGAACAAACTACAAGCAGGTCGAAGAAACCATTGCTTCTGCCAATGGAGTAAAAGGATTTCATCACCTGCACATCTGGGCTTTAAGTACTACAGAAACCGCTCTTACCGTACACGTCATCATCGATGATATGTCCCGAATGGAAACCATAAAATGTAACCTAAAACACGAATTGGAACATATCGGCATTGTTCATGCCACGTTGGAATTTGAAGAGCCGGGAGCCCATTGTAAGGATTGCCATAAAGAATATTCAGACTGAATTATTTTCCAAAAATGAAAACTTTATCACAAATACATTAGACGAAGTTTCCCAAAAATATACATAACAATATCTATATAAGCATATTAATAAAATACTTTATATAGAATTATTGTTAAAAACAAAAATTAATATACACCTTGTACTAATTATATTTATTTTCGTCATGCATTCGGTTCACGTTTGTGATCAATAGGGAACCCGGTGAAAATCCGGGACTATACCCGTAGCTGTAAGCTTTTCTATTTTTCGATCAAGGAATCCACTGTCGAGTAACCGATGGGAAGGAGATCGAAAAAAGCGAGTCAGAAGACCTGCCGATTGCGATATATCCGTAACTTTCGGGTGAAAAGTGAGGAGAAAGCTTGCCAGCCAAACTATTCTCATTCTACCCAAGGTTATAGTAAATTTATTTATTCATTACTAAAACCTTTAAAAATGAACGAAAACAGCTCTTTTTCAAAAATTGTAAAACGCAACGGGGAGATTTGCGATTTTAAAGCGGAAAAAATCGAACAAGCGATCTTCAAAGCGATGCGAGCCACGGGAAATCCTCATCGTAAAACAGCACATAACCTTTGCAACAAGGTAATTGAAATTCTAAAATCCAACACCCCGGAAGGAATCATTCCCCACGTGGAGATCGTACAAGATACGGTAGAATTGGTTCTTTTCCAACACGGAGATTTCCACTTGTTGAAAATTTACCTGCTCTACCGGAAGCAACATGAACAGATCCGGAATTCCAAGGTATTGCTTACCAATATCGAAGTAATGGACAATTACCTGACGTTAAAGCGCTAATTCGTCCTATTTCTTTACAAGGATTAAATCAACATATTTCCACCCAGGTCACTTTAAAACAAAGTCTGATTGACTGGGAAGGAAGAGTGACAGCCGTTATATTCACCCAGGGATGCAATTTCCGGTGTGGTTATTGTCACAATCCCTCTCTTGTCTTACCGGAACTTTTTAGTCAAAATCAGAAATGGACGGAAACGGAACTATTTTCGTTTCTGTCCAAACGCCAACAATGGCTGGACGGGATTGTTATCTCCGGAGGTGAACCGACCCTTCAACCGGATCTCCTTCCGTTCATCCGGGAAATAAAAAGATTAGGGTTTGCCATAAAACTGGACACGAACGGCACCCATCCCGTTCTACTCCGGGAACTCATTACCGGAAATTGGATCGATGCCGTCGCCATGGATATCAAATCCGCGTTAACATTAACCGCCTACCGGAAAATAAGCCCGAACATGACTTCCGGATTATTGGAAAAAATACAGGAATCCATTCGTACGATCCGGGCCTCAGGCATAGAGTATCTTTTCCGGACAACCGTCATTCCCGGGTTACAAACAGAAGAAGAGCTGGCAGCTATAAAAGAAGAATTCAAAAAAGACCCTTTTCTTTTACAAGAGTTTCGGAACGGAGACATTTTAAAAAACTACTCATTGCAATTGGACTCCTAACTTTCTGAAATTCTTATGCAAACCGAAAAGTACCAGAATATCCCTTCTTTCAAGGATCAGCTCATCGGTCAGGTCAGAAAGAACCGTAGGTTTATCCTCCTTCTCCTGTAAACGCTTTAAAGTGATTAATTTCAGCCCGAATTCCCGTTCGAAATCGACATCTCCCAATTTGCGCCCGACGAATCCGGCAGGGACTTCCCATTCGATAATTACATGATCTATATCCACCACATAAGAATCTATCGTTGTCGCTAACTCTACTTTCAAGGCAAAAAAATCGGCATATTCCCATTCCGGATTGATAATCTCCGTGATCCCCATAGTTTCCAGAATCGTCTTATGCACATCCGATATGGCCCTGGCAACGATACGTTTGACCGCAAATTGTTTTAAAAGAGCCAATACATATAACGAGGTACCGAAATCTTTACCAATAACCACAAACACGATATCCACGTCTTTCAGGGGCAAAGACCCCAAGGCTTGCTCACTCCGGACGTCCAGGGCGATGGTCGTTGTAATGGTATCCTTGTATTGATTGACTTTACTCAAATCGTAATCCACCCCGATGACCTCATGTCCCAAGGCTGTCAGCCGCTGGGATAAAGCCACGCCAAAATGTCCTAAACCGATAACAATACACTTCATATCATTCAAAAATTAATTTCATTATAAAATGACCGTATCATCAGCATACCTGTAAAGTTTTTCTTCCCGCTGCCTGATCACTCCCGACAATAGCGTGATCAACCCTACCCTTCCCACAAACATGGTAAGACTGATGATAATTTTTCCCGCATCACTCATGTTCGGAGTAAAATCCAATGTCAACCCTACCGTCCCCAATGCGGAAAACACCTCAAACACAATCTGAACGAACCGTCCCTGAGGCTCCAAAATCAAAAGCAACATAACTGCCAAGGCCGTCCAAGCCAAAGACAGGAAAATAATTGCCTGAGCCCGGTTTACGTTCAATCGGGTCAACTGTCTTTTGCCGATCTCCACCCGGTCCTCTCCCCGGAGAATAGCTATCATATTCTTTAAAGCAATGACAAACGTCGTCGTTTTTATTCCTCCTCCCGTCGACATCGGAGAAGCCCCGATCCACATCAATAAAATGAATAAAAATACAGTAGCCTGATGTAATGCAGACATATCCACATTATTAAAACCCGCGGTACGGGGAGTTACGGAAGCCATAAAAGAAGTCGCCAATTTCCCTTGCCAGGAAAGACCTTCCAGAACGTTATTATTCTCAAAACACCAGAAGAACAACATTCCCAGCACTAACAGAATCAGGGTAGTCGGTAACACGATTCGGGTGGTCGTACTCACAATATGAGCCCTGTATTTTACCTTACGTTTTCCATGAAACAAATACACCAAAAAACAGCGTATTTTATATTTAAAATAACTTCCGTAATTAAACAGAATAGGAAAACCCAAGCCACCAAAAACAATCAGAAGCCCCAACCAAATCTGCAACCCGTAAATATTCCGAACCAGGGGATCATACAAATTCCCGGGCAAGGTAGAAAAACCAGCGTTACAAAACGCCGAAACGGCATGGAAGAGCGAAAAAAAGAACTTATCCTGAATTCCTTCCACATCCTGAATTTGCAGATAGACTATATACACCCCGACAGCCTCGATCAATAAAGTTGTCGTCACCGTGTACAACAAGGTTCTGAAAATATTATTCAAAGAAGATTCATTCAATAAATTCTTGAGTGCCAATTGATCCCGGAAGGTTGTTTTCCCCAGAAACGACATGGCGAAAAAACTGGTAAACGTCATGACCCCGATTCCTCCTAACTGAATCAACAATAAAAGGATGACATCCCCTGTCGGCGTAAATACTTTTGCCGTTTCCAACACCGTCAATCCCGTTACACATACTGCACTCGTTGCCGTAAAGAGCGCATCTACAAAACTGATTTTCTCGTAAGTCGCCGTAGGCAGTTTCAGCAAAAAAGTCCCTATCAGTATTAGCATCAGAAAACTGATAACAAACATCATTTCGGGACGAACATTACTTTTAAGCACAACAAAAAATTCTTTTGAAAGATAAATCGTGCTCAAAATCAGAACGACCGTATAGGTCGCAATTCGATTTAAACGATACAATACCGGATTTCGTTCGATCACTTCAGGAATAGAAAACTGATATTCGGCAACAATCAAACCGAATAAAATAATCAAAAAAATGACCTCCAACCAGAAACCTTTTTCTTCCCGCAATAACTTAAAATTAAGGAGGAACCGGATGGTAAGAAAAATAAAAAAGAGATTGGTTATCCCTTTGTACATGCTATAAATTTCCTCCTGATACGCCGAAGCTCCCTTAAAACCAAATTTATAGACGACTAAAAAGACCGCCACAAAAGAAGCCAGAAACAATACGACACGCCCTGCTCCTTCTAAAATCGTTTTTGTTATCCGGTAAAATTTCCGAAACTGATATTGTATTTCTGTTGAAAACATAACTTCTATTTTCAGAAAGGATAAACGTTATTAAAATCTCTTTAGTTTCATTTTTTTCTGCAAAATCCGCTCCTATGCTTCCAAATGTAAACATTTGTTTCGATATCACCAAACATATTCAAGAGACCACTTTATTGTAAATAATAAAACATAAATTACAACATTTATATTCTTGCTTGTCTAATAAATCATTATATTTGTCAATAAACACAGATTTAGCACCTATTCGTATGATTTCCGCAATAATTTTTGATTTAGGAGATACTTTGATCCATCAAAGAATAGATGATCAGGAGACTTTAGACCAAATGGACTTAACATTACAGGATCATGCTCGAGAAATTTTAGATTATCTGTTCAAACATTATCGTTTAAATATTCTCAGTAACACAGAAACGACCACCTCCCTACAATTACGACAAGCATTGAAAAAAATGGACATAGATCACTTTTTCGAACATGTACTCACCTCCGTTGATATAGGAATCAAAAAACCGGCTCCATTAATGTTTGAAACTATGTTAAATCACCTAAAATGTACCCCCGAATCGGTCATTATGGTAGGAAACGACATAAACGGAGACATTATGGGAGCTCAAAATATGGGTATAAAGACTGTATTTTACAGTATTGTTCCCTCCGATATAAAAAGATTTCAGGAATCTCGGATACAACCAGATTATATCATTAAAAATCTTATTGACCTCATTAAATTGTCTTCTACATGGAATTAAACAATATATCTGTCGCTGAAATCGTATGGGGTATCTTATGTTTTTTGGGACTATCTGGTCTCCTCTGGTTAGGTAAATATCTTTTAAAGTTTTGGTTTTTCGTAAGAGCAACCAACAAAGTTGGACTGAAAAAGATTTTCGAAATAGCCAATATCGCAGAAGCTGGCAGACCGCATAATCTACCTCATAAACCGACAATTATCGGACGGAAAGTACAAGTAAAAAATCTAAAGCACAAACTTATTACGTCACAAGAGCACATCATCTCTATTGTTGGAGTCGGAGGCATCGGTAAAACGACCCTTACCTGTTGTGCTCTACACCAATTGGTTTCTCAAAACAAATTCAATAAAATCATTTGGATCGACGGAAAAAACGGCAATGTGGATATGAACATTATATACGATACGATCATTGACGTATTTGGCAAAAGCGAATGGCTAAAACTATCATTGGACGAAAAGAAGGTTAAAATTAATAACGAATTATTTCCCAATAACAAATGCCTGATTGTTTTCGACAACTATGAAACAATTCATGATCCTGCTGTTGATTCGTTTATTCGAAATATTCTGGAACCAAACAAAATATTAATTACCAGCAGACACGGGAAATTCGAAGAAACCGGAATTATAAAACTGGAAGGTCTTTCATTACCCGAAACTCTCAAATTGCTTAAGGAAGAGAAATTAGAATTAGATCTGAAAGAGCAAACAATTAAAAATAACATTCAAAAATTGCATCAACTAACAGGAGGTTCTCCTTTTGCTCTAAAAAATATTTGCGGACAAATCCGAAACGGGGCTAATATTTATAATATCCTCCATTATTTAGAACAAGCTCAAGGAGAAATTCATGATTTCATATTCCGCTATTCATTTGACAATTTAGGAGATAATGAAAAAAAAATTGCCTCCTTATTATCTCTTCACTCCTATCCATTGGATCGAGAAGTTATTATTCAAACACTGAAAATCGAACCGCACATATTCAACCAGTGTATTAAAAATCTATCGGAATTTTCATTAATCGATATTATCCACTTAGATAAAATCAATCTAATCACAAAATATAGATGCCACGAACTAACCAAAAGATATTTCAAATCAAAACTTACACCAAAAGATAATGAATCCCTGAACTCTGCAATTACTCAGACCTATATTAATATTATTCAAAAAGATTTATCCGAAAGGATAGATAACTATGACTTTATAAAACACGAACTATATAATATTCTAGAAGCTTGTAACAAAGCTTTCACTACAGATTGGGAAGCCGGTAAGAACTTACTTTTATCAATAAAGTGGTATTTATGGGAAACCGGATTATGGGATCTTAGGAACAAAACTTATATTACATGTTATCATGCCAATTCCTCTATCTCCCTTAATGATCGAATCGTCCTTCTAACAGACATTGCCTGGGTATTTTTCCGGCAAAAAGACGAAGTAAATTTCAAAAAATGGTTTGTTGAACTGACAGAAAAGGAGATTAAAAACTTACCAAATGAAACACTGGGCACTTACTTTAGTGTCTTAGGTATGAGCATGAAAAGAAAAGGAGAAAGAAAAAAATCGGAAGAGTATCTATTAAGGTCATTGACCTACCTTCCTGAAACTTCTCATAACTTATTGGAAAGGATGAGAATTCTCACTTATATAGGTGAACTACACAGGGGGTACGATAATAAAAAAGCAAATGATTATTTTCAACAAACTTACATTTTAGCCACCAAGAATAACTATACCGCCGGAATATGCTGGAGTTTACAGAATATTGCAACGATAGAAATATATAATGGTCAACATCAGCAAGCAATTCTAAGCCTAAAAAGGGGATTAAAAATAGCCGAAAAAATTCATCGTACACATACAATAGCCGAATGCAAATCTTTATTGGCTCAATTGTATCAACAAAAGAATTTTATTCAAAGATTAAAAGCCAAGAAAATAGAACAAGAAGCTCTAGCCATGTTTGAAACACTTGGATTAAAAGAATACGAAATAAACAACATTCATGAATAATAAGGATTTCATAGCAATTATCACCGAACTAACTACCAACCTAATTAAAATTTGGGAATACGGGAAACCTCCTGCACATATGGAAAATTGGGGACCACACTACACGTTTCCAGGAAGCGAACGTCCTGTTTCAATAGGGAAAATAGAAGCGTATTTTTTACACAACATCATCTCTTGCATTCACCCCCTAAATGTTTTCGAAATCGGTACTGGATTCGGTTATTCCAGTTGGTGGATAGGACATGCTATGCGACGGAAAGGATGGTTTGGCAGTATCGATAATTTTTCCGAAGGAAAAATGGAAAAAGAAAGAATAACTTTTATTAAAGAAGCCATCTCAAAATTAGAATTGAAAAAAATCTTATATTTTTATAAAGCAGAATCTCCTTTGGATCTGCCAGCAATTATCCAGAATAGAAAATTAGATGCTATTTTTATTGATGGGCATCATTATGAAAATGCTCCTATCAACGATTTCTCTCATATACTGGAATACACTCACAAAGATTCCACTATTATCATGCATGACGTACAAAAAAAATATACTGTAAATCATGCTCTCGCTTACGCAGAAGAGCACCAATGGTTCGTAAAAAGATATATCACAAGTTGTGGAATCGCCATCTGCTGCCAAAACAAAGATTTTTTTTCTTTATACGACAAAGCTTATAATTTGGCGAATCAATTAATACTTCTTTAATATATTATTTCATAAACACGAAATAGACAGCCAAAACAAGGCAGATGCAAGCTGCCAAATGATTCCATTGAAAGGTAACACCTTTGAAGAATAGCATGGAAAAAATGATAAATATAGTCAATGTGATTACCTCTTGTATCACCTTCAACTGCATCAACGAGAAGGGACCTCCGTTTCCTTCAAAACCGATCCGGTTGGCAGGAACCTGGGCGCAATACTCAAAAAAAGCGATCGCCCATGAAAAAAGGATAACGCCGATAAGCGGCCAATGACTGATTATCTTCGTCTCTTGTAATTTCAAGTGTCCGTACCAGGCAAAGGTCATAAATATGTTAGACACCAAAAGTAATACGATCGTATAAACCCCTTTCATTTTCTTATTATTAACACATTTATATTCTTAACGTATAGATGATAATCCCTCTTAAAGCGACACAAAAATATAAATTTTATTACCTTTGTTGATAATGATTCGGACAAAGTTCATTTTAAATTACCATTTGTCATGAAAGCCAATAAAATTCAAAAAATCGAGATACGGAATGTTTGGGGAAAATACAATTTTCGATGGGAAAATCTCAATCCGGATGTTAACATTCTAACCGGAATCAACGGTAGCGGGAAAACGACCTTTTTCAACGTGATGGATGCGTTGCTGTCCGCAGACGTAAAGAGGTTGCGAAATTACAATATTGAGGCGGAAGTTACCATCGACGATGTTACCGTTCTCTACAATAGACAAACGACGCCCAACGAAATCAAACAAAAACTATCCGGATTCAATTACATGAAGATAAGCACCTTCGATGTTCCATTGAAAGACCGTCGAAAAATGGGAAAAGAAGACAGTCCGCTATTAAGCGAATTAAAAGAGATTGTCTACAGCGTAGGAGAGAACAATGCTTCTTTTTCTGATTACCGGTTAAAAGCGACCAATTTTCCCGATCAAGCGGAAGAGATAAATACCCGAATCCGACATTTTTATGATACGGTCAATCACCTTTTTGCCGGAACGGGGAAGACGATCGAGATCGACCCGATGACCAATCAATTAATCTTTAAAGACGGCAAAGAGACAATCCACCTTTATAAACTCTCTTCCGGAGAAAAGCAACTATTGATTATTTTATTGCGTGTTTTCCTGATGGACGGACAACCTTACGTGTTACTGATGGACGAGCCCGAAATCTCCCTTCACATCGAATGGCAGTACCGATTGTTTGAAGAAATACAAAAACTAAATCCTTATTGTCAAATCATTACATCTACTCATTCGCCCAGTTTATTCGGAGACGGATGGGGAGATAAGCTGGTATTTATTGAAGATCTGATCGTTCAATAATAATCATTGAAAATCACCTTAAGCATTAACTTACATGTTTCCTACTGTCGATATTAATAAAGAGAGATATTATTATCACGCGGCCAAACGCTTTATGATGGATGCACAAATGTTACGCTGTCGAGCCGCCATACATGTTGAAGACAAAGATGATATCCTGTTTTGGAGTAAGATATTTAATCATTTTCGTCCTCGCGACCGTTTCCATTTCATTGCAGGCTCCCGAAACGAGAGAGGAAATGAAACAAAAGGAGTCACTCAATGCTTGAAATACCTGAAATTTTTAGGACCTAAGTTTTTCATCTGTATCGATAGTGATTATCGCTATTTATTACAAGAACGGGAAATGAGTATAAAGCATTTTGTCTTTCAAACCTATACTTATTCTTTCGAAAACCACCATTGTTACGGAAAGGGATTAAACGAGATTTGCCAACGAATCACCACTCTGCCTAATACGCTTTTTGATTTCGACCAATTCATAAAAGCATTTTCCCGTATTATTTACGAACTTTTTTTATGGCATCTCTATTTTCTCGTCGCAGACCCCAAACGTTTTCCGATTTCCGAATTCAACGAATTGATCACACCCCGGTGGAAAGGCCCCCATCCGGATATCCGGCATAACGCCCAACGACTGCTCCAGGAGTTACAACAACGCATCAGGCAGAAAACAAATTATTTACATCGCAGATACCCTAAAGCCGACCTTGACATTCTAAAGGAGAAATACAAAGACTTGGGCCTAACTCCGGAGAATACCTATTTCTTTGTCAGAGGACATAACGTTTATGACCTGATCTACTCTTTAAACAAAGAGGTCTGCAAAAAAGTTTTACGATTAGCCAAGGAATCATCCGGCAAAGAAATTCCAAAAATCAATCTTTTTGGTTATAGAAATAGTATAGACGAGCAACTTAAAAAGAATTTACACTTTGGGGCTTACCCGGCCATTCTGAAAATCGAAGAAGATATCCGGTCACTTTTTAATTAAGTCCGCCAAACGTAAAACGACTCGATCATCCTTTCGTTCTTTCCCTAATTCAAAACGGACAATCACCTCTACCCGTTCTATCCCATCCACCCGTTTCCATCGGGGACCGTTAACGAGCAAACGAATGATTTCATCGTTTGCAGGATAAGAAAACCCATGAGCGATTCGTATATGGGAAGGTACGCCTTTTTGATTGATTTCGAAAGAGAGTCGAATCTCTCCGGTTCTATTCTCCTCTATATCTTCTTTCGGATACTTCAAATTCTTCTCCGCGTAACGATTAAAACGGATGACATTTTCTACCATAAGGGAATCACCCTTATTTTTTTGTACTCCGGGAGCAGCTTCCATCGAACGCACCAGCACAGCCCTCTTCACCCGGTCTTCTTTTTTAATGGTATCCCGAAAAGTATTTTGCCCGACACGATCCACCAGTACATCTTTTTCCTCCGTTGTAGTCGTATCTATTTTTTCCACGTCGGCAATCATAGCCGGCTCCGCGTTTTCAGCCAAAGAATCCGGCTTTATACTTCCCGACAATAAGGCAGGACTCTCTATCTTTTTCGCCGGAACACTATCTTTACCACCCTTGGCTAACAACACCTCCTGAACAGCCTCGTTTGCCGGCCATAAAAAACACAAAGCAATACCCATAACAACAACGACCCCCGCAACGATCCCCCATACCCTTTGCTTGAAGTGACTTCCCTCCGAAGCCCGGTCATCGAGTTGTCGCTCCAGACGTATCAAACCATCGATAGGATCGGAAGTCTGTGACAATCCTTCCATTGCCTCATACAAAAAAGGATCGGACAAAGCATCTTTTTCCAGACGATTAGCCGCCTGGCCTTTTCGATTACTTCGAAGGTACTCTTTTATGTCACTACTCCTTATCATAAACACCAAAACCTTTCCGATTTATGCAAAGCTTCAAATTACGTTTCCCGTTTTGAATAAAACTCTTCACATTCTTAGAAGAAAAACCTGTTCGCATCTCCACTTCCTTATAAGAAAGTTCATCAAAAAAGAAGTGATTAATACAAATCCTCTGTTTCTCAGGTAACTCTTCAATACATTCCTGCAATGCTTTTTCCCGCCCTATATTCCCTCCATCAAATTCAAGATGCAAATCTTCACAGAAATCCATAAATGAAAGATCTAAATTTAAAGATACATTCCATGTTTTTTTCCGCAACTCCATCAGACAATAATTCCTCGTACAGGTATAAAGCCAAGATTTAAACACTTCTATCTTCGTATTTTTAGCCTTTTCCACCGTATTTTCGAACAATTGCATAACAGCATCCTGCGCATCTTCTGTCTTTTTCAGGTATTTTAACGCAACTCCATACACCAAAGGCATATATCTCTTGTAAAGATCGGTCAGATAAATAAGTTTCCCGCTCTTACAATACAGTTGTAAAAGTTCCTCATCGCTTTTATATTTATCTACAGGAGCCACACTTACACACTCTTTTTTACAAATATATGAATAAAGTCGAAGTAATTCAATCTATCGGAATAAAATTGTCTTTTTTTATCCTTACCTTATTATCGGAAAAACAAGATCAGGTAAAAAGAGACAATTTTAACATTCTAATGAATCAACAAATTTCCTTTCAATTCCGCCCGGGGGATCTTTATTTGAGCTACGCCACAAGCATAGGCACCCAATACATACTGGGCGTAAGTAAAGCACAACTCTTTCTGATTAAAATTAATCGTCGTCACGGCGTCTAATGTCGGATCGGTAGTAAAACAATCATCCGGATTTTCAAAATGCGCTTTTAGCAAGGTATTGATCGCTTCCTCTTTGGAGTAATTCACAATATCCTTCGGAGATAGCAGTTTTTGGTTTTTCACATCATAATTGAAAGCATAAAAACTGGTCATTCCGTGCGCTCCCCCCGTAAAAGTGTAAACCGTTAAAAGAACACTCACGTATTCGTCTGTCGCCATAAATACACTATCACCGGCAACTAACTCATAAGTCCATATCGGGCGATCTGTCGTATCCGTAGCATAGGTTTTAAAAAATTCGGTCGCATCTGCTTTCAAACTATCGACCAATTCATTTAAACATTTCTGGATTTCTCCGTTTAACACCTCACAGCTCTTGTTTGCAGCCGGATTCGAAGAAGAGAAAACCGAATGTTTTACTTCAATACTCCAATCTCCTGTCGTATGAGACAAGTGATCCTGTTTTACGTTCAGATTTTGAATTTTAGGTTGACATCCGGCCAAAACAAAGGCTAAGAGTGTCGCAATCATTAATGTGTTTCTCATGTTTCTGTGCTTTTAATTTGTCACGAATATATAAATTTAACTCCAAAGAAAAACTAAATTAGTAAAATATTCTATCCACGTCACTAACTTTAAACCTTTACTTTTACGTAAGTCATTTCTCAAAGTTATCTATTAAACAGAAAACATAATAAAAACTATTTTTTACGATGTAATTATGTCAGTAAAATCTGCTATTTTTGCAGGTAGGCATAATTCAAAAATAGAAATTGGAAAATGGAAGATATAAGAGCCATCAAGCAACGATTCGAAATTATCGGTAATGATTTAAAATTAAACAGAGCGATAGAAAAAGCAGTACAAGTTGCACCCACGGACTTCACCGTCATGATTACAGGAGAAAGTGGCGTGGGAAAAGAGATCTTCCCGAGAATTATTCACAGTTACAGTAGTCGTAAACATGCCCAATACATTGCTGTAAACTGCGGTGCCATTCCGGAGGGAACCATCGATTCCGAACTATTCGGACACGAGAAAGGTTCATTCACGGGAGCATTGTCAGACCGGAAAGGATATTTCGAAGTAAGTAACGGAGGTACTATTTTCCTGGATGAGGTAGGAGAATTACCTTTATCCACTCAAGCTAAATTATTACGCGTACTTGAAGCCGGAGAATTCATTCGCGTCGGTTCTTCGAAAGTGCAAAAAACCGATGTAAGGGTTATTGCGGCAACCAATGTGGATCTTCCTACGGCGGTAAAAAACGGTAAATTCAGAGAAGATCTTTATTATCGGATCAGCACCATCCCCATTCAAATCCCTCCGCTTCGGGAACGCAAAGAAGATATTGTCTTGCTTTTCCGTAAATTTGCGGCAGATTTTGCCGAAAAGTACCGCATGCCAGCGATTAAACTTTCGGAAGATGCTGCTCTCGTGTTGGAAAATTATTCCTGGCCGGGTAATGTCAGGCAATTAAAAAACATTACCGAACAAATCTCTATTCTGGAGCAGGAACGAATCGTCGATGCTCAAACACTGAAAGAGTATCTCCCGCGACAAGGTAACAATCTCCCGACTCTGACCAATATCCCCGAAAACGATCAGAGTTTTGCCAATGAAAGAGAGATCCTGTATAAAATTCTTTTCGACATGAAAAAAGACATGAATGACTTAAAACAACTCGTGTACGAGATCATGCAAAAAGAACAGATAGAAAAAACGGATATCAAACCTTCGACCTCTATTGTTCTCCGGAATCTATACGAAACCTCTCCGACAGAATTCGGGAAACCGCCTGTTACAAAAGTTTTCACCAAAGAGGAAGAACACATCGAAGATACCGAGGCCGTTATTGAAGAATCCCTTTCCCTGGAAGAAAAAGAGAAAGAGATGATCATAAAAGCGCTGGAAAAAAACCACGGGAAACGAAAATTAGCAGCGCAAGACCTCGGAATTTCGGAAAGAACCTTATATCGAAAATTGAAAGAATACAATATCGAAAATTGATTCTTGGAAAAGTTTATTACTTTTGTTCACTTGGTTTTATAAATTACTTATGATAAAAAAAATTATACCCATATTACTATTGGCTATCGGATTTAGTGGTTGTAAGTTAGCAAGCGTAAGCTACTCTTTTACCGGAGCACAGATATCTCCCGATGTGAAAACATTTTCCGTCGACTATTTTTCGAACAAAACCGCATTCGCTCCGGATTTGGGATCAAATTTCACAGAAGCATTGAAAAGCTACCTCCGTTCCAGGACGAACCTGACGGAAGTTACCAACAATGACGGAGATGTACGTTTCGAAGGACAAATTGTCGGGTTTTCCCAACGCCCGATGGAGATACAGAATAATGAAGTAGCGGCATCCAACCGACTAACCATTGAAATCAGGGTAAAATTTACCAACACGAAGGACGAAACAGGCAAATCAAACTTCGATTCCCGGTTTTCTCATTATCAAAATTACGGTATAGATGAGGATTACGATGCCATCGAGGCCGATTTAATCAAAAAAATCGTTGATGAAATTATCGAAGACGTATACAATAAGGCATTTGTCAACTGGTAACATTTAACAGATCGGTGAATTTAAACGAACTAATCGGATTAATTCATTCGCATGAGGCGGAAGGAGAAAAATTAAAAGCATTGGAAAGCTTAATAGAAAAATTCCCCTACTTCGCCGTTCCCCGAATGGTATACCTGAAACTACTACATGTTTCAGGACATATATCCTATACTGAAAAATTAAAGCAAAGCACCATCCACATTCCCGATCACAAACAATATTACCGGTACCTGCACGATATGATCCCCTTAGAGGAAAAAACGACATTTACCTTTTCAGAATCTGACGAGGGAAACCAGGTTGCCATTGAATTCATTAAAGACACGGAGGAAAGCGACCTGAAAAAAGTCCCCTCATCTCCTGTAACGCCGTTATTGATACCTTATCGAATCGAAAACGAATTTCCCGACGAAGAAATTTTGCCGATAAGCGAGATCGCACATGTCTTAAGAAAACCCTCAAAAAACAAAAACACGAGTCAGGATACTCTCATAGAAGAGTCCGACCAGGAAAGCAAGCTTATCCGGAAAGAACCAGAAGATCCGAGTACAGACTCCGATATCGCCATAGAAGAAAACGAAAGTTTCTTTTCGGAAACATTAGCTAAAATATACGTGAAACAAAAACTATATGACAAGGCTATCGCAACTTATCTAAAATTAAGTTTGAAATATCCGGAAAAAAGTATTTACTTTGCAAACCAAATTGAAAAAATTAAAGAGATAATAAATAATAATACGAATTTATCATGTACATAGCTATTTCTGTTTTGATCTTTATTGTTTGCGCTTTACTTATATTGATTGTTTTGGTGCAAAATTCAAAAGGAGGTGGGTTATCTTCCACTTTTGCTTCCTCAAACCAAATTATGGGTGTAAGAAAAACAACAGATTTTCTGGAGAAAGCGACATGGACATTAGCAGGAGCCATGTTGGTTCTATGTGTTGCAGCTTCAATGCTCATTCCCAGAGAAGAACAAGGAGGTAAATCTGCCATTCAGGAAAAAATCGGTAATATGGCCGCTCCGATACAACAGTCAATGCCTGACTTCTCAACGGGAAATACAGACAATAGTACGGCAAATCCGTCTGAAGAAAATAAAACTTCTACTCCGGAAGAAAAATAAGAAACAATATAACGACAAAACTCGTAAACTAATAATGTCAGTATGTCAGTCATACTGACATTTTTTTGTTTGGCACGGAAAATGCAAGTTTTTTGTCGTGATTAAAAAACGAATCGAAATAATTAATATAAACTTTTAAACGGTAAGAATTATGGCACTAAAGACTGTTCTTAGCAAAATCATCGTAGAGCCGGTAGAGGCAGAAACAAAGACAGCATCTGGGATTATCATTCCGGATTCAGCACAAGAGAAACCACAAAAAGGAGTTGTCATCGCAACAGGTAATGGAAAACACGATGAACCAATGGAGATTAAAGTTGGCGATACCGTTTTATTCGGGAAATACGCCGGAACAGAACTCCACATTGATGATAAGAAATATTTAGTAATGAATCAAACGGACGTTTTGGTTGTCCTCTAATCTCAAATCGTAAATCTTAAATCAAAATTTAAATTAAAATCGTTATGGCAAAAGAGATAAAATTCAATATGGAAGCCCGCGACTTACTGAAAAAGGGCGTTGACGAGTTGGCTGATGCAGTAAAAGTAACCCTTGGTCCGAAAGGTCGCAATGTTGTGATCGAGAGAAAATTCGGAGCCCCTCACATTACGAAAGACGGAGTTTCCGTGGCAAAAGAAATTGAATTATCCGATCCCTATGCAAACTTGGGAGCCCAAATGGTAAAAGAGGTTGCTTCCAAAACGGGAGATGATGCCGGAGACGGAACCACGACCGCAACTATTTTAGCCCAATCCATCATTAACGTAGGTTTAAAGAACGTTACAGCCGGAGCCAATCCGATGGATTTGAAGAGAGGTATCGACAAAGCAGTCGTAGCCGTAGTTAAGAGCCTGGAAGCACAAAAAGAGGAGGTAGGAGAAAATTACGAAAAAATTCGTCAGGTAGCCCGTATCTCCGCCAATGGAGACGACACGATCGGTTCCCTGATCGCTGAAGCCATGAAGAAAGTAACCAAAGAGGGAGTTATTACCGTGGAAGAAGCAAAAGGAATTGAAACCGAAGTAAAAGTAGTAGAAGGTATGCAATTCGACCGGGGATATATCTCTCCCTATTTTGTAACCGACACGGAAAAGATGCAAGTAGAATTTGACAATCCTTACATCTTACTATACGATAAAAAAGTTTCTACCATGAAAGAGTTACTTCCGGTTCTGGAGCCGGTAGCTCAATCAGGCCGTGCTTTATTGATTGTAGCTGAAGACGTGGAAAGCGAAGCTTTGGCAACATTAGTGGTGAATCGTCTGAGAGGTTCATTGAAGATTGCCGCTGTTAAAGCCCCCGGCTTCGGAGACCGCAGAAAAGAGATGTTGGAAGACTTAGCCATCCTAACCGGTGGAGTCGTTATCTCCGAAGAAAAAGGATTGAAACTGGAAAGCACAACCATCGATATGTTGGGGAGAGCTGAAAAAGTGACCATCGACAAAGAGAATACAACCATCGTAAACGGAGCCGGCAAAAAAGAAGCTATTGTCGAACGAGTAAATCAAATCAAGAAGATGATTGAGAACTCGACTTCCGATTACGATAAAGAAAAATTACAAGAAAGATTAGCCAAATTAGCCGGTGGGGTTGCCGTTCTTTATGTCGGAGCCGCTTCTGAAATCGAAATGAAAGAGAAAAAAGACCGTGTAGACGACGCATTAAGCGCAACTCGTGCGGCCATTGAAGAAGGAATTGTTCCGGGCGGTGGCGTTGCCTATATCCGGGCCATTGAAACCCTGAACGGTTTAAAAGGTGAAAATGAAGACGAAACTACGGGTATCGAAATCATCAAACGTGCGATCGAAGAACCGCTTCGCCAAATTGCCCACAACGCGGGAGTAGAAGGAGCCGTTGTTGTTAATCGCGTAAAAGAAGGCAAAAAAGATTTCGGATACAACGCACGTACCGACGAATACCAGAACTTACTGGAGGCCGGAGTGATCGATCCGAAGAAAGTTGCCCGTGTCGCTTTGGAAAATGCCGCTTCTATCGCCGGAATGTTCTTAACGACTGAATGCGTATTAGTCGAAGAAAAGAAAGAAGAAGCACCGGCAATGCCCCCCATGGGCGGAGGAATGCCCGGGATGATGTAAAAACATTCTTATTGACCATAAAAAAACCGCTCGAAAAATCGAGCGGTTTTTTATTATCTTTCCTACGACACGACAGTATCATTAATATATTTTCACAGGATTTAATCGGTAAAAAACAAAAAAGGGGTAGCAATAGGGGCTTTTTTTATTTACTTTATATACCTTTACCGTCGCAAATTTTAATTTTGTTAGGAAAAGTATATTTATGAATTATTCAATTCTTGATTTTCTCCAGTTAATCGGATCGCTGGGAGTGTTCCTCTTCGGAATGAAGATGATGAGTGAAGCCTTACAGAAGGTTGCGGGTGACAAGATGAGGCACATATTGGCGGCCATGACCTCCAACCGGGTAAAAGGTGTCATCACCGGACTATTAATTACAACAATCATTCAAAGCTCCTCCGCAACCACCGTTATGGTTGTCAGTTTCGTGAACGCGGGACTATTAAACTTAGTCGGCTCCATTGGAGTTATCATGGGAGCCAATGTCGGAACTACTTTTACAGCCTGGTTAATCTCCATTCTCGGTTTTAAGGTCAGTATGGTCAGCCTCTCACTCCCTTTAATCGGACTTAGTCTACCTTTACTTTTTTCAGCAAAACGGATTCGCAAGAGCTGGGGAGAATTAATTATCGGATTCGGTTTACTATTCATCGGATTGGATTTCTTGCAAAAATCGATGCCCAATATCCATGAAAATCCGGAGATCCTCAACTTTTTACACAATTACACGGACTTAGGATACGGTTCCTACATTCTATTCATGTTGATCGGAACGGCTTTAACCATCCTTATCCAATCCTCTTCGGCGACCATGGCCTTAACCCTGGTAATGTGCGCCAACGGCTGGATCGGCTTTGATATTGCCGCCTCCATGGTATTAGGAGAAAACATCGGAACGACTATTACAGCCAACCTGGCTGCCATGATAGCAAACACAACAGCCAAAAGAGCAGCCTTCGCCCATTTTTTATTTAACGTATTCGGAGTCATCTGGGTCCTTTCCATCTTTCCTTTTTTCTTAAGATGGGTTGCGGGACTTAGTGAGCACCTCGGGATTGGCGATCCTTTTACCAATATCGGTTCCGTACCGGTTGCCCTCTCTCTGTTTCACACCTGTTTCAATGTAGCTAACGTCGTCATTCTTATCGGCTTCACAAAAGTGATCGCCCGATTGGTTACCCGCATTATCAAATCGAAAGAGACGGCCGACGACGCTTTTACTTTAAAACACATTAAAATCGGATTACTCTCTACTCCGGACGCTTCCCTCTTCCAAGCGAAACAGGAGATTGCGCATTATGGAAATAACACCTTGGATATGTACCGACTCGTCGTGGAATGTTTACATACCCCTACGAAAGATTTCGAGAAAAAATTCAATAAAATCGATAAGTTAGAAGATGAAAGTGATTTGGTGGAAGTCGAGATTGCCGATTACTTGACCAAGGTCTCGGAATCCAAACTTTCAACCGAAAACTCTCAGCGTGTCCGGGCCATGTTCCGTATCGTTTCCGAAATAGAAAGCATTGCCGATTCTTCCTTAAATATAGCCAAAGCCATTGGTAGAAGAAACAATCAAAATATCGTCTTTCCGGATTTCATAGACGAGAAGTTACAACACATGCTCGATATTGTGGACGAGGCTTTGATTGTTATGTGTGCCAATCTGGCCATAGAGTATAAAGAAGTGAAGGCTAAAAAAGCTTATGAGGTAGAGCAAACAATCAATGATTACCGGACGATTCTACAACAGGAACACCTCACGGCAATCGAAGAGAAAAAATATGATTATGCCACCGGTATTATTTATAGTGATATTTTCTTCGAATGTGAAAAAATCGGGGATTATGCTATCAACGTCACGGAAGCAATAAAAGAGATCGGCGTCGACAATTGATTCGTATTTTTAATGATCTATAAATCATAATTCTTAAATAAAATGGCACAAGAAGATGTATTTAAAAAATTGGTAGCACATTGTAAAGAATACGGGTATGTGTTTCCATCTTCCGAAATATATGACGGGTTAGGAGCCGTATACGACTACGGGCAATACGGGGTGGAATTAAAAAATAACATAAAAAAATACTGGTGGGACTCTATGGTTCTACTACATGAGAATGTAGTAGGTTTGGACTCTGCCATTTTTATGCATCCGACCATATGGAAAGCTTCCGGACACGTAGATGCCTTTAACGATCCTCTCATCGATAATAAAGATTCCAAAAAGAGATATCGTGCGGACGTATTAATCGAAGAGCACATTGCCAAGTACGAGGATAAAATCGAAAAGGACGTTGCCAAAGCCAAAAAAAGATTCGGGGA
The DNA here is from genome assembly GCF_900543425.1 of uncultured Sanguibacteroides sp. Classification (GTDB taxonomy): domain Bacteria; phylum Bacteroidota; class Bacteroidia; order Bacteroidales; family Marinifilaceae; genus Gabonibacter. The sequence continues at coordinate 83,013 of NZ_UQRQ01000004.1, read as the reverse complement.
AAGTTTCGATGAAAATCTTTTCAGGCAAACCAACCCACAAGTAGTGGAAACCCTCCGGAAAAAAGAGGAACTGACAGCAAGAATGTCCAAAGCACTAAACGACAACGATCTGACGGAGTTACGACAAATTATTATCGACAATAAAATCGTATGTCCTATTTCCGGAACTTGTAACTGGACAGAAGTCCGTCAATTCAATCTGATGTTTTCTACCGAAATGGGATCAACAGCGGAAGGAGCAAGTAAGATCTATCTTCGTCCGGAAACAGCTCAAGGAATATTCGTAAACTTTTTGAATGTACAAAAAACCGGAAGAATGAAAATACCTTTCGGTATCGCCCAGATCGGTAAAGCTTTCCGGAATGAAATCGTGGCACGGCAATTTATTTTCCGTATGCGGGAATTCGAACAAATGGAAATGCAATTCTTTGTACGTCCGGGCTCTGAATTAGAGTGGTTCAAAAAATGGAAAACAACCCGTATGAGCTGGCATCAATCGTTAGGCTTCGGTACAGAAAATTATCGTTTTCACGACCACGAAAAATTAGCCCATTATGCAAATGCGGCTACGGATATCGAATACCGTTTCCCCTTCGGTTTTAAAGAGGTGGAAGGAATTCATTCCCGTACCGATTTCGATTTAAAACGCCACCAAGAGTTTTCAGGTAAAAAAATACAATATTTCGATCCCGAATTAAATGAATCCTACGTTCCTTACGTGATTGAAACCTCTATCGGTGTAGACCGGATGTTTTTACAAATTCTTTCGGCAGCTTATCACGAAGAGGAGATCAGCAAAGAAGACGGTTCGAAAGATTCCAGAGTTGTCCTTAAACTACCGGCAGCCTTAGCTCCGATAAAATTGGCAGTCATGCCGTTAGTGAAGAAAGACGGTCTACCGGAAAAAGCAGAAGAGATCATGAAACTATTACGCTTAGACTTCAGGTGCCAGTACGATGAAAAAGATTCCATCGGAAAACGTTACCGTCGTCAAGACGCTATCGGTACTCCGTTCTGTATTACCATCGACCACCAGACACTGGAAGACAACGCCGTTACGATTCGTTACCGGGATTCCATGGAACAGGAACGAGTTGCCATCGACCGTCTCTTCGATATACTGAAAGCCAAAACAGATGTAAAGCAATTACTAAATCAAGTTATTCTGTAAACTTATAGAAACATATACTGAAAATCGCTGTTTTTGGGGACAGCGATTTTTTTTGATCACCATTTTTCAACCAGTTTTATAAACGTCCTTTTTATAAAATACAAACAAATTGAATCCTTTTATCTTTTTATATTACAGGCTTCGTTTCTTTTAACTTCCCTCTCTCAACTTTCAATTTCTCATGTCGTATATAGCTCTATAATATTCTATTAGAAATTTATAATAACCTAATAATTGTAATGCTATGAGAAAATGGACTTTTCTATTGTTGATCGCCGTAATATGCGGTTGTTATTCCGAGACTCGCGCACAGGTCAACGTAACCTCCGTATCAGCCAAGAATGATGCGGACAATTTTTACAAAATGATGAAAGAAGCTTTTCCCCTCTCTTTCAATGATCCGGCCTCGCCGCGATTTGTTTTTTTCAATAAAAACAAAAATTTTGTTTTCGGTGTCGGCGGCTTTGTCCAAGTACAAGGATTATACGATTTTAACGGTGTTCCCAATGATAACTATTTCACAACGAATTCCATCGCTCTCAAGGGACAGCAAGCAGGCGGACGTTATGGCATTACAATAGGTCAATCCCGTCTATTCTTCAAATTAGTCGGAGACACGGAGGTCGGTCGTTTAGTAACTTATATGGAGATGGAATTCGAAGGGGAAAATAATACGCCTATTTTAAGACAAGCCTTTATTAAATTCAAAGGATTTACGATCGGTAAAACCTGGAGTACTTTCTGTGATATCTCCGCAGGTCCTGCAACGATAGACGAAGAAGGTCCCTCGAGTGAAATTGCATTACGTCAACCTCAAATCCGCTATACCTATGACTTCACGAAAAACTTGCAAGCTTCTTTAGCCATAGAATACGTGGAACCCTCCTACACGGATGCCAAATTCACAGAGTATATTCATCAACGAATTCCGGATATTCCCTTAACCGTAAGATATGCGTTCAAAGACGGTAGTCATTTACAAGCAGGAGGTATCCTAAGAAACATGTACTATAAAAATACGGCAAAAGATAAAGACAAAATAGTAACCGGCTGGGGTGTCGCATTAAGCGGTATTTGGCAATTTGCAAAAAATACCTCGTTCAACTTTCAAGGTGTTTACGGAAAGGGTATTTCCAACTACATTCAGGATCTCTCCGGTATAGGCTTAGACCTGGTTCCGAGTGAAACAGACGATTCCCGTTTAAAAGCATTTAACGCCTGGGGAGGTTTTGCCGGTTTTGCCCATCAATGGAACGAAAAACTCTCTTCAAACATCATGTATAGTTACGCCAGGGTATTGGACCAATACGGAATGCCAAGTACATCTTATAAATACGCTCAATATGCTGCCGCTAATCTATTCTGGGATTTTTCCGAATACGGAAGTTGCGGTATTGAATACGTGTACGGACGTCGTAACGATTTTAACAAAGACTATGGCAATGCCAACCGTATCAATACCATGATACAGTATAGGTTCTAAAAAAGTAAGATATCGCTATTTTTATCAATAGGCCATTCCTGGAGAACAAATGTTTTATCGGGAATGGCCCTCTTTTAATAAACGAACGGCCTCCTCTCTATCTCTTTCCAATTGTTCCTTCAATTCATCCACTCCGTCAAATTTCTGCTCCCCGCGAAGTCGGGCAACAAAATCTACCGTTAATGTTTGCCGGTATATATCCCGTGCAAAATCAAACAAATGAACCTCAAGAGAAGTTTTTCCGTCATTACTCACGGTAGGACGAATCCCTATGTTTAACATCCCCGAGTAGACCTCTTCGCCGACTTTTACCCGCACGACATATACTCCATTCGCCGGTAATAACTTTCGCTCATTGTCTACTTGCAAATTAGCCGTGGGAAATCCCAACTTTCTCCCCAACCGATGTCCTTCAATCACCTCTCCCGTAACGGAATAAGGATAACCTAAAAATAGATTCACCTGTCTGATGTCTCCAATGGCCAAAGCATTACGAATCTTGGTGGAACTCACGTTCACGTGCTCCGTTACAAACACCTTTTCCTGTTCCAGTAAAAAATGATATTTTTGAGATAAGTGCTGCAAGTTTTCAAAATTTCCGGTCCGGTCTTTTCCGAATCGATGATCGTATCCCACGACCAGAGCTTTTATACCGATCCTATCTATCAAAATCTGTTTTACGAACTCCGCGTAAGACAATTCGGATAACTCTCGGGTAAATGCAAGGATAATCAAATGGTCGATGCCACAACGTTCCAAAATAGAGATCTTTTCCGATAAAGTCGTCAATATTCCCGGTTTCTTTTCCATGGGATAGAGTACTTCCCGCGGATGAGGCTCAAAACTTATGATTACAGACTCTCCTCCCATTTGCCGGGCTTTTTCTTTCAAATGCTCGATCACACTCAAATGTCCCAAATGTACCCCGTCAAAACTACCGATTGTGACAACCGGACGATTTATTTCTATATTTTCAACACCATAATGAACCTTCATGATCAACCTTTAATTACTTAAAATCCTTGTCACAAAAGTAATACAAAAAATAGTAAAGAAGCTGTCCGGATTCATTTATCGAACAGCTTCTTCCACTTTTATGTCAAAAATAACAGCATCAACCGCATTTAGAGGATCCGCAAACCTTACAGATTAAACACCCCTCTTGATAAACAACAGATTTTGAACCGCAATTTTCACAAACAGATCCCGTGGCCTCCGTTCCGTCCGGAATAAATTTCCTTAAGGCACGTTCCACTCCGTTTTTCCAAGTATTGATATTCTCATTATCGAATTCCATTGCCGCTACCAGTTCCACTATCTGAGAAATAGGCATTCCGTAACGCAATACACCGGAGATCAGTTTGGCGTAATTCCAATACTCTTTATTGAATTTATAAGATAATCCCTCCACGGTCGTTTTGAATCCCCGTTTGTTTGAGAACTGGAAGTCGTAACGGCTATTCCCGTCCTCGTCTACATTCTTCACGATCTTTCCATCCGTCACAGCCTTCGGTAACATGATTCCCTCTTCGTCGTCGGCAATACCCGTAAAGATTTCATAGGGTTGTCCCTCGTACAATCCGATAAAGGCAATCCATTTTTCTTTATTATTCTGGAAACGTACAATTTCTGCATCCAACTCTTTCGGACGCTTCGAAGGCATACTTCCCGTCTCCTGTTTTTTCTCTTTATTAGCGACCAACACTCCAGAACGGGAACCGTCCCGGTAAACCGTACATCCCTTGCATCCGCTCTTCCATGCCTCGATATAGAGTTGTCCGACCAACTCTTCTGTCACGTCGGCCGGCAAATTTACGGTTACGCTAATAGAATGATCCACCCACTTTTGGACACGTCCCTGCATCCGGACTTTAGCAACCCAATCAATATCATTGGAAGTCGCTTTATAATAAGGAGATTCGGCCACCATGGCATCAATTTCCTCGTTGGTATAATGTTTATGAATATCATAACCGTTCTTCTCCATCCAAACCATAAACTTATGGTGGAACACGATGAACTCCTCGAAACAATCTCCCGTTTCATCCGTGAAATCGACGTGTACATCTTTATCATTCGGATTTACCTTTCTTCTCCGTTTATATACCGGCAAAAAGACCGGCTCGATTCCGGAAGTGGTTTGTGTCATCAAACTGGTCGTTCCAGTGGGAGCAATCGTCAGACAGGCAATATTCCGGCGACCGTATTTAAGCATCTCTTCATACATCTCGGGAGCAGCCTCCTTTAAACGCAAAATAAACGGATTATTTTTCTCCCTTTCGGCATCAAAAATCTTAAAAGCACCTCTCTCCCGAGCCATATCAACAGAAGAGCCGTAGGCGGCGATCGCTAATCTTTTATGTACGTCCACGGAAAAATCGATAGCCTCATCACTTCCGTAACGTAATCCTAAAGCGGCCAGCATATCTCCTTCCGCCGTAATTCCCACACCGGTACGTCTTCCCTCTTTCGCTTTCTGTTTAATCTTATGCCATAACCGAACTTCAACCCCTTTCACCTCTTCCTCCTCCGGGTCTCCATCAATTTTATCCAGAATGGCATCGATTTTCTCCAATTCCAGGTCGATGATATCATCCATTATACGCTGAGCGATTCCCACGTGTTTATCAAACAGCTCATAGTCAAATGAAGCATTCGGAGTAAAAGGATCTTTCACGTACGAATAAAGATTGATCGCCAACAACCGACAGGAGTCATAAGGGCACAATGGTATCTCACCACAAGGATTCGTGGAAACGGTACGATAACCCAGATCAGCGTAACAATCAGGTACACTTTCCCGAATGATCGTATCCCAGAATAAAATACCCGGCTCGGCCGACTTCCAGGCATTATAAACAATCTTATTCCATAATTTTACAGCACTAATCTGTTTTATATTTTTCGGGTTTTCGGAATAAACCGGATATTTTTGAACATATTCGCGTTCATCCACGACAGCCTGCATAAATTCATCGTCAATCTTCACAGAGATATTGGCTCCGGTTACTTTACCTTCCGTCATTTTAGCATCTATAAAGCTTTCCGAATCCGGATGATTAATGGATACACTCAACATCAGGGCACCCCGACGGCCATCTTGTGCCACTTCCCGGGTCGAATTGGAGTAACGCTCCATAAAAGGTACTATTCCGGTTGAAGTTAAAGCCGAATTTTTAACCGGCGATCCCTTCGGGCGAATATGAGACAAATCGTGTCCCACTCCCCCTCTTCGTTTCATCAACTGTACCTGCTCTTGGTCAATCTTCATGACTCCTCCATAAGAATCGGAAGGACCTTCATTTCCGATAACGAAACAATTGGATAAAGAGGCAATCTGAAACTCATTACCAATACCTGTCATCGGTCCGCCTTGAGGTACAATGTACTTGAAATCTCTCAATACCTCAAAAATCTCCTCCTCGCTTAACGGATTCGAATACCTTCTTTCTATACGGGCTATCTCCGATGCCAACCGACGATGCATATCGTTCGGATTCAACTCAAAAATATTCCCATAAGAGTCCTTTAAAGCATATTTGCTAACCCAGACCCTTGCCGCCAATTCATCTCCCTTAAAATATTCAAGAGAGCTCGAATAAGCTTCTTCCTGCGTATAAACCTTTTTTTGTTCCACGACTTCTTTTTGCTTTTTAATTAGAGTAGTAGTTTTTTCCATTTTATATAATAAGTCTTTTTTTATTTTCACTTCTGACCAAACAAAACTAAATAAAAAAAACTTCTTGGAAAAATATTTTTACTAACACTAATAAAAAGTTTTCCGAATTAAGCACATAATATACTATATATTAAATACTTATAATTTCATAAGATACAGAAAAAAATTCAAAAATATAAATTCATTATAAACTACAGATAATTTTACAATAAACACATCATGCAGACATTAGAGTCCAATATTTGACAAATGATACACGAAATGGAGCAATCGCTTAAAAGAATCAGTATAATTCTTTAATCTCTTCCGGTATTTCCACTCGAAGAAGTTGTTCGTTTTCTAAAATTTCTTTCACGTATCTTTCGGAAAGTGGAAGTAAAATCTCTTTCGAAAATATTCGGACAGACAAGAGCATATTTCCGGAATAATTGGCCACATCGACCACCTCACCAGATTCTTGAGTAAGAATATCCAGAACGGAAAATCCTATTAATTCGGAAAGCTCAAAGGGTAAATCCTCCTCTTCCTCCCCCACTAAATCTTTGTCCATCAAAAGATCTCTCCCGGCTAACCGGTCCGCCTGAGCCTTTGAATCGACATAATCAAACTTAACGATATACGACGAATGATTTCTCGTCATCAATCCGTCTTTGGCTATAAAAAAGGGAACCGGTGCTCCTTCCAAAAGAATAAACACCGGTTCTTCCCTGTATTGTTCGAGAAGATCGTTATCAGAATAAACAACAACAGCTCCTTGCAAATTATGCGCTTTGCCAACCTCTCCAATCTTTATACAATCTTCCTTTTTGATCATCGTAAACCTTATTCTGCGACTGGAGTTTCCGTCTCCGCCGGAGCCTCTGCGGCTTCTGCAGCCTCAGTTGCAGCCGTTTCTACCTCTGCTCTGGCAGCAGCCTCAGCCTCTGCTTTAGCAGCTGCAATTTCAGCTTGCTTTTTAGCGACCAATTCTGCCCGGGCTTCGTTTACTTTAGCCTCAGCTTCGATACGTGCCTTGTAAGCACTCTCTGACTCGTTGGCCAAACGATTGATCTTGGATTGGATCTTAGCTACTTTCTCTTTTTTCCAAGCTTCGAATTTTGCTTCGGCAGCAGCCTCATCGAAAGCACCTTTTTTCACACCTTCCAACAAGTGTTTTTTCAATAAAACTCCCTCATAAGAAAGAATACTTCTCACCGTATCCGTCGGTTGAGCACCTACATTCATCCAATACAACGCTCTCTCGAAGTTCAAATCGATCGTAGCGGGATTGGTCATCGGATTATAGGAACCGATTCTCTCGATGTATCTTCCGTCACGCGGAGCTCTACTGTCTGCTATCACTACATGATAGAATGGTCTACCTTTACGACCGTGTCTTGCTAATCTAATTTTAGTTGCCATTTAGTTAAATTTAAATGATTGAATTACTGCCTATTCTCGATAAGCGCCGCAAATATAGTCAATTAATCTGAATCTGAAAACCAAACGAATAAAAAAAGCGACAGGGTTTCATGAATTCCATCCTTTTATAGTATTTGTCACGCCTACCGGCATTTACCCCGTCTCTCTTTTATCTCAAAAATTCCTGATAAAATAAGATAAATTAATCACCACAGACACTTGACTATGCAAAAAGAGACTGCCGACGATAGGCAATCTCTTTTATATATCAAATATCTTCAAACTCAGGCAATACCAAGGAGAGCCATTTATCCAGGCGGGGTTCTGTCTTTTCGGGTTCGTAATCTTCATCCAAGGGCAAACCGACAAAAAGATTATCCACAATGGCCGCCGAACTACTGAAAACATATCCGTCCGTTGAAGTTTTTCCGACTAATTCGGCACCCAACTGCGTAACCAATTCCGCAATATACCCCATGCCATCCACAAAATTGGCAGGATAGGTCACGTGATCTCCCAAACCGACCAACGCCACCCGGCGGTCACGTAAAGAAAGCTTCCGCATGGCCGGAAAAAACTTGGCCCATTGATCCCGTTGTTCCCGTTCCCAGGTACTGCGTCCCAAAGAAGAACACACTATGATTATATTCTTGTAATCCAATAGCTTCGTCGCAGGAATTTCCGAAATATAAAACATATCTACCCGCTTAGCTCCTATTTTTCGTTTTAAGATTTTAGCTACACGATGTACACTTCCTCCCGTCGGAGCATAAAAGATCCCTAACCATTTCAAATCGGAAACCCGTTCTTCCAACAGATAATTGCCTTCCAAATCCGCCGTTAAACGTAAAGCTTCATTCTCACTCTCTTTTTGAGTGTTTTTCTGCTTGCTGCTTTTCCCTGTATCTTTTTCTTTCATATCTTTTTGTTTAAGTAAAATGCTTTGTTCCTTAAACTATACGAAGGAAAATATGAAAGGTTTAACAGGGCTTTACTTTTTATGTGTCGCAATGGCTAACAGTACCCCTAAGGCAACCCCCAGCAAGGCGGCAAAAAGTACACGCGTATCTCCCGGAAGCAAAAAAGTTATGGTATGAGCAGGGTACCAGAAAAAGGGTATCGTCTTTTTAAACACAAAATTCCACTGTACCCGCCAATTCAAATTGGCCATGATCTCCCCCATGGGAATAGGGGTAAAAAATCCGCGTAAGGTTCCCCCATTACTTATAATATGGGTATCCGTTATTTTGTGTAGGGTCATAAACACAGGGGCAAAAATAGTATTCATTGCCACGGATATGCAAAAAGCTACAAAAACCTTTTGCCACGAGAGAGAAGCCCCCATAACAGTCATCGCATCGGTCATCCCCATCGTTGCCAAAAAAGCAGGTACACCATTGGCAAATATCGTCATTGCCATACTTATGCCCATTCCCAAAATACCCCATACAAAAGCTCGAGGCAATATCCCGAAACCTTTCCGATTGTATACGCCGGCACTGATTCTCAAACCGATACACTCTCCTAAAGTCGACAGAATCGCAAACTTTAGAAAACTCATGATCATACCATGCTCTGCATTGAATGTCTTATAAAAAGAGTACACGTCTTCCGATACGAAGAAAGGAAGCAAACAGATAACCACGCACCCTACGAAAATAAAGTCTTTTTTTTTCATTTTACACGATAACGGTTTCGCACACACCCGACAAACCCTCTAAATTATATTCAGTTATAAAGATCCACCCGCTTTCTTCTCTCCCACGGAGTCGGGGGTACTCACTTTTTCCAAAGAAGGATAAAAAAACTTTACCCCTTTTCTAAACTCCCGGTTAACACGACCAAAACTTAGGAGTACTGCCAAAAGCAATACTCCCAATACAATGATCATTCTCTTTTCCTGTTTCGTATAATCTTTCCAGGCTTTCATAAGAGATTTTATTTTTCGATCCGGATTCGGGCATCTACAGCCACGACTCCGTCTTTATTACCTAACAACGGATTCAAATCCATCTCAAAAATTTCAGGAGCAACCTTCACCAATGCAGATATCCGCATGACCGTTTCGGCAAATTTATCTTCATTTACAGGCTCTTGCCCGCGTACTCCCTGAATAATCTTATAGGATTTCAATCCCTGTATCATAGTCTGTGCTTCCTTCTTCGAGATCGGGGCTAATCCAGCATTCACATCTTTCAATACCTCAATAAAGATTCCACCCAAACCGCAAAGCACCATATGACCGAACTTATCGTCCCGTTTGGCACCGATAAACACTTCGGTTCCGCGCAGTTGCTGGGCAAGCATGATCGCATAAGTATCTTTAATCTGCATCATCCGCTTAAATTCACGTCGAACAGTCTCTTCGTCTTTCACGTTAAGCACCACTCCTCCCACGTCGGATTTATGTACCGGACCAACAACCTTCATGACTAAGGGGAATCCGATCTCTTTAGCCATTTTCACAATCTCCTCCTCCTTGTCGGAAACACCCTCTTTCGCACGGGCAACCCCCGCCGCATCCAATAATTGATGTATATCTTCAGGAGTCAAATAACCGTTGGAAGCCCGATCAACGACCTCCCGGATCTTCTTCACGTCCATATCAGGCATCTCGAAATGCTCTGGTTGCGGAGCAGGCGTCTTCGTGATCTTGCATAACGCATTCCCGAAAAGAACCTCATCCGGGAAATAGACCCGTCCCTTGGCCACGAAAGCATCTATTTCGTCTTTCACGATCTTGGAAGAAGGAAATATCGGGAATATCGGTTTTTTACTGCTCTTCATTTTCTCGTCCAGTACATCATAGACATCGAATACAGGGAATAACCCCGGACTTCCGAAGATAACAGCCATCCCGTCGATCTGATCGAAATCGCGATCACAGGCATCCAGGATATATCCCAATTGCTCGGCGGTTCCCGTCGCCAGGAAATCAATCGGATTTCCCACCGAAGAGCCGGGAAACAATTTTGCTAACAATTCCCGTGCTTTTTCGCCTTCGATGTGCGGAACATCCATTCCCCCGTTAGAGAGAGCATCCGTCAACATCACGGCCGGTCCTCCGGCATGCGTTACAACCGCCATATTTTTTCCTTTCAACTCCGGATGCATAAATATTCCGGCAACCGTCATCAACTCATCTCTACCGTTACAGCGTACGATTCCTGCCTTTTTGAATAAAGCCTCCACGGCTACGTCAGGACTGGCCATAGCTCCGGTATGAGAAGAGGCGGCACGACTTCCGGCTGCAGATCCCCCGGATTTGATAGCAGCAATACGACATCCTTTCCGGATCAACGAAGAAGCATGCTTCAACAATTTTTCCGGTTTATCGATACTCTCCACGTATAATAATTTTACCCGAGAACTGGTCCGCGGGTCAAAAGATTCATCCATATACTCCAGTATCTCCTCGATACCCATTTGAGCGGAATTACCCACAGAGTAAGTACTGTTAAATTTAATACCCTTCTGCATTCCCGTATCCATAATAAACAAAGCCGTTGCTCCGGAACCGGATATCAAATCCACCCCTTGAGGATCCAATTTAGGTATCGGTTGCGTGAAAACCCCACTATAATGATTCGTCAACACCCCGATACAATTCGGCCCGATCAAAGCACCTCCCACGGAATCGATGGTTTCAACAATTTGTCTTTCCAATTTCGCTCCCTCCTCGTTCTCTTCATGAAAACCGGCAGACAAAATGATAAAGGCCCGGGTATTTTTCTGTTTTGCCAACACCTCTACGGCTGCAGGACAATATTTAGCGGCAATAGCTAAAATCGCACAATCCACCACAGGAAGATCTTTCACGTCCTTATAAGACTTAATCCCCTGTACTTCATCCATTTTAGGGTTTACCACATAAAGTTCTCCTTTGAAGTTCCCATCCTGTAGATTTCTCAAGACGGCACCACCCGGTTTATGAATATCATCCGAACCACCTACTACAACAATGCTTTTCGGATCTATTAATTGTTTTGTTACCATAAAATACTGCTATTTATCTTTAAAATCAAATGGATGATTCTCTAAGGATCATCCATTTGAATCTATATAATTTTTAGATATGATTAAAAAATGTCAGAAACTCCCGAGCTTTTAATACCATGTTTTTTGATCCGGTATACAAGGGCACTCTTTGGTGAATGGCTTCCGGTTGAACTTCCAGTATTCTTCTTTCACCGTCTATCGCCATTCCTCCCGATTGTTCCGCAATAAAAGCGATCGGATTGCATTCATACAACAGTCTTAATTTCCCGGTCGGATGAGAACTCGTCTGCGGATACAAAAAGATTCCACCTTTCAGCATATTTCTATGAAAATCAGCCACCAAAGAGCCAATATAACGAGAAGTATACGGACGTTTCGTCGCATCGTCTTTTTCCTGGCAATATTTGATAAATTTCTTCACTCCGACAGGAAAATTCACGTAATTTCCTTCATTGATAGAATAGATTTTCCCGCTTTCCGGTGTTTGCATATTCGGATGAGACAAACAAAATTCCCCGATAGAAGTATCCAGCGTAAAACCGTTCACACCGTTTCCGGAACTATACACCATCATGGTAGAAGATCCATAAATAACATAACCGGCTGCAATCTGCTCCGTCCCCGGCTGCAAGAAATCTTCAATCATAGGAGGTTCTCCCAACGGGGATTTCCTTTTGTAAATAGAGAAAATAGTTCCCACGGACACGTTCACATCTATATTGGAAGAACCGTCCAAAGGATCCATACAGATAATGTATTTGGCATCCCGGCACAACCCCTCTTCAAAAATAACGATATCCTGATTCTCTTCCGTCGCTACACCGCAACACTCACCACTTGCACGCAATTCATCCATAAAGGTCGTATCGGCATATACATCCAGCTTCTGTTGATCCTCTCCCTGCACATTCATACTCCCGACTTTTCCCAGGATATCCACTAATCCGGCCTTATTTACTTCTCTGTGTACTTTTTTTGCAGCAATTCCTATATGGTGCAAAAGTCTTGAAAACTCACCGGTGGCTCCGGGTATTTCCGCCTGTCTTTCAACGATAAATTGATTTAAAGTTGTAACTTTATGCATTATCATGGTTCTGTGTTTTTAATTTTCTGCAAATATAGGTTATAATCTTTAATTTAAAAAGTTTACCCAGTTTATTGCCTATTTTATTATTTTTGTCTCGAACTAATTTTTTGACGAATGAAAATATTCAAATTCGGTGGTGCGTCCGTGAAAGATGCGGAAGGCGTTCGGAATTTAGCTTCCATTATACAAGAGCAAAAGGGAAATTTGATTGTTGTCGTATCGGCCATGGGGAAGACGACGAATCACCTGGAAGTTTTGTGTAATGCCTATTTTCATAAAGATCCCCGACTATCGGTTATTTTGAACGAGCTGAAAAAATACCATCAAGAGATCGTGAATCAACTATTCCCGATAAATGATCCGGCATACCGTCACATGGAGAAATGGTTCGGCACTCTTCAGAACATGCTATCCGAAGAATCCTCCCTATGCTACGACTACGAATACGATCGGATCATCTGTTTCGGAGAACTTCTCTCCACCACGATTGTTTCCGATTATTTACACATGACAGGATTAAAAAATCAATTTGTCGATATTCGAAAAGTCCTGAAATCGGATCAAAATTACCGGAATGCCAATGTCGACTTAACACTTTCGGAAAAGTTCTGTAAAGAGACTTTTACCTTTTTGGATACCTCTCTATACGTGACTCAAGGATTCATCGCGGGAACGAAGATCAATCAAACGACAACCTTGGGACGAGAAGGCTCCGATTACACGGCCGCCTTATTAGCCAATCTTTTGGATGCGGAAGATGTCACGATCTGGAAAGATGTTCCAGGCGTCATGAATGCAGATCCCAAAGAATATGCACAAGCAGAAGTCATACATCGGATGTCTTACAAAGAGGCCATCGAACTTTCTCACTTCGGAGCAAAAGTGATTCATCCCAAGACCATTAAGCCCATCCAGAATAAACAGATCCCCCTATACGTGAAATCGTTTCTATTTCCGGGTACGGAGGGAACCGTTATTCAGGAGTTGGAAGAGCGACTCAACCTGCCACCCATATACATCAACAAAGAGAATCAACTCTTGTTGACTCTTACCCCGCGAGATTTCTCCTTCATTGCAGAAGAGAAACTAAGTCAAATCTTCGGGATTTTGGCAAAATACAAATTAAAACTGAACCTGATGCAAAATTCGGCTATCAGCTTTTCGTTTTGCATTGATAATCACGAAGCCATCCTTAAAGACTTTATCAAAGAGTTGCAAAAAGAGTACGAGGTATTATATAACCGGGATGTAAAATTAATCACCATCCGACATTATACAGAAAACTGCATACAAGAAATCATCGGTCAACAACCTATCCTGGTTGAACAACGAAGCCGGATCACAGCACAATTTGTCTTACATAATTAAAATCAAAAATACCATGACAAACATCCTCAACAAAATCAATACAAAAGTACAGACTTATTTGTGTATCTGCCTGATAGGTGTTGTTTTTGCTTTTAACTATGGAAAAATCTTCGATTACAAACCGGACTTAAACGGAGATAACGTTTATTACTATGCTTTGGGGAAAGCACTTGCCGAAGGGAAAGGATATACCAACATCATGGGCTTTGAAGAAAGTCCACATACCCATTTCCCTCCCGGTTATCCGCTGTTTACAGCTTCCGTGTTGTCTATTTTTCACTCTTATGTTTCTTTAAAGATGGCTAACGGAGTCCTCTTTTTCTTAGCCATTTTATTCCTCTTTCTGTTTATACGGAAAATCTCCGACTCCATCCTTCTGGCTTTAGGTAGTTGCTTGCTTTGCTGTATGCAGCCCGAACTTTTACGATATTCGACTATCGTTATGAGTGAAATGTTATTCACCTGCCTGTCGATAGCCGCCCTATACTTACTCAGCTTGCTTCATACCGATAATCTTTTCGGGGGGAATCGACCCAGATCCCAAATCTTTTTATTTATCCTGCTGATCATATGTTTGAACTATATCTACTTTGTCAGAACGATGGGTGCTTCCATCATTTTGGCATTCATGATCTATTTTTCGATTCGTTGTATTCAACGCATCATCACCTATATCCGGGAAAAACGACAAAACGAGAATCCCGATCTAACAGCAACCAACAAAAGGATCGTGGTAAGTAACGTATTGGTTCTCGTCATCCTGGTCGGATCCTTCTCCTGTTCTAAAATCGGATGGGATATGCGTAATCGGAGTCATGGGGTTGTACACAGCGATTATCTCAATGATTTCAAGAAAAAACCCAAAGGAGAACAAATGGCGACATTCTCCGATTGGGCAACCAGAATCCAGAATAACATAACCAGCTATTCCGTGAAATGGATCCCTTCTGCCATCTGGCCATTTGATTATGACCGTCAAAAAACGAATTCCACGGCATGGGCCCGGGGCTTTTGTGTCATTGCCTTGATTATTTTCGGATTAAGTCGATTGAAAAAATACAGGTTATTACTATCCCTCTACCTGGGCATTACCATGACAGTCTTACTTTTTTGGCCGGAACAGTATGCCGGACACCGCTACATGATCGGAATTATCCCCCTGTTGATTTTCCTTTTCCTCAACGGATGTGTCTCTTTGGTAGCCTATCTGTTGGCGTCCTATCCCAATTTCAAGTACAAATACAAGGAACTCATCCCAACGGGTGCGCTCGTCCTGTTCATCGTATTTTTTATGTTTCCGAAATACTCTCAAGCATTGGAAACACAAAGGAAACTGGCTTCTTTTAAAGTCTGGAACGAACGGATTGCCCCGGAGGCCTTTATCGAATACGTATATGCCATTCAATGGTGTAAAAAGAACTTACCGGAAGATGCTCGTATTGCTTGTCGCAAACCGGAACTCTTCTACCTGTTCTCGTCCGGAAGAAAAGCGGTTTCTTTCCCCCAATACGGGAAACCCGAAGTTATTTTTAATAACTTTAAAAAAGACGGCATCACTCACGTGATTATAGACAGGTGGTTCCGTCACGGCTACGTCACCATTTATCCGCTCGCGGCAAAATACTACCCGGAATATTTCAAACCGATCGTTCAATTCGGGAAAAACACGGACAAACAATTGCCTACTTTATTATTCGAGTTTCATCCGGAAGGAGTGACTCCTATTGACGAAAATGCTCAAAAATAGAAGAATAGTATCCCTTCGAATCCCATTTTTATATAAGAAAGAGAGAAAAGTCTGTTTTTCTTTCCTAAGAAAATGATATATTTGCAACTTGATTTTTCAGATGCGAACAATAACTATAAAAATTAGTGACCACAATGGACAAAAAATTCCATGAATATAAAGGTTTGGATCTCTCCCGGATCAATCAGGAAGTGCTGAAGGAGTGGGAAGAGAACAAAACATTTGAGGAAAGTCTGAAGACCCGTGAAGGGAATCCTTCTTTCGTTTTTTACGAGGGGCCTCCTTCTGCTAACGGCATGCCCGGTATCCACCATGTAATGGCGAGAACGCTCAAAGATGTTATCTGCCGTTACAAAACATTGCAGGGGTTTTACGTGGAGCGTAAAGCCGGATGGGATACCCATGGTTTACCTGTCGAATTAGGCGTTGAGAAAAAACTCGGTATCACTAAAGAAAATATCGGCAAAACGATTTCCGTGGCAGATTATAACAAAGCTTGCCGGGAAGACGTGATGAAATATACCCGCGAATGGGAAGACCTGACCCAGAAGATGGGGTACTGGGTAGACATGCACGACCCATATATTACCTACGATAACCGTTATATAGAAACCTTGTGGTATCTATTGAAGCAATTATATGAAAAAGGATTGCTTTACAAAGGGTACACGATCCAGCCCTATTCTCCGGCCGCTGGAACAGGGTTAAGTACGCATGAATTAAATCAACCGGGTTGTTATCGCGACGTAAAGGATACGACCTGTGTCGCCCAATTCAAGGTAATTCGCAATGCAAAATCAGAAAAATTATTTGCTCATAGTGATCAGGTCTATTTCCTTGCCTGGACGACAACTCCATGGACATTACCTTCAAACACGGCATTGGCCGTGGGACCAAACATTACCTATATCGAGGTAAAAACGTACAACCCGTACACCTTCCTGCCGATCACGGTTATTATGGCCGAAGAGCGGTTCGATAGCTTTTTTAATAAAAAAGCGGAGTCTATCGCGTTGGAAGAGTATAAAGAAGGCGATAAATTAATCCCTTACCAAATTGTAAATCAGTTT
Source organism: uncultured Sanguibacteroides sp. (assembly GCF_900543425.1). Taxonomy (GTDB): domain Bacteria; phylum Bacteroidota; class Bacteroidia; order Bacteroidales; family Marinifilaceae; genus Gabonibacter. The sequence continues at coordinate 66,008 of NZ_UQRQ01000004.1, read as the reverse complement.
AAAGGGCCGGAACTGGAAGGAATACGTTACGAACAATTAATACCGTGGATGAAGCCGTTAGGAGACGCTTTCCGGGTTATCCTCGGGGATTACGTGACAACCGAAGACGGTACGGGAATTGTACATATTGCTCCGACCTTCGGTGCCGATGACGACCGGGTAGCTAAAGTTTCCGGTATCTCCCCGATGCTACTCATCGATAAAGAGGGAAACAGGCAACCGATGGTAGACAAGCAAGGGAAACTTTTCCTACTTGACGAGATAGATCCGAGTTTTATCAAAAATAATGTTGATGTTACACTATACGGTAATTACGCCGGACGTTTCGTGAAAAATGCCTATGATCCCAACCTTTCGGAAGACGATACCACGTTAGATATCGATCTTTCCATCATGCTTAAACGGGAAAACAAAGCATTCAAAGTTGAAAAACACGAACATAACTATCCGCACTGCTGGCGTACGGATAAACCGGTACTTTATTATCCCTTGGATTCATGGTTTATCAAAACAACGGCTGTAAAAGAACGGATGATCGAACTGAATAAAACCATCAATTGGAAACCGACCAGCACGGGAGAAGGAAGATTCGGAAAATGGTTGGAGAACCTCGTAGACTGGAATTTGTCCAGATCTCGTTATTGGGGAACTCCCCTTCCCATATGGATAAGTGAAGACGGAACAGAACAGGTATGTATCGGTTCGGTGAAAGAGTTAATAGAGGAGATCGAACGAGCTATCCAAGCCGGTTTTATGAAAGAGAATCCGTTTAAGGATTTTGTTCCCGGTGATAACTCCGACACGAACTACAATAAAATCGATCTTCACCGTCCCTATGTAGACGAGATCATTCTGGTTTCTCCGACAGGGCAACGGATGATTCGGGAGAAAGACCTGATTGACGTCTGGTTCGATTCCGGGGCTATGCCTTACGCCCAGTTGCATTATCCTTTTGAAAATCGGGAGGCCATCGACAACCGTTATCGTTTCCCCGCAGACTTTATCGCCGAAGGGGTGGATCAAACACGGGGTTGGTTTTTCACATTACATGCCATTGCCACTATGATATTTGATTCCGTGGCCTTTAAGAATATCATTTCAAACGGGCTGGTTCTGGACGCCAAGGGCAATAAGATGTCCAAACGTTTAGGCAACGCGGTAGATCCGTTCGAAACCATTGAAAAGCAAGGGTCGGATGCTTTACGCTGGTATATGATCACCAACTCTCAACCATGGGATAACCTGAAATTCGATATCACCGGAGTAGACGAAGTAAAGCGGAAATTTTTCGGAACATTATACAATACATACGGCTTTTTTGCCTTATACGCGAATATTGATAAATTCACCTATGCGGAAGCGGATATCGATTTTAACGAACGCCCTGAAATTGATCGTTGGATCTTATCTCTGTTAAACACGCTAATTCAGGAAGTGACGGAAGCATACGAGAAATATGAGCCGACACGAGCCGGACGGGCCATACAGGATTTTGTCATTGAAAACCTTTCCAACTGGTATGTTCGCTTATCCCGGAAACGCTACTGGGGAGGCGAATACACGAAAGATAAGATTTCCGCTTACCAGACACTTTATACCTGTCTCGAAACGGTAGCCTTATTATCGGCTCCGATAGCTCCATTCTACATGGATCGTCTCTTTGCCGACCTGAACCAAGCCACAGGCCGCTATCAAACGAACGTGCATTTGGCGACCTTCCCGATCGCAGATTCAAGTATGATCGACAAACAACTGGAAGAGCGTATGGAGATGGCCCAACAAATCTCATCCATGGTATTGGGTTTACGAAGAAAAGTTCAAATCCGGGTAAGGCAACCGCTGAGTAAATTACTGATTCCGATCTTAAATGGTGAGATGACAGCCCAACTGGATGCCGTGAAAAATATCATACTCTCGGAAGTAAATGTAAAAGAGATCGAATACATCACGGATACGGCCGGTATTTTAATTAAAAAGATCAAACCGAATTTTAAAACCTTGGGACCGAAATACGGGAAGTATATGAAGCAAATTTCTGCTTTAGTAGGGACCATGACACAAAGTGATATTTACAATTTCGAAAAACAGGGCTCTTTTTCCTTACAAGCAGGAGAAACGACCATTGAATTAACATTGGAAGATGTAGAAATCCTTTCAGAAGACATCCCGGGCTGGCTGGTAGCCAACGAGGGCCGGCTGACCGTTGCCCTGGATATAAATCTGACACAAGAGCTGAAGGAAGAGGGTATTGCCCGCGAATTGATAAACCGGATACAGAACCTCCGGAAAGACAGCGATTTCAATGTAACGGATAAAATTGACCTGCAAATCGGGAAGCACGAACAGATCAACGATGCCGTATTGCATTTTAAAGATTATATTTCCAGTCAAGTGCTGGCAGAAAACATAACATTAACGGAATCTGCCGGTGAAGATGCTCAGGAAATCGAAATTGACGATATTCGTACATTTATAAAAATTCAACGGATGTAACCTCTCGCTCACAAATAGAGTAAAAGTGGATATTTTGCCACAATGGAGAGCCATCTGGGAATTTTTTTATTAACTTAGACAAAAACTTTATTACTATGTCAGAAAAGACAAGATATTCAGATGAAGAGTTACAGGAATTCAAAGAATTGATCCTCGAAAAACTCGAAAAAGCTAAAAAAGATTACGACGTTTTAAAGGCTGTAATCTCTGGTAGCGATGGAAATGATATAGCCGATACTTCTCCAACCTTTAAGGTACTGGAAGAGGGAGCCTCCGTACTTTCCAAGGAGGAAGCCGGACGTTTAGCTCAAAGACAAGCCAAATTTATCGCCCACCTGGAAGCAGCACTGGTACGTATAGAAAATAAAACTTATGGGATCTGCCGGGTAACAGGAAAGCTGATTTCAAAAGAAAGATTACGTGCGGTACCTCATGCGACACTTAGTATGGATGCTAAAATGGGACAAGATTCCTAAGCATATCCAAAACTCATATTGAAAAATGAAAAGTGAAGAAAAATTGTTTCTTCACTTGGATTTTTTCAATTTCAATATCAAATTCAAATTGAAAAAATGACAAATCAGAAGAAATTAATACTGTTTATTATCGTTTTACTGATCATCGATCAAATTGTCAAAATCTGGGTTAAAACACATATGCAACTCGGTGACTCGTTCAACGTTTTCGGAAACTGGTTCAAAATTCTCTTCGTCGAAAATAACGGAATGGCTTTCGGAATGGAGTTAGGAGGAGGTAAATGGGGAAAAACCGTATTAAGTATCTTTCGCATCGTTGCCGTGATCGGTATCGGTTGGTATATTCGTCATCTACTTAAACAAAAAGCCCCCCAAGGGGTTGTTTTTTCTTTTGCATTGATTTTTTGTGGAGCCATAGGTAATATCATAGACAGCATGTTTTATGGTATGATTTTTAATGAAAGCTTTTCCCAGGTGGCAACACTCTTCCCGAGTGAAGGAGGATACTCCTCTTTCCTGCACGGACGAGTGGTAGACATGTTATATTTCCCTCTGTATCGCGGTTGGTTACCCGAATGGATTCCTTTCTGGGGCAATACCTATTTTGAATTTTTCCGCCCGGTATTCAACCTGGCAGATTCTTACATCACCATCGGCGTACTTATATTGATTATTTTTTACCGCAAATTCTTTTCGACAAAATAAGAAGCTGCTTGAATAAAACCAACTAAAACGGAGTGTTAAAGTTCGAGATTGAATGTCTTCAGGGGATTTTCATGGAAAATATTCATTTTCATTTTTCAACTTTCAATTGTTTTACGTAAGTTTGCAGCCTAAATTTAGAGTGAACCGCTTGAGAAAGCGATAATTCTGTGCCTTAAGGCCAGGGATAAAAGAATCATCTATGATTGAAAATTTAGTAATAGTGGAGTCTCCGGCGAAAGCTAAGACTATCGAACGTTTTTTAGGAAATAATTATACAGTAAAATCTAGTTTCGGCCATATTCGAGATTTGGAAAAAAAAGATTTAGGTATCGACATTGAAAACAATTTTCAACCTAAATACGAAATATCCGCAGACAAAAAAGCAATTGTTAAAGAATTAAAGCAATTAGCCAAAGAAGCCAAAACAGTTTGGTTAGCTTCCGATGAAGACCGGGAAGGAGAAGCCATCGCCTGGCATTTATTCGAAGTATTAGGTTTAAAGAGTGAAAACACAAAACGCATTGTTTTTCATGAAATTACCAAAGATGCGATTTTGCATGCTATCGAAAATCCAAGAAGTATAGATAAAAATTTAGTCGATGCTCAGCAAGCTCGCCGTGTACTGGATCGGCTCGTCGGATTCGAAGTTTCTCCCGTACTCTGGAAAAAGGTCAAGCCTTCACTTTCTGCCGGACGGGTTCAATCTGTTGCAGTGAAACTCATCGTAGAGAGAGAACGAGAAATCAATCACTTTGTCGAACAAAAATATTATAAAGTTTCCGGCCAGTTTAATACGAAAGACACCGAAGGCGATCCAATTCTGTTAAAAGCCGAACTATCCGAACGTTTTTCGACGGAAGAGGATACCCTTCAATTTTTAGAAGCCTGTAAATCTTCCAGTTTTACCGTAGGAGAGGTAGAAACCAAACCGACAACCCGTAAGCCGGCTCCTCCTTTTACAACCTCCACCCTGCAACAGGAGGCTTCCCGGAAATTAGGTTTTTCTGTATCACAAACCATGGCCGTCGCTCAAAAATTATACGAACACGGGCATATCACCTACATGAGAACAGATTCCGTGAATCTTTCCCAATTGGCCATTCATTCAGCTAAAAGCGTCATTATAAATTCGTTGGGCGATAAATATTCAAAACCCAGAAATTACGCGACCAAAACCAAAGGCGCACAAGAAGCACATGAAGCTATTCGTCCGACCTATATAGACAAAGAAGAAATTGACGGAGATCGTAACGAGCAACAACTCTATTCTCTAATCCGCAAACGCACGCTGGCTTCCCAAATGGCAGATGCGGAATTGGAGAAAACAACCATTCCCATTCATATCTCTTCGCTCCCACAAATTTTTACGGCCGTGGGAGAGGTTATTAAATTTGACGGATTTTTAAAAGTATACATGGAGTCTCAAGATGACGAGAAAGAAGACGAAAAAAACGATTTACTTCCGCCGCTTCACAAAGGAGACCGCCTGGAAAGAACAAAAATAGAAGCCTTAGAGCAATACACGATGCATCCTCCCCGTTACACGGAAGCCAGCCTCGTGAAAAAGATGGAAGCCTTGGGTATCGGACGCCCCTCCACTTATGCCCCGACTATTACGACTATTCAAAACCGGGGATATATCATTAAAGAGAGTCGGGAAGGAGTCGAACGTCAAATTCAAAACTTTGAATTAAAAGGTAACGACATAAAAAAGCATTCGTTAACCCGCATCTTCGGAAGTGAAAAGAAAAAATTATTCCCCTCGGATATCGGAATGGTTGTCACCGACTTCCTATCCAACTATTTTACCAATATCATGGACTACAATTTCACGGCTAAGGCCGAAGAAGCTCTCGACCATATCGCAGAAGGAGAAGTGGGATGGCAATCCATGATCGGAACATTTTATACTCCTTTCCACACGAACGTGGAAAAGACATTGAAAGAATCAGAACGCAATACCGGAGCCCGTACACTCGGAACAGATCCTCAATCGGGAGAAAACGTATCGGTTCGTATCGGACGCTTCGGCCCGGTGGCACAAATCGGAGAAGGAGAGCATGTGCGTTACGCCAGCCTGTTAAAAGGGCAGCTCATGGAGACGATCACATTAGAAGAGGCATTGGCTCTTTTCAAATTTCCGAGAATACTCGGAACATATGAAGAAAAACCCGTTTCTGTCGCCATCGGACGTTTCGGCCCTTACGTCAAGCATGATCAACTATTCGTATCTCTAAAAAAAGGAGTCGATGATCCCGGAACCATCACGTTGGAAACAGCCATTGAGCGAATCAACGAGAAAAGAGAGATCGAAAAAAATCGACGAATCAAAGTATTTGAAAACGGAATACAGATTTTAAACGGACGCTTCGGACCCTATATCACTTATAATAAAGTCAATTACAAAATACCCAAAGGGAAAGATGCGGCACAACTGACCCAGGAGGAGTGCATGGAAATCATCGAAAAGAGCGGTGATTCCAAAAAGAAAACAACAAAAAAAACGACAACAAAAACAAGTAGTAAGGCAGCGACAAAAACGCCTAAAAAATCATCGAAAAAGAAGGAACAGCAATAGACGAGCGACAGCATAAAATTTATTTGCAAAAAAGCGATCCATTTTATATATTCGTACGCTCGAAAAAATAGATTAATCGTGTGTAAAAACATTAAAATTTAACATAAATGGCAACATTACAAAAAATTAGAAATCGCGGTGGGATACTTGTTAGTATCGTGATTGGTTTAGCCCTCGTGGCTTTTATTGTCGGAGATGCTTTGAGCTCTGGTGCCAGCATTATGAATCGCTCCAGAAACAAAGTAGGAGAAATAGCGGGAGAATCCATCAGCATTCAAGAATACCAACAAAAAATCACCAAAAATGAAGAGATGGTAAAATCCATGAATGGGATTTCCGCCTTATCAGAAGACCAGCAACAGATGATCCGTGAAAACACATGGCAACAAATTGTTACCAATGCCATCATGGAAAAAGAATATGAAAATCTCGGAATGGGCCTGAGTGGAGACGAATTATACGACCTCCTTCTTGGAGACAACATGAATCCGGCCGTCCAACAATTATTTGCAGATCCTCAAACAGGACGGGTAGATAAAGACCGGGCCCGTTTAATCATCAAGCAATTGATCGAAGCTCCCGCGGGAACTCCACAAAAAGCCTATTGGTTGAACATGGAAGAGCAAATAGCAACCGCCAGAAAACAAAGCAAATATAACATATTATTAACGAGAGGATTATTCGTTACGGATGCCCTTGCTAAAAACTTTCTGGAAAATGCGGCAACAACCGTAGATATCAGTTATATTTTGAAAAGCTATAATACAATCAGCGATTCTTCTATAACCGTCACTTCCAATGAAATCAAAGATTATTACAACACGCATCAATACCTGTTCCAACTGCCGGAAAGCAGACGAATTGCTTACGTCAGCTTTGATATTACCGCATCTCCTGAAGATATCAAAGAAACAGAGGAGTGGGCAAACTCGTTAAAAGACGAATTTGCTTCGGCTCCGAATGTTATTGAATTTGCCAACCTCTCTTCCGAAAAAAGGTTTCCGACCACTTATTTGAAAAAAGGAGAACTCGGGTATAGCGAATTAGATGATTTCATTTTCGTTGAAAAAAATAACGGCGTATTCGGCCCTTATTTAAAAGATCAAGCTTACAATATCGCACGGGTAGCTGATCGCAGAATGTTACCGGACTCCGTTAAAGCTCGTCATATCCTAATCGTTCCGGAAAACGGAAGGTCTGTTCAGGCAGCAGAAAAATTAGCAGATAGTTTAGCCGGAGCTTTACGTAAAGGAGCCGATTTTGAGGCTATCGCCAAACGCTATTCGGCAGATCAAAATTCCGCCATCAATGGTGGAGATTTAGGGTGGTTTACCCAAAATGCAATGATTCAACCGTTTAGTGATACCGTATTCTTTGCCAAGAAAAACGATATTAAAACGGTTAAAACACAGTATGGATATCATATTGTACAAGTAACCGATAGATCCAAACCGGAGGAAAAAGTATTAGTAGGAATCATTAGCAAAGAAATCACTCCGTCTCAGCAAACCATTAACAACATCTATAATGATGCACGCATATTTGTCAATAACGTAACCACGTTAGCGGATTTCGAGACAGCCGTTGCCGACCACAAACAAACGAAACGGATTGCCAATCTGGGGAAAAACGACAAAACAATTCCGGGTATGGACAATGCCAGAGAGATCATCCGTGAGGCTTATCTAACGGATAAAACAGGTAACGTATTGCTGACGAAGGAAAAATCACCGATCTTCGAGAGCGGCAATAAGTTCACTATTGCCGTACTAACAGAGATACAAAAAGAGGGTATAGCCCCGCTTAATAGCGTCTCAAGCCTTATTAAAAGAGAGTTGATACGCCAAAAGAAAGGTGACATTATCGCTAAAGAATTGGAAAAAGACATGAGCGGAAGCCAGAGCTTACTCTCCATAGCCCAAAAAGCCAAAGCGGAAGTAGTAGATGCAAACGATATTAACTTCAATTCTCCTCAATTGCCAGGTGCCGGAATCGAACCCAAAGTTATCGCCGAAGCTGTCGCTATGAATGAGGGAGAGATATCCAAACCGATTATCGGTAATCAGGGAGTTTACATTGTCACAGTAAATACAAAACATGTAAACGAGGTAACTCCGGAACAGATTGCCCAGGCTAAAGTAAGTATGTTACAAACTAATTTCTACCGGGTAAACTATCAATTACTTCCTTCATTAGTGAAAAAAGCAGGAGTTGTTGATTCGAGATACAAATTCTATTAGTAAAACAAACAAACTCGCCATAAAAAAACCTGCCTGAATCCAGGCAGGTTTTTTTATGGCAAATTACATGATATGATTACTCACTATACGATTAATTTTTATTTGGAACTACTCTTTTATCGCTTTTAATCTATCATAATCAATCCGGCTCACCATTCGTTTTCTTTTCGAATTAAAGGCCGGATTAATTACACTTCTGGTACTGTCAAAATCTGCCGTCCTGATATTCGTCAAATCCAAAATCGTATGAATCAAATCATCCGTCATATAAGGCTTTTGAACCGAAGAAGCGATTTGTTTTACCTTTTGAGATTCCATCTCTTTAAAAAGAGGAGAGCACCAAATCAAAAAAGGGATCTCAGCCATATACTTACTGGGATCGGTCTCCGTATGACCCGAGAAATCACGACGTTCAAACAACTCCTCACCATGATCGGAAATATAGATGACCACGGCCTCCCTCTCCCTGAAACGTTCTAATATTTCATAAACGACATGGTCATTATACAGGATCGTATTCAAATAAGTCGCCATCACCTCTTTTTCCTCTTCCTCTTCCAGCCAAGTAACATCATCGGTCTTAAACCGATCGTACTCTTCCGGATAACGATGCCGGTAATTACCATGGGAACCCATCAGATGGATGACCCAAAAATTCCGATCCGGATTTCCCCTTAGCTGATGGTCTATAATAGGTAGAAGCTCCTCGTCAAAATCCCCGTAACAATGCTCGAACGAACTCCTCGTATGATTAAAAATAGTTATATCGCTACGCTTGGCTATTACCGCAGGTAAATTCCCATAAGCCCCAAAAGATTCCTGATTAGATATCCATAAGGTTTCATATCCCGCTTTTTTCATTACATCAACTAACAAATTATATTTATCCCATGCCTTAACAGATTCATAATGAAAGAAAGAGAATAAAGACTGAATACATAGAATTGTAGAAACATAAGGACTGACAACGTCTTGAAACAAATAAATCTCTCCCCGGTCTTTCAACTTCTGTAACAAAGGAGTAGTCGGATACACCGAATCATAAACCCCCATATATTTTCTTCCTAAAGATTCCCCCAAAATAAGGACGACATCTTCTATCCCGGATTCGTTCCGGGTAATTACCGGATTACTATTCACCTGCTTCATTATCTTTTCACAAGCCTTCATTTCATCACATACCATCTGCTTGGAAACCCATAAACGCTGAACCGGAATCATGGTCTTAAACAAAGGTGTTTTATGCTGACGATAGACAATAGCCAGAATCCCGGCCAATAAAAGCAAAGTAATTAACTTACCCATCCGGGATAAAGAGCGGGAAGAGACTCTTTTCAAGGAATATTTCGATATCCAATAGGCTATAACAAGAACAATTATCCCACCGATCAGCCACTTCACTCCCCCATACATCTGAAAAAACTCGTTTGCCTCTTCCGGATTAGTAGACAATAACGGCAAAACGACTGAAGGTACGAATCCGCTTTTATAATAATAAAGCGTAAAGCATTCGCACACGAAGAAAACACCGAAAAAAAGAATAACAATACCCGTATACACTCTCTTCACCCAAACAGGAGAGATCAATTCCCTAAAAACACCCAATAGATACGAAATAAGAAAGGCATTGATAAAACCATGTACCCATTTGGTATATATGGAAATCCCAATCTCCCGTTCTGCATTCATCCATGCCCCTGTGGCAAAATTAAACAACAGAAGTACTATTATAAAATAGAAATTACGAATAAAAATTCCCCCTATTGGTTTCCAAACAAAACCGAATTTTTTCATTATTTCCTGTTTTTCAAATTCCTATCGTCATCTTATCCACCTTATCTTCTCTCTAATTCTCTCTGTTTCCGAAAAAACACTACTTTTGTAAAAAAGTTCACGCAGACAATCATGACGCAACAAGGTACAAAAATAAAAAAAGTATTGATTATTACTTACTATTGGCCTCCTTCCGGTGGACCGGGTGTTCAGCGTTGGTTGAAATTCTCAAAATATCTGCCGGCATCGGAGGTTATACCTGTCGTCTTAACCGTTGATCCCGACAAAGCGGAATATCCCATACAAGACCCGACCCTATTGAAAGATGTCGCTTCTAATATATTGGTATACAACACGACGGCAAAAGGATTATATTCGCTATATAAAAAATTCACACGTACTAAAACAGCTCCTTATAGTGGTTTCGTTAACGAGGGGAAACCCAATTTTAAACAAAAAATAGCTCGTTTTATCAGAGGAAATTTTTTTTTACCCGATGCCCGAAAAGGATGGAATAAATACGCTTATGCTAAAGCCGTAGAGCTTATCGAGCAACACAACATCCGAACGGTCATCACGACCGGTCCTCCGATGTCGACACATCTGATCGGTCTGAAATTAAAGAAAAACAAAAACATAAAATGGATCGCCGATTTCAGGGATCCGTGGACGGATATCTACTATTACCATGACCTATACCCAACCCGGCTGGCTCAAGCTATTGACAAGGCCTACGAAAGGGAGGTCTTGGAAAAAAGCGATATCGTATTAACCGCTAACTTTATCAAAGAGAAAATCGTCCGTAAAAGTCCTAAAATCATACCGGACAAAATCCATGTATTAACCAACGGTTTTGACGAAGAAGACTTTAAAACAGAGGAAATAAATAAAAAAGAGGAGTTCACGATTACTTATGCCGGAACATTAGCCTCCTCTTACCCTATTCAATCTTTCATCGATGCGGTTGCCGAACTCTATCCCGAAAAAAAGATCGTTTTACAATTCGTGGGCAAGGTAAGCGAAGAACACAAAGCATATATTTCTTCAAAAAACAATATAAAAGCCGTATTCACCGGATTCATTTCCCATGAAAGAGCTGTAAAAGAGCTGATCGAATCCCAACTTTTATTGTTAATCTTTCATGATACGAATCAAAACGAGGGACATATGCCGGGGAAACTGTTTGAATACCTTGCCGCACAAACACCGATTCTCTGTTTAGAGGATCGGAAGAGTATGGCAGGGAAAATCATCCGGGAGTGTCGTTCCGGAACAACTCTCTCTTTCCATGATAAAGAGGGCATCAAGAAATTCATATCGATGGCATACCCACAACCGGAATTTCAGGGAGACTTGGAAAAGATTTCTCAATATTCAAGACAAACACTAACTGCTCGATTAAGCCAATTCATTGATTAATATGCAACTCAAGAAGATTATATTCATGTTTCGCAAATTCCTTCGGGATCTGAACGGTAATAAACACCTGAAGATAAACAAAGAGAATACAACTCCTCTGTTGTCCGGTTATTATTTCAAATTCGAAGAGAATCTTTCCAAACTGAACCGGCTCATTCACTCGTTTGATGAAAAAGGAGTACCTATCAATACCAGTTATATCGATGTCGAGCAACAACAGCTACATTATTACCCGATTACTATCGGGCAATACGGGTTAGCCGTCTTTCACTCCTGGCTCACGACCCGGCAAAAGGAGAAGAAACAACTTTTTCTGAATATTGCCGATTGGTTCCAAGCCCATGCCATAACGGACAATGAACTCGGAGTCTATTGGCTCACCGAGGTTCCTAAGCCTGAATTTCAGGTATTTGAACCTTGGAAATCGGCTTTTGCCCAAAGCCGGGGTATCTCGATTCTTCTAAGAGCATGGCAAATTACCGGAGAAGAAAAATACCTTACGACAGCCTCCAAAGCATTAATACCTTTCACGAAAGATATTTCAGAGGGAGGCGTTGCCGTAGACCGGAACATTCAGGAAACATTTTATGAAGAATACGTAGCAGCCCGTCCTACCCGGGTATTAGACGGACACGGCTTTTCATTATTCGGTTTATACGATTTTGTACGGGCGACGGGCGACGGGCGATTGATGGAATACAATCGTTTGGCTCTTCGCCTTTTTAACGAAGGAGTAGAGGGGTTAATTCGGCAGCTTCCTTTGTTTGACATGGGATTTTGGCTACGTTTCAATCGTTGTGAGATACCCGGTTACCCGAAAGACGATCCCTGCACCATCAGTTATCTTCGCTTGGTTCTTTTGCAATTGGAAGTTCTCTATCAAATCACGAAACGAAAAGAGCTACTGGAATACCGGAATAAATTCAGAAAGTACGACTCTTTCACCCACATCTTGAAAATGTATCGGTTTAAATTCAGAGCCTTAAAAAAATTAAATCGGCTCTAATCTTTGCGTTCACCGATATTTACCGCAAAAGAGATAAACTATTTGTACAAGCTCCCGAAAAATAGTAACTTTGTAGATGAAGACTACAAAATCGTTTTATCGGAATAAGGGTAATTATGTGCGGGATAGCCGGGATATTTGAAAAAGAAAAAGACAATCGACCGTTGATGTCGAAAATGCTGGATGCAATCGCTCATCGAGGTCCGGATGCCAAATCCATCTATACCCATCAAAATTTTACCTTAGGACATCGTCGCCTCTCTATCATCGATCTATGCACGGGAGATCAACCCGTCTTTAACGAAGATCAGTCCGTCTGCGTTATTTTCAACGGAGAGATATACAATTTCGAAGAATTAAAGGAGGAATTAAAATCCAAAGGACATCGGTTTCGTACCCATACGGATACGGAAGTATTGGTACACCTCTACGAAGAGTTCGGGACAGGTTTCTTTAATCGGTTAAACGGGATATTCGCTTTTGCTCTATTAGATAAGAACCACAATCGACTCCTCCTTGTCAGAGATCATTTTGGAGTAAAGCCTCTCCATTACTATCTGAAAGACGGAGTTTTGATATTCGGCTCGGAACAGAAATCCATTATTCTCCATCCGAAATACGAACGGGAACTCAATCTGAAGGCATTGCATATCCATTTGAATTTAAGATATACCCAAGGAGACGAAACTTTATTCAAAGGTATAAAACGGCTTCCGGCAGCCCATTTCGCCCTATTCGAGAACGGACTTTTTACGGTCAAACGATACTGGGAAATGCCAGTAGGAACAGATCGTTCCATCACGGAAGAAGAGGCCAAAGCACAAATCAATGTTTTAATCAAAGCTGCCGTAAAGCGACAACTGGTCAGTGACGTCCCCGTGGGAGTTTACTTATCCGGAGGACTGGATTCTTCTACAATCGTACAAAAAATGCATGAATTAGGAGTTCCGGAGATAAACACGTTCACCCTCGGCTTCAATGAACCCACGGATGAATTTCCGGACGCTCAACAGATAGCGGATTACTTTCACACGAAACACCATACCCTGAGTCTCTCCATGAATCCCATGCAACAGATGCCGAAAGTCATCTGGCATGCCGAGGAGCCTAAGATCAATTTGCTTCAAGGTTACAATATGTCGGCTTTTATACATCCGAAAGTAAAAGTTATTTTAGGAGGATTGGGTGGAGACGAACTTTTTGCCGGATACGATATTCATAAATTCATCTATCCGTTCAATCGCTGGCATCATTATACCCCGCATTGGATGCAACGCTTGTTACGATGGAAATCGGACTTTATCTTTAAACTTCAGAATAATGCTCACTCCTTACGTTACGACGAATACCGACGGGGAGTACAAATGCTGCTTGCCATTGGAAACATCGAGCGTTTTTATCTGATTATTCGAAATGTATGGGATTACGATACTCCTTTTTATAAAAACATTTACAACGAATCGTTCCTAAAGCAGCGACAAATGGAGAGTATTCGGGTTCATCAGGAGTTCGACAACCTATTCTATCGGGTTCGACACGAAAAAGCCCTGGACCAAGTTCTCTATGCCGAATTTCAAACCAAAATGGTCAATGACTATCTATTGACCGACGATCGAATGTCTATGGCTCATTCGGTAGAAGAGCGAGTTCCTTTGCTTGACAAAGAGCTGGTCGAATTCGCCTTCCGGTTGCCCGTAGAATTAAAAATAAAGAATAACCAGACAAAATATCTTTTCCGAAAAGCATTAGAGCCTTACCTGCCGCCCAAAATTATCACGAAGAAAAAATGGGGATTTACAGTCAATCCGTATCTCCAATTCAAAAAAGACTTAAAAGAGACCGCAGAAAAGATACTGACAAAAAAATACATCGATCAACAGGGAATATTTAATTACGATTACATCAAACGTATCTTGGACTATCCGGCCCATCCAAAACTTCGATGGCACTATAATTACATCTGGATTCTGGTCGGATTAGCCATATGGGAAGATCAATTCATACACCGTCGCACGGATGATCATATCGAATCTTATTACAAGTAAAAATACCGGAAACCTATAGATCAGGCATAAACATGGAAGAAAAAAGCGCCAATACGACATATTCCGTCATCATAGCCGTATATAACCGGCTGGATGAGGTCAAAGAATTGCTTGATAGTGCCGAAGCCTTAGAAGGAGACCGTTCTCTTTTCGAACTTCTGTTTGTAGACGACGGTTCAAAAGACGGCTTTAAAGATTTCATCCGGCAATATTCTTCTCCCAGCGGTTTACAGATACGAGCCATTTTCCAACAAAACCAAGGGCCCGGAGCTGCCCGTAATTTCGGCATGAGTCAGGCCAAAGGGGATTATTTCATTTTTGTAGATTCAGACTGTATGTTCCCCCCGCATTGGTTGACGGAAATCGAAAAAACACAACGAATACAATCCTACGATGCTTTCGGAGGACCGGATACTTGCCATCCTTCGTTTTCCCCCCTGTTGAAAGCCATCAACTATTCGATGACCTCATTTATCGGTACCGGAGGGACTCGCGGCAGTAAAAGGCATATCGGAAAATTCTACCCCCGCAGTTTCAACATGGGTATATCCCGGAAAATATACGAAACAATCGGAGGCATGGGAGGACTACGTCACGGACAGGACATGGACTACTCCATGAGGATATACAATGCGGGATTTAAAGTCGGGTTGATTCCCGGGGCTTTTGTCTATCATAAACGCCGTACCAGCATTCCTAAATTCTTCAGGCAGATATTCAACTGGGGTGTCGCCCGGATTAACCTGACCCGCAGGCATCCGCACACATTGAAAGCCGTACATCTATTGCCCACATTACTACTTGTCGGGCTGGTCCTTATCGGGATTCTTTCTTTTTTACTACCCGCACACGCTTCTCTGATTTGGGCCGTTATCGGATGCGGATTCATCGGTATCTGCCTGCTTGCCTTTTTACAATCTTATTGTAAATACAAGAGCTGTAAAACGGCTTTGCTCTCTATATTAACCCTGAACATTCAAGTGTTCGCTTACGGGGCAGGTCTAATTTGGGGGTTATGGAATACCCTGAAAGGAAAAGAAGTAAAAGGTTTCTCCAAAAATTATTACGGTAAAAATAAATAACCCATGAAACGACTATTATTTTTCACCCAAAGTTTCCCTTATAGTTACAAAGAACCTTTTATCGAGAATGAAATCGGTTACCTGTCAGAAGCTTTCGACGAGATTACAATCCTTCCTTGGATAGGCGAGGGAGAGATCACGCGTAAAGTTCCGTCCAATTGCAGGGTATTAAAACCCATGCTCAGGAACGACCGGGATACGATCTTGTCGGGCATCTTTTGTTGGGCCCCGGTTTTTTATTTTATTCGCCGATTCTTTTCGGACAAAGCCTATACCAGTCTAAGCAAAGCTATAAAATACATCTCGGTATCTATCTTTTGCCGAGCTATCCTCTCTAATAAAGATTTTAAAAAAGTTAACGACGAATTTAAAGACGAAACCGTTTATTTTTATTGGGGTATCGGTACGGCCTATGTGCTTCCCTTCATTAAAAATACCCGTAAAAAGATCGTCCGTTTTCACGGAGCGGATATATATTTAGAGAGAAGATCCAATCGATATCTTCCATTCCGCAAAGAAGTTTACACGCATCTGACACAAGCCGTCTATATCTCCAAACAAGGTTTGGATTACGCCTTGGAACGATACGGGAAATATCATTTTAATGCCTGTTATAGCTATTTAGGTACACTGGACCATGGGGTTAAAAAATCTTTCCCGCCAGATGCAACCATCCATCTTCTGAGCTGCTCCAACGTAATTCCTGTCAAACGGGTAGCGCTAATTCTGGAAGCCCTACAAACCATTCAGGAACAAAAAATCGAATGGACCCATATCGGAGACGGTAATCTATGGGAAGAATTAAAAGAAAAAAGCCGACATCTCCCTGAAAACATAAAGGTAAACTTCACCGGTAGATGGAGTAATAAGCAAGTCATCGAATATTATCAAACACGACCTATCGATATCTTTATCAACGTCAGTTCCAGCGAAGGATTACCCGTGGCAATCATGGAGGCCATCTCCTTTGATATTCCGATCATTGCAACAAATGTAGGAGGAACACGTGAAATCGTTACTTCGGAAACCGGTATGCTGATCGCTCCCGATTCTTCTCCCGAATTCATCGCTACCCAAATCCGTGAAGTATACAAGATCAAGGATACGTTTCACCCCCGCGAATTATGGTTGGAAAAATTCTCCGCAAAGAAGAACTATCCCGATTTCATTCAACACGTTTTATTACCGGTTCCTAATAAATAAGCATACCGTTTACTCAACTCCTCCATATGCTTTTCTATCCCGTATTTTTCCTTGATATGAAGAGCCGCTTTCTGCGCTTTTTCCCGGTATTCTTCGGGATGAGCATAGAAATCCAGAAAAAAGGACAACAACCGCTCTACCTCTTTTGTTTTATATAACACAGCTAATCTTCCCTCTTCCGTCACTTCCCGCATCACCTCCCAATCGTTTACAAAAACAGGGATTCCGGCAGCAATAGCCTCTATGACGGCAATACCGAAGGTATCGTGTTCCGTAGAGTAGATAAAAGCGTCCCATTGTGCCAAAAGAGAAGGGACATCCGACCTTGTCCCCAAAAAACAGACTTCTTCCTGTAGACCTTCGGTCTCACAGAAACGGACACATTCGTCATACAGATGAGGATAACGGGAATCTTTTCTACCTGCAAACAGAAATCGAAAAGGAATACCCGTTTTTTTCAACAAAACCAGAAACCGACAAATCGTTATCTGGTCTCTTCCGGGAACAAAATTACCGACACTCCCGATTAATAATCCGGGTGATTCAAAAGTTTCCCCTCTCCCCCGTTGTTCGAATTTAGCGAAATCGATCCCGTTGTAAACGACCTGACTCCGGTTCGGGGGAAAATGATATTTTTTTTCGTAATACGACTTTTGTACTTCACTCACGAAAATATTCAAATCCGCATGCCGGATCATCCATTTCATAAAAAAACGCCCCTTCGCCGTCTGATGATAATCATAACCGTGAAACGTTTGAATTATCTTTATCCCGCATCCTCTTGTGGCTAACCAAGCATAACAAGCTTCCAACGAATGTTGGGCATGAACAATATCTACTTTTTCCCGGCAAAGCAACCTTCTCAAACGAAGGATGTAAGATAAATCCATCCCTCTTCGGGGTGTCATCTTAAACAAGGGAACTCCCGTGGCTTTAAATGCATCCGAAATACCCCCCTCTTCCCGGTAAATACAGACGATTTGATAAGAAGCCGTGTTCGCCCGGGATAAAATATCCAACAAGAGAGTCTCCATACCTCCCCGATTTAACGCTCCAAGGAAATAAGCCACTTTCATACTTTCTTATTTTTATGTTTCCGCTTTAAAAACAAAAGATATCCTAAAGGATAACAACACAAGGTCCTTATTTTATTCGACGAATCTTCCAGAATACGCCTCTTTTTACCGGCCAGAGCGTAGCTGACATAATTGATCGTGTTTACCCACCTCTCTTTCAAGGTCTCGGCATACATTGCCTTCTGGTTACTATATAAAGCACACCCGATCGGATTATCCTTTCTTAACCTCGCGTGGTTACGAGTATAACCATCCTCCAGATAGTTACATACAATAATAATCTGAGGCAAAACCGACAGCTGAAATTGCCGGTCTATCTGATTATACACGTAGGCCTCAGAGATAAATTTCTCACCTTCGATTTCGGGAAACAAGAACGAACGAAGAATCTCCGTTCTATATACCAATGTCGAATCTCCCCGAAAACCGTATTTATACAAATCCTTCAATGTCGAATTTCGCTCATAAGGAAACCTTCCGTCCAACAGGGTCTCTTCGGTATTTTTCCCCCGGTAGCCCACGATCCCGGCAATCGTCGCCTCTCTCCCCTTCTCCTTCCAAAAGGATAAAATTTTCTCTACCCCGTCATCTACCAAATAATCATCTGAATCCACACACACAAATAATTCGGTCTCCGCACTCTTTACCCCCCTATTATGGGCCCTCATCTTTCCGCCGTTTTCCTGGTAAATATATTTTATGGAAATACTTCCTTCCGATTGCCAGGTTTTTATAAGCTCTTCCGTTTCGTCTTCCGACCCGTCGTCCACGACCAACCATTCAAAGTTTTTATTACTCTGACGGCATAAACTCTCGTATAATCGTCCTAAAGTATAAGCCCGGTTATAAGTTGGGGTAAAAACAGTCAATTTTTTCATCATCTCTTCCTCCATTTCAGCCATTTAAAAATTAGATCATCCGCTAACTGATTTACTTCGGGAGAAAGATGTAGAAAATAAATAAGCACACCTCCTGCGATACACATAACCGTACTCCGGAATATTCCGTCCGACCAAGGGTTGTCTATTTCCGGTAAGACGACATTCAACCCGAATAATAACAAGAAAACCCCTAATAATCTAAGCGTATTCCACGTATAAGGATTCCCCTTCACTTTCGCAAATACAAGCCATTGTTGAACCGTATGGGAAAGAACACAGGTCAATAATGTCGCTACGGCAGCCCCAGTCATTCCCAATATCGGTATCAGCCAACTGTTCGTGAGAATAGTGATAGCCGTAATAAAAAAAGTAAAATAAAGACCCCAATAATAGTATTTGGAGAAACTAATCAACGTATAGCCAAACCCTAAAAACATCACGATCAAACGAGAAAGACCGATAAAGAAAACGACCCATTTGCCGGCCCGATAATCCGCTCCGTTAGGAATAATATCGAATATATTGTCAATATTGATCCATAAAAGTAAAAAGAGAAATCCTCCGATTAATAACTGATGAAGCGAAACCTTTTTATACAGGGCATTCGCCTTTTCGAAATCACCGGCTCTCAACGCTTCCGCCGCTACCGGAGAAGAAATAGCCGTAATCGAACGGGAAGGAATATCGATAATGGCAACCATATAAAAGGCAATGGTATAGATCCCACCGTAATTCAACCCCATCTCCGCACTCACCATAAAAAGATCCAATTTACTGGTGATGCTTCCCCCGATAACCCCTACCATTAGAAAAGCGGTATACTTCAAAATATCTTTACGAAGATCTTTGTTTATAAAAGAAAAATCATGCTTTAAAGAGACGGAGCCTATTCGAGAAGCATACCATAGATTTAAAAACATTGCAATCCCATACACGGCAATATAGGTAACGACCAACCCGGTCATGCCCGTCACATGAATAGCATATAAGATGTAAACACCGATCAACAACAAGCGGATCACCACTTCCCGAATCAATTTGGGAACAGCGATTCTCATCAACAAATTAGAGTAGGTTTCGAATACCCCGAGGTAAACGATAAAAAACATCAAGGGAAACAACCAGTTATAGTAATCCACGAAAAGAGCCGAGTTCTGCTCAAAATAGGCAGAGACAGGCTGTTTCAGGAACCATGCCACAGGAACAAAAAGGCAACACCCGATTAAAGGCAGAATTACAAGATAGAAAAAGAAACCGTTATTCCGCCCGTCTTTACTTTTAAAAGAAGGAAAAAAGCGAATAGCGGAAGAGGTTGTCCCCAACTGAACGAAAGTTCCCAATAAGGTTGCAGCTTCAAATAATACCCGGGTTAAACCGATCTCTTCAGAAGTTAAAAAACGAGTCACGATAAACATCGTGGAAAGGAAACCGATAAAAGCCCCCACGTAATTTACAACTGTGCCTTTTATGCTTTGCCGGATAATAACCCCCATGAACCTTTGTACTTATAGATTTATCGCGCAAATAGTAAACAAAAATAGGAATTATTTATCGATAATGGGGGTTTGACGATTATATTTTTTATTTTTGTCCCTGTTTCATCATAAGTTAAAGAATTTATCCATGAAAAAAATCAACTTCAAACCGCTATACCCGCATTTCATTGCCTTAATTCTTTTTATCATCATTTCTTATGCCTATTTTCCTGCTCTCTTTGAAGGTAAAATCGTGCATCAATCGGATATCTCTTCCTGGAGAGGTGCCGCCAACGAAATTTTGGAATTCCAAAAAAAGACCGGGGAGGAGACGTTATGGACCAACTCCATGTTCAGCGGTATGCCCACGACGATGATCCTGACTAAATATAAAGGGAACTACCTCGAATACATATACAAACAATTGTTTATCGGTGCACGTCCGGCAAGTTACCTCATCATCGCACTCTTTAGTTTTTATTTGCTGATGTTGGCCTTTGGCGTAAACGCTTGGTTAGCGATTGCAGGCGCTCTGGCTTTCGGCTTTTGTTCCTACAATTTCCAGATCCTGCTGGTAGGACATAATGCTAAAATGATGGCCATCGCTTTTATGCCGCTCGTCCTGGCGGGAGTCGTCTACGCTTTCCGAAAGAAACGATTATTAGGCGCCCTCTTATTCGGTTTGGCCCTCTCGTTCGAAATCACGGCAAACCATCCTCAAATTACCTTCTATCTGGCATTCGTCATTATCGCCTATGGCATCGGACAACTCTATATCGCTATCAAAAACAAAACATTACCTGCTTTCCTTAAAACAGCCCTCCTATTGGTGGTAGCGGCCGGTTTGGCCGCAGGGACCAATGTCAATCACCTATGGCCTACCTGGGAATATGGAAAATATACCATGCGAGGAGGCTCTGAGTTAACCTCCGACAATCCGTCCGACAAAACAAAGGGTTTGGATAAAGAGTACGCCACGGCCTGGAGTTACGGGATAGACGAAACATTAAATTTACTGATTCCCAACTTTAAAGGAGGCAGTTCACAGGGAGGATTAGGAACCAATTCGGAAACCTACAAATACTTAAAACAACAGGGAGTAAAGGAAGTCGATCAAGTTATTCGGCAATTAGGAACTTACTGGGGACAACAACCCTTCACGGCCGGTCCGATGTACATGGGAGCCATCGCTGTCTTTCTTTTCGTGCTGGGAATCGTTTTGATCAAAGGTCCGATGAAATGGTGGATCGTAGGAGTTACTTTATTGGCCCTGTTTTTGGGCTGGGGACGAAATTTTATGTTCTTCTCCAATATCTTCTACGATTATGTACCTCTATACAATAAATTCAGGGTACCGTCCATGATCCTGATCATTTTACAACTTACGATCCCCTTGTTGGGCATTTATACCCTAAACCAAATATTTAATCAAAAGTTTGACAAGAAAACTTTGGTCAAAGGATTAAAAATTGCTATCGGTATTACCGGAGGTATTTGTGCCGTTTTTGCCCTGATTCCCGGCTTGGCCGGTAATTTTACGGCACCCGTAGACCAACAGTATTATGACTGGCTACGGGCATTGGTGATTCAAGACAGAATATCCATGCTGCGGGCCGACGCTTTCCGCTCTTTAATCTTTATTCTCTTGGCAGGAGCCGTGATCTGGGCGGGAGTTATCCAAAAATTAAAATTTTCTCAAATGGCCATCATCCTCAGTCTTTTGATACTGACGGATATGTGGACCATCGACAAACGTTACCTGAACAATAACCATTTTGTTACTCAAAAAGAATTTAATAATCAATTCCGGGCTCGTCCGGTCGATTTGGAAATCTTAAAAGATAAAAATCCGAATTATCGGGTATTGGATCTGGCTGTAAACGTGTTCAATGATTCCCACTCCAGCTATTTTCACAAAACCATCGGCGGCTATAGTGCGGCAAAATTACAACGCTATCAGGATATAATCGATTATTTCATTATTCCCGAGATTCAATCTTTCCAAAAAGATGTAAATGCGACACAGACTCTTGCGGGAATGGAAGAGAGTCTGAAAAAGCAAAAGGTGTTGAATATGCTTAACACGAAATACATTATCCTGAACGCCAACACCTCTATTGAAAATCGATCTGCCCTCGGGAATGCTTGGTTTGTACAGGATTATAAACTGGTAAACACGCCAAAAGAGGAATTGGTTACGTTACAGGCAATAGATCCGGCTGAAGTAGCTGTTATCAACGAAGAATTTAAATCGATTATTCAAGATAAAGGCTTCAACTACGACGAAAACGGAGAGATCGTATTAACACAATATGCTCCCAACCGACTGGAATACAAGAGCAAAGCCGCCAATGAACAACTAACATTATTTAGTGAGGTCTATTACCCCAAAGGTTGGAAAGCTTATATCGACGGACAAGAAACCGACCTTTTCAGAGCCAATTACATTCTGAGAGGCATGATTATCCCGGCAGGGGAACATACTATTGTACTCGAATATAAACCGGAATCTTATTATATGGGAGCTAAAATTTCAGCTATATGTTCCGGCATATTATTACTATTATTGCTCGCGTATATTGCCGTGGGTATAAAAAAGATCCTAATATCTCCTAAAACCACCATGAATTAAAAAGACAAAACATAAATAAGAATATTCTGGTACGTTTTTTGCTCAAAAATGTCCCATAATGTTAATACATCTATAAATAATTCACTTTATAATCTCAAATACGTAAAGTATTGCTTAACCAGAAAAATAAATTATGAGAAATTACTTTATCCTTCTTTTTTTTACAGGTATACTGATATTAAATGCCTGTACGAAAGTAGATAAACTTAGTGATGAAGCCAATATTACTTCACTTGCCGTTACCGGAATAAGCCCTCAAGGCATCCAAATCGATCAGAACAATATAACCATCGAGAATAATATTGTTTCCATACCTTTGAAGTACGGAAGAAAATTATTCCCGTTAACTTTATCTACTGAAATAAAATTTTCATCAACAACCGACGGAACGATGAGCACCAACGCTCAACCGTTGAATTTGAAAGAATTTACGTTCAACGATGTGTATACACCACAAACTTTTTATCTGATTTCAGAAAGTGGTGTTCCTCATTTAGCCCAGATCATACTTATAGATCAACCGAACGCCGAAATTTCCGATTTTAAAATCACCAATTTCCCGGAAGATAAAGTGAGTGCAAGAATCCGAAATAATTACGTACGAATCGTCTTTAAGGACGCCATTGAAGAGTGGCCAATCGATATCGAGGCACAAATCTCCCATATCGGAGAGTGGAAGGAGGGTTCCGATATTACTTCTTTCCATTTCGAAAAACCGGGAGATGTAAAACATTTGACACTAATAGCCGACAATGGAGACGAAAGAGTATGGAATATCCAGATTGTACCGCCTATTGAAAATTCAGATTTCGAATTATGGATCAACGAGGGAACCATAGATGTAAATATCGATCCGATCCCGGGGAAGGGTTTCGGTTGGGCTACCGCCAATAACATGTTTGTACAAGGGACTTTACCCGTTTCGAATAACGGGGGAAAAGCCGCCCAAATCTCCACCGATATCCAAAGTATAGGTTTTATCGGAGACCTCGTTACAGCCGGAACTCTGTTTACCGGTTATTTTAAGATGAATATATCCAAACTGGACGATCCGAGAGCAATGACCTACTTCGGTATCCCGTTTATTAATCGACCGGCCTCTCTCTCCATAGATGCAAAATATAAACCGGGAAACACGTTACAGCAATCCGTTAAAAATAAAGACGGCAAATATGTTTTGACAGAAGCAAAAGGAGTCGACGAAGGGCGTATCTGGGTCAAATTATTACATTGGAACGGAAAAGGGGAATTAGAGTATCACGATAGAGATATACCGGACCTGACCGTCATAGGAGAAGGAGATTTTGTCCTTAAGGGATCGGATCTCTCCTTACGCGATTGGAAGAACATAGTCATACCTATCAAATATACTTCCGACCTGGAACCTACCCACATCAGTATCGTCATGACTTCCAGTAACAAAGGGGACTTTTTCCTCGGAGCCAAAGGAAGTACATTAACTGTTGATAACCTCACGTTCAAATACTAATCTACCATGATGAAATATATTTTTTTACCCGTCTTGATTATTCTTTGTTCCCTGACTCTTTTTGCACGAAAAACGGAACAAACGCTTCCATCCGCTCAACAGGATAGTATCGATCGTAAAAATGTTGAATACCGGTTCGCCTTAGGAGTTCAATTGGGAACCGATATCGGGGGAGCTATTCCTTTTCCTTTCAGTAATGTCCCTGATCCGTTTAATCCCTATCCGAAACTTTCCCCTTCTTTAGGTGCAAAATTCACCTTCCCGGTAGATCGTTACTGGACCATCGGAGCCGAAATCACCTATAAAAAGGTTGCCATCGATGCCGATGCCAGGATAGAAAATCAACGTTTCAACGATGCCAAAAACGATGTCATTGCCCGTTTTACAGGATCGGCTGAAATGAATATGGACTTCACCATGATGGAAGTACCCCTCTATTTTAAATACACGTTCCGGAACCAAAAAGACCGAATTCTTGCAGGAGGCTATTTTGCCTGGATCATTAAAGGAAAGTTCAACGTTACCGTAAATAAAGGTTTTATGATGGACGATAACGGAGTCTACACGGGAGCCATCGATGACGAACCGTTAAAAATTAACTTTAGCGATATCTTGGATACATGGGATGCGGGACTGATCGCAGGATACGAACGCAAATTATTCTCCAGGGTAGAAATCGGATTACGAGTATCATGGGGGTTTAAAGATATCTTCAAGCCAAGTAATCAATATTTCGATTACAAAATGCTCCAGATACGAGGAACCCTGGTCGTAAGTTATAACTTGTTTGATATAAAACCGCCCCGCTTGAATCCTTTCCGGCATAAAAACATATAATAAATTATAGATTTAGAGATTCTGTGATTAAGTGATTGAAAATAACCCACGGGGACGGGTGCAATGTGCTATTCTAATTGTAGATTAAAAGGATTCTGGGATTAAGAGATTTGGTGATTCCGGGATTGGAGAGAAATTTACGATTTCGGATTTTAGATTGATGATTTAAAAATGGCAAAATCAGGAACTCTATCTAATCTGTAAACTATAAATAAAAAAGGGAAAAGATAAAACGAAAGGGCATAAATAGTGAGCGGCGAGTGTACGTGTTCGATTTTCGGAACGACCGGACGACGGATTGTCCGAGCGTAGCGAGTCCCGGAGGGCAGTGAATGAAAAGCATTACACGACCGACGGAAACGTCCCCGCCCCGGAGGGTTAGCCCGTAACGATTGTAGATTAAAAAACAAAGAAATTTGGAGATTAGGGGATTAAAAGATTCTATGATTTTGGATTTAGAGATTAAGTGTGATTAAAAGAATTTGCGATTTATGATTTAAAGACAGCAAAATTGGAATTGAAGCAAATATCAATTTACAATCTACAATTTAAAATTTACAATCAGACGGATTTAGTCATTGGGATTTCGAATTATAGATTGACAATTCAAAGAGGGTGGGAGCAGAAGTTCAATCGCAAATCAAAATTAATTTCAGGCTCTTACTCTCTCCAATTAATTTACAATTGTCAATTAATCAGCTTCTATCAGTTTATACAACTTATCTCCTCTACGCAGAAACGATTCGACAGGCATAGAAAAAAGAGTACCTTTATCGACTTGTTGAATCGGTTGCAAATCAACCCGAAGTTCGGGAACATGCATTTGCACGACCCCGGTTGTCGGTCCCATAATTAAAACCTCGTCTCCGACTTGCAAATCATAGGATTCCAACTTAAATTCACCCACGTGCAGTTTTGTAAAATAATTGGTCACTTTCCCAATGCAAACCTTTTTTTTCGTGGCTTTTGAACCGTATACCTCACTCCACTCTCCCAGGCGTTGTCCCAAATAATAACCATCCCAGAACCCCCTGTTAAACACGGTGGAGAGCCGTTTTTTCCAATACCCGATTTTTTCAACGGAATAACTTCCATCCACATAAGCATCCAACGCTTCATTGTAACACTCGCATACCGTTTTCACGTATTCGGCAGAGCGTGCCCGTCCCTCAATTTTAAACACCCGCACCCCGGCATCTATCAGTTTATTAATAAAACCTATCGTACACAAATCTTTGGGCGACATAATATATTTCCCGTCCACTTCCAACTCGACCTCGCTATCCGTATCTTTCACGGTATACGAACGACGGCATATCTGGTAACAAGCTCCCCGGTTGGCAGAAGCGTTCATCTCGTGCAAGCTCAAATAACACTTACCGGAAACAGCCATACACAATGCCCCATGGGCAAACATTTCGATTTGCATGAGCTCTCCCTTGGGGCCTCTTAAATCCTGTGCTACAATTTGGCGATGAATGGTCATAACCTGATCCAGATCCAATTCCCGGGCCAACACGACCACATCGGCAAATTGAGAATAAAATTTTACCGCCTCAAAATTAGTAATATTACATTGAGTACTGATATGCACCTCTACACCGATAGAACGGGCATAAAGAATAGCAGCCATATCCGAAGCAATGATAGCCGTCAGACCGGACGATTTCACACAATCGATAATCTGGCGCATCTTCTCCAATTCGTTATTATAAATAATCGTATTGACGGTTAAATAAGTCTTTACCTCCCTTTCCCTGCACTTTTCAACGATATACTTTAAATCCTCCAGCGTGAAATTGGCCGAAGAACGGGAACGCATATTTAATCCTTCCACGCCGAAATAAACGGAATTCGCTCCTGCCTGCAAGGCTGCTTCCAAAGACTCATAAGAACCCACGGGAGCCATTATTTCAAAATCTGTTCTTTTCATACGATACATTTAGAACGGCAAAAGTACACTTGTTCAGCGAAAATAAAAACTGAAATTGAAAATTAGTGTATTAGAGAAGCGAAACAATTGAATCTATCTTTTAAAGAAATCGTATATTCCCGTAAAACGAGAAAAAACAATCCTATGACACATCCGAAATCTCCCACACTCGTTCAGGCCGTTATCCCTATTCTCTTTTTAATAGGGCTGTTATTTTTAAATGTTCTTTATTTTGAAGACCCATTGGGAGGAGCCAATCAAATCGCACTTATGATTGCAGCGACCCTTAGTGGCCTGATCGCCTGGAAGAATCACGTGGACTGGAAGCACATACAAAGTAAAATTCTCAGTACCATCAATTCGGCCATGCCGGCTATTCTTATCCTCCTCCTGATAGGAGCCTTGAGTGGAACCTGGATGCTAAGCGGAATTATTCCCACGATGATCTACTATGGAATAGACCTGATGTCTCCCTCTTATTTTCTTGTCGCTTCCGTCGTCATATCCGGTATTGTTTCTCTGGCAACCGGAAGTTCATGGTCCACGATTGCAACCGTGGGTGTCGCAATCATTGGAATAGGGCATGCTTTCGGTATGAATTCCGGTATTGTTGCCGGAGCGATTATTTCCGGTGCTTATTTCGGGGATAAAATGTCCCCCCTTTCCGACACTACCAATCTGGCTCCGGCAATTGCCGGAACCGATCTGTTTACTCATATCCGCTACATGATTTACACGACCGTACCGACTTTAATCATTACCTTAATTATTTTTGTTATCATCGGGCTAACCCACACCAATGAAATAGATTTGACCGGCACGGAAACAATTAAGACCGGCATAACCGAAACTTTCCGGATTACTCCCTGGCTATTACTGGTTCCCCTTCTATTAGCATTCATCATCATTAAAAAAGTTCCTCCTATTCCGGCTATGTTAACAGGTATTGCTTTAGGTATTCTATTTACTTTCATTTTTCAAACCGAACTACTTGATAACTTGACAAAAGGAGAGGCGTTCTCCAACAAATACCAAATTATCTTACAAGTCATTTCCAGTAAAATGGAATTATCAACAGGGTCTCCCGGCATCGACCGTTTACTCTCCACCCGAGGAATGGAAGGAATGCTCGGTACAGTATGGTTAATCCTGATGGCCATGGTCTTCAGCGGAGTGATGGAAGCCGGAGGATCCTTGAAAAGGATAAGCGAAGCCATGGTTACTTTTATCAGGAATGACACTTCGCTTGTGACAACGACCATCGGTTCTTGTATCCTTTTCAACATCTCGGCTTGCGATCAATACCTGTCGATTGTCGTACCGGGAAAAATGATGCAAAAGATTTATAAAGAACACGGGCTTAAACCCGAAGTTTTAAGCCGGGCATTGGAAGATTCAGCTACCGTTACCTCCGTCCTGATTCCATGGAACACTTGCGGAGCAACTCAATCACGTGTACTGGGAGTTGCTACTTTCGACTATCTTCCCTATTGTTTCTTCAATTTAATCAGCCCACTCATGAATATCTTTATTACCGCCATTCATTACAAAATCCGGAAAATATCAAAATAATAAACTACTAATACAAAGTATATTACAATCAAAACACTCCTCATATAAAAAAATAATTACATTTTTAATTTGAAAACTAAAATATTAGTTCTATATTTGTTTACATAAAAAATAATATAACACTATGAGAGAATTAACAAGAGCAGAAGAACAAGTCATGCAGATTCTTTGGGATCTGAACAAAGCCTTTGTCAAAGAGATTGTAGAGAAATTTTCCAATCCCAAACCGGCTTATAATACGGTCTCTACCATCATCCGGATTTTGCAGGAGAAAGGATTTGTAGATCATGAAACTTTTGGAAAAAGTCACCGGTATTTTCCTCTTGTGGACAAAGAGACATATACCCGAAAATTTCTCAAGAATTTTGTCGGAAATTATTTTGAAAACTCTTACTCACAAATGGTTTCCTTTCTCACCCGATCGGAAAATATCGATTTGAAAGAGTTGGAAGAGATCCTACAAAAAGTAAAAGAGGCTCAACAGACCGAACAAAAAAAGTAAAATCATGATACCCTCCTTACCTTATATCATAAAATCGACAATCGTACTGATTGTTTTATTGGGATATTATCAGCTGGTATTGCAAAAACAAACTTTTTACAATACAAACCGTTTTTACCTGCTCGGAATCCTGCTTATGGCTCAACTTATTCCGTTTATTCAAATAACAATTCCATTCCACTCTTTTCTGGAGAGTCCGGGGATCACAAACAGCCCGTTCGCCTCTATTTTTTTAACGGATACCAATGTAACTGAAACTCCCGTTTCAACTCCAAATTACTGGATCTGGATCTATCTTTCGGGAGTAACCATTGTGTCTATTAAATTTATTTTAGCCACTTTACAATTAAGGCATTTAGCAAATACGAATCCATCCCGAAAAATACGAGGGATACGAATTGTTTTCCTTCCCCAATCCTATCCGAACTTTTCGTTTTTCAATTTACTCTTTGTAAATCAATCCGTGCAAGATACAGAAATCCGGCAAAAGGTCTTCGCTCACGAAAAGATACACATACAACAAATGCACAGTTTGGATTTGTTATTTATCCATCTCTTTTGCCTATTCAATTGGTTTAACCCTTTAGCATGGTTACTGAAAAAAGCCATCATCCAAAATCATGAATTCATTGCCGATCACCGGGTGATTCAAAAATACCAAACGGGAAGCTATATGCAACTTATTTTAGATCAATCACTTAAATCTCATTTTTCTTTTACGAATTATTTTGCATGTTCTAACCTAAAAAAAAGAATAATTATGATGACCAAACAACAAACAAAAAGGTACAAAATATTGAATTACGTACCTGCCACTTTACTCTGTGGAGTTCTTTTTATTACCTTCTCCTGTCAAAACAATGAATCCTCTCAGGAGCAAGATATTATAAAAACTCTATCACTAAATTCAAACAACGCTACCGCGGATACGACAGATACTTTTATCACGGTAGAAGACATGCCCACTTTCCCTGAAGGAGATATTACAAAGTGGATTAACCAAAAGATAAAATACCCTGCTGAAGCCCAGAAAAAAGGGATAGAAGGTAAGGTAATCATTCAGTTTGTAGTAGCGAAAGACGGTAGTGTCAAAGAGATAAAAGTCGTTCGGGGAGTAGACGAAATCTTAAATGCAGAAGCCGTTAGAGTTATCGAGTCCATGCCTAAATGGAAACCGGGAAAACAGAGAGGAGAGCCGGTAAAAGTCTCTTTCACCGTGCCGATTAGTTTCCAAATGAAGAAGTAAATAAACTCAAAGGAAAACAAAATTTCAGACGGACTCCTTCCTTCTTTCTTGGCTATTAAAAAAATATATCACAAAGGAAAACTCGAAAAGAATAGATTGAAATAAAGTTTTTTATACCTTTGCAATAAATAGGCAAAATAACATTAAATCACAATTTATATGAACGAGGAAGTACAATTTTATCTTGACGAAGCCAAAGAAAGAATGGAAGCTGCTCTGAATCACTTAGAAACAGAATTAAGTAAAATCAGAGCGGGAAGAGCTAACCCGAAAATCTTACAAGATGTCATGGTAGATTACTACGGAAGTCTTACCCCGTTAAATCAAGTTGCCAACATTTCCAGCCCGGACCCTCGGACAATTTCCGTACAACCGTGGGAAAAGAGTATGATCGCTCCCATTGAAAAAGCCATCATGGCAGCCAACTTAGGGTTAAATCCGGACAACAACGGAGAGATCATACGAATCAATGTTCCGTCTTTAACGGAAGAGCGTCGTCGCGATCTGGTAAAGCAAAGCAAAGGAGAAACGGAAACCGCCAAAGTCAGTATACGGAATGCACGCCGCGATGCCATCGAACAGGTAAAGAAGATGGTCAAAGACGGACTTCCGGAGGACGAAGCCAAAGATGCCGAAGCAATAGCTCAGAAACTAACCGATGAATACGGTAAAAAAGTGGACGAATATTTTGCCCGGAAAGAGAAAGATATCATGACTATCTGATTCGGCACCCCGACAGGTTTTATGCCCGAAAAGGAAATATTTATACTCAAATTAAAGGGGCCGCCCGGCATGCGGCGGGCGGCCCCTTTAATTTTATAACGATATATTTTGCCCCGATATCCAATTGTTGTGCAGATGAACGAACTCGTAAAAATCATCATACCCGTCTACAAAACAGACCTGAATCGTACAGAGATTATCTCATTAAATCAAGTGGTTAACGTATTAAAAGAGTATCCTAAAGTCATCATCAAGCCGGATAGTCTGGATATAACGGAAGTGTTAGACCTGTATCCCGACACCTTCGAAGTTGAAAGTTTCGACGATCACTATTTTGCCGGTATAGCAGGCTATAATCGCTTAATGCTTTCATGCGAATTTTACGAACGATTCCTGCAAGTAAAATACATTTTAATTTATCAATTGGATGCTTTTGTTTTCAGGGATGAACTTACCCAATGGTGTCAACGGGGTTACGACTACATCGGGGCTCCCTGGTTATGTAAATTGAAATACCGAAAGTTCCCCCTGAATCTTTTTTTAAAACTTCGGGGAGCCATCTACTCCCTTACAGGTATAAAACACAGGCAACAATGTTTTTTCAAAGTCGGAAACGGAGGTTTTTCTTTACGTAAAGTAGATACATGTTATCGCAAAACAATAGAGATGCAATCACGTATTCATACCTATCTCTCCCGTGTCGGCGAAAGCAGTCAATTTAACGAAGATGTCTTCTGGGCTTTGGAAGCGACGAAAAACAAAGATTTCTCGATACCGACCTGGCAAGAAGCAATACATTTTTCGTTTGATCTGTTCCCGAGAATCTGTTTTCAATTTGCACAAAAGGAACTCCCTTTCGGTTGCCACCGTTGGAACAAAGAGTTGAATTTTTGGAAAGATCACATCAATTTTCCCGATTAAGCAATAATCCGACACGATCCGCAATCATTTGTGGTGTTATATTCCGAATATAATCTTCCTCGTTGATCATATTGTTTTCCACCTTTAAGGCAATGCCGAAATCGACCTTGGGAATAATCGTCGAAGTAGGACTTGTAGAGAGCCCCAGAAGAGCCACAAACTTAGTATGAACAGCCGCGGCAATATGCATGGCAGAAGAATCGATAGTAACCAACACGTCCAGATTGGCTATTGTAGTAATAAATTCCCCCACGGAAGTTTTTCCGGTCAGGTCAACGACACTATCCAATTTCACCCGTTTCAAATAGGAAGCGTGAGTCATCGCATCGTTACGGTCTCCTATCAAAACAAGATTATAGCCGTTCAATAGTTTTAATAACTCAAGCGATAAGTTTTCCGGATATCTTCTAAATTTTTTATTTATACCTCCCAAGTACAAACCTATTACCCGTTTATCGTTCGGGAAATGAAACGTCTCTCCCTGTTTATAGAATAATTTTAAGGGTGGAAGATAGACATATTTATTGTTGAAATATTTATTCACGAGCATGGCATATCGATTGATATAATGCACGTTACGATTCAATGGCATCTTAAAATCCAATAAAAAACCTCTTCCTTCATTCTTGCATCCTATAACACATTTCACGAGAGCCAATTTAAATATAAAAACAGAGATAAATGTATTCGTGAATAAGATGCCCAAATCGTATTTTCCCTGATGAATCCGTTTGATAAAAGTCAGGTAATTTTTTCTTCCTTTCTCAAAACAAATAAAATCATCAATTCGGGGATCATGTTCAAATATATCTTTAATAAAAGAAAGGCCTAACAAGGTTATCCGCGAATCCGGATACTCCTGTTTTAACAAGTCTATCGCAGGAAGTGTATTTATTGAATCCCCAATAAAGTTAGGCATTCTAATAATAATATTTTTCATAAACAATTCTTTATCCCTTCTTTTTCACAAATACCCTTTTTAAAGGATATACTAATCCATACAGAAATAGTTTCACAAAGTTAATATATAAATAGGGGCAACTCCAATAATGTTTAAAAATAATGCGAAAAGTTCCTTTCGTTTCAAAACAGTACATCTCCCTATCTTTGATATAGATACGTTTAAGCCAAAGATAAAGATGCCTTTTAAAAAGTTTACGTTTCTCTTGTTTAAATACGTTGGAGGACAAAGCCCCGCTCCGGAGATACTCTTGATAAATACCCAAATAGTTCTCCACAAAAATCTTAAAAAAATTATATCCTCCTTTTTTACTGGGCGGAAGGGTTTCGTAAAGGTTTTCCCGATAGACCACGGTAGGACTCTTTTCATTCACGATTCTCAACGTCCAATCCATTTGGCTCAGCTGTAAGGATCTGCAACGTTCCTTGTCGGGCAGGGCATCAAAACGTTCTTTCCACGTACCGAAATGCCCAATCCAAGTCGACCAGAAAGAGACTTTCTCCACAAAATCATTCAGGGAATAACATATCGCCTCGTTAAACTCCGGTCTTGAAACCCGCGTATAAAAGAATAAATTCTCTCCGGACTCTTTGTGTTTTTCTATCCTTTCCAGCAAATAACCGAGTGTACCCGCTTTCAATATGGAATAATCATTCAATAACTTCACGTATTTTCCCGTTCCCAAAGACAAAACCAACTCAAAATTGGCATCGCGAATATTCTCCGGATTTCTGTGGTACACAACATTCGTGTACAAAGAGGAGTACTTTTTCACGATTTCAGGAGTGGCATCCGTAGAACAATTATCCGAAACGACTACCTCAACCCGTTCGTCAAACTCCTTATCGCGTACAATGTGAGAAAGTACCGTATCCAATATTTCACACCTGTTATAAGTAGGAATACAAAGAGATAATAATTTTTCCATCTCGATTCGTGTCTAAAAAAACAATAATAACTCCTCTATATCCGTCAATACATTCGTACAACTCCTTTTTAAATCGGTCGAAATCAAAAAAGAGGAGCAACCGAAATCCTGGGCCATCCGGATATCAGATTCATACGAGTCTCCTATCAAGGCTATCTCCCGAGGGTTTAACCGAAATCTCCCGGACACCATAGACAGCATATAGGTGTTAGGTTTACCTATCACCACATCCACCTCCCGTTCACAAGCCACCTCCATCGCACGTACAACAGCCCCGCACCCCGGATATCTTATGCCCCCGCCGACGGGATAATTCTTATCCAAATTACAAGCGATTAACTTAGCTACCGGATTCCGGTCTATCATTTCCAGAGCCTCTGCCAGCCTGCTGTAATCGATACTTACATCCAGTCCTAAAACGACAGCCTCCACTTCGTAATTTTCCCTTTCGGAGTATTCGACCACATTACACACTTTTCCCAGCTCACGTTTCAATCCGGCAGTCCCCAAACAATAAACATTCTTATATCCTTCTCTGCATACAAAATCAACGGTTACTGTCAAAGAAGAAAAAATCTCCTCTTCTTCAGCCTCATAGCCTAACCGTACTAATTTATTTTTTAACTCGATTTCGTTCTTGGAAGAATTATTGGTAAGGTATAATAAGCGATACCCTTTGTTTTTCAATTTTTTCAAAACTTCCGGAGCTCCTTCAATAGCCTTATCCCCATTATACAAAGTTCCATCCAGATCAAAAGCGAGTGTTGTTACACTTAATTCATTTTCACCTTTAATAATTCCCACCGGCTTCTTCGATTAATTTTTTATAACGAGCCTCAAGCATTACGATGCGATTAGCATCTTCTTCATATATACTTTGATAGAAGTGACGTTTATTTTTCAACCACATCAATTCAAAGCCTACGGCTTTCAATATTCCCTTATCCGACTCTTTTCCCAAGGCTTCCGGACAAGCAAAAATAACCTTACGAGTTTCATATCCATGAAGAGTTCCCTGGGGTAAACGATTAAAAAACGGTATGGATGCCGCAGATACCCCTCCGCCTATAACACACTCCATCCCGGCTTTTTCAGCCCTTTTACATAAATCATTGGCAATTTTGAAAATCTCTTCCGAGTTAATATCTTCCCGGGTCATACCCATGGATCCGGTCATATCTACCCGGCCCAATACGATACCTTTCAAATCTCCGATATTGGGTAATTCAAGCATTCTATCAAAATTCTTATACCCGTCGATCGTTTCGATATTCACCAGAAAATCCACATCATTCCACTCCTCGTCAGGGAAAACCAAGCGAGTAGCATGAAGAAACTTCTTCAAGGCATAGGGAGTCTCGATCATGGGAGCCACAATACGCTTTACCCCAATAGCACGAGCGTCATACATATCCTTAATCGCCTCTCCTCCTCCGATTTTTATCGTCAGATCCAATCCGGCTTTGGTTACTACTTCTTTTAAACGCAGAGCCTCTTCCATACGTGTCCCTTCTGCCTCAAACTCTGCCTTAATGCCAATCACATGATAATTTTCTTTTAAGTCGATCAATGTTTCGACCATCTTATGTTCAAGAGCATTCATAATTATTCATTTAATGGTTTTATAATCATATTTTCTAAAAATTCCTCCCGAGAAAGAAAAGGATACAAGTCTTCCAACGGTTTAGAAACCATACGTCCGTCCTCTCTCCTCTCGGACGAGGTTTTCGGTATAAACTTATAATCATCCAACAGATCGACAACACACACCATCGGCATATTGTCTCTCAATAATTCGGGTAATACCCGCTCCATCTCCTCATGAGAAGATATGGAAAGCGTTTTTATACCAAAAGCGGTTCCGAGTTTAACAAAATCAGGAAAACCGACCCCACTATCCCCATTGCAACCGATATATTGTCCTGCAAAAAAATTATCCTGAGTCTGTTTGATAGATATATATCCGTGGTTATCCAGTATAATTAATTTAATCGGCAATTTATAATAGGCCATCGTCGCCATCTCCTGTAAGTTCATCATCAGACTGCCGTCCCCGGCCAAGCATATGATCTGCCGCTCGGGATGAGCTACTGCTGCCCCTATTGCAGCGGGCAAATCGTATCCCATGGAGGCACAACCGGAATTCCATATGTATTGCTGTCCTTTCTTTACTTCTCCCGCCTGAAAAAGCACTACACACGCGGTACCGTTTCCGGCAACAACAGTCGATTTATCAGATAAACGACGAGTCAATTCTCTCATAAAATAGTAAGGCTGAACTCTCTCTCCGATATGCCCGTACTCTTCCAATACCGTGGGGTAACGTTTTTTCCTTACCTGGCACCAAGCCAACCAGTCCGGCCAGGAACGCCGGAGAGCATACGTCTGTAATCGGTCTATAAACCATCCGGCATCGGCACATATTCCCATATCCACCCGAACCGTCGGTTTACAAAGTTCTTCGGGATCGATATCCACAACCACATGTCTGCCCGCACGCACGTAATACTCCCAATTATAACTTACCTGACGGATATTGTTTCTGGAACCGATTGTTATGACCAAATCAGCATTTTGAAGAGCGAAATTACCGGCCCTCGAACCCAACGTTCCGATCCGACCGATGTAGTTAGGATCCTCCTCTTCCAGAATATCCATCCCGTTAAATGTCGTGAGAACGGGTATCCGGAATTTTTCCGCCAAAATCCGGAAACGTTCCGCAGCCTTAGCTATTTTTATACCGTGTCCGGCCACAAACACCGGACGCTCGGCCTTCTCCAACCACTCAAAAAAGAGAGTAAGATCCGGCTCTTCTCTTTCTACCGAAGAAGGACAATACCCTTTTTGAATCTTTTCGTCCATAATCATCCCTTGAATATCCATGGGTACATCTAACCAGACCGGACCGGGACGCCCAGAGAGAGCCTTATCCACCGCTTCATCCACGGCACTCTTCACCTCATCCAAAGAAGTTATCTGTTTGGCAAACTTCGTGAGCGGTTTTACCACTTCGATGATATCCACTTCCTGATCCCCTAATTGACGAAGTTTTAACTCAGGGTAACGGGTAATGGTTGTCTGTTGTTTCACCTGACCGGAAATATATAAAACGGGAACAGAATCCGTCCATTGTCCCATAAGCCCGGTCAACGTATTTAATCCGCCGGGACCCGTCGTCACATTAACCACGGCCAGCTTACCCGTAGAACGGGCATAAGCTTCAGCCGCAATAGCACAGGCTTGTTCATGATGATTACAGGTATATTTCAACCCTTCACAACGCCCAATAGCATCATTCAAGTGCATCGCACCACCTCCCGTAATCATAAACACGTGTTCTACCTGGTATTTTTCAACCAATCGCTTAAAGATATAATCACTTACTCTCATCATTTATCCACTAACAATAAATCTTTGTTTATATGGGCTTTATTTTCGACGTACCAACGATATAACAGCGTAACGGCTTGCTCTAAAGGCATAAATTCCAAACCGGGAATCTCTTCCAGCAATCGGGCATTAGAACCGCTATATTCCGAGCCCTTCCCCTCTCTGGCAACAACGACAGGTAAATCTTTCCCCGAAATATGTCTCACCATCAGAGCCAAATCATAAAGAGAAACCGAAGAAACCGGAGTAACATTATAAGCCTTGTACTTGGGTTCTGCTTCTATAAAATGTTCCAATACAACCATCAAATCCTCTACGAAAATATAATCGAAATTCCGGTCTTGCTTTATCGTGATCGGCAAATCAAATAATGTCTTACAAATGGCATTCGAAATAAAACGAATGGCATAATCTTCATACTTTCCAAAGATTCCAAAAATACGTAAATCGTATATATTCGAACTTTTTTCAATGCACTTCCCACAGACGTATTTGGAAAAACCATGCTCATCCGCCGGAATATATTGTCCGTACTCCTCTTCCCTCATCTTGGGACGATAATGCCTCATATCATAAATAGCACCGGAACCTAATACAATCATTTTTTCATACTCCTTCCCGTGCCGTTCCAGATTAAAAAACATCCGGGTATTGTTATAAAACAACCCTTCCCGGGAAGCCGCATTCCGGTGTCCCGGCTGACCGGCGGCATGAATTACTACATCTACCGAATGACGACGAAAATAGTCGTCCACCTCCTCTTCATGTATAAGATTCAATTCCTTACTCGAAGGTGTCAACAAACGATACCGTTCAGAAAGGAAACTCTCCTTTATATTCTTTCCGATAAAACCATTCGAACCTGTTAATAGAATCGTTTTACTCGTGTTCATGACAGAACGCTTTAATTTCCTTTATCATATAATCGAGCATAGGCTTTTTCATTCCGGGATAAACTCCTATCCATAAAGAGTTCATCATCACCAAATCCGTATTTTTCAACTCTCCGATAACCCGGAAACCCTCTCCGCTCTTACGCATCTCGTCAAAACAAGGATGTTTGATCAAATTCCCGGCAAACAACATCCGGGTTTGAATACGATGCTTTTCAAGATGGTGAACCAGATCGTTTCGGGTAAAACCGGCATCTTCTTTCACAAAAATCAAAAAACCGAACCAACTGGGATCTGAATTCCCGGTAGGTTCCGCAAAAATCAACCGATCCTCCAAGCCTCTCAACCCCTCCCTCAGGTAATTCCAATTTTGTTTCCTGGCCTCCACGATAGCCGGGATCTTTTTCAATTGCGCACATCCTATTGCAGCCTGCATATCCGTGACTTTCAGATTATAGCCGAAATGCGAATAGACGTACTTATGGTCATAGCCGAGGGGTAACTCCCCGAACTGCTGGGTAAAACGTATACCGCAGGTATTATCTTTTCCCGAATCACACCAACAATCCCTTCCCCAATCCCGGAACGAATTTACAATCCGATGCAGTAACAAATTATTGGTATACACGGCACCACCTTCTCCCATCGTGATGTGGTGAGGCGGATAAAAACTGGAAGTACCAATATCTCCTATGGTTCCCGTGTATCTCCACTCTCCGTTCATCCGGTATTGGGAACCCAAAGCATCGCAATTATCTTCGATCAGCCACAGTTGATGGCGGTCACAAAAATCTTTTACCGCTTTCAAGTCAAAAGGATTACCCAACGTATGAGCCACCATCACCGCTTTCGTTTTCGGTGAACAGGCCTGCTCGAGCAACGTCACATCTATATTATACGTGGGCAAAACGATATCCACGAAAACAGGTACAGCCCCATAAATGATAAAAGGGGTTACCGTCGTCGGAAAACCGGCTGCAACCGTTATCACCTCATCTCCCCTTTTGATCTGCCTCTCCTTTAATTTCGGAGAAGTCAAGGTCATAAAAGCCAACAAATTGGCAGAAGATCCGGAATTGGTTAAAGAGCAATATTTCACACCCAGGAATTGGGCAAATTCCCGTTCGAATTCCGAAGCGTAACGTCCGGTCGTCAACCAGAAATCCAGGGAGGCATTCACTAAATTCTCCAATTCATCCTGATCGAAATAACGTCCCCCGTAACCGATCCTGTCCCCTTCCTTAAATTCAGTCTCTTTCTCCTTAAACTCCTCTAAGTAGTATTCCCCTACGAGCTTCAAAATTTGTTCTCTTTTCGTGTTCATGATCTTTCAAAAAAAAATTTTATCTGCTTTTCCGTGTACTCCCGAATATTTTCAGGATATTCATACCAGTTTTTATACCATCCTAATGTCCACTCCAGCGCTTCGGAGGCATTCAGTCGGGGATGCCAATTCAATTCTTTATTAGCCAACGATATATCTAATTTCAACATATTCGCCTCATGCAACACCCGCGTATCCCGTCGTACGACATACTCCCCTCTTCCCCAAATCTCAACGGCTAACTTTGTCATCTCTTCCACCGTTAGGGTGTCGTGAGACCAAGGTCCGAAATTATAAGCTTTGGAGATATCCCCGTATCTCTCGGAGGCCACGGCTCCCAATAACAAATAACCGTACAACGGTTCTAAAACGTGTTGCCACGGACGAACAGCCTCCGGATTTCTTAAAACAATCTCTTTATTTTCCTGAAGAGCCCGAATAATATCCGGAATCAAACGATCTTTGGCCCAATCGCCTCCACCGATAACATTACCTGCCCGGGCAACGACCAAGGCCTTTTGATGCTCTTCGTACCTCTCGATGTTAAAAAACGAATTCCGATAAGAGTCTATTACCAACTCGGCACAAGCCTTACTCGCACTATATGGATCATACCCTCCCAATCTGTCATTCTCCCGGTATGCATAAGGCCATTCGTAATTATAATAAACCTTATCCGTGGTAATTAAAACGACCGTACACTTGTGTTGCCATTTCCTCAAGGCATCCAACAAATGAGCTGTTCCGATACTATTCACGGCAAACGTCTCTACCGGAAATTCATAAGAGAGACAAACAAGAGGTTGAGCTGCCAGATGAAAGATAAAATCAGGTTCAAACGATATGATTTCCAGGGACAAACGCTTAGCATCCATTAAATTTCCGATCACGGAAGTAGTAATCTCCTCTATCCGCAAAACATCATACAGATTAGGAGATGTTTCCGGAGCCAAAGCATACCCCTTCACCCGAGCTCCCAACATAGAAAGCATCTTGACCAACCAGGCCCCTTTAAAGCCGGTATGGCCCGTTACCAAAACCTTTTTCCCGTTATAAGGGTTTTCTTTCCAATCCATACATCAACCATTACATTACCAAACTTTCCAAACAGCCTCTCCCGAATCCCACATCTTATTCAGATCTTCTTTATCTTTTAGCGTATCCATCGGCTTCCAAAAACCGGCATGCTTAAAAGCCATCATTTGATGTTCTCGTGCGATTTGCTCCATAGGCTCCCTCTCCCAGGTAATATGATC
This sequence comes from uncultured Sanguibacteroides sp., assembly GCF_900543425.1. Lineage (GTDB taxonomy): Bacteria > Bacteroidota > Bacteroidia > Bacteroidales > Marinifilaceae > Gabonibacter. The sequence goes on along the minus strand of NZ_UQRQ01000004.1, from coordinate 24,949 downwards.
CCCCTCTATAAAATCAAATACACCCGGCTCGCAGACGAAATACCCTCCGTTAATCCAGGCACCGTCTCCCTTAGGCTTCTCGATAAAGGACTTCACACTATTCTCCTTCTCCAGCGTAATAGCGCCAAAACGCCCTGTCGGTTGAATGGTCGTCACAGTACATAATTTCTTATGACTTTCATGAAAACGAAGCAAATCACCGATGTTCACGTCCGACACGCCATCTCCATAAGTCAGCATAAACGTTTCATTGCCGATGTATTTTTGAATCCGTTTGATACGACCTCCTGTCATCGTGTTCAACCCCGTATCGATCAACGTTACCTTCCAAGGCTCTACATCCGTATCCAGTATCTCCAAAGAATTCCGCTGCAGATCGATCATCAAATTGGATCGATACATACAATAATTTGCAAAAAACTCCTTGATTATATGGCCTTTATAGCCTAAACAAATAATAAATTCATTAATACCGTAATGGGAATAAGTCTTCATGATATGCCACAAAATAGGCATTCCTCCGATTTCAACCATAGGTTTAGGCTTGATCCCCGTCTCTTCGCTCAACCGGGTTCCTAATCCCCCTGCCAATATAACTGCTTTCATCTATTTTATAAATTTAGAAAACCAAATTTTGTTCAAAGATAACGCTTAATAATCAGAATTACCTTCATTCTGTTAAACAAAAAAATGACAATTGACGATAGAAGATGAAGAGATTCGACGGTTGAATGATGATAACGATTCATTTCCAATCACCGAACTCTATACCACCGAATACAAATCCTTTAATCATGGGGGATTTTTTTCAAATCCTCGGGAGTATCGATTCCGATAGATTCGTGATGAGTGATACTTACGGCGATCTTATAACCGCATTCCAACCAACGTAACTGTTCCAAGGATTCGGCTTTTTCCAGTACACCCTGAGGGATTCGGGTGATACATTCCAATATTGCCGGACGATAGGCATACATACCCACGTGTTTATAATAAGGGGTCTGTGCCAACCACTCTTCTTGCTCTACCCCCCGGCAATACGGGATAGGGCAGCGACTGAAATAAAGAGCCGTATGTTGTTGAGAAAAAACGACTTTTACCTTATTAGGGTCGAATATCTCCTCATTTTTTTCAAAGGGCTTAGCCAAGGTCGCAATCTGGATCTCCGGCTCCTCGAACCGGGATATCAAGACCTCAATCTGTTCCGGCAGGATAAAAGGTTCATCTCCCTGGACATTCACAATAACCTCGAAATCCTGTTGTAAAAGCCCTTTCACTTTCTGATAAGCCTCATAACAACGATCGGTCCCGCTCCTATGAGTTGTTGCCGTCATCACGGCCCGACCTCCGAATCCGATCACGGTATTATAAATTCGTTCATCGTCTGTAGCCACATAAACATGTTCCGATACGGCCGTCGCTTTTTCATACACATGTTGTATCATCGGTTTCCCTGCTATTTCTACCAAAGGCTTCCCCGGAAACCGGGTAGACGCATACCTTGCAGGAATCAATATTAAACTGGGATTGAGAATCATTATGCTATTCTAATTTGAGATTATTACTCTCGGCGTGAAGTCGTCGTAAATGATCGGAATTGGATAATATTTTTAATTTCAGATTTTGCGGATAATTGGGATGTTTTTCCAAAAAATGAGTGACGACGGAATAAACATACTTACTCGTGTGTCCGGATAAACCGGCTTCCAACCAATCAGAAGGGAAAAAGATATCTCCCGTTTCCTGTATCTCCTGTAATTTTTCTAACACTTTAGGTATATATTCTTCAGACTCCTGACGACGTAAGGGATGATTTAGCCATCTCAGGCTCTCTCCCGCCCAAACTTCATTTACTCTATTCTTCTCTAATAACAAAGCGTTAAAAACACTATCCCGAACCTGTTTTTTCCCCGATACGGAAGGTAATACATAGGTAAAACGATTTAACAGATCCTTATTCTTTACCGTCCTGAGGATATACTTCTTCATATTCTGGTACTGATTGGAATCTCTCAACACCATGTTATAAGCTATCGAGATCCTGTCCTCATCCGTAATCGTCATTCCGCTCGTCTCTTCCGTACCGTACAATATTTTCGCTATATATCCTTTGGCCTCCGATGAGGTATATATACTCAACAATGTTTTAAAATAGGTTTTCTTATTTACTCCCGTTTGTTCTTTTGACAACATATCCATGCAGAAACGCTCCAGATCTTCCTGTAACAACTGACGGCTGCCTTCATCCAAATAAGTATTATAGACAATAGTTAGAAACGAAAGCGTCCGATTAATAACCAGATTGTTCGTTTCCGCGGGCAGATGTTTGATACAAAAACGAACAAATAATTCCCCCTTTAACTTTTTATTCAAAACTCCTTCATACAACAATTGCCAGCTGACAGCCCGATGTAATGGCTCTGCCAGTTCACTCAAATACTCATTCAGGGCATGAATGGAATACTCCGTGGGTAAGAAACAACCGTATCCCAAAACATCTCCATCCGGCAATACCACTTTCGTATTGTGATAACGCGTTAACGTATCCTTTAAAAAGAGAATATTCTCCCGCAAACGTCTGTTACTTTCCCAAATAACCGATATCCGTTGAGGCCATATCCGGCTTTTCCCAGATTCATCGATCATTTCGACTCCATTTTCACCAAATTCGATCAAAGGCGCACCTGCCTCTTTTACCCATATTTCATTCCACGCCTGCAAATCGACTCCGGATGTCTCTTCGAGAAGAGTAATTAAATCGTTCCAATCTGCATTGGAATAAGCCCATCTTCTCAGGTAATGGCGCAATCCCCTTCGCAATTCCCCATCCGAGATCAGATTCTCCAACATATTCATCACAATAGGCGCTTTATGGTAGATAATATCTCCGTATAAAGTCCCTGCATCTTTCAGATTATCCAATTTTTGCAAAATGGGATGGGTACCCTGAGTTCGATCCGTGCGTAAAGCGGCTTCATAGTGACTTAAATAAAAATTCAGCTTATGATCGACCGTCGGGTACAGGCCGGATAATATTTTGCCCGCCATAAAATTAGCAAAAACCTCTTTCAACCACACATCGTCGAACCACTTCATCGTCACCAGATCACCAAACCACATATGGGCCGTTTCATGGGCAATGACCTCACTACGCCTCAACCGTGCGGTCATATCGGCATCCGGATCGAGAAACAATCGAGAAGCATGGTAATAAGTAGCCCCGGGATGTTCCATTCCTCCGAATTGAAAAGCCGGAATTGCGACCACATTATATACGTCGAAGGGATAAGGTCGTCCCGTGTATTTCTCCATCCAATTCAATGAATAAGCTACTTCCCGGGCAATCTCGGACAGACTGCCGTTAATTTTAGAAGTATCCGTCTCCCGGTAATAAATACCGATCCAACGCCTATCGACATACCATTCCGCGTAATCAAAAACTCCCGCCACGAAAGCAAACAAATAGGTACTCAACGGCTTTGTTTCCTCAAACTCATACAGTTTATAGTCATCAAACTGTTCCATTCGCAACAAATCTCCGTTAGCAACCGCCCTCCATGTCGAAGGAATTTTTAATTTCAATTTAAACCGCCCTTTAATATCCGGTTGGTCGAAGCAGGGCATCAATGTCCGGCAACGATCCGGAACCAATAAGGTGTAAAGAAAATCATCATTACGATTCAGAGAGGTCTCTCCAGCCCTAAATTTAATATTTAGAGAGTTTCGCCCCTCCCTCAGATTTTTTTCTTCGATAACAATATGTTCATTCTTAAATGTATACGGAATCTTTTCTCCGCCGGAAGTAATCGAGATAATGCTTTCTTTATCCGCTTTAAAATCCAAAACAACAGGAGCCAACCGCAATAATTCAAAAGAGATTTCCGAATTAGCAATAATGGCAGCTTCTTTATCGGAGGGGATGGTAAAATATAAGTTGTAACTTACTCCCCCGATATTCGATTTTCGCTCTTGCGCCAGTTCTTTTGATACTCCTTTTTCAATACCACTATTTCCTCTCTCGCAAGCGGCAAATAATAAACAGAATTGTATAACGGCTAAGAAACAACGCACGTCTTCATTTATTTCTGGTGAACTTCTCTTTCTATACGACACTCTCCGTTAAAAACAGCTCCGGATTCGATCATTATATAAGCGGCTTTTATCGTTCCCACAAAGGTCGATTTAGCTCTCAAGGATACAGTTCCAAGCGAAAGTATATTCCCCTGCACATTGCCTAAGATGTCTACACTCGGTGAATTTATCTCTCCCTCTACCTTTGCCGTCGGTCCAATAACCAAACGACCCGTGGTATTAATCTTACCTTTAATGGTTCCATCGACACGTATATCGTTTTTCGCATGAAGATCCCCTTCGATAGAAGTTCCCTCACTTAACAAATTTAACGCAACCTGCTGTTGTACTTCTTTTCCCATAAAAGTCCTTTAGATTATATTTTTAACCAAACACAACTCGTTAATACCTATTTTATCTCCCACGATTCGCAAACGGCCGGTTTCAACCCGTCCTTCGATACGCCCTTCTTCACGCATCGTCAGATCCTTCGTATTTACACTTCCCTTCACCCAACCATCCGCATCCAGCACCTTACAATTGACATCACCTTCTACGACAGCACCTCTTTTAACCGTCAACACTCCTCCACAATCCACATTACCTGCAACGACACCTTCCAGAAACAAATCATTCGGTACCCTTATATCCCCCTGGATAACGGATGTACTAAGAATAACCGTTCTCTTCGCATTATGTTGATGCACATTTTTCGCCATATCGCAAGAAAATAAGTGATCAAATATACAACAAGTAATCTAAAATAAAAAATCAATTTCCAAAATCATAATGAATTTTAGATTTCTATACTCCACCGGGGGTTAAAAAAATGCTATCCGGTACGGATAGCATTTTATTCTATATTTGTTAATTTTTCTCACAGCATCGCAAATAAAATTTTCATCCTCCCGCTCCTTAACCGTCAATCTAAAATTTAAAATCTACAATGAGTCCATTTATTTTTTCCTGTCATATCCCCATTTGAGATAAACCGCTCCCCAGGTAAATCCTGCCCCGAAAGCAGCTAAAATCAGATTATCTCCTTTTTTAAGTTGATCTTCCCACTCGTAAAGACAAAGAGGAATCGTTGCCGAGGTCGTATTCCCGTATTTATGAATATTTACCATGACCTTCGAGCGATCCAGACCCATACGTTCTCCCGTGGCCGCAATGATTCGCAAATTAGCCTGATGGGGAACAAGCCAAGCTACATCATCGGAAGTCAGATTGTTTTTTTTCATGATTTCCACCGACACGTCGGCCATATTAGAGACAGCATGTTTAAACACAGGTTGCCCCTCCTGATATATGTAATGCTCCCTGGCCATAATCGTCTCTATCGTAGGAGGTTTTAACGAGCCACCGGCTTTCATATGCAAATGCACTCTTCCCATTCCGTCAGAACGTAAAATGTGATCTATTACCCCTATGTTTTCAAAGGTCGGCTCTAATAAAACGGCAGCAGCACCATCACCAAAAATAGGACAAGTAGCACGATCCGTGTAGTCGGCAATGGCAGACATCTTTTCCGCTCCCACCAAAACGACTTTCTTGTAACGGCCGCTTTCGACGAATTGTGACGCCGTAGTCAATCCATACAGAAATCCGGAACATCCGGCATTTAAATCAAAACTAAACGCATTCTTTATCCCTACCATATCGGAAATCACATTTCCATTTGCCGGGAAATGCATATCCGCCGTAACGGTACAACAAATCAAGAGGTCTACCTCTTCAGGTGTAAGCCCCGTCTTACGAAACAGATCTTCAACAGCTTTCGCTCCAAGGTATGCACTTCCTTTATCCTTATCCCGTAAAATACGTCTCTCTTTGATACCAATCCGGGTCATAATCCACTCATCCGTGGTGTCCACCATACGACTCAACTCTTCGTTAGTCAAAATATAGTCGGGACAATACGCACCGACCCCTGTAATTACAGCCTTTGGCCTCTCCATAAAGTTTTTTTTTGATAATTTTCGTTCACTCGCAACAAATACCCCTATACAACCATAGCCCCCTTATACAGGGGGCTGTATTATTTAAGGCAACTTATCGTCACATCAAAATTATGCAACAACAGCTTTCTCAATAGCCAATTTACCCCTGTAATATCCGCATTCCGGACATACAGTATGATACTGTACTGCAGCACCACAATTTGAACACTTTGCTATTGCAGGAACTGTCGCCTTGTCGTGTGTTCTTCTCTTATTCCTTCTCTGCTTAGAGGTTCGGTGTTTAGGATGTGCCATTTTTCTCTATTTTTAATTTAGTTATTAATTAATTTCTTCAATTCATCCCATCGGGGATCACTCTTTTTATTCTCGTTTATTACCAAATTGTCCAGTACTTTTTCCATCTCTTCATTACACTCTCCATCCGGATGTACAACCCGAAGAGGGTAATTCAACATGTACATTTCGTATAGCGGCGCACTCAAATCCAAAAAATCTTCCTCCTGAGACAACACGATAAAATCATCCTCATTCCCTTCTTCACGTTCACCGTATTTCACATAAAGATTTAACTCTCCGTGAACAAGCAATTCCATCTCTTCCAAACAACGATCACATATTGCCTTCACCTTCCCCTCAATCCTCATCTTCACCTCCATCAAAAGGGACGATTTCACAATATCGACATAAGCTCTCACCTCTCCTATCGTCCCTTTTGTTGGCTCAAAACAATCGAAAAAAGAGTCGTCCAACACAAATTCGAAGGAGTGTTTCCCCTCTCCCAGGCCCCTATGAGCAATCTTATATTCTTTCAACCTATCCACTACTATACGAAACAAAAACGGCGCAAATGTACAAAAAATAATTCATCTGCGACAACTATTCTTCTCTTTTTTATTTTCATCTATCATTCAGGCAAACACAACAATCTTGTACCTCGATTATATGCCTATCCCTTTCTATATTTTTCTGCCTCTTCTTCAAACATACTGACATAACTGAAATAACGGGTCTCACTAATTTTTCCCTCTTCGACTGCCCCCAATACCGCACAACCGGGTTCGTGAATGTGGGTACAATTGTAATAACGACAATCTTTGGCATACTTAAATATCTCCGGAAAATAATGAGATATTTCATTTTTCCCTATATGAATAAGACCAAAAGCCCGAATTCCCGGTGTATCTACAATATATCCTCCAAAACTCAACCCAAACATCTCGGCAAATGTTGTGGTGTGCTTACCGGTATCGTGTATTTCGGATATCTTCGCGGTTTTCAGAGTCAAATCCGGTTCTATCCGGTTGATCAAAGAGGACTTTCCTACCCCCGACTGTCCCGAAAACACGGAAACTTTATTTTGAAGCAGTTGTTTCACCTCTTCCACTCCTTCTCCCGTTTCCGCAGAAACGGCCAAACAAGTATATCCCACGTTTCGATAAACATCCATCAAAGCCCGCAAAAGCCATCGATCTTCCTCGTCATACAAATCTATTTTATTAAAAATCAACACGGCAGGAATATTGTACGCCTCTACGGAAGCTAAAAAACGATCGATAAATACGGTAGAGACCTCCGGATGCTTCAGGGTCACAACCAGTATCGCTTGGTCTACATTTGCGGCAATAATATGAGCTTGCTTGGAGAGATTCGTCGATTTCCGGATAATATAATTTTTGCGATCCAATATGTCATAAATAACTCCTTCCCCCGCCTGCCGTTCAACCTCCACCAGATCTCCGACCGCCACCGGATTGGTCGTCTTTATGCCTTTCATCCTAAATTTCCCTTTTATCCGGCACGACCAGATATCCCCATCTTCCATACGTACGGAATACCAGCTCCCGGTCGACTTTATAACAACACCCCTCATCTTAAATTAGCCATTTTAATTTAAACATTGGTCATGATAAAACTCGTTCTCAAACAAGTACATCAAACCGATATAGAGCATTCAAAAAGACATTTCTGCAACGGACATTTTCGAGACCCTTATTTTCAATTTCTATCTTTCTTTTCATTTTTAACTTCACAAAGATAATCTATTTCACTAATTTTGTCGCATACAATATGCATAAAAACCAAAATCTCCTTAAGATGAAATTAGTTTTTGCCACCAACAATGTTCACAAATTAGAAGAAATAAAGCAAATGTTAGGGGATTTGTACACCCTCGTTTCTTTGAAAGAAATTCAATGTTTTGACGAAATCCCGGAAGAGCAGGACACTCTCGAAGGCAACGCATTACAAAAAGCCCGCTATATTCACGAAAGATACGGGATAGACTGCTTTGCCGACGACACAGGACTCGAAATCGAAGCTCTCGACCAGGCCCCCGGAGTTTATTCCGCCCGCTACGCCGGAACGGCCCATGACTCCGAAGCCAACATGAAAAAAGTACTGTCCCAAATGAACGGCATAACGAACCGGAAAGCCCGATTCAGAACTGTTATCGCCCTAATCATAAACCAAAAAGAGTATCTTTTCGAAGGAGTCGTGAACGGCTGTATCCTGACCTCGCCTATAGGAGATAGCGGCTTTGGCTACGATCCCATTTTTCAACCGGAAGGTTTCACTCAAAGCTTCGCCGAAATGAACCTCTCGGATAAGAACAAAATCAGCCATAGGGGACGAGCCGTAGAAAAACTCTGTACCTTTCTAAAAAGCCGAGAGGACATACATGGAAGTAACTAACGCCATTATATTAAAAAGCACTCCTTATACGGAAAATCAACGCATAATCTCCGTTTTCTCCGCGGAACGGGGATATCTTTCGTTGATCACCCCCGTCAACACGTTTAAACGCCGGGACAATCACTCCATCCAATGCATGCAGATTGTTGAAATAGAGTATATTTTCAACGAAAAAAATAACCTTCACAAATTAACAACAATCGTCAATGCCCGCAACACGACAGCGATTTATCTTCATGTCTATAAAATGAATATCGCTTTACTATGGGGTGAGATTTTAAACCTAACCTTACGAAACGAGGGAAAAAACGAAACCCTGTACGAATACTTGGAAAACTCCATCGAATATTTAAGCTCAACACAACAGGACATCGCCAACTTTAACTTATTCTTCCTTTTTCATCTGGCCTCTCTACTCGGATTCACGATCAATTCATCAACCTATCACCCCGGTTACATCCTCAATCTCAACGACGGAAATTTCTACCCGACGGTCGAGCACGATTCTTATTCGACAGGCCCGCATGCGGCACAAGCCATTTACAATCTATGTAATGCTTCCTTGAGGGAAATCGGAAAGATCCCATTAAACCGCCAAAGCAGAAGTATTATTTTAGATATTTTCCTACTTTTCCTCGGCTTCCATCTGAACATCAATTTCAACATCAAAAGCATCAAAGTCATTCGTGAAATCTTCTCATAAGATTTGACATTGCTCATCATTAGTTAATATTTTCTTAAAAAATAAACTTTTTAAGGGGGAAAATGTCTTACAATAAATGATATTTTTCACTTTTTATTAACACACTTTTTGAATTACAAAAAATAAATTTAACCAATCAATTAAATCGCTATATTATGCGTATAAAAATTGACGATCTTAATAGAATCTATTCGAGTAACAAAAGGGCTTTTAGTAATTTGAATGTAAACATTGAACCGGGGAAATCTTACCTTTCAGTATCTAATGATATTGAAAATATTATTTTTATGTGCACACGATTTCCATTTCAACGTTGCTCTTTCGAAAAGATTCTTTTTGACAATGAAACCATTGCCAAAGGAGATAAAGCAATACAGTTTTTTGAGGAAAGTCCTCTCGGGGGAACTCAAAAAACGGATGGAGAGCCGGGATTTCAACAAACGACGGAAAAAAGAGAAGACGCGATTTTTTTCGACTTGAAGCATGTCCCCGTTTATTACATACACGATCTGCCGAAAAAACAGGATCGAAGTAATAGCAAATGCGAATTATTTCACGAAGAACACAAAACTAAAAAACAATGAATTTACATAATATACATACCGTTTCCCGTTACGAAGCCAAACTCTTACGAAGAAGTTGGTTGTTTCGTATTTTCGCCATCCTTTCCATATTGGTAATTACGTTTTTCCACTTAACCACGCAGGCCAATCTTTTCTGGTACCAATGGAACATGGTGGCCATGTCTTCTTCCTTTCCTTTCGTTAATATTTATATTTTCAATATTGCACAATCGGTGATTGCCATTTTCTTGGCGGGAAGTTTCTTAAAAAGAGATCAAAAACTGGATACGGCGGAAGTCATCTACGTCCGTCCGATGAGTAACGCAGATTATGTTATCGGAAAAAGCTGGGGAATCATTAAAGTTTTTGTCTCTTTAAACATCATCGCTTTATTATTGGCTGCCTTCATCAACCTCTACGTTAGTGAATCTCCATTTAATTTATTCCCTTACTTTTTCTATCTTCTAACGCTGTCCATCCCGTCTCTCGTATTTATCCTGGGGCTCTCGTTCATGGTCATGTGTTTCGTGAAAAATCAGGCGGTAACTTTCGTTATTTTGTTAGGCTATATCGGCGTAACCCTATTTTATCTTGGGAATATCGAACATGGGGCATTCGATTTCTTTGCCCTTACGCTTCCTAATATTTTCTCCGACATTTCGGGACATCCCATTCTATCGGATTATTTGTTGCAAAGAAGTTCATTTCTACTTTTAGGTATAGGCTTACTCACTTTCACGATTGCGTTGGTAAAACGTCTTCCGCATCACCCTAAAAAGAGAATGATATTAAACTCCTTGGGAATCATCATCCTATTATTGGGTATCGGAGCAAATTTTTCCTATCTGTGGCAATTCCGGCATAACGATACGCTACGAAGCCGTTATATCGAAAAATACCAGGCCTATAATTCCTATGATAAAGTAAATCTTCTGTCGGAAGAATTAATATATTCTCAAAAAGGAAATCAGATCTTCGTGGACGCTCACTTAACCGTTCAAAACAGAAATCACCGGAAAATCAATTCCGTCCTGATCTACTTGAATCCAACCCTTCAAGTGACCGAGGTTACCCACGAAGGCAGTAAGCTCCCGTTTAAAAGAGACGAACAAATTCTTCTCATCGACAAGGAGTTGACTCCTTATCAAACATTAAATTTACAAATCCGGTACGAGGGGAAGGTAAGTGAAAATATTTGTTATCTGGAGGTACAAGATGAGGAGTACTACGACACCCAAACCGGCAGTAGCATCCTCCGGTTCGGAAAGAGATACGCCTTTGTACAAAACGATTTTACCCTGTTGACTCCCGAAGTTTTATGGTATCCGGTCACCTATCCGCCGATGAACCCGGAAGCCCCTTATAATATTCAGAAGAATTTCGCCCATTTTTCATTGAAGGTCATTCCTTCCGGCAATCAAACGGTACTTTCTCAGGGAACACCCTCTCAATCCGGAGATACGGTTATCTTCCATAACACGCATAGGTTATCCTCTGTTAGTTTGGCTATCGGAGATTACGAGAAAAAATCCATCACGGTGGATTCCGTTCTGTTTGAAATATATCATTTTAAAGGACATGATTACTTTTCAAAAGAATTTACGAATTTGAAAGATACCTTAGGCAGTATTATCTTAGACATCAAAAACCAATACGAAAGCCAAAAAAACAGGGTTTATCCGTTTGAAAAACTGATCCTGACAGAAACTCCGGTATCATTTGCCTCCTACGTTCGAAATTGGAAAGGGTATAGCGAGTTTATCCAACCGGAGATTGCCTTTATCCCCGAAAGAGGAACGACACTCCCCAGCGGAAACTTTAAGCTTGCCAAAAAAATGCAACGGCAAAGAGGAAGAGGCCCGAACCGGGGAACGATAGACGAAACGGAAGTCGAAACCAGAGTTTTCAAAGATTTTATCACTTGGTGTTTTTTGAATGAAAGCAAGTACGAAGAAGAGGGAAATCTGTTCGTAAACAGCGTATTCTCATCCGGGTGGAACAGGACATCCAAATTGAATCCTTTTGATTTTTCCGGGTTCTATTTCAATCATGCTAATTTTATCTTTTCTCACAATTTCCCCGTCATGGATATTCTTTTGAACACGATGTTCAAACAAGAAGAAAACGATCCTTGGGCAAGGTGGAGAAGGAGGTTCTCCGGTATGAACGACGCACAGAAAGCATCTGCATTTTTAAAGGAAAAGAGCTTCGAACAAGCCGTTCTGGATCGTTCACTCTCTCCGGAAGTATTTTACGAGATGCTCAAACTCAAGGGAAATTACCTGCGTAATTACCTCACCTCTCAGATATCTCTGGCCGATTATAATAAATTCATGACCCAATTCATGAAAGATTACCAATTCAAAGAGATCAATTTCACGGTATTGAATAACTCTTTTATGAGAAAATTCAACATCAACCTGATGGATTTTATTCCTCAATGGTATACGATCAATCAAACCCCGCTATTTATTGTAAAAGGGATCAACGCGGATAAAACCGTCATTGACGACTACACGAAATACATCGTTCGATTTAAAGTTCACAACCCGACAGAAGTAGAAGGAATACTTTCCGTAAATATCGAAGAAGGAGAATGGGGTAGAAGAGGAAGAGGTCGGCAACAGGAAAAACCGTTACGACACTATGTCATTCCGGCCAGATCCTATAAAGAGATTAAAATTCTGTGCGAGGAAAGACCTCGCGACATCACGATAAATACCAATATCGCCCAAAATATTCCAAGCGATATCGTATACAATTTTTCCAAAATAGATACGGAGACCAAAGATACGGCTACCGGCATGTTTAACACGGATGCTACCCTTTTTGAATACAATCCCAAGGATATCATCGTAGACAACGAGAATAAAAATTTCTACCTGATCGAATCCAACCAAAAAACCACCCTGCAATCCCTATTTAAGAAATCGCAAGAAGATAAATATAAAAACCTGAACTTCTGGATGCCCCCCACCCGTTGGACCGCCACTGTGGGAAGTAATTTCTACGGAGATTATATCAACAGCGGCTATTATAAGAAAGCCGGTAACGGAAATAATAAAGTCGAATGGGTAGCCCAGATAGAGGCCCCCGGTTTTTATGAAGTTTTTGTTTACAACGCGAGAGTTGTATGGGGATGGGGACGTGAAGAATCAAACATGCAATATTACACCGTAAAACACGACGACGGAGAAGAAGAGGTTTCTATCGAGACCAATAAAAATTCACAAGACTGGATTTCATTGGGTAGTTTCCATTTTTCTCCCGGAGAGGCCAAAGTCATCCTAAGCGACAAAGGATCGAATCCCAACCAAGTGATTTACGCGGATGCTGTTCGATGGGTATTTCAAAACAAAGAAAAATAACAAATAATCCAGCACTTTTATGAAAAAAATCACAACACTACTCCTACTGACAATCGGCTTAACCGGATGGTTCCCTCAACGGGCATCCGCCCAGGAAGTTCAGGTCCTGACCCTGGAAAAAGCCCTTGAAATTGCTTATAGAAACAGTCCGACCTTAATTAAAAGCAAAATCACATTGGAACAAAACGAATTAAGCCTTGTCCGACAAAAAGCTATGCTTAAATCGAAATTCACTCTGAATCTATCCCCTTTCAGTTATAGGAGACAGAATAATTATTCCGATTACGAATCCAAAAACTATACTTCCAGAACAATGACCTCTCAGGGTAGTTTAAGAATAGATCAACCCATTATATGGACAGGTGGTAGTATTTCTTTAAGTGAAGGTTTAAATTGGCAAGATGCAAGTAATCAATCGCAGGGAGGAAACAGTACTTCTTTTTACAATGAACTCGCTCTTACTCTTACACAACCCATTTTCAAATACAATGAATTGAAAATGCAGCTGAAAGAAATAGAATATCAGGTTGAAGAGTCTAAAATTTCCAATGCGATAACGCAATTAAATATTGAAACCTCTGTAACTAACGATTTTTATAGTGTATACAAAAGCTATAAAAGCTTGCTCAACCAACAAGAAAACTATAAACAAGTAAAAGCTACTTATGAAATGACTAAAGCTCAGGTTGAACAGGATAAACGTCCCAAAGTAGATTTATTAGAAGCGGAAGTAAACTTGGACAATGCCGAAATGAGTTTAGCAAATGCTCAAATTGAGTACGAGAGTACAAAAGACAACTTTAAAAAATTATTGGGTCTCTCTTTGGACGAAGATATCTCCGTTCTTCCTCAAACAGAATTCGACTCCGTACACGTGGATATGAATTTAGCCATAAAATATGCCTTGGAACAACGAATGGAAATACGCCAACATAATATCGCTATTGAAAAAGGTCTATTGGAGCTCATAAAAACGAAAGCACAAGATAAATTCAGCGGAGAGATATCCGCTACCGTCGGATTATGGAATAACAGCAGTAATTTTACGGGAGCTTTCCAAGACCTTCAGGATAAGCAAGACATTAATCTCAATGTTTCCATACCTATTTTCGATTGGGGAGCCCGTAAAGCGAGTATTAGAAGTACGGAATTATCTAACGAAAGCAACGAAATTGATCTTACTGAAGAGAGAAAAGGAATTATCATAGCAATCCGTCAAATTTGCAGAAGTCTTCCCCAATTGTATAAAGAGATCTTTATCGCTAAAAAAAGCTTAGAAAATACTGAAATTCTCTATGACATCAAATACCAAAAATATCAATCAGGAGAGGTTAGTAATAAGGACTTACAAGACTATCAAAAGAATGTAACTAATGCAAAAGAAACATATACGAATACGATTATTCAATATAAACAAAAATTGTTGGAGTTAAAAATAAACACCTTATGGGATTTTGAAACCAATACTTCTTATTTGCCTGTAAATCTTCTCAAATAATCTACTAACCTTAAAAACATAGAAATCATGATCAATAAAAATATGAAATACATCGGCTTTATACTTTTAGCTTTTGCTTTAAACGGATGCAATAACCAGAGAATGGGTTCGGGAAGTGAAAACCCCACCCCGGTATGGTTATCGGAAGTAGGTAAACGTACGATCCGGCAACTGACCACCACCACCGGAACGGCCAAGGCAAGCCAAAAGGCAGAAGTCAAATCCGAAGTCACGGGAAAATATATCTTACAAACCAATCCCAAAACCGGACGTCCCTATAAATTAGGTGATATTGTCGAAAAAGGAGCTGTCATCATCCGCCTGGAAAACAAAGATCAAGAAATTTCTGTCTCTTTGGAAACCAAAGAAATGGATCTTAAAATAAAAGAAAAAGAGGTTGCGGGCAATGAAATTTTATTAGAAAAAGGAGGTGTTACAGAAAAAGATCTATTAACATCCAAAAGTGGCTTGGTTTCTGCCCGATTAGGAGTGGAAAAAGCCAAGATGGATCTCGATAAGCTGAATATCAGAGCCCCCTTTAAAGGAGTCATTGTCAATCTTCCCTATTATACGCCCAATGTAGACGTTGCTTCCAATGAGGTGTTATTAGGTATTATGGATTACAGCAAGATGTACATGGAGATCGAACTTCCGGAAAGTACTATCGAAAAGGTCAAAGTAGGTCAGAAAGTTTTGGTTACCAATTACAATATCAAATCGGATACCCTGTCGGGACACGTAACCCAACTCTCTCCGGCTATCAACGAAGAGACCCGTACCTTCTCCGGTTTTATCACCATCGATAACCCCGACCTAAAACTCCGTCCGGGAATGTTCGCGAAAGGAGATATCATTACCCTGCAAAAAGACTCGGTAATCGCTATCCCGAAAGAATTAATCAGCTCGCGGAGAATGAGTTCCGTATATACCGTGGAACGGAATATGGCCGAAGAAAAAATGATTAGAACCGGGATCAGCGACGATCGGTTTATTGAAGTCGAAAGCGGTTTGAATGCCGGGGACAAGATTGTCACCAAAGGATATGAATACCTGAGAAACAGAAGTAGAGTAAAAATCATGAAATAATTTTTAGAGTTTAGCATTTTAAGCATGCAAAGATCATGACGCAGTATGTAATCTAAAATCTAAAATCTAAAATTCATCTATATGAACAGCATTACAAAATTTGCAGTAAAATACCCGGTAAGCATACTTATGCTTACTTTAGCGGTATGCCTGCTCGGAACAATATCCTATAATAAATTGGGAACGGACTTGTTTCCGGATTTAAAGAACCCGGCCCTATATGTCGAGATAAAGTGCGGTCAACGGCCGCCGGAAGAAGTGGAAAAACTATTCGCCTCCAAGGCGGAATCTCAGATTGCCCGATCGGAAGGAGTCAGTAACGTATACAGTATTTCCAAAGTCGGAAATGCCAAAATTACCGTCGAATATGCCTGGAACCAAGACATGGATGCCGCCTTCCTGGATCTGCAACGAAACCTGTCTTCCCTATCTTCCCAGGAAGGAGTCGATGAACTGAATGTTACGCGCTACGATGCCAACGCCACTCCCATATTGACCATTGCCTTAACACATAACGAAATCAACGATATGAACGAGCTCCGGAAGATAGCGGAGAACTATATGCGCAATGAATTAGTGAGGGTGGAAGGTATTGCCGATATCCAGCTTAACGGACAAGAGACAGCCATTGTAGAGATCAGTACCGACAGCTATATGTTGGCCGCTTTCAATTTGGACGCAAATACCATTGCCAGTAAAATCGAAGGATTAAATTCCAATGTTTCGGGTGGAACTATCGAAGAGGGAGATATTACCTATACCGTAAAAGGCGTTAACCTCATCAAAACCATCGAAGACATTGAAAACATCATCGTTGCTTTTAAGGAAACAACATCCTCCGGCAGTAGTAGCGGAGAAAGCTCGGGAACATCAAGTAGCTCTTCCAATAAAGCCAAAGCACCGATCTTCCTGAAAGATGTAGCCACCGTTACGATCCAGAACCAAAAACCGGAAAATATCGCCCGGTATAATGGGGAACGTTGTCTCGGCATCAGTATTTTCAAAGAGAATAAATACAATACCGTCAATGCCGTCGATAATCTTTTAGCCAAACTACAGGAGTTTCAAAAAACCATGCCGGCTTATAACTTCCATATCATCAGTAACCAGGGAGATTTCATCGGAAGTTCCATCAACGAAGTGAAAGACTCCGCTCTTCTGGGAATTTTATTAGCCGTTATAATCCTATATGTCTTCTTAAGACGTATAAACATGACCTTAATCGTGAGTGTCTCCATTCCGATTTCCATTATCGCCACATTCAACCTAATGTATTTCAATGGACTATCCATCAACATCATGACATTGGGAGGACTCGCGCTGGGAGCCGGAATGTTAGTGGACAACGCCATTGTGGTCATGGAAAATATTTTCCGGAACCTGGATGAAAACAAACTCTCTCCGGCACAGGCTGCTATTACGGGAACCTCCGAAGTGGCCGGAGCCATTACGGCTTCAACTCTGACAACAATCGTGGTTTTTCTACCTATCGTCTATTTACAGGGAGCTGCAGGAGAACTTTTTAAAGAACAAGCCTGGACCGTCAGTTTTTCACTTCTCTCCTCGCTATTTGTCTCTATTCTTTTTATTCCCATGTTGGCTTCCAAATTTGTGAAAAAGAGTCAGGACATAAAAAGTCATGCTATCTCCATCAAAGGATTCGGAAACTTTGTGGGCCGAATATTGAAAAGAAAGTATACGGTCATTTTAGTTGCCTTTATCCTTATGATCGTCTCTTACCTTATGTTACCCTTTATCGGAATGGAATTTATGCCGAAAGCCGATTCCAAGGAGTTTACCATTACCCTTTCCATGGAACCCGGATTGCGCCTTAAAAGTACGGATGCAGCAACAGGGGGTATCGAAGAAACGATAAAAGCTTTAGGGGGAGACGATATTGAATGGATATACTCCATCGTAGGCCCTTCAAACATCAACGATCCCAACGGGGAAAAGTTGGAAGGAGAACATCAGGCTCAAATTAAGGTAAAGCTGAAAAAAGATTCCAAATTGAATGCCGACTACTTCATTTCCAACATCAGCGAAACCTATCCACTTCAGGATGGAATGGAAATTTCCTATCAGCAGGGAGAATCCACGCTACAAAGCATATTAGGTACGGAAGGTGCTCCCTTAGTCGTAGAGGTAAAAGGTGAAGAGTTGGAGACCATTGATGAATTGTGTAAGGAGATCAAACAGAAAATAACAGGTATTGCTGGCTTATACGACATCAAAACCTCCATGGAAAACGGAGCCCCTGAGGTCAATATCCAAATAGACCGTATAAAAAGCGGTATATACGGGATCAACATCAGTGATGTCACCGATCAGATAAAAAATAAATTACAGGGAAAAGAGGCCGGAAGTTTCGACAATAAAGGTGAGAGTATCGATATTAACATTAAGGTTCCGGAAGTCTCTTTAGCCGAACTGGGAAGTATCGAAATCAGTCAAAGCGACAAAAAATACCGATTGGATGAGATTGCCGATATATCAATCGTAACGGCTCCCAAGGAGATCACCCGGAATAACCAGAGCCGTATCGGAAAAGTAACGGCCATGATAGAGAAAGGCCATACATTGGGCCACATAGCCCCTCAGGTAAAAGCCCGAATAGCGGAGGTGGAATTCCCGGCAAAATACACGGCAAAAATTACCGGAGAGGAGGAGATGCGTCAGGAGTCATTCGGAGGTTTGGGATTTGCTCTATTCTTATCCATTCTTCTGGTTTATATGGTTATGGCTGCCCAATTCGAATCATTAAGGCACCCGTTCACCATCCTGTTAACCATTCCTCTCGCGGGAGTAGGATGTATCTGGGCTTTCCTGCTCACGGGAGATACGCTCAATATGATGGCCTTTATCGGTATCATTATGTTAGCAGGTATAGCCGTAAACAGCTCCATCATCTTAGTAGATGCTATCAACCGTCTGAAAGCCGAAGGCCACCCGTTGGAAGAAGCGATCATGATGGCGGCTCAATTCAGAATACGTCCTATTATTATGACCAGTGCCACCACTATTTTAGCCTTATTGCCCATGTGTTTCGGTTTCGGGGAAGGAGCTTCCCTGCGCTCACCGATGGCCCTTGCGGTGATCGGAGGACTGGCGACCTCCACCGTCATGACACTGATTGTCATCCCGTGCGTGTATTATATTATTGATAAGAAAAAGAAAGTGGAATGAACACGATCATAAAAAGAAGGGTTCTTATATCGATGTTATTCATCGGATTAGTTCTCATGGGTTTGTTTTCGAAAAAATACATCCCCATGGAATTATATCCCAATGCCGATCTTCCGGTATTGTATGTGAATATCAACGCCCAGAATGAACTCGATCTGGATTACGTTGAAAAATATGCGGTTATTCCGGTGGAAGGAGCTATCCGCTCCCAGCAAGGGATTGAAAAAATCGAATCGCAATACTACTCGAGAGGTGCTGATATTAAGGTTTCTTTGAACCAGGATGTGGATTTAAAATATGCCTTCCTGCAAATGGAGCAAAAAATAAAATCCATCAAATCGACCGTTCCGGAAACCTTTAAGCTATCCGTCAGTAAAAGTTACTCGGGGGCTTCCAATGACCAATTTATGAATTTGCTGATCCTCGGGGAAGGGGATATCGATTATGTCCGCAATATCACGGACGAGGAAATTGTTCCCTACCTGAGCAGCGTGGAGGGAATGGCCTCCGCACAAGCCAGGGGAGGACGACAAAAAACCATCGAGATCATTGTCGATCCGGACAAATGCAAGGCTTTAAATATTACCAAATCCACCATCAGTGGCCTGATTGGAAGTAATCAAACGGAAAAGAATTTTGTCGGTCTTACCTACGACGGGAACAAACGTTATTTTGCCAATATAACGGCAGAATACTTCAACACGGAAGACCTCGGTAATATCGTTGTAGCCAAAGGACCGATTTTGCTAAAAGACATAGCGGAAATCCGGTTCGGAGTAAAAGAAGAAGAGTCCTACTCCAGAACGGAGGGAAAAGAGGTGGTTTCCTGTATTCTTTCCAAATCCCCGACGGTTAATGTTATCGAACTCTCGAAAAGGACCCGCACAGAGATCGACCGCTTGAACGAGGAACTCAAATCCAAGGGAATTTCCATTAAGATCGACTCAGATGTGGCCGAAGTCATGAATAAAAATATCAATTCCATTATTGATTTAGCCATCAGCGGGGCATTTCTGGCGGTCATAATACTATTCCTGTTTTTACGGAAAATAAAAATTGTCAGTATCGTGGCTTTTGCCATCCCGATCTCCGTATTCTCCTCTTTTTATTTCTTCTATCTCTCCGGCATCACGATTAATACTCTGACACTTACAGGACTTGCTCTGGCGGTCGGGATGCTACTGGACAATTCCATCGTGGTCATGGAAAATATTTATCGGCTAAAAGCCACAGGAATGCCCACGGAAGAAGCCTGCGTACGAGGAACCACCGAGGTATGGAAAGCCATTCTGGCAGCTACGGTGACCACCATTACCGTATTTCTTCCCTTCCTGTTTGCCAATGACTACATCATAAAAATGATCGGAGAACATATCGGAATTTCCATTGTTACGACTTTAATCATTTCTCTGGTCGTGGCTCTATTGCTTATTCCGATGGCCATTAACTACCTTTTAAGAAAAGAGACAGGCAATGTTAATTTCAGTAACATTTCTATACACAACCGTTTGGTGCAAATGTACATTGCCATTTTAAAAATGGCGCTACGAAAACCCACGGAGGTTATTTTATTCTCCCTTGTCGCTCTTTTTATCACGGTAGTCCTCTCTAACACGTTAACCCTGAATACTCTGAAAGAGATTCAAAACGACAGTTTCGACGTACAGATCAACACCCCTTCCGGCTCGACGTTGGAAAAAACGGATGAACTGATCCGGCGTTTCGAAGATGAACTGCCCAGTATTCCGGAAATAAAAACCTTTTCTTCCAGAGTCGAAAAGGAAAGAGCCAGCCTAACGATCAAACTAAAAGATGAATTTGAAAAGATAAACGGCAAAAATCTTCCAAAACTCAAAGCTGAGATCTCAGAATTGGCCAAAAAAGTAAATATTACGGATATCAGTTTAAATGCAAACGAGAGCCGCAATAATTTCAGCGGTGGCAGCAGTCTACTCGGGAACCTTGACTTGTTGAAGTACATGGGAAGAGGAAATCAGACGGAAAAGATTATCGTCAAAGGAGAG
The DNA here is from genome assembly GCF_900543425.1 of uncultured Sanguibacteroides sp. Taxonomy (GTDB): domain Bacteria; phylum Bacteroidota; class Bacteroidia; order Bacteroidales; family Marinifilaceae; genus Gabonibacter. The sequence goes on along the minus strand of NZ_UQRQ01000004.1, from coordinate 3,798 downwards.
GATTTCGAAAAAATGACCAGCTACGCCAACCTGATCGACTACCAATTAAAAGAGTTGGAGGATGTAATATCCTATTCCTATATAAACGTCTCCCCCGGAAATCCGGAGGCCCGTATTTATTTCGATCCATTCCTGATGGAGGTGAACGAAGTCAAACCTTCCGAGGTAGGACAAGAATTAACCAGCCTTCAACCGGAAAGTCCGGTATCGAATGCAAAATTCAAAACGAAAGATCAGGAATACGATATCACGATCAGGGACATCGATTACGACAAAGAAAAAGAAAAAAAACAACAATATCCCTCTTTGGAAGATCTGCGTAACTTAGATGTGACCACCAATAAAAAAGCCCTGATACAATTAAATAACTTCAGCCGGATTCGGTTAGAACAGGGTCAGGGAAGAGTCAACCGAATCAATCAGGAAAAACAACTGGAAATAACGTACACGTTTAAATCCGACATCAACGAATCCAAAGATTTGCTGGAAGCTTCCCGTTTACAGATTGACGAATTGGTACAAGGGACAGATGTCCCGAGCGGCGTTTTCGTAGAGGTCGTACACGAAGAAAAACAACCGGAAGACTATACCTTCCTGATCATTGCGGCCTTCGTCCTTATCTATATGATCCTTGCAGCCGTATTCGAGTCTCTTTCCGCTCCCATCGTGTTGATGTTCACCATCCCGTTGGCAGCTATCGGTTCGTTGTTGTTCTTACTGTTTACCAATAATTCCGTATCGAACAATGCCCAAGTGTATATCGGTTTTATTATCCTGATCGGTATTGTGGTAAACAACAGTATCATCCTGATCGACTACACCTCCATGCTGCGTAGAAACGGGTTCCGCAAACAACGGGCCATCATTACTGCCGGACTCTCCCGCTTGCGTCCCATATTGATCACAGCCATAACTACCATTGTGGCCATGATCCCGTTAGCCATGGGAAAAGACGAAGCTGCAGCCGGATTGGGAGCCCCCTTTGCCATTACCGTTATCGGAGGTTTGACCATGAGTACCCTATTGACTCTCGTGATCATTCCGACACTCTATTCCGGATTGGAAGATGCCCTGAAAAGGTTACGTACGCAAAGCCTCTTTATGAAGCTCTTGCAACTGTCGCTATTTGTTATCTGTGTCACTTGCACCTTCCTCTTCTCGTCCGAAATATTGAATCGTATTTTCTACCTGATTATTTCTATCGTACTGGTTCCGGGAATTACCTGGTTCCTCGAAAGCAGTTTGCGCAGGGCAAAAAGCACTATTATTCCGGCACACGAGGAGTTAGTGATTACCATCCGTAACTTAGTGAAAATATACGGAAGACCTTCCCGTTTCACCCGGGAGTGGACCTCAGGACTAAAGGTAAAGGAGCGTCTGGGATTGAAAAATTACTACTATTCCTGGAAAGACCTGCAAGCCTTAGTTTGGCTGCTTCCCACTATAGCCTTCCTATTCTATTTTACCTTTATCTATCAGGTACTGTTTTTCTGGGCCATCGTCTTCGCTTTATGCTCCTGGTTCATGATCTTAAGTCTTATGAAAGTTTTCTATGAATTGAGCATTAACAGGGAATGGCATCTTACAAAAAAGATTCTGGAATACACGGTTATGGCCATCTATTACATCGGCCCGCTAATTATCCTGAACTGGGGAAGCAACAAATTCGACAATAGCGGAGGTGCTGTCTTTATAGGACTATTCTGGTACTTAGCCATTGGCGCCCGTTTCCTTTCCAATAAGATTAACAAGGAAAATATAAACATCGACTTGATCGACGGACGTTTCCGGATGTTGCGTAAAACGATCTTCCGGATGGCAGCTCAAACCCCGATTATCGGAGCCAAAAAGAAACCGTTTAAGGCATTAAGCTCCGTCTCCCTCGAAATACACACCGGAATGTTCGGACTATTAGGGCCGAACGGAGCCGGAAAGACCACGCTGATGCGTATCATCTGCGGTATTTTCGAGCAGAGTTACGGAAAGATTTTCATCAACGGTATCGATACCCAAAAGAAGCGGGAAGAGCTACAAGGACTGATCGGCTATTTACCGCAGGAATTCGGGACATACGAGAACCTGACCGCTTGGGAATTTTTGGAGTACCAATCCCTTTTAAAGGGCATTTACGACAAACGAACCCGGTTCAATCGGATTAGCGAAGTACTCTCAGCCGTCCATATGTATGAAAACAAAGACAAAAAAATCGGAGGCTTCTCCGGAGGTATGAAACAGCGAATCGGTATTGCCCAAACACTACTGAATTTACCGCGAATCCTCGTTGTCGACGAACCTACGGCAGGTTTGGACCCCAGAGAGAGAATTCGCTTCCGTAACCTGTTGGTGGAGCTTTCCCGGAACCGGATCGTGATTTTCTCGACCCACATCATCGAAGATATTGCCAGTTCCTGTAACCAGGTAGGCGTTATCAATAAAGGAGTACTGAAATACCTGGGGACACCGAGCGATATGGCCAATATAGCAAAAGACGTAACCTGGAGTTTCGAGCTTCCGGCCCGCGATTTCACAAAATTGCCGTCCGACCTGTTGATCGTACACCACATCCGGCAGGGAGATGTCATCCGGGTACGCTGTCTGAGCGAAGAAAAACCGGCAGAAAATGCGGAAAGGATACTTCCGGCATTAGAAGACTCTTACCTGTGGTTATTACGAACGGTTAAGATTCAAAACAAAGAAGAGATTATTACTTAATACGGGACCATACTTAGTCTTCAACCTGAGTTGAAGACTAAGTTATAGCCCTCTTAAAAGGAGGAATATAAAATGAGCGTTATCAATTCAAAACCACACATTCTGATACAGATTTGGACAACGATTCAAAAACTGGTCCAATACAACATTAAAATTATTTTTGGAAACAAGTTTCTCTATTTCATGTTGGCCGCTCTGTTTTTTTTCATCATCATTGTCACCGTAAAACTTTTCGGGGATGACGAAATCACTCAGGCAACGGCCTATTCCATGTTGATGATGCCTTGTATCCTGCTCGTTTTCTATCCCATGTGTTTCGGGATTCAAAACGATCAGGATGCCAAAATCGTAGAGATCATATTCGGTATTCCGAACTATAGTTATAAAGTATGGCTGTTCCGCCTGCTTATCGCCTATGTCATCTGTTTCCTGATCACCCTTCTGTTATCCGCTCTCACCTGGTGGGTAATCGTGGATGTTCCCATATTCAAATTGACATTTCAAACAATGGTGCCCGCTGTCTTTATCGGAACACTATCCTTTACCTTAAGTACGCTCATCAAAAACGGAAACGGAACCTCCGTGGTGATCATCATCATCGGACTCATTCTTAACCTCGTGGACGGACAGTTAGGTAACAGTCAATGGAACATATTTATCAACCCGTTCAATGTCCCGCTGGACAAAAATCCGGAAATCTTCTTTAACACGGTAACCCACAACCGGGTAATCATGTTAGTGGCCTCCGCCCTCTTTATCATCTTTGGCCTAAACAACACCCGGAACCGGGAAAAATTCATATAAAAAACAGGAGTTCGAAAAATTTTCGAACTCCTGTTTTTTTAATCTCCCAATTACAAAATCACTGAATCTGTCTAATTGTAGATTGTAAATTGATATCTGCTTCAATTCCAAATTTTGCTGTCTTTAAATCCGAAATTACAGAATCTTTTAATCTCCAATTTTTTTGTTTTTTAATCTAAAATCTACAATCACTGCGGGCTAACCCTCCGGGGCGGGGACGTTTCCGTCGGTCGTGTAAAAGCTTTTCGTTCACTGTCCTCCGGGACTCGCTACGCTCGGACA
>NZ_UQRQ01000003.1 GCF_900543425.1 uncultured Sanguibacteroides sp. | reverse complement strand
ACGGAGGGGCATAAACAGTGAACGGCGAGCGTCGTGCTCGCTTTTCGGAACGGCCAGACGATGGATTGTCCGAGCGTAGCGAGTCCCGGAGGACAGTGAACGAAAAACGTTTACACGACCGTCGGAAATGTCCCCACCCCGGAAGGTTAGCCCGTAATAATTGTAGATTTTAGATTGACGATTTAAAAATGGCAAAATCAGGAACTCAATCTAATCTGTAAACCATAAATAAAAAAGGGAAGGGATAAAACGGAGGGGCATAAACAGTGAACGGCGAGCGTCGTGCTCGCTTTTCGGAACGGCCGGACGACGGATTGTCCGAGCGAAGCGAGTCCCGGAGGACAGTGAACGAAAAACGTTTACACGACCGTCGGAAACGTCTCCGCCCCGGAAGATTAGCCCGTAACGATTGTAGATTTTAGATTGACGATTTAAAAATGGCAAAATCAGGAACTCTATCTAATCCGTAAACTATAAATAAAAAAGGGAAGGGATAAAACGAAGGGGCATAAACAGTGAACGGCGAGCGTCGTGTTCGCTTTTCGGAACGGCCGGACGACGGATTGTCCGAGCGTAGCGAGTCCCGGAGGACAGTGAACGAAAAGCTTTTACACGACCGTCGGAAACGTCTCCGCCCCGGAAGATTAGCTCGTAACAATTGTAGATTTTAAATTGACGATTTTAGATTAAAAACAAAGGGATTAGGTAATTTCTGAGATTAAGAGGTTTCGGGATCGGAGAGAAATTGACGATTGCGGATTTTAGATTTACAATTTAAAGATGACAAGATCAGAATTTAATCATAAATTAATTTACAATCTACAATTTAAAATAGACAGCTTAATCATAAAACAGATATCAAAAAATAATACTACATTAGTGACATTAAATTTTAAAGGATTATATGTCCTTCATAAATCTGTAGTGTATGATAAGAAAAGAGAGAAAATCACATAAAAGTATCGGGAAAAAAGAACTTTATCAATCCTTATTCGATATTTTTACCCATAAACCCAACGAATATTTCAATTACAAACAATTAGCCCTGCAATTGGGTATCAAAAATATGGAACTAAAGCGCCTGATCAACGAGGTGCTCTACGAAATGAAAGCCGAAGGGCTGATATCGGAAGAATCGACAGGAAAATTCAAGCTAAAAGCCGTCAGTACTTATATTACCGGAATTATCGATTTAACCGCAAAAGGAACGGCCTACTTAATCTTGGACGAAACGAAGGAAGACGTTTTCATTCCGCAGGTTAACCTTAACCACGCCTTAAACGGAGATAAGGTAAAGGTTATCATCTATGCCCGAAGCAAAGGAAGAAGGCCGGAAGGAGAAGTTGTTGAGATTTTGGAAAGAAAAAAAGAGACCTTCGTGGGAATAATACAATGCTCCCGGCAATATGCTTTTTTAGTTCCTTCCGGGAAACAACTCCCCTACGATATTTTCATTCCGCTGAATGAACTGAACGGAGCAAAAGACGGGGATAAAGCCGTGGTCAAAATTACAGAATGGCCCGAAAACCAGAAAAACCCGGCAGGTACCGTATTAGAAGTCCTCGGGAGACCGGGAGACAACGACACGGAGATGAATGCCATCATGGCGGAATTTGAACTTCCCGTTAAGTTTCCGGCAAACGTGGAAAAAGCAGCGGAAAAGATTCCGGATACCATCCCCAACGAGGAGTATAAAACACGAAAAGATTTCAGAGAGATAACGACCTTCACCATCGATCCCAAAGATGCCAAGGACTTTGACGACGCTCTTTCCATCCGACAATTGAAGAACGGTCATTATGAGGTCGGCGTACACATCGCCGATGTAAGTTATTATGTAGAACAAGACTCTATACTGGATAAAGAAGCTGACACAAGGGCTACTTCCGTATACCTGGTGGACCGTACGATACCCATGTTACCCGAACGACTCTCCAACGGAGTCTGTTCTTTACGCCCGAATGAAGAGAAACTTTGTTTTTCTGCCGTATTCGAGTTAAACGAAAACGCAGAAATAACGGACCAATGGTTTGGTCGGACGGTCATAAAATCCAACCGCCGTTTCACTTACGAGGAAGCACAAGCTATGATTGAAGGTGGCGAAGGCGATTATAAAGCGGAGATCATGGAATTAAACAATCTGGCTCAAAAATTAAGAGCGGAAAGATTCAAAAATGGAGCCATCGACTTCGATCGGGTGGAAGTGAGATTCGATATCGATGAAAAAGGAAAACCTGTCGGAGTCTACTTCAAACAATCCAAAGAGGCCAATAAACTGATCGAAGAGTTTATGCTACTTGCCAATAAAAAAGTGGCCGAACGGATCGGAAAGCTTAAACCCGGGCAAAAACCCAAAACTTTTATCTACCGGGTACACGAACAACCGAACTCGGATAAATTAGAGGAATTCGGACGTTTTATCGCCAAATTCGGTTACCGTCTTCGCTCCAGCAATCCCAAGACCCTCTCTTCCTCGATGAATAAATTAATGGCGGATGTAAAAGACCGGCCGGAACAAAATATGATCGAGACACTTGCCGTACGTACCATGGCCAAAGCTGCCTACTCCACGGAAAATGTAGGACATTACGGTTTGGCTTTCGATTATTATTCTCATTTTACTTCTCCCATCCGGCGTTATCCGGATGTAATGACCCATCGCCTGTTAGCACGTTATCTGGAAGGGGGACGCTCCGTCAACCAGGAAAAATACGAAGAGAAGTGTAAACATTGTTCCGAAATGGAACAAGTGGCAGCCAATGCGGAGAGGGCCTCCATCAAATACAAGCAGGTAGAGTTCATGTCCGATAAATTGGATCAACCCTTTATGGGAACAATCTCCGGAGTAACCCAATGGGGGTTTTATGTCGAATTAAACGATACTAAATGCGAAGGATTAGTATCCATGGCCGAGTTAGAGGGAGATTATTACGAATTTGACGAAGAGAATTACTGCATTGTCGGCCGTCATCACCGCAAGGTATATCAATTGGGAGATCAGGTCATGGTCAAAGTGGCTAAAGCCAATCTGGTAGCCCGTCAACTGGATTTCACGTTGGTAGGCAATGAAAAAACAGAGACTTCCCCGTCTGTCATTCGTTCCAAAACCATAACACCACCCCGTTCGGTACGAACGTCACGTCGAGGAAGACGAGGAGATGAAGGCAACAAAAACAAAGGGAGAAGAAAATCGAAAAAAAAGAATTAACTTTTTAAGTTCTTTCTTGAAGGAGAATAATAAAAAAAACATTTTTTCTATCTTTGGGAAGTGTGAAAAACGATTAAACCAATGATTACTTTTATTATTTCCATCACGTTGTTAATCGTCGCCTATTTCACTTACGGGAAATTTGTTGAACGATTTTTCGGCGCATCATCTAAAATCGAAACTCCGGTCAAGCGGCTGGCTGACGGAGTCGACTACCACGAGTTAAAACCTTGGCGGATTTTCGTCATTCAATTTCTGAATATTGCGGGATTAGGCCCTATTTTCGGCGCTATCTTAGGTGCAGCCTATGGTCCTATGGCTTATCTATGGATTGTAATCGGTTGCATTTTCATGGGTGCCGTCCACGATTACTTTTCCGGTATGCTCTCCGTCCGGAACAATGGCATGAGCCTTCCGGATATCGTAGGTAAATACATGGGCAATAATGTCCGAAAATTCATGACGTTCTTTACCGGTTTCCTTTTATTGGCGGTAGGAGTTTCTTTCGTGAACGGCCCCGCGGGACTTTTAGGTAATTTGACCGGAACGAGCATGACCCCGTGGCTGTACGTTATTTTCATTTACTATATATTGGCAACCCTATTACCGATAGACAAAATCATCGGGCGTATCTATCCTTTTATGGGAGCAGCGTTGATCTTTATGGCTCTCAGCGTCGGCGGTTATCTTCTGTACGGTGGATTCAGCGGAGAACTTCAATTAGAGGAGCTTACTTTCGACACGATGCGTAATCTGCACACAAACCCACAGGAAAACATCCTTTTCCCGATGTTATTTATCGTTATCTCCTGCGGGGCAATATCCGGCTTCCACGCCACCCAATCCCCTATGATGGCCCGTTGCATGACCGATGAAAAATACGGGAGACCCATTTTCTATGGAGCCATGATATCCGAAGGTATTGTCGCCATGATCTGGGCCACGGCAGCTATGACCTACTTCGGAGGTGCAGAAGGATTAAATGCGGCAGCAGGCTCCGGGAGTGATCCGGCCATCATCGTAAATGAAATATGTCGATCCTGGTTAGGACGTTTAGGAGCTGTCATCGCCATCATAGGAGTAGTAGCATGCCCCATCACGTCGGGAGATACGGCTTTTCGCAGTATGCGATTAATCATTGCCGATGCTCTTAAATTCACCCAGAAACCTATTAAAAATCGACTGATCGTTTCTATTCCGATCTTCATTCTGGCTTATTTTTTCTGTAGTTTCGATTTTTCCACCATATGGAAATATGTTGGTATAGGAAATCAAATTTTAGCCACAGTAACCTTATGGACAGCAGCCACTTATCTGACCAAAAAAGGAAAACCTCATTGGATGCTTTCCATTCCGGCCACCTTTCTAAGTATCGTATGTGTTACCTATGTTTTTGTCGCTCCATATAAAGCCGGAGGGATTTTCATCTCTCCTTCTTTCGGCTATCCGATCGGAATCATCGCGGGTATCGGTTTACTGATCCTTTTCCTTTTGAAAACCAACAAACTCAAAAAATAAAAAAGATTTAATCTAAAAAATAAAAAACGAGTTGCAGTTTTTAAGAGTTTACTCTAAATTGCAAACGAAAAATCAGCATAAAAAACAAACAAAGAGGGACGCCATCTTATCGCAAGGATAGGATGTTATCTATGAATATACTGAATATGACAGAATGAAAAAAACGAAATGGATTTGGATTTGGGCTGCCGTAGGCATCGTATTAGCTATTGTTATTTTTTGGCCTAAAGAGTATAAAGAGGCTGTACTGGAAGCCGAAGCGGTAGAAGAGGTGGTCGACACAACCGAGTTAAAGCAAGAGCACTATAAATACGGTATTCCTTCCGACAATTTTGAGGTAGAGGAAGGAGTTGTAGGACGTAATCAAAACCTTTCGGCCATCTTGGCAAAATATGGAGTTTCTCCTAAAAAAATACACGAAATCTCTCAACGTTGTAAAGATATCTTTGACCTTCGGAAAATAAAGGCCGGACGAAAATATACCCTATTTCTTGCCAAGGATAGCTTGAAATCTCCGGAATTTTTCATTTATGAAAACAATGCGCTGGAATTTGTTGTCATTGACTTCAAAGAGACTTCCCCCGTTTATATCGGGAAAAAAGAGGTAGAGGTAAGGGAGCTATCCGCAAAAGTCGGGATTCAATCCTCTTTATGGAACGCAATGGCAGATGCACAAACAGACCCCACGTTAGCCATTAGTTTATCGGATATATATGCTTGGTCCATCGATTTTTACGGTATTGCCAAAGGAGATTCTATTCGAGTGATTTACGAAGAATCTTTTGTTGAAGGACAACCTTTACGGGATTTTAAAATAAAGGGTGCTATTTTTACCCATGCCGGTAGAGATTTTTATGCTATTCCTTTCGTTCAAAACGAAAAATTCGCCTATTTTGATGAAGACGGAAATAGTTTACAAAAAACTTTTTTAAAAGCTCCTCTTAAATATTCGCGAATTTCATCAGGATTCTCGAATAACCGTTTTCATCCGGTACTGAAAAAATATCGCTCCCACCATGGGATAGATTATGCCGCTCCCACGGGAACTCCCGTTAATACAATCGGTGACGGTGTCGTTACCAAAAAGGCATACCAGAAAGGAGGAGGAGGAAACTACATCACCATCAAACACAACAGCGTTTATTCCACCACCTATATGCATCTTTCCCGATTCGCCCAGGGAATTGCCCCGGGGAAACGGGTCAAACAAGGAGAAGTCATTGGTTACGTGGGTAGTACCGGACTGGCAACAGGTCCTCATTTAGATTTCAGGGTATATAAAAACGGAACTCCCATCAATCCCCTGAAAATGGTATCTCCTCCGAAAGAACCGATTTCCAAAGAGAATATGCCCCAATTTATAGTCGTCCGGGATTCTTTAACCCAGTTATTGAAACAACTGTAACGACGTCGGGATTAATAATCGGTCCTCTTTTCCCCTGTAATTCGGTAGTATTGCCACTTACCGAGAGGTCGGCCTTTCTTATAACGTCCTTCACACAACAGGTGACCGGTTTTGTAATAAAATTTTACCGTACCGTGACGCATGCCTTTGCGATAAGGCATCTCTAATTTCAAAGTTCCATCGGGAAAAAATTCTTTATACGACTGAATCTCTCCTTTCCGATAAGAGACCTTACCTTGTAATTTACCATCCTTATAAAAAAAACGAGCTTCTCCGTTTATTTTACCCTCTTCATAAGGGAAAAGTCCTATAATCTTTCCGAACGGATCGTAAATACTCCAGCATCCGTCCGGATCCCCATCCTTTAAAGCTCCTTTTATCGTGAAAAGAGAAGTTTTATATACATAAAAATCTTTTACACTAACAGCGATACTATCCGGAATACTCGGGTAATAGAAACCGGACTCGATCCGATCTATCTGTCTTTCCAATTCCCGGTTTAATTCTCGTATCCTATACTCTTCCGGAGCATTTTTATTATAATTTGCGATAACATCAGTTTTAAAATCATCTCCTTGTGCCGTCAACGCCAGCCCTATGGCTTCAAAACTCAAAAATGCGTCCTTGTTATTTTCTAACTCCTGCCGGGCATTCGATTTTAAATCATGATACAAAAAGTCGTACGCGTTGGAAGTATTGATATAGCCATAAATATTATTTCCGTTACCCAGATTTTGCATTAAACCGATATACTCTTCATCGTGAGCTAACGTCTTTCCCAACACGTAATCCTTGATCATCTCCGCTAAAGAAAGAGGAGAATTACTAAATACAACGTAATCCCCTATAAAAGTATAATAAGGACGATCCAGCCGGTTGAACGTAGCTTTCAGAAACAATTTAAAAAATCCCTTCAAACTAAAATAATGAATCTTATACCCGTTAAACTCCAATGTTTTTTCCCGAACCGGAGTTTTACGATCTATTTGTTCCATTAAATAATCCAACTGATCTTTCGCGTAAGCAATATCATTCGCCTGAACGGCCAAAATGATATTATCCTGTCGGTTCTCTTCATCGAGAGCCGGTTTGATCAAAACGATTTCATGCCCGATCCAGGAAGTAAATAAATTCAAAATATCAAGATTCAAAAATCTATTTATCCTCTCTACCGAACGTTCTATCGCTTTATAGTCTTTTTCCTGTTCCAGCTTATAACTTTCGACTAAAATCTTCTGCAATTCGGAAAAAGAAGAAAAACACCAAGAAAGGTAAGCAGCCGTATGCTCTCCTGCAATCTGACCAATTCCGGAAACTTCCCCTTTCGTTCGGTTCAACGAATTAAGTATCGAAAATACATCGCGATTAGATTTGGTAATACCGGAAAAACGAAGATTTCGATCGTTCAGCTGCAACACCAAACAGGTAAAATCAAGCAAAGGCTCTTCCTCCGTTATGGAAGTCGCTTCCAAAAAAGCATTGATCGCATTCCCTATCCGTTTATGATCGATATCGATAATGGCATCCCCACCAGATAGATCCTTTTTTATTTTTATCCTGCCTTCGCATGCAGCCAGAGAACGCTCGACTAATTCCCGAGAATAGGAGGTAATCAAAAGATTCCCTTTTATAGCGAAATACAATTTAAATCCCTTACCCGTCAGTTCATGAAATCTATCTTCCTCTCCTTTCAATTTTTTTATTTTCAAATTCTCGTTATTCAGCAACACCGAAACCATACCTTCAAAAGTCCTGATCACGTTTAACTTACCCAAATCACATACATACAAAAAACCATAATCAGAAGAAGCAATCTCATGACAGGAAACGGAAACAGGCCTATCTGTCAACATTCGTTTTAATGCCGGATAGGCATTACACAAGGAATCGGCCCGTTCAAAATAGCCATGATAGGCTTCAAAATAAGGATAAGCTTTAAGCGACTGCCATATTCTATTTCGACTTAAACTCTCATGTATATGATTAAACGAAGGTATCTCCACCGTAAAAACAGCATCTTCCGGCAAGGCTTGCGTTATTTTATAACGTCCGGCATCTTTATAAAAAGCAAACCAGATCAAAACGACCAGGGTTACCAATGGAATTGCTATAAGAATAAGTTTTCTTTTCATGACAAAGCAACAAACTTAAAAACACCGTACAAAATACAAGTATACAATATTATACAACCATTCACGTCATATTACGTATTATTTTTTACAAAAAGAAAAAAACGAGAGAATAACAAATACATATATATTATAATTTTACGCCCCGAAAATAATAAATATGAAAAAAAGTTTCATTGCATTGGCTTTCGGAACATTGGGATTAGGTATTGCCGAATTCGTGATTATGGGCATCTTACCGGATATTGCCCATGCTTTACACATTGACATTGCTACCGCCGGACATCTGATCTCCGCCTATGCCTTGGGAGTCTGTTTCGGTGCTCCGGTACTGATTCTCACTCGTAAATTTCCGTTAAAACACATCCTTTTAGGGTTGGTTTCAGTGATCATGATCGGTAATATCTGTGCTTCACTTTCTCCCAATTACTGGACATTAATGATTTCCCGTTTTATCTCGGGACTCCCGCATGGAGCTTATTTCGGAGTAGGTTCCATCGTTGCCGAAAAATTGGCCAGTAAAGGGAAAGGCTCGGAAGCAGTTTCCATCATGGTAGCCGGCATGACGATAGCCAACCTGTTCGGGGTACCTCTGGGCACTTTTTTAAGTACGCTGCTTTCCTGGCGAGCCACGTTCCTGCTCGTCGGTCTATGGGGAGTCATCATCCTCTATTATATCTGGAGATGGATTCCTGAGGTAGAAAACCTACCTGACACCGGCTTTAAAGGCCAATTCCGTTTCTTAAAATCTCCGGCTCCCTGGTTGTTAATTTTCGCCACCTTATTGGGAAACGGGGGCATCTTTTGCTGGTATAGTTACATCAATCCGTTGTTGACACACGTCTCCGGATTCCCGGCCGACAGCATTACGTTTCTTATGATCTTAGCCGGAGCGGGGATGGTCGCCGGAAATCTAATCAGCGGTCGTTTGTCCGACCGATATACTCCGGGCCGGGTAGCCACTTTCACCCAAGGTTGCGCCTTTACGATTCTATTACTTATTTTCTTTTTAGCACGCGTATCCTGGATTTCGGCAACACTTATGTGCCTTTGCACTACTTGTCTCTTCGCCCTATCTACCCCACAACAAGTCTTACTCATCCGTTACTCCAAAGGAGGAGAAATGTTAGGAGCTGCAAGTGTTCAAATCGCTTTCAATTTAGGAAATGCCATCGGGGCATATTGTGGAGGATTACCTTTACAAGCTGAGCTGGGTTACCAATATTCGGCTCTTGTCGGAACTCCATTTGCCTTAACCGGTTTCATATTACTAATCATTTTCACCCGAAAATACGAAATCGCAAAATCATAGATAAATCCGGATTATTACCTGTTTTTTTCATCTGTTTCTAATAAAAAGTAAATCTTATCATGTACATTTGTTCAATATAGAAAACGAGTCTTATGGCATCTTACTGGCAAATTTTTTGGTCATTCTTCAAAATTGGAACGTTCACGTTAGGAGGCGGTTACGCCATGATACCGCTTATCCAGAAAGAAGTGGTCGACAAAAAAGGGTGGCTGCAAGAGAAAGAATTTATCGAAATGTTAGCGGTCGCCCAATCCGCTCCCGGACCTATAGCCCTGAACACGGCTATATTCGTGGGTTACAAAGCCAGAAAAGGAAAAGGTGTGTTCTTTTCCAGTCTCGGAACAATCTTGCCTTCTTTCATCATCATTTTACTGATCGCTATTTTATTTACCGATTTCAAAGATAATCCGGTCGTCGAACGGGTATTTAAAGGAATACGCCCCGCCGTAGTAGCCCTGATCGCAGCCCCGTTGTGGCAAATGGGTAAAGCAGCCGGAGTGACGTCAAAAACGGTGATCATTCCGATCATAGCCGCACTATTGATATGGCAAACCGGAGTATCTCCCATTTACATCATCATTTTAGCGATATCGGGAGGTGTCGGTTATGGCTTATTCAGAAGCCGGAAAAACAACTTAACACCTAAAGATAAAAAATAAAAAAGCAAACTCGAAACAGCATCCATGGAAGAATTCGACTTATATCTCAGCCTTTTCATCACTTTCTTTAAAATCGGTCTTTTCGGTTTCGGAGGAGGATATGCCATGCTCTCTCTGATACAACACGATGTAGTCGAAGTGCACCAATGGATCAGTGTTTCCGATTTCACGGATATCGTGGCTATTTCTCAAACAACCCCGGGGCCTATTGCTTTCAATACGGCAACTTATATCGGCTACACGGCCACCAACAGCATATGGGGCTCCGTCGTATGTACCATTGCCGTCAGTCTCCCCTCTCTGATTATCATGATCACCATCTCCAAATTCTTTTTCGCTTTTCGGGAAAATCGTTACGTGGACATGGCAATGAACGGCTTGAAAGTTACCGTTACCGGATTGATAGGTGCGGCAGCATTGCTTCTGATCAATAAAAATAATTTCATAGATTACAAAAGTTGGCTTATTTTTATCGGGGCTTTTCTATTGACTTTCAAATTCAAAATGGATCCGATTCTCCTGATTGTTATTGCGGGAGTCGCCGGTTATATCCTCTATTAGTCATTTTTGTTCAACAATCTCTTCCTGATCTCGGAGGGAGTTCCTCCTAAATATTTAAGACAAAAATTATAGAAGGGAGTATGTCCCGAGAAGTGATATTTATCTATAATGATCTGAATATCCTGTGTCAAATTAGCCAAATCACTTTCAATCGCCTTCGCTTTTTTTACCTGCAACCACTTATAGGCGGAAGTATTGAACTCCTTTTTAAACCTCCGCTTAAAAGTAGACAGGCTACATCCCGTTTTTTCGGCAAAATCCTTTAACGACGTAACAGACTGATAATGCCTGAATACAAGTAGTTTGAACGAATAATCATCGCCCAATACCGGATAAAACAATCTATATATCTCTTCTTTCGTGTAATACTGGGAAAAAATAGCCGCCAAATTCAACTTATAAACATTCAGATAATAATGACAAGGCATAACATTATGAATGGAATACAATAAGTAATCCAAATACAACCGTAAAGCTTCATTCACCTTCAAAGAGCTATATTCCCACCGAAAATACTTCAATCCCGAAAGGATCTCCTGATGATCTTTCAGGCAGATCTGTTCTTCCAAATTAGACCTAATACACAACAACTTACACAGATTATCAGACGTTATCATCTCCACATCGCAGCCTTTGGGAACAAGAAACATCTCCTCCTTTCCGCAAACAATTTGTTGCCCTTTGAAAGAAACAGAGATTTCTCCCTCCAGTACAACCATCAATTCATGACAAAACTTACTTCCTTGATAAACCTTTTGAATATTTTTTTCTATCTCCTGTATAACAAAACCGTATTTATTTTTCGGATCATATTTTTCACACGTAGACTGCTCGCATATTCTCGTATTCATTTGTCCCTTTCTCCTTATAGTACAAACAAATATAAACATTCCTATTTTTTTATCCGCCACAAATTACATTTTATAAGTTCTTTTATAAACTAAACAGGCTCTTTAACCTCCCGAACAAAAATGATCCTAATCGCAAAATATTTCAACAAATACGATCTCTATCTTATAAAAAAATTAATTTTGTAGATCACTTAAACCATCAACACCATGATTTCACTTATTCTTCTTATCATTATCTTCGGTTACAGCATTATTGCTTACAATAATTTGACGCGTAAACGCAATAATACCGAAAATGCTTTCGGTTCGATCGACGCCATGTTGAAAAAAAGATTCGACCTGATTCCGAATCTGGTTGCGACCGTTCAGCAATACGCCAAACACGAGGAAAATACGTTTACCAAGATTACAGAATTACGATCCCGGAATTACGATTCGCTCACCACGGAAGAGAAAGGCGAATTCGACCGGGCATTCGATGCTGCCAAACGAAGTTTTTTTCTGGTTGCTGAAAACTATCCCCAGCTAAGGGCTTCGGAGAATTTTATGCAGTTACAACGAGCCTTAAACGAAACCGAAGAACAGTTGGCTGCGGCCAGAAGAACCTATAATGCTTGCGTCACGGATTATAATAATGCAGTTACGACTGTTCCCTCAAATATCATTGCCAACCTTTTCAATTTTTACAAAAAAGAGGTACTGAGCATACCCGAAGAGGAAAGAGCGGCACCCAACGTGAAAGATCTGTTCCAATCCTAATCCGGCTATATGGATAATAGCTTCGACAGGTTATACGAACAATTGACTCCGGCACTCCGACAACTGGAAGATAAAAGATTGGAGTTAAAGAAGAGAGGTATCCAAAACGGTCTGATTGCCGGGAGTATATGTTTTCTAATCGGGACAGGCATAACCGTCTGGACAGGATCCGGTCATATAGGAATTCTAATTTCCGTCATCATCGGGATAATCGTTTGGATCAGCCGCGTGAACAGCCAATCCAATGTACTATCCGGATATTACAAAAAGGATATCATTACCACTCTGCTAACGAGCCTGTGCGAGGACTCCGCTTTTCAACCCGAAAATGGCATTTCGGAAACCACTTTTATGAGTAGCGGACTGTTTTCCACCTCTCCCGACCGGTATCATTCCGAAGACATGATAACCGGTCAACTCGGGAAAACGAGCTTTTGCTGTTCGGAAGTCCATGCCCAGGAAAAACATGTGACCGTCGATTCCAAAGGACACAGACATGAAAGCTGGGTGGATATCTTCAGGGGATTCTTCTTTATTGCCGACTTTCAAAAAGATTTTAAAGGGCAAACCGTCATATACCGGAACTCCTGGCTAAAACTGAATTTCAGCAATCAACGAGTAAAGTTGGAAAATCCGGAATTTGAAAAAAGCTTTGACGTATACGCTACCGACCAGGTAGAAGCCCGTTATCTTCTGACTCCGGGAATGATGGAAAGACTTTTGCTTCTCGATCAAAAATTTCCGGGTAAGATTACAGTCAGCTTTTATAACTCCAATATTATCATTGCAATACCGGACAGTACCGATCATTTTGAAGCCAGCATCTGGAGATCCCAGCTCCACAACAACAGCTTGAAACAGGAGTATCAAACCCTCTCCGCCTTGATCGCAATTGTTCATGACCTCAACCTGAACTTACGAATCTGGAGTAAAGAATAACACCAAAATAGATATCGTTTCCTTCTTTCTGAAAACAAAACTGAATAAAAAATCCGCCTAACCTAACGTCAGACGGATTATATATCATACTTCAACAAATTAGAGCAGAGCATTAATTTTTGCAACCAAAGCCGTTTTAGGTACAGCTCCAACCTGTTTATCAACGACCTCTCCGTTTTTAAAGAAAAGAATCGTCGGTATATTACGGATTCCGAATCTTCCGGAAGTTCCGGCACAATTGTCTACATCTACCTTAGCAACAACAATTTTACCTTCGTATTCCTTAGACAACTCTTCAACAATAGGTAGCATCATTTTGCATGGTCCACACCATTCTGCCCAGAAATCTACCAATACGGGAAGCTTTGAGTTCAAAACCACTTCCTCAAAACTTGAATCATTAACTGCAATAGCCATACTTTTTTATCTTTTAAGTTTACATTCTCTTATCTACATGGAAATCACGACGATTAAGAATAAAAATATCCTTATTTGCCGTGCAATATTAATCAATTTTCATCTTAATTACATCATTATTCTCAAAATATTCATATAATTCTCTCGAACGTTTTATTTTACAGCTTCTTGAAAACATCTTTACCCTATGCCCTTCCCGGTCGTAAAGGATAAAATTCAATGGAATATCTCCCGTTTCGTTTATCAATTGATTATGAATCTCCGTTACGATTTCGTGTGTCAGATTCTCTATATCGACCTGCAACGTGATGGAACGAATCAGGTTGTCTCCGATAACGCTAAGCAAATCCATACTGATTACGTTAAAGGCCAATTCATTGTTCCATTTTTTCGTTTGTACCTTTCCTTTTATATAGATCGCCGTTTCCAAGATAAAATAGTTCCTGAATTTTATATAATCCTCTCCAAAAAAAGGCAACTCGTATGTTCCGCTAAAATCCTCTATCGTCAAAATACCAAAATCGTTTCCTTTTTTGGTCTTTCCCTGCCTCATGGCAATGATAATTCCAGCAATGGTAACATCCCGATTTTTGAAAGAAGCAAAATTACTATTCAACTCCTCCAAAGGAGTACAAAGTGTCTTTATCTCCAATTTATACGGATCCAAAGGATGAGAAGTCAGGTAAATACCGATCAATTCTTTCTCTTTCCGGGCTTTTTCCATATCCGTCCAAGGTTCACACAAAGGAATAGAAGGTTTTGTCACCTCGTATCCATCCATCCCCCCGAACAGGGTCGCCTGCATCTTCAATCCGTCGGCCTGTTTCTTCTGTCCGTAATTAACCAAGTTCTCGAGCAAAGAAGTATGTCCGTCAATCTGGTAAAAAAACTGTCCCCGATGTAAACCGAAGCTATCCAACCCACCGGCCGTAATTAAATTTTCCAGCGTTTTTTTGTTTACGGTACGATAGTCTATGCGTTCAAAAAAGTCGAACACATCGTTATAGGGGCCATTTTCCGTACGTTCCTTGATGATCGAATCCACCGCTGCGAGTCCCACTCCCTTTATGGCTGCCATACCGAAACGAATATCACCCTTATGATTCACCGTAAAGTCATTGTCCGACTCATTCACATCGGGAGCAAGCACCTTTAATCCCATTCGTTTACACTCATCCATAAAGGTGGTCACCTTCTCTATCTGGGATAAATTACAACTTAAGTTGGCCGCCATAAATTCAGCAGGATAATGGGCTTTCAAAAAACCGGTCTGGTAAGCAATATAGGCATAACAAACAGAATGAGATTTATTAAAAGCATACGAAGCAAATGCCTCCCAGTCTCCCCATATTTTTTCAACCAAGGGTTTGACCTCTTTTCCCATTTCCTTACATCCTTTCACGAACTCCGGATTTTTACTACATCCTTCGATAAACTGCGTTTTCAAGGCATTCATCGTATCG
Source organism: uncultured Sanguibacteroides sp. (assembly GCF_900543425.1). Lineage (GTDB taxonomy): Bacteria > Bacteroidota > Bacteroidia > Bacteroidales > Marinifilaceae > Gabonibacter. The sequence goes on along the minus strand of NZ_UQRQ01000003.1, from coordinate 182,717 downwards.
ATCTGCTTTTTACCCATCGCTTTCCGAAGCGTATCGGACATACCCCGGGTAAAATTTCCCAGAGCCCGGGATTGCAACATCACCTGTTCCTGATAGACCGTAATCCCATATGTATCCTTTAAAAAAGGCTCCATCATGGGATGATCGTACACGATAGGCTCCTCCCCGTGTTTACGCTTGATAAAATCCGGAATATATTCCATGGGACCCGGACGGTATAAGGCATTCATCGCTACCAAATCCTCAAAACGGTTCGGTTGAAGTGCCCGCAAATGCTTTTTCATTCCCGGAGACTCAAACTGGAACAATCCCGTCGTCTCTCCTCTGGAAAAAAGAGCAAAAGTTTCTTTATCCTCCAAGGAAATTGCATCCACATCCAAGGTCTCATGTCGAGATTTCTTGATATTATCCAAGCAAGTCTTTATAATAGAAAGTGTCCGCAATCCCAGAAAGTCCATTTTAATCAACCCGATAGGCTCGACAAAATGACCGTCATATTGCGTTGTCATCAAACTTTCGCCCTCGGTCGGCATAATTGGAATATGTTCCGTGAGCGGGTCCCGACTGATCAAAATACCACAAGCATGAACACCCGTCTGCCGTACAGAACCCTCCAGAATTTCCGCTAATCGAATTGTTTTTCCTACTACCGGATTAGGCGATTCTTTCTCCTTCTTTAGATCGGGGTTCTCCTCGTATGCTCTTTTCAAGGTCATTTTAGGGGCTTCCGGAACCATTTTAGCCAATCGATTGGCTTCCGATAATTCCAACTTCAAGACACGGGCAACATCCTTAATGGCCATCTTTGCCGCCATACTCCCGAAAGTAACGATATGTGCCACTTTATCCGCCCCATACTTTTCTGTAACCCATTCCAATACCCGCTGCCGTCCGTCATCGTCGAAATCCACGTCGATATCAGGCAACGAAATACGATCGGGATTCAAAAACCGCTCAAACAGCAAATCGTATTTTATCGGATCTATATTCGTAATACCCAAGCTGTAAGCAACAGCACTTCCCGCCGCAGAACCACGTCCGGGCCCGACAATTACTCCCATATCACGGGCGGCCTGAATAAAATCCTGCACGATCAGGAAATAACCGGGAAAACCCATTGTCTTCATGATGTGGAGTTCGAAAACCAATCGCTCCATGATATCGGGGGGTATATTTTCACCATAACGTTTTACAGCCCCTTTCATCGCTAACTCCTTCAAATAATCGGCTTCCAGTTTAATACGGTAAAGCCGGTCATATCCTCCTAATTTCTTTACCTTCTTTTGGGCATCCTCTTCGCTCATGACAACTTCACCCTTTTCATTCCGGGTAAATTCATCAAAAAGATCTTTTTCGGAGTATTTCTTACGATACTCTTCCTCCGTTCCTACTTCCGAAGGGATGGGGAATACGGGCATCAACGGATCGGAATCCAACTTATAGTCTTCCACTTTATCCACAATTTCTTGCGTATTCGTAATGACTTCCGGGACATCGCTAAATAGCGCTTCCATCTCTGCCGTTGTCTTAAACCACTCCTGTTGGGTGTATCGCATCCTTTTAGGATCATCCAAGTCCTTATTCGTTTGCAAACAAATCAAGAGATCGTGAGCTTCGGCATCCTCTTCGTTCAAGAAATGTACATCATTGGTGGCAATCACTTTTATACCCAGCTTTTTCCCCATTCTCAGGATTTCAGCATTACACCTTATTTGCCTGTCGTATACATCCGTTTTCAAAAGGGGATTGGTCGTAGGATGCTTCATCACTTCCAGGTAATAATCCTCTCCCACCAGATCCTTGTACCACAAGGCCGCAGCCTCCGCTCCTTCGATGTCTTCGGCCATAATTTTCTGACAAATCTCCCCTCCCAGACAAGCCGACGAAATGATCAGTCCCTCTTTATGTTTCTCCAAAAGAGCCTTATCGATACGAGGCCGGTAATAAAATCCTTCCACTTGAGCCACGGAACATAACTTCACAAGATTCTTGTATCCTTGAAGATTTTTTGCCAAAAGAATCAAATGTTCTCCGGAACGATCCTGTGGATTTTTTTTATTATGCAATGATACCCGGGCCACATAAGCCTCAACACCCAGAATAGGTTTTATACCCTTCTTTCGACAAAGGTCATAGAAAAGTTTGATACCAAACATACTCCCATGATCCGTCAACGAGATAGCCGGCATCCCGTCAGCAATGGCTTTATCGATTAGACCCGGGATACTCGCCGCTCCGTCCAAAATAGAATACTGAGAATGTACATGAAAATGAGTAAAAGACATATGTTATACGCTAAAAATTAAACAAAACACCATCATCAAACAGAAATTCCGTTGATTCATATTCAAACAAAGGTAAGGAATAATCTCTTGAGAACGATCATTAAAAATAGAAAAACAGCTCTAAAGTTTTCCACACCTCCTACCCGGTCTTACCCTTTATTTTCTTTTACTCAAATCTCCGGGTTCGGGCAAAGATATTCTGGAAAAACTCACGATAGCGGCAAGTGCGGCAAAGGCTCCTCCCAGATAAAGCGCCGCATGAGTCCCATTATGCGGGAACAAAGCAAACATCAAAGCAACTAAAGAAGCTCCGGAAGTCTGTCCCAAGAGACGGGAAGTACCTAACATGCCGCTTGCTCCTCCGCTACGTTGCCGGGGAGCCGATAAAATAAGAATACTGTTATTCGGCGTCTGAAATAAGCCAAAACCAGCCCCGCACAAGGCCATTCGCCAGATAATCCCCGCATTCGTCGGGACCTCGGGTAAGGTGGCCAAAAGAAATAATCCGCAAGCAAACAAGGTCAATCCTATCCCACCCAATAAACCCGCGTGAATACGTTCAATCAATCGACCGGCAAGCGGAGCCGCCAACATAGTCGCCAAAGGCCAGGGAGTTAATAACAAACCCGTTATTACCTCGTCTCTCCCTAAGGCGTTCTGTAAGAAAAAAGGCAGAGAAACCATGGCCAGCATCTGGGCAGTAAAAGAACATATCGACGTCCCGACAGAGAGAGCAAAAATAGGGATACGCAGCAAATCCACGGGTAATAGCGGATAAGTCTGATTCAACTGACGACGTACAAAGAAAAAACCAACGATCAGCATAACCGCCAGTCCCAAAATGATATACATGGAATCGATACCGTGAGCATACCCTTCTATCGCCGATATCAACAACCCGAACGTCAAAGCATTCATCCACCCGCTCATCCAGTCAAAACGCCGTCCCTCCACTCGCACCGGATTAAACGGCAGGAATTTATAGCTTAAGATTAAAGCGACAATCCCTATCGGGACATTGATCGCAAACAACCAAGGCCAGGAAGCGATGGAAAGAATCCCGGCAGCAATCGTGGGCCCCGCAGCAGCGGAAACCGCAACCACCAAAGCGTTTATTCCCATCCCCCGGCCTAAAATACGCTGGGGATAAATAATACGAATCAACGAGGTATTCACACTCGTAATAGCAGCAGCTCCAAACCCCTGAAAAACACGAGCAATCGTTAATGTCCACAATGAATTGGAAAGTGCACAAGCCAACGAAGTGAAACTGAATAAAAACAGGCCGCTTATATAGACTTTACGGTAATCCCATATATCCCCCAAAGAGGAAAGAGAGAGTAACGAAACCACGATGGCCAACTGATAAGCGTTCACAACCCATATGGACATAGACGGCGTGGCCTGCAAATCCTGCGCGATAGTAGGAAGAGCGACATTCGCGATTGTTCCGTCTAAAACAGAGACGGTAATTCCCAAAGCAATGGCCATTATGGCTCCATAACGTTTCGGTAATGGAAGCCCGTCCATTTTGACCTCTTCAGTTCCCATAAAAATCTCCCCTTTCATTCTTACCTATCGAAACTTTAAAAAAGTTCCCGATCCGTCTCAGTTCTTTCCCGATTTATCCGGGAAGGCAGGAATAGGCGGTATCGATGTTTTCGCTGTTTTTAATTGCTCTAAAATAATCTCTATTGCCTTTTCCAATTGTTGATCACGGCCAATATACTCTTGGTAAGGATCGTTTTCCAAATCCAGATGAGGAGTAACACCGGTTCCTTCGATAATAAAGCCACTCCCGTCGACAGCAAAAGGAGCATAAGAAGGAGTCACAATCGCCCCTCCATCCACAACCGGAACCGTTCCGCTATATCCTACCACTCCTCCCCATGTGCGTCGCCCGATAACGGTACCCAATTTATTGTATTTAAATCGATAAGGAAACAAATCTCCGTCAGAAGCGGAATATTCGTTCACCAACAATACCTTGGGACCAATAAATGTCCCGACCGGATTTACCGATCCCTCCTTTTGATTCGTATGCATCGTAAAATAAGTCGGCGTACGCATCAAACGCTCGATAATCATGGGTGAAACATTTCCTCCCCCGTTTCCACGGTCATCGATAATCAAAGCCTTTTTTTGCAATTGAGGATAATAGTGTTTCACGAATTCATTCAAACCTTCCGTTCCCATATCCGGGATATGGATATAACCTACCTCTCCATTCGTTGCTTCTTCTACTTTTTTTATATTATTCTGTACCCAATGATAATAATACAATTTCGACTCATCCGACAAGGGTGTCACTAAAACCCGACGAGCGCCCGTGGCGGAAGGTTTCGAATTCACTTCCAATTCAACCGTTTTTCCGGCCATATCGATCAATTCGGTAAATAAATTATCGGTCTCCTGTAAAGATTTTCCATTGATTGCAATCAAATAATCCCCCTCCCGGACGTCCACTCCCGGCATGGTCAAAGGCGAACGGGTCGAAGCACTCCAGTTGGCTCCTTCAATGATTTTCTCTACTTGGAAGTAACCGGATTTATCCTTTTTGAAGGTTGCTCCCAACAAACCCATCTTAATTCGTTCCGGTTCAGGATGCCTGCCGTTTATCGAATAAGCATGCCCCACGTTCAATTCTCCGATCATCTCTCCGATCAGATAAGTCAAATCCGTTCGGTGGTTAACATAAGGTACCAATACTTTATACTTTTCATATACCTTATTCCAATCCACCCCGTGCATATTGTTAGCATAAAAGAAATCCCTCATTTGACGCCAGGTCTCGTTATAAATTTGCATCCACTCTTCATGATAATTAATCCGTTTTTTAACATCGCCCGTCGAGATTCCACTTCCCACGGAAAGAGAGGTCGCCGGTAAATCAATGACCTGAAAAGCCTGTCCGACAACTCCTAATGCCTTATCATACCCCGGACTGAAAACAATTTGTCCACCGAGGGAAGATTCATTTTTACCCGTCAAATCATACACCATCGTATTACCTCCCCGATCGTAATAGACATAATTACCGATCATATGCAAATTCCGGTAATGATCGGCCGGTAAAACCGGTAATTCGATCAAACGACGGTTTATATCCGTAAAGTCATAGCCACTCTCTTTTGTCTCTTTTCCTTTGCTCTCCGTTTTTTTCTCTTCTGACATGCCGTCATTTTTAGGAGAAAAAGGAATCCAAGCCTCTTTCACCAAGGGCAAAAGATAAACCTTATTCATCTCCCGATAAATATGGTTCCACTCCGTGCGTCCGTAAGAGGGAGAGAAAGAACGGGCAGAAACGAACAAAAGATATTTTCCGTCGCGACTGAAATTTGGTGAACTCACCCCATACCAATCGTCTGTTATTTGATGCTTTTGCTTACCGGCCAACTCGTATATCATAATATGATCTACCGCTTTTCCGGGACGTACATAAGTAATGTATTTACTATCCGGAGACCAATTGAAACTCGTCAACGGACGAATGGGAGAAGTTTCAATGATCTCCCTCTTACCGGTAGAAACATCTGAGATATTTAAGGTATTCCTTTTATCACTCCATAAAATAGAACGGGAATCAGGAGACCATTTGTAATTAAATATATATCCTTTAAAATCATCTATCAATCTTTTTTCTTTGCCAGTCGCAACCTCCCGAAGATAGATCGAAAATTCGCCTTCTTTATCGGATATATAACTTATGTATTTCCCGTCAGGAGACCAAGCCCCCATCCGGTCATTGGCATCGGAAGAGTTCGTCAAATTATAAGTAATACCCTCTTTTACCGGAAGTGAAAAAATATCTCCTCTTGCAGAAACCAAAACTCTTTGTCCGTCAGGAGAAGGAGCCCGGTAATTGATCTGATCGCTTACATTTTTCCATTCCGGACGCGAATAAACCTGATCATTATCGATAATAATTTTTATCCGTTCGTTTTTACCGTTTTCCAAATCGTAACGATAAATGTACCCTCCTTGTTCATAAACGATCGTTTTATCTCCTATTGCCGGAAATTTTATATCGTAATCTTTATAAAAAGTCAACTGGCGAGTCTCTTTTGTCTTTATATTGTAAACGTAAAGATTCATGATATCGTCCCGATCTGAAATATAATATATCTCGTTTCCGCCAGGAGACCACATGGGGATAATATCTTGTCTCACATCGTGAGTTATTTTTTTAGATTTTTTCGTGGAGAAATCAAAAATCCGGATATCATCGGCCATTCCGCCTTCGTATCTTTTCCAGGTTCGAAATTCCCGAAAAATATAATTATAAGCCAATTTTTTTCCATCAGGAGAAAAAGAAGCAAACCCTCCGTTCACCAACGGGATCTCCGTCGGCATTCCTCCCGTAACAGGTACCGTGAATAATTGCCCGGTAAAATCGTTAAACGTGTATTGCCTGGAACGATATAAAATACGCTTACTATCCGGAGTCCATCCGATCACGATATTATTAGGTCCCATCCGATCCCCCAAGTCATCCCGGCTCAACGTAGCGGAATAGGTCAGACGTCTCGGTTCTCCTCCTTCAACCGGAATAACGAACACTTCCGTATTTCCGTCGTATTGCCCCGTGAAAGCGATATATTTACCATCAGGAGAAATCCGGGGAAACATTTCATATCCCACGTGAGAAGTCAAACGGCGGGCAACCCCTCCCGACACAGGCACCGAATACAAATCTCCGGCATATGCAAAAACGACCTTATCCCCGACACTATGAGGGAAACGCAATAGACGAGCCTCTTCTGCCCTCAATGACAGGCAACCCAAAAAGATTCCTAAAAATAAAACAATACTTTTTTTCATCATTCAAAAACAATAAACCATATACATTCTTTCCATACTTACCAGAAGAATCGTTATTTCTCCAATACCTGTTTTACCACTTTCGGAAAATACTCGTATTCCAAATTATGTACTTTGGCAGCTAACGAATCCGGCGTATCTTCAGGAGTAACTTCACATCTTGCCTGGAAAATAGCGGCTCCCTCATCATAATGATTATTCACATAATGAATTGTGATGCCGCTCTCCTTTTCTCCGGCGGCAATTACGGACTCGTGCACATGCATTCCATACATCCCCTTACCGCCATAGTCGGGTAGAAGAGCCGGATGAATATTGATAATCCGGTGATCATAGGCATCGATAATGGCCTCGGGAACCTTCCACAAAAAACCGGCCAAAACGATCAAATCGACACCTAACTCATTCAGTTGCGACAAGATACGATCCGACTGGTAAAAATCTTCTCTATTAAAAACAAAGGCTGGTATATCTAAACGTTTCGCTCTCTCCAAAACAAAGGCATCCGGCCTGTTACAAAACACACCGATCACGCTATTTCGCGGATCATTTTTGAAAAATTTAATGATATTTTCAGCGTTAGACCCTGAACCAGAGGCAAATATTGCTATTTTATTCATGATGTAATCAATTAAGAATCAAAGCCATAAAGATAATAAAACTTTATTCAAGCAAAAAAATTTTCTAGGAAAAATAAATTCTCTAACTTTGCCACCGAACTTTGAGAGTTATGTACGCCCATGAGGGCGTTTAGTGTGAAATTAAAAAATGTCTAATTAAAATTTAAAGTTATGTCTGACATTACAAACAGAGTGAAAGCTATTATCGTTGATAAATTAGGAGTTGATGAATCCGAAGTTACACCAAGCGCAACATTTACGAATGATCTTGGAGCAGACTCTTTGGATACGGTAGAGTTGATCATGGAATTGGAAAAAGAATTCAACATCACTATCCCGGACGATCAAGCAGAGAAGATTGCTACTGTAGGCGATGCTATTGCTTATGTTGAAGCTAACGCTCAGTAATTTAATATTGATTTTATGAACCTCAAACGAGTAGTAATTACAGGTCTTGGAACGATCAATCCTCTCGGTCACACGGTGTCCGAATTTTGGGACAATTTGAAAAATGGCGTCAGTGGCGCCGGTCCTATTACTCGTTTTGATGCATCTAAATTTCGCACGCAATTCGCATGTGAAGTAAAAAACTACGAGCCCACGGAACATTTCGACAAAAAGGATGTCCGTAAAATGGATCTTTACACGCAATTCGGTCTTATCGCAGCCCGGGAAGCAATTAAGGATTCAGGACTTGATCTATCCGTAGAAGATAAGAAAAGAGTTGGTGTAATCTGGGGCGCAGGTATCGGTGGATTGGAAACATTCTACGAGGAATGTAAAACATTTGCCATCGGAGACGGTACACCCAGATTCAACCCTTTCTTTATTCCTAAGATGATTGCCAATATGGCAGGAGGAATGATTGCTATAGAACACGGTCTAAAGGGCCCGAACTATACGACGGTCTCTGCTTGTGCATCATCGGCTCATTCTTTAGTAGATGCATTAAACCTTATTCGATTAGGAAAAGCAAACGTGATTATTGCCGGCGGATCTGAAGCTGCAATAACTGTTCCCGGTGTTGGAGGTTTCAACGCCATGAAAGCCATATCTACCCGTAATGATGACCCGAAAAGCGCTTCCCGTCCGTTTGACGTGGATCGCGACGGATTCGTATTGGGAGAAGGTGGTGCCGCACTAATCGTTGAAGAATACGAGCACGCCATAAAGAGAGGAGCTAAAATCTATGCAGAACTTGTAGGAGCAGGAATGAATTGCGATGCCTATCATATGACAGCCCCCGATCCGGAAGGAGAAGGAGCCGGAGACGTGATGAAATCCGCTCTCGAAGATGCAGGCCTAACTCCCAAAGATGTCGATTACATCAATGTACACGGAACATCTACAGGATTAGGGGATATAGCAGAACCTAAGGCTATCCTTAAAGCATTTGGAGAACACGCTTATCAGCTGAATATCAGTTCTACCAAGTCAATGACCGGACATTTATTGGGCGCCGCCGGTGCCATCGAAGCAATCGCTTGTGTCTTGGCCGTGAAAAACGACATTGTTCCTCCAACCATTAATTTCCAGAGTCTGGATCCGGAACTGGATCCGAAATTGAATTTTACATTTAATAAGGCTCAAGAAAGAAAAATAAATGTTGCCATTAGTAACACCTTCGGGTTTGGTGGTCACAATGCGTGTGTTGTATTTAAAAAATAATCACTAACTAAAACGTTGGAAAGTGATTAGGCAAATAATTCAATCCATAAAACTATATCTGCATCGTAAAGATAAGTTTTATGGATTGTCTATTTACGAATGGGGATTCATCCCTCAAAATAAAGGTTTATATAACCTTGCTTTATTACACAAATCTGCATCCAGGTACACGAAAAGCGGAACGATCCTTAATTACGAGCGCCTCGAGTTTCTGGGCGATGCCGTATTGGGTGCTATTGTGGCCGAAATTCTTTATAAATTCTTCCCGAACAAAGACGAAGGATTTTTAACTCGTCTACGCTCCAAGATCGTAAGCCGGGAGTCCTTGAACGAAATCGCCATAAAGATGGGATTAAGCAAAGAGGTCATCGCCAAATCGGATATCTCGAAAAACAAACACATATACGGAGATGTATTCGAAGCCTTCACCGGAGCCATATACCTCGATCAGGGATATGCCAAGACAAAGGATTTTATCGAACAATACATCTTTCCTCACTATGTAAACTTGGAAGATTTAGTATACGTCGATAAGAATTTCAAAAGTCGGCTAATCGAGTGGGGACAAAAAAATAAAGTAGAACTGAGCATCCACACGGAAGAGCTTTTTAAAAATCGTCGCTCCAAATTCGTTTGTACGATTTCGGTCGGAGAAGAAGTAATCGGCAAGGGTGTGGGTTCATCCAAAAAAGAAGCGGAACAAAACTCCGCGGAGAAAGCAATCCAAAAGCTTCAAAAAGAGAGTCAGGGTAATGTTATCATATAATTGATTTGTGATTAAATCATACCCCCTTTCGTTTTTTTAATTTTCGAAATAACACGAAAAAAGGCTACCCAACCGGATAGCCTCTTATATATATTCTCTTTTTCTCATTATTCCCTTACACGCTCTACATAAGTTCCGTCTTGCGTATTTACGCGTATCTTCTCCCCGGTATTAATAAAAAGAGGTACCATCACCTTGGCTCCGGTCTCTACCTCTGCAGCCTTCAAAGCCGTGGAGGAAGCCGTATCCCCCTTCAAGCCCGGTTCCGTATAAGTCACTTCCAAAACAACGTTCGGCAACAACTCAACATACAACGGAGTCTCCGTATCGGCATGCACGACCATCTCAACAGCATCTCCTTCTTTTAAAAATTGAGGAGCATTGATCAACTCTTGAGAAATATTAATCTGGTCGTAAGTCTCCGCATGCATCATGACATAATCCTCTCCCTCCTTATATAAAAACTGATAGGGACGCCTCTCTATACGGGCTACATCTATCTTTATTCCGGAAGTAAAAGTATTCTCCAAAACACGTCCTGTTTTTACATTTCTCAATTTCGTCCTTACGAAGGCGGGTCCTTTACCCGGTTTTACATGTTGGAATTGTACAATGGTATATAAATCGTCCTTAAAAACGATACATAATCCATTTCTAAAATCAGCTGTCGTTGCCATTTATCTAATAATTTTTAATTTTAATAATTGAAATTAGAGTGCAAATATAAGAAAATCAGCCCAACCGACCAAAAGTCGAGCCATTTTTCCATATCTTCGAGTATTTGGGTTTACTTCCTGTAAAAAATAAATTCGAAAAAAACAGAAAAAACCACCCCATTCAAAGCACTTTTTTCTTGGGAACGGTAGCAATAAAATCTTTTAAGTAAAACGGCTCGAAGTAAGCCAGGTCTTCAAAGGCCTTTTCTCGCCACTTCTCTTCTGCCAAAGGCATCATATTTACGGCAGAAGTAGTTACCTCATCCACAAATCGTGCATGGGGATGAACAATTACCTCTTTTACCTTTCCACTACCGTTTCCAAAGAAATAAATTTTATGATCGGACAATAGGTCTCCGAATGAAGATGAATCTATAATTTCTGCTTGTACCCCACGTATCGTTTCCCCTTTCCGATTAAAAATAGCCGAATACACTTCCATGCGACGAGCGTCTATCATCGGGCAAAAAAAAGCCTCTTCGTCAATATCCCTGGCGACAGAGATAGCTAAAGCTTTCAACGTACTTATAGCAATTAAAGGTTTTCCCGTTCCGAAACATATCCCTTTAGCCAACGAAACACCGATACGTAATCCGGTATAAGAACCGGGGCCCATACTCACAGCAACGGCATCCAACTCTTGGGCTTGGATTCCATTCTCTTTCAATATTTCGTCTACATAAACACCCAACAAAACAGAGTGATTCAATCCTTCGCCATTCTCTTTTAAAGCTAACAATTTGCCATCCATGGCAATAGCCACCGAACAAATTTCCGTGGAAGTATCTATATTTAAAATCAATGCCATAAGCTAAATTTATATTCTTTATTTACGGATAATCTGTATCTCTCCTCCCACCCCTAATTTAATAATACTGGAGGGAGCAGGATTGGTTGTTTCCTCCTGTCGAAAATCGACCACGTAATCGACTGATTTTTTTACCTCATCGCTAATATCGGCAAAACATTTAGGCGAGGGAGCTCCACTGATGTTGGCAGATGTAGAAACAACAGGTTTACGAAAGCGAGCTACTAATGCTTGAGAAAAAATCTCTTTCGTGATTCGAATGCCAATCGTACCGTCCGCACTAATCAGTCCCTTTGCCAAATTTTTAGCATTCGGATAAATGACCGTCATCGGATGATCGGCAGCTTCCAACAAATCATAAGTAATATCCGGCACATCCACATAGGATGCCAACTTACCCAAATCATCCAAAAGAACCAACATCGCTTTACTGTCTTCCCGCTTTTTCAATTCATATACCCGTTTTACAGCTTCATCATTTGTCGCATCACATCCGATTCCCCAAATCGTATCCGTCGGGTAAAGAATCACACCCCCGTCTTTCAGTACTTCACAAGCCTTCTTTACTTCTTCTCTCCATTTTTCTACATTCATATCGGTATTATTGAAATTGATCATACAAAATTGACAATTATTTTCCAGATTCAGTTTTATTCATATAAATAATTTTTCTCTTATGCTATTATGTATCCTATTTCTTTCGAATCCACTTATCGAAGGCTCGATTCGGATCATTTAGTACCCATTACGGCTTAACACAATACTATTTCCCAAAAAATGTTTGACAAAACATTATTTTACTATATTTGAACACGCAAATATTGCGCAATTGTACCAAAAGGGATCATGATTAGTGAATTGCTTTCTTCCGTATTCTGGATATACTTTTCGTATGTCCTTTCGTTTATTGTACCTCTGTTTTGCGGTTTGACATTGTTGCTTATCAAAGGACAAAGGACAAATACCAAAACAGGAATCCATCCGCGTTATGTATTAGGAATCATCTTCACATTAACCGGCTTACTGTTTATCCCCAATATGTTACAAAATATCTATTTGCTAAAAACAGGCAAGGAAGTACTTCCGGCCTTCGATATCGCTACCCATTTATTACTGATTCCCCTCTATTTTTTATATTTTAAAAAACTAACGACACCGGAAAGATTAAACAGCAAATCCATCCTTTTCTATTTGCTCCCGGCAATTATTATTTTCATCATCGGCACGTTAATTCTTCCAAACGAAGAAGATGTTTCCGTAAACCCTTCTGACAGCATTGAATCGATCTGGAGTCTGTCACACCTATTCCGTTATTTCTGCCTATTTTTACAGGGATTATTCATCTTGTTTTATTGTATTTACATTTTAAAATTAAAAAAGAGATACCTGCAACAAATAGAAGAGAGTTTTTCCTTTGTGGATGGAATCAATCTCGAATGGGTAAGCCATGCCATACTCTTATCTATTTTATATGGAGCCATTGCGCTTCTCTCCATGATAAACACGGAGCCGTGGACAGATCACCTACACAATATCTGTTCCCTCTTTTTTGTTTTCTACCTGTTTATCCATGCCCTAAACGAACCTTACATTTGCTATAGCACTTTTTACACGAATCCTCAACCACAGGTCGTGACTTCCCAACAAAAGACAGCAGTAGAAACTCCCTGCCCCAACTCGTCACAAGATGAAACCATCTCCCCGATATTCCCTCCCCAGCCTGAACACTATTTGAAAATACTGGGGACCAAAAAAGATAAATTACGAGACGAACTTACCCGCCTTTTCGAACAAAAAAAGGTCTTTACACGAAGTACGCTTACAATACACGAAGTGGCGGATATGATGAATACCAATCGTACATATATCTCCAATATCATCAACAATGAATTCGGTCTAAGTTTTTATCAGTTTGTCAACAAATACCGGATTCAGGAAGCCACCATTCTTTTTCTGGAACATCCGGAAATGCCCGTCCAGGAAGTAGCTTCATTAGTCGGCTTCAATTCCATTTCTTCTTTTATCACGGCTTTCAAAATAAACCAGGGAATTACCCCCAAACAATGGAAACAGTTATACACGACAAACCGGCGTTCGTAATTACGAAAAAGTAAAAATTGCCGAAAAGGTAAAAAGCTCTTTTGAAAAGATATAAAATAGAACGATTTGTATCTTTTTGTCACGACTTATCGACTCATCAGCTTTTCTTTGTTTCGTTTTCTAAAACAAAAATGTATAAACCAAAATAGGAAAAATGATGAAAAGATTAATGGTCGCAATGCTTGCCGTAGCAGCTATGACAAGTTGTTCTAAAGAAAGTACGGAAGAGGATATCATTCCCGATACGCCTGTAAAGGTTCAATTCAATGCCGGAGTAATGGATGTCCAAGCCAAGGCTTTGGTAACGGGAACGACCTTGCCCGATGGCAACATGGGGGTATACGCTTGGGATGGCGGAACTACCGACTTTTCTAAAACCACGCACGAAAATTTGAATAACGCAAAAATCGCCGTAAGTACGAACGGAACAAAATTCGACTTCGAAGCGGACCATGAGGCTTTTTGGCCTGTAGGTACCCTTGATTTTTACGCTTATTATCCCCAGGTTACCGGAGCGGATCTTATTGCTGCAACTGCCTCTACGACCCCCAAAGTTAATATTAAACTGGCAGATCAAATAGATTACATGTGGGCATCTCCGGTAAAAGAGGCCAAAAAAGCAACACCCACGGTAAATTTTGAGTTCAATCACGCCCTCTCGGCAATCACCATCATCGTAAAAAAAGAAGCTGATGCGGGGACAGTAAATTTATCTGCCATTAAGATAGCCAAGTATCATGCTACATCGCAAATGGATATTGCCACCGGAGACCTTACAGCGGATGCATCCGAAGTAGAATTTCCCATAAGTATTACCGCAGCCGACCTAAGTGAAGCAGGAGATGAGTTTGTTACCGATTACCTGGTATGGCCCGGTTCTGCACCGGAATTTACCTTGACCTTAAACAACATAGATAAAACCGTAACGCCGAAAGACGGAGAAAACGAACTGATATTTACGGCCAATAAAAAACACACGCTGACATTTACCATAACGGCTACTGGGATTCAAGTTACAGCCAGCGCTACAGATTGGTCAGCAGGAAACAATGGAACAGGAAGCATTTAATTGAGTTTTTATTCCCCCTAAGAAAGGCCGAACGAGTGGAATCGTTCGGCCTTTTATGAACATATTTTTATACCAAATGCTTTATCAGCTCTTTCCGGTCTCCGTACAACAAATCGATAACCGGGATCTCGATCAAAGTATAGCATCCCGGACGCTGTATCATGGAAGCCCTGGCCGTCGCTACCAATATCTGTCCCGTCAAGGCAGGGTTATTAATTTTCATGTCGAACTCAAACAATTGATTCTGCGTTTTCCCGGAAACACCCTTTCGGATCAGGTTTACCCCATGTCCCATATCTTTCAGAGCATCTACGCTTTCCACTTGCATCACGTGAGTTTCGTCATGCACGAAATAAGGATCCGTTTTAATAGCTTCTGCCACTTGCTTGAAATCATATCCATCCTTTAATTCGATATAGACCATCCGGCGATGAATTCCTGTCCCCACGGGAATGGTCATAGACAGAGCGGCCTTCACCCCTTCGATAGCTTTCACGGCTACCGTATGTCCCATACTCATTCCGGGTCCGAAATTCGTGTAAGTAATTCCCTTCGGGGCACAGGCTTCCAACAGGGCACGGACCATAGAATCACTCCCCGGATCCCAACCGGCAGAAATAATGGAAACTTTATTGTATTTTTTAGCCATCTCTCCCAAACGTTCATGCAATCCGGATATCTCCGTGTGAATATCGAAGCTATCGACGGTATTTATTCCCATCTTTAAAATTTCAGAAGCATAAGTTTCCACACTTCGGGTCGGCGTACACAGGATAGCGACATCCACCTCTTTCAGTTGAGCTATATTCGAAACAACCGGGTAATTTTTCAATTCCTCGGGTATCTTCGTGGCGTCCCGGCGTACTATTCCAGCTACTTCAAAATCAGGTGCGACCAGAAGTGCATCAAGTACATAGTGTCCAATATTCCCATAGCCGACAATGGCTGCTCTAATCTTTTTCATGTGTCTTTTGCTTTTAATTTAACGTTGCAAATTACAAAATAATTCGCTCTTATAAAAAGGCATCTCTATTTTTCATGTTTCAAAACATCAAATAATTTCAACGAACTATTAAAAAACCATGATATTATGCCGAACAGCCGAAAATAAAGAAGATTTTCTTTTTTAAATTGTCGAAAAGGGTTAATTTTGCTTTCCGTTTTTAATAACAAACAGTTACAGAACAATTACATAAAAACTTATTATGGCAGAGAATGTACACACAAAGCTTTTCAGTGAATTTGCACCAAACACGACTCAGGAGTGGATGGACAAAGTAACTGCAGACCTAAAAGGGGCTGATTTCAATAAAAAGCTGGTTTGGAGAACAAACGAGGGCTTCAATGTCCAACCGATGTATCGTTTGGAAAATATGAAGGACCTCAAGTACTTGGATTGCTTCCCCGGAGAATTTCCTTACGTGAGAGGTAATAAAAAAGACAACAACTGGTTTATTCGTCAAGACATTAAGGTAGAGAATGTCGCAGAAGCGAATAAAAAAGCGTTGGATGTCTTAAATAGAGGTGTTGATTCCTTAGGTTTCGTTATTTCTGATTGCAAGAATTTCACGAAAGCCGATATGAAGGCTCTTTTAAAAGATATTTGCCTCGATTGTATCGAAATCAACTTCGTTTTATGTTGCAATAAGGTTGCCATCCTCAATATGTTTAAAGAAGTGGTTTCGGAAAAAGGAATTGCCCCGGAATCCATTCGCGGAGGCATCAATATAGACCCGATCACAAAATTGGCTCTGGAAGGTAAATTCTGTGATCCGCATCCTTTCAATGTGGTAAAAACAACCACGGAGGGAACTGCCCAGATGAAAAATTTCAAAAGCATAGAAGTCGGAGGATTTGTTTTCAATAATTCCGGAGCTTCCATTGTACAGGAATTAGGATTTAGTCTGGCTGCCGGAGTCGAATACTTGGATAAGCTGACAGATGCCGGTATGGACATCAAAGATATCGCCCCCAGAATGCGATTCCATTTTGCTACCGGCTCCAAATATTTCATGGAAATAGCCAAATTAAGAGCCGCCCGTTTCTTGTGGGCCAAAATTGTAAAAGCTTATAACCCGTGTTGCGATTCCATTTGTAAAATGAATATACATGCTGAAACGTCAGAATGGAACAAAACGGTTTATGACCCGAATGTGAACATGCTTCGTACCCAAACGGAAGCTATGTCTGCTATTTTAGGCGGTGTCGATTCTTTCACCGTACATCCGTACGACTATATCTACGAATGTCAACCCTCCGAATTAGGAGAACGGGTAGCACGTAACCAACAATTGCTGTTAAAAGAAGAGTCTCATTTCGGCAAGATCGCAGACGTAGCCGGAGGATCTTATTATATCGAAGAACTGACCCAGTTCATTGCCGAGGCTGCCTGGAAATTATTCCTCGAAGTTCAGGAACAAGGTGGCATGCAGAAAGCGTTGGAATCAGGATTCGTTCAGGCTGCAATAAAGGCTACCGCCCAAAAGAGAGATCAGGATATTGCAAACCGCAAAGAAAACTTCTTAGGAACAAACCAATTCCCGAATTTCAACGAAAAGATCGACAAGGCTCTTTGTTCTTGCATCTTAGAACCGGAAGACTTTACGGCTCCTGACGCTGTTGTGGAAACATTGAAACCTTACCGCGGAACCCAAGCTTTTGAGGCGATGCGTTTAAGAACCGATATGTTTGCCAAGGAGAACGGACATCGCCCGGTCGTTTACATGTTCCCCATGGGTAATCTGGCCATGCGTAAAGCAAGAGCCCAATTCGCATGTAACTTCTTTGCTTGTGCCGGATTCCAGGTAATGGATAATAACGGATTCAAAACCGTGGAAGAAGGTGCAAAAGCTTGTTTGGAGAACAAAGCCGACATCGTGGTAATCTGTAGTTCGGACGACGAATACGCGACGATTGCCCCGGAGGTTTATGCCGCGTTAAAAGACAAAGCCATTATCGTTGTTGCCGGAAATCCGGAATCCAGACCGGAATTGGAAGCAATCGGCATCACCGATTACGTTCATGTAAAATGTAACGTATTGGAAGACCTGAAGGGCTACCAACAAAAATTGGGAATTAAATAGTTGACGATTTTAGATTTCAGATTAAGGTAACAGTTCCTTAATCATAAATTACAAATTACAAAGATGAAACCGAATTTTAAAGATATAAATATCAAGTCATCACAAAAACCTGCTACGACCGCTTCCGAGTGGGAGAAAGCAAATCACATTGAAAAATCTTGGATGACCCCTGAACTTATACCGGTAAAACCCGTGTATAGTGAAGAAGATTTAAAAGGCATGGAGCACCTGGACTATGTAGCCGGTATCCCTCCCTACCTCCGTGGACCCTATTCCGGAATGTACCCGATGCGTCCCTGGACTATCCGTCAATACGCCGGATTCTCCACGGCAGAAGAGTCAAATGCTTTCTATCGTCGTAACTTAGCCGCCGGACAAAAAGGTTTGTCTGTGGCGTTCGACCTGGCCACTCACCGCGGATACGACTCCGATCACCCGCGTGTAATCGGTGACGTAGGTAAAGCCGGTGTTGCCGTGGACTCTATTTTGGATATGAAAATCCTGTTCGATCAAATTCCATTGGATAAAATGTCCGTTTCCATGACGATGAACGGTGCGGTTCTTCCGATCTTGGCCTTCTATATCGTTGCCGGATTAGAGCAAGGAGCTACCTTGGATCAATTGTCGGGAACCATCCAGAATGATATCCTGAAAGAATTTATGGTACGTAATACTTATATTTATCCGCCTAAATTCTCCATGAAGATTATCGCCGATATCTTCGAATATACTTCCAAAAATATGCCGAAATTCAACTCCATCTCTATCTCCGGGTACCACATGCAGGAAGCAGGTGCCACCGCCGATATCGAGTTGGCTTATACGCTGGCTGACGGTTTGGAATATTTGCGCGCAGGAGTGAATGCCGGAATGGATATCGATGCCTTCGCCCCGCGTTTATCATTCTTCTGGGCTATCGGAATGAACCACTTTATGGAGATCGCCAAGATGAGAGCCGGTCGTCTATTGTGGGCAAAGATTGTAAAACAATTCAACCCAAAGAACCCGAAATCTCTGGCATTACGTACACACAGCCAAACTTCCGGTTGGTCTTTGACCGAACAAGACCCGTTCAACAACGTGGGACGTACCTGTATCGAAGCCATGGGAGCCGCTCTTGGACACACCCAGAGTTTGCATACCAATGCGCTGGATGAAGCTATCGCTCTTCCGACGGACTTCTCCGCACGTATCGCCCGTAATACCCAGATCTACATTCAGGATGAAACAACCATTTGCAAATCTATCGACCCATGGGGAGGTTCTTACTACGTGGAAAGCCTGACCCAAGAATTGGTAGACAAAGCATGGACTCATATAGAAGAAATTGAAAAACTGGGCGGTATGGCCAAAGCTATCGAATCCGGAATTCCTAAACTTCGAATCGAAGAAGCGGCAGCCCGTACACAAGCCCGTATCGATAGCGGAGTCCAGACCATCGTCGGAACAAACAAATACCGTCTGGAGAAAGAAGACCCCATCGATATTCTCGAAGTGGATAACACCGCCGTACGGGAAGCCCAAATCCGTCGTTTGCACGAATTAAAGGCAAATCGTAATCAGGCTGAAGTGGATGCCGCTTTGGAAGCCATCACCAAATGTGCGGAAACCGGAGAAGGCAATTTGCTGGAATTAGCCGTAGACGCTGCCAAGAAAAGAGCTTCCTTGGGCGAAATATCATTTGCATGTGAAAAAGTTGTAGGACGTTATAAAGCAGTTATCAGAACCGTGAGCGGAGTTTATTCAAGCGTAGCAAAAGAAGACGAAGACTTCCGGAAAGCAAAAGAATTAGCAGATAAATTTGCTGAAATGACCGGACGTCGTCCTCGTATCATGATTGCCAAAATGGGTCAGGACGGACATGACCGCGGTGCAAAAGTCGTGGCAACAGGTTATGCAGACCTCGGTTTCGACGTGGACATGGGACCTCTGTTCCAAACTCCCGAAGAGACCGCCAAACAAGCCGTGGAAAATGACGTACATGTAGTCGGAGTATCCTCTTTGGCTGCCGGACATAAAACATTGGTACCCGCCGTTATCAACGAATTGAAAAAATTAGGTCGCGAAGATATCCTCGTTTATGTAGGAGGAGTTATTCCCCACCAAGACTATCAATTCCTGTTCGATGCCGGTGCTATCGCCGTATTCGGCCCCGGAACCAAAGTATCCAAGAGCGCTATTCAGGTTCTCGAAATCCTGATCGACTTAGCTAAGAAATAATTTTCGAATGCTCTATAAAATAAAAAGAACTGTCTAAATTTATTAGACAGTTCTTTTTTGCTTTAAGAAAATGCTGATATACAACTTAACGCCTATCCAAACCCAAAACACGATCTTGTTCTATTAAAAAACAATTGCAAAAAGCATGTTTTTCCGATCTGGTTTCTTTTTGAAAGAAAAAATCCCGAGTAACTCTACATTGATATTTCATCAATATTAGTATGGATTTTTAAATAGTACAAATTCAGAAGCTTCTGACGGCTCGCTTGCTCCAAATTCATTTACAGCTCTAACAAAAAATTGTGCCAACCTTCCACTCTCCATATGAGTTGTCCAAATAGTCTTCGTAGTTCTTCCCGAGATATACCATATGGGCTCATTTTTATATCTATACTCAATAACATAGTATAGTATTGGCGACCCTCCATCATAAAAAGACGGAAGAAAGTTTAATGTACATCCATTATCCCATACATCAAGAATCTCGGGCTTCCCCGGAGGACTGGGAACATCACCATTTATCCTCGTGCTAGCATACACTATCGTCGTAAGGGTTAAACCCAAGCAGACGAATAAAAATAATTTCAAAGTGTTTTTTCTAATCTTTTTCATAGTTTCGTTAATTTTGAGGTTTATAATTTTAATATCTTATTTTCAAAATTAATATTTTTATTTATATTAAAAAATACTTATAAGTATTTTTTAAATTATATTGTACTTATAAAAACTCCGTTTTTATCGCTTTAAATCGGTATCTTTTTCCTGTTGCAATAGCACGGTTAAAAATCCGGTTATCCTTATGTAAATGTAGATACGGATTTTCCTGTTACCGAAAAATTGGAATTAAAGCCTTTCAATTTTTGAAAAAGATAGTAGCGTGACGAATGATTCTACAACTGAGGAGCATGATTTCGAATACTGTTATAACTTAAATACGGGAAAGAAATTATTTACAATTATATCGAAAGGAAGAACAACTAATGAATTGAGAAACAGAAAATTTTCCGTGACGACAGCCCCCCGGATAGCCCGACCGGAATTTAAACCCGATCAAAAAATATAATCATTGATATACTATAAATAGTATATCAATGATTATAAAACGGAGACAAAATCGTAAATGAAATGTCTCCATTTTTGTCAAATTACTTTTTACAAGATACTATCCACAAATTTATGCACCGTATCTTGTATATTTTTGAATCACCTCATTGTTTGCACCATTCTTCCACGTGATCTTTCGCGTACAAAAAATAGATAATCAAACCGATCCAACTGGTCAATAAAAGAACAATGATAAACAGCAACTTGCAAGGTGTCGAAATATTCTTCTTTACAAGATCCAGTATGGCATAAACCGTTGCCACGACTCCGATAATATAAATGATTAATCCCATACTATTTATTGTTTTTAAATTAGTACTGCAAAATAACCTGTTTATTACCATTCTACCAAGTTAAATCGTAAATTTCATTTGAAATAAAAAGAAGATTATTTCTTATTTCCAAAATCACAATGCTATTTATTTCTGATCGTATCCATCTTTACTTCCGTTCAAACACAAATAAATATCTAAACTCATTAAATTAATTCTTTCTCCTAAAAGTTTGCATCAATATTGGAGTTCATTATATTTGTATACACAAAAAATAGAAATGAATTCATCGTCAAACATACTACATTTGATCAAAAAAGACGAAAGTAATGCCTTTCAACTTCTTTTTGAACAATATTATGATAATTTACTATTGTATTCTTATCATATATTAGATGATTTGGAAGCCGCAGAAGACATTGTACAAGACTGTTTCCTCTGCTTGTGGAACAGCAAAAAACTCCACTCGTTCACGGGAGATTTGGATCGATATATTTTTAAGATGGTCAAAAATCGCTCTTTTCTCTTCTTGAAAGAACACAAAAAAAGATACGAAACCCAACTCTCGTTTTCAAAAGAAAACGACACGCATCACTACGATACGACCGAAGAGTATCAGGGAACAATCGAAATTTTATATGAAACGATAAACCGGCTCCCTGAAAAATGCCGGAAAATATTTTTAATGGCATGCCTGAACGATAAAGGTTATCAAGAGATTGCAGATGAACTGGGAATCAGTATCAATACCGTGAAAACCCAAATGAAAACAGCTCTTAAATTCCTACGTGAAAACCTCCAGGAAAAAACCTTCCTTACACTTTTATATTTTTTAACAAAAAAAGATTGATTCTTTATCACCCTTTTTTCCTATTTTATAAATATATAAGAAAAGAGTGATAAATGACAGAAAAAGATATCGATGATATATTAGCTAACATGCTGAATTACAAATCTTTGTCCGACGAAGAAAAACAGTTATTCACAGAATGGGAACACTCTTCCGTTCAAAACGGGAAAATAGTACAAATCATTCAGAAATTAACTTTTCAAAAGAGTGTGCTGGATAAACACCAGAAACAAGATACGGTCTTCGCCCATGTCAAACGAGAAATTTCCCGGATCAGAAAAAAACGGAAACAGATTTTTTGGTCGTCCTGTGCTGCGGCATCCGTTCTGTTAGTAGGCCTTTTTTTCGCCTTAAAATGGGAAAAACCGGTCAAAAAGGAATTTTCCATGAATCAAATATACATATCCGGTTTATCCCTGACCAAGCCGGCAGCGGAACTGATCTTACCGGATGGAAAAAAACAATTACTCAAACAGGATAAATCAACCGTTATTTTATCCGACAACGACAAGAAGATACACACCGATAAACAAACCCTGATCGTCGAGTCTTATAAAACAGAAGAACAACCGCCCGAATTTTATACGATAAACGTACCGTTTGGAGCGGAATACAACGTAGTCCTTTCAGACGGAACTAAAATATATCTCAACGCGGGAAGTTCCTTACGTTATCCCGATCGATTCGTCGAGGGGAAACGAGAGATTTTCCTAACAGGGGAAGGCTACTTCGAAGTCATATCCGACTCTTTACACCCGTTTATCGTACACACGGCGAATGTCTCGGTACGAGCATTGGGAACCTGCTTCAACGTAAAGGCCTATCCCGACGAAACATGGGTAAAAACGACCTTAGAGCAAGGTCGTGTGGAAACCCGATGCGGAGATCATTGTGTTATCATGACCCCCGGAACACAAGTCGCTTATAACAAGAAAACCCAAAAAACGGATTATTTTCCCGTAAATACGCGTCAATTTACCTCCTGGAAAGACGGCTATTGCGATTTTGAAGACATGCCTCTGGAAGAATTAATGCAAATATTCTCCCGGTGGTACAATATTAAGATCGAATTCTCCCAGCCGGAACTGAAAAACATAAAATTCAGCGGACGTTTGAAAAGATACGACGACATCACCCCCCTATTCGATATGCTGGAATATACCCGAGACGTAAAATTTATCGTGGGGAAAGACCGGATCACGATAAAAGGAAAATAAAATAAACAGGTCGAAGACCTGATCAATCTTCAACCTGTTGCTCTTCATAAATACACCCGGAATCCTTGCAAGAGACGGATGTATCGATGTTAAATTATAATACAACAAATTTATGAAAAAAAAACGAGAACACGCATTACCAAGAAGTTGGAATACACGACGAAGAACGTTAATCTTTAAAAATTTCTTCATGCTTTCGTTTCTATGTGTATCTTTTTCCGTACCCATAAATACGCAAGCACAACAGAAAACAAAGGTTACCTTGGATTTGAAAAACGCCACTCTAAACGAGGTGATCGTTGAATTGAAAAAACAAACAAACTACGATTTTTTCTACAACAGCGAATTGGCAAAGTCGAAAGGCAAAATCGACGTAAAAGCCGAAAATAAAGAGGTCAAACAACTTTTAGATGAAATCCTTCCCAAGTTAGGATTGGAATATTCCATTCAAGGAAATTTAATCACCATACGGGAAAAAACAACGGTATCCTTACTCAAAGTAAGTGGTAGAGTTACAGATGAGAAAGGCAATCCCATTCCCGGGGCCACCGTCATCATTCACGGTACAACACAGGGGGTCGCCACCGATACCAACGGCCGATACACGATTCCGGCAAAACCGGATGATGTATTACGGGTCTCGTTTATCGGATACAAAACAGAGATCGTACCGATTAAAGGAAAAATCAAAGTAAATATACGTCTAAATCCTACCGCAGAGAATATCGAGGAGGTAACGGTGGTTGCCTTCGGGGAGCAGAAAAAAGAGAGCGTGGTATCGGCAATTACCACCGTCAATCCCGGGAGCTTGAAGTCATCGAGCAGCGACCTGACCACCCAATTCGCGGGAAAGATTGCCGGTATCATCGGGTGGCAAACGGGAGGGCTTCCGGGGGCTTTAACGGAAAGTGAAATGAACACCAAATTCTATATCCGGGGAATCACGTCATTTCAAACCCACGCCAATATCGACCCGTTGATTTTGATCGATGGTGTGGAATCCTCGAAACTGGACCTGGCACGCATGCCCGTAGAAGATATCGAGAGTTTCAGCGTGATGAAGGACGCCTCGGCGACGGCCATGTACGGGGCCCGCGGGGCCAACGGGGTAATCCTTATCACGACCAAAAAAGGCGTGGAGGGTAGCGTGTATACCTCCGTGCGTTACGAAGCCATAACCTCCATGCCGACACGAAAGATCGAGGTGGTCGATCCCGTGACTTACATGAAAATGTATAATCAAGCCTTGTTAGCCCGAAACCCGATGGCCATGCCGCAATACAGCGTGGAACGTATCGAGCGTACCGGTTCCGGCAAGTACCCCTCCTGGGTATATCCCGCCAACGACTGGTACAAGATCCTGTTTCACGACTACTCCGTCAACCACCACATGGGATTAAACCTTCGCGGCGGCTCGCGGGTCGTACAGTATTACGCCTCCGTCAACTACAACCGGGACGAGGGCATGCTGAAAACCGACCGGTTAAACCAGTTCGATTGCAACATCAGTAATAACACCTTCACTTTTCGTACCAATTTAAACATCGACTTGAGCGCGGGGATTAAATTATTAATCAACTCGACGGCTTCACTCGACAAGTATCACGGCCCGTATAGCGACGTGACTCAGGCCTACGCCATGGCTTTTGCTGCCTCGCCCGTGGATTTCGCGCCCATGTATCCCGCCGACGAAACTTACGCTTGGCCACATCTACGATTCGGATCTACTACTCGGGAGAGTGTCAACCCTTATATGGCCATCCAGATGGGGTATAAAGAACGAAGCCGCTACTCGGCCACGACCCGGGCGGAATACATCCACAACCTCTCGTCCCTCGTCAAAGGACTGGAAGTGAGGGCCAGTATCTCGTTAAACAAAATGGGTTATTACGCTAACGCTTACACCACCGAACCGTTTATATACGCCTTGGACGATTACGATTTCGAAACGGGAAAACACACGTTATCGGCACTAAATCCCACTCTTGCTCGTAGAACTTTAGCGAAGGATAGAAACGCAAGCGGTAGTAGCCAAAGCACACAACTCGGCTATGAAGTGCGTGCCTTGCACGTGGCAGCCTGGAGAGAGCATCAAACCAGCCTGACGGCGGTACTTAACGCCCAAGAAACTACTATCTCGGAAACAGAATCCGTTTTAGACGGTATCCCCCGGCGTAACCTGGGATTCTCCATGCGCGGGACATACGGGTACAAGGACCGTTATTTCGCGGAAGCCAGTTTCGGGTATAACGGTTCCGAGCGTTTCGCCAGGGATCACCAGTGGGGATTCTTCCCGGCAGTCGGGGCGGCGTGGATTGCCTCCAAAGAGAATTTTCTGGCTAACCATACCGCTCACTGGTTGTCTTTCCTGAAGTTCAGGTTTTCATGGGGAAAGGTCGGTAATGACGGGATTATCTCCTCTCCCCGTTTCACTCATCTTCCGTTAATTAAAGAAAGACAGATACCCGACCCACGACCCGGGGCACGAGTAGTACAGACATACAAGATCGTCTCCTATCCTAACAATAAAATCAAATGGGAGATCGCCGAGCAGGTCAACCTGGGGGTCGAGACCAAATTGTTTAAAGGATTGCTGGAGGT
Source organism: uncultured Sanguibacteroides sp. (assembly GCF_900543425.1). Classification (GTDB taxonomy): domain Bacteria; phylum Bacteroidota; class Bacteroidia; order Bacteroidales; family Marinifilaceae; genus Gabonibacter. Next base: position 156,517 of record NZ_UQRQ01000003.1, on the reverse strand, counting down.
GACGGCCGATTTTTACCAGGAGATTCGTCACAATATCCTTGATTACCGCATCACGGTTCCGGCAAGTGTCGGTATCGAGGAATATCAATTAGCCAACGTCGGTAAAGCCCGTTCCCGGGGAGTCGACCTCTCGGGAAAAATCCAACACGCTTTCAGCCAAGACTTCTGGGTCATCCTCAACGGCACGTTTACTTACAACAAGGCCGTTTACCTCAACATAGAGGAAACCTCCGATAAACCCTCCTGGCAATTAAAAGAGGGACACGAGCTATCGCAATCTATCGGGTATATTGCCGAAGGACTTTTCCGTGATCAATCGGAGATCGATAATTCTCCCCGCCAAGGCGGAGATGTCATGCCCGGGGATATTCGCTACCGGGACCTGAACGGAGACGGGAAAATTGACGACAACGACGCCACGCGTATCGGTTTCCCGACCACGCCACGAATCATCTACGGCTTCAGCGGTTTTATCAACTATAAAAACTGGGAGTTTAGCTTTGCTTTTCAGGGATCGGGTAAACGGAGTTTCTTCATGGACCCCATGCAAATTAATCCTTTTGTTGAAGATCGGGCCATGTTAAAAGCCATACACGACGACCACTGGAGCGAGAGTAACATGAAAGAACGTCCTTTCTGGCCCCATCTTTCCACCCAACCGATCAGCGTCCACAACCCGCAGGAAAACTGGAAATCGGGGATAGAGGTTCGCAAGAGCACTTACTTCATGCGCAAATGTCGTTTTTTACGCTGCACGTCGATGGAATTGGCTTACAATTTACCCGCGAATCTGATGACCAAGTTAAAATGCAAAACGTCAAGTTCTACGCTCGCGTAAATAACCCTTTCCTGATCAGTAACTTTAAAATATGGGATGTCGAACTTGGCGACAACGGCTTCAATTACCCGATACAGAGGACCTTCTCGCTCGGGCTGAACGTTAGTTTCTAATTTTAAAACGATGAAACGATGAAACATATATTATACACTATTTTATCTTCCGCGCTCCTGTTATTCGCCTGTAGCGATTATTTAGATATGACTCCCGAGAAAGATATCGATACAATAGAGACGATCTTTGAACAACGCACAAGTGCCAATAGCTGGCTCGCCGGAATATACGGATTAACAACTATGTTGATCGCAAATGTATGCGACAATGTTGCCTATTTAGGTGCAGATGAATTTGTCACCTGTGATCGACTCCGAAATGCTGCCGGAGGTGAAGGTAAATATGATTATCCGGGATTCAAAATTTCCGACGGGTTGCAAATGTCCCAAGCTCCTTATGATAACTTATGGGAAGAGGGTGGTATAAATAACTATTACAGCTCTTTTTACGAGCTGATCCGCTCTTGCAATATTTTTATCGAAAACATCGATAACGTCTACAACATGTTAGCAAGCGAGAAACGACAATGGAAGGCGGAAGTCAAGGCCATAAAGGCCTTTATCTATTTCGAGCTGGTTCGCCGCTACGGCCCGATCGTTCTCGTGCCCGAGAACATAGGCGTGGACGAGGACATGTCCAAGATGCGGCAACCCCGGGTCCACGTGGATACCTGCTTTAACACGATCGTGCGTCTACTCGACGAGGCGGAAAAGGATTTACCTACCAGTACCACGAGAGATTCCGACCGTGCTCCTTTTTTCTGTCAAGAATCCGTACTCGCCCTCAAAGCCCGGGTATTACTTTACGCTGCCTCTCCCCTTTTTAACGGCAACGAGTATTACTCGGATTTTAAAGGTAAAAACGGTGAACCTCTTTTTAGCATCCAAAGAGATCCTGAAAAATGGAAGCGAGCTGCCGAGGCAGCTGATAAGGCTGTTCAGGTATGTGAGCAAATCGGACACCGGTTATATGACGGGACAAGCAGTAAAAACTCTGATCTGCTGAATAAAATGGGAGACATTGAATTTTCCATGTATTCCAGGTTTTCGAATCCCGAGTTTCTTTTAGAGTGGAAATACACGAGTATAGGATTTTACAAATTATGTCTGCCGAGATTTAAATCTACGGATATTAAATATTTTAACGAGCAATTATACGGCTGTCTCTCTCCGTCCATGAAAATGGTGGAAATGTATTACACGGAGCACGGTCTACCCATCGATGCCGACAACACCTGGAACTACAACAGTCGTTACCAGATGAGTAAAGAGGCCAGCTCGTTGTACAAGGACGTGGTACCACTTAACACGGACGTGCTTCAACTGCACTTGCGCCGGGAACCTCGTTTCTATGCCTGTATTGCGGCCGATCGCCTTTACTGGCAACTCGGCACGAATACCCCCCGCGACGATTATAACTTGCTCGTGAAAGCCTATAAAGGAGAGCAATTCGGTTCCCAGTACGATATCGTGACCAGCAATTCCTGGCAAAACATCAACGGTTACTGGCTGAAAAAGCACACTTATTCAACTTGGGCTACCAGAACATATCAGGTAAACCTAAACCGGGATGAAACCCTACCTGTCATACGTTTAGCAGAGCTTTACCTGATTCAGGCCGAGGCCTGGAATGAATACCTGGAGAAACCGGACGACCGGGTATACACCCCGCTTAACAAGGTACGCGAACGGGCCGGTATCCCGGACGTGGTGACAGCGTGGAAATCCACCTATTCCAAAAATCCCGAGAAAGTGGACACCCGGGAAGGAATGCGCGAGATTATCCGCCAGGAGATCAACATCGAGCTGGCTTTCGAGGGACATCGTTACTGGAATCTCCGTCGTTGGAAGATCGCGCACGAGAAGTTAAACGAGAAACAGTACGGGTGGAATATCCTCGGTGAGACGGAACGAGGATTTTACAACAATTTCGAGGGCCCCGTGGTGATTTGGAATAAATGCAAGTTTACGGCGCCACGGGATTACCTCAACCCGATCAGGGCGGAACAAGTACTGATCTCTGGTGTCGTTCAGAATCCGGGATGGTAACATGATTTACAAGAATAGATATTTAAAAATAGCTGATTATGAAACATATATTATTTTTACTGGCTATACTGTTGACTGTCTTCGCTTGCAAAGAAGATAGCCCTATTGCATTCGACGTGACCATGCCTAAGGAGGATATCCGGTTTAAAACTTTACCGGGTGGAGCGATGATGTATTATCGTTTACCCCCCGATCCCGAAATTTTCGCTATTAATATACGTTACGTCGATTGTAGAGGCTATGAAGTTTTGAAAGTTGGTGGTTACGGAAGCGATTCGCTTCTTATAGACGGTTTTAACGAGGCTCGTCAAAAGGTTTCCGCCCGTGTCTCCCTCGTGAATAATCGTAACGAGGAATCGGTTCCTTTCGAGGTAACTTTCGACACGAAAGATTCCGCTCCTTACGCTTTTTTTGAAACGGCCGAAGTCTCCTCTTACTGGGGTGGTTTCGAGGTTATATACGATGCTCCCGAACGGGTATCCGGGATGGCACATGTCTTTTACGTGGGAACCAATCCCCTGACTCAACAGGAAGATACTCTCCTGTTAAAAAGCTTCCCCATCAACAAGGGTGGAGATACTCTCAGGTTTCAACTACAACAGGATCGGGCAATGAATACGGTAGTTATTCGTACCGAAGACTACCGGGGGTATCGTGTAAAACAAAAAGTATGGAAAGAAGTGGAATCCTTCTATTCCGAGAAATGGAATCTCTCCGAAGAAAATTTCTTCGCCGGAAACCTTTCTGTCGAAAATGAAGAAGCCAAAACAGGTGTAAAGTACTTGTTCGATGGAGATACAAAGGGAAAACAGCGTCTAAAAGTTAGAAGAGAGGCTGAAGTCTATACTTACCTGGCGGGTCCGAATGCACAAGGAATGCCTTTTATCATCGACCTGAAGGAAGAGAAGATTCCTGCCAGTATCCGGATGTACGGTATGCTGAATTTGGGAATCTATTTTGCCCGGGGAGGAGGAGAACCTCTGGGAACAGTATGGAACTCTGTATACACGAATAAATTACCTTGTGAAGTGACGGTCTACGCCGGTAATGAGAAGGAGGGTAATCCTGGTTCGTGGACAAAGATCGGGTACTTTTATCAACATCCCGAAACAGAGGAAGGAGACAGATGGTCATGGCCCTGTTCAAATAGAAATTTCGAGGGACGAATGGAGACATTGGAAATGCTTGCGGTGGTTGATTCTGCCTATATTGAGGTATTATTTTCTGCCAATCCAACAAGGTATCGCTACATAAAACTAATAGTAAACGACACGTTCGAGTACTATTACCCTGGAGTAGACGAGAATAATGATAAGTACGTTTCAATACAGGAATTGGAAGTTTATGTAAAAAAAGATTAAGCCATGAAAAGAATAAACTATTTGGTAGTTTTGCTGACGTCAATCGTTTTGTCGGCAAGCTGCGGAGAGAGTCTGGAAGACACGTATAGCGACTACGCCGGTAACGGCAAAATCCGTTATCCCGCTAAATGTTCCGGCCTGGAGGTGACCGTCGGGTGGAAAAGGTTGGAATTAAAGTGGAATAACGGTATAGATGCCGTGACCGACAAAATAAAAGTATCCTGGTCTGCCTCGGACGTGCAACACGACTCGTTGTTAGATAGATCCGCAACATCGTGCGATCTTCGTGACCTGAAAGACGGAACCTATCGCCTGGACGTCCGTGCCGTGGATAAAAACGGTAACGAATCGTTAGTCATAACCGATTACGCCCGCCCTTACACGGAGGACCACGAGGCCGTGCGGACCTTCACGAGAGCCATTACAAAATTCTACAAAGTTAAAAATAACCTGATCTTTTTTATGGATCAATGGAACGACAATATTGTCGATATCAAACTCAACTACACGGATACCCGGGGCAAGAAACAACCCTACCCGTTAACCGAGGAGAAATTCAATGAAGGGTTTATCGTTTTGAAAGACGTGGATACCCGCCAACCGATCACGATCGATCGCCTGGGAAAATTAGAAGGGTGCCCGGATATCATTCGATTTGAACCCGTCCTACTGGGAAACGAGCGGACTTTCTCCTCGGACTTCAAATCGGCCATACGGCAACGTTACGGGTATAACGATCAAAACGCGGCTGAAGAAACGGCATTCAGGCACTTTATCGATACCGTCAGGACGCTGGAATTCGATTACGATGCGACCACTTTCGAGGACGTGCTTTATTGCCCGAGGCTGGAAAGGTTGTTACTCGGCAAGAATCGTTACCTCTACCCCGATCCCGCCTATTCTACCCCGGTGGACAACAGTATCCTTTATGAAAAAGGACGCAGTCTTCACGTGTTGGACGTGGCGAACAAGTTAACGGGTTTAAACGTCGAACGTTATCATAACCATTATTTCGGGCCTATCGACCGGACTTACATCCGGGAAATGGGTTATCCCGACCGGAGAGAATTGGATCGACTTCCTTATATCTCCCAAATGGAAGTGGACACCATTAAATGTTCTGTTCCGGATAGTGACAGCGATATGTATCTAACCGACCTGTTGGACAATGACCCGAATACCTGGTGGGAATCCTCCGTGTCCCCGACAACACGTGCTTACGAGCTGACCATCGTTTTGAAAGAGGTAAAAAGAGTACGCGGGATTAAAATAGCGCAGATGCTGTTCGATCCCGCTAAAGACAGGGATTCGCCACATTATTTACCCCCTTCCGTTATCGTCAAAACCTCGACCAACCAGATCGACTGGAAAAATGTCACGTACATGGAAGAAAACATACTCGGTAAAGGCTCCGGAGAGGTTACCCTGCTACCGGTAGCCGAGGGAAGCAGAGAGGTCCGGTACATCAAAGTAATCTTACACGACGAAGTAAACAAAGGCATATTCAGAATTAAATTAGCAGACATCGTGGTATATCAGTAGTATCAGTCGAGCCCGTCTAATAATAACACCGTTAGACGGGCTTATCTACTAATAAAAATCAAGCGACTGCAACAAAACAGGCCATATACCCGTTCACGAAGAGTACGAAATAAGAAATTTTCAGGTGAATACTTGCGCTGTTAAAACCATCGTTCCGATGCGGAAGACGCTGCAAAGTAAGGCCTGGGAAGTGACACGGAAACGGGTTTCAATCCGGTGTAAAACAGAGGGAAAATAAGATAGCAAACAGAACGGGGGCGACGCTGTAATACAGTCGAAGGTAGCCGAAAGCCACAAAGGGAAGCAAAAGACGGGAACCTGTGGTCGAACGGTAACCTTCCATTTTAATAATAGCGGACAAAAATGCGGATAACCGCAATAATGCCCTCTAACAATATAATGGAGAGCTAAAATAGTCAAGTATTTAATTAAGTCATCGGAATATCAAAGTAAAGTCAGGACAATAAAATACGGGATAATTATAAACGATTAGTCGGTATTTATTCTTACATTTACAGGGCAAAAGTGCGGATAACCGCAAAAATACCCTTTATGAATATGAGAATAGAGCGCAAAAAAAAACTTCAAAGGTTGATAGACAGTCGCAAGAACGGTCAGATAAAGATTATAACGGGCATCAGACGGTGCGGCAAGTCGTACCTGCTGGGTGTCCTTTATCGCGATTACCTCCTACAGGAAGGCATTGCACCGGAGCAGATCATCACGCTCGAACTGGATAACGACATCAACGCACGCTATCGTAACCCTCTGGAACTGGGGACATGCCTCCGGCAGATGGTCGAAGATACCACGAAAGATTATTATGTCCTCCTCGACGAAATACAAATGGTAGAGGCAATCGACAATCCCTATCTGCCACAAGAATCGGATTCCAAAATTACCTTTGTCGATGTTCTTCTGGGGCTCAAAAGCCTGCCGAATGTCGATGTCTATGTAACAGGCAGCAATTCCAAGATGCTCTCTTCCGATGTGGCTACCGCTTTTCGCGACAGGGGCGAGGAGATACATATCACTCCACTTACCTACGATGAGTTTTACGCCGCCTATCCCAAGGAAAAACGTTTTGCGTGGCGCGAGTTCGTGACATATGGAGGAATGCCGTTCGTCATGCAGAAAAACACCCCTGAGGAAAAATCCAAGTATCTGCAAGACCTCTTCCGGCTTACCTACATCAAAGATGTCATAGAGCGCAACCACTTGCGTGCCGATGCGGAAACCCTTGATGAACTGCTTAACGTCGTAGCCTCTGCCGTAGGCTCGCTTACTAACCCGACGCGGCTGGCCAACACATTCCAGTCGGTCAAAGGATTGAAAATAAAGAACGAAACCATTTCCACCTACCTCGACTGCTTCATCGATGCGTATATATTAAGCAAATCTTACCGCTACGATATAAAAGGCCGTTCCTATATCGACACACCGCTCAAATACTATTTCACGGACATCGGTTTACGCAATGCCCGTCTCAACTTCCGGCAACAGGAAGAAAACCATATCATGGAGAATATCCTTTACAATGAACTCACGGCACGGGGATTCAATGTTGATGTGGGAGTGGTCGAGTATAACCACACTGCTGCAGGGAAGAAAATACGCACGCAGCTTGAAATAGATTTCGTGGTCAATTTGACAGACAAACGTTACTACATCCAGTCTGCTCTTACTGTTGCCGATGAAGAAAAACGGCTACAGGAGGTCAATTCCCTCAATCGTGTCGATGATTCCTATACCAAGATTGTCGTAGTGTGCGACAATATCCTTCCTTGGACAGATGACCGAGGTGTGCAGTACATCAACATTGAAGACTTCCTTTTGGAAAAAATAAACGAGTTGTAAAACGATAAATGTAAATAACCTACAACAGTATGATAGAGCGATTAATTATACATAATTTCAAAGGTATCAGAAATGCTGATATTGAACTGAATGTCTATAAAAATGTTATTGTAACCCACAGGGACGGGTACAATGTGCTATTTACACCTCAAAAAATAACCTTTCCCATTCATTTAACGTTATTGTCAAAAATCATTTTAGATTCTTGTTTCAACTGATGTACAACGACATACGACTTTATTATTTCTTTAAATATTTATATTAACTTTGCCTCCGTTAAAAACAAGGGTATGGTCAATTTTTCAGATATCAATTTTACGACGATTATCGATTATATCGGAACATTTGCATTCGCAATTAGTGGTATCCGATTGGCGTCTGCAAAGAATTTCGATTGGTTCGGAGCATACGTGGTCGGGGCGGCCACGGCCATCGGCGGAGGAACGACCCGGGATCTTTTACTCGGAGTGACACCCTTCTGGATGCATCAACCCTCCTATTTAATCGTTACGGCGCTTGCCTTAGGTTTTGTTATCCTTTTCGGGAAATACGTCATCAGGCTAAACAACACCTTCTTCATCTTCGATGCCATCGGATTGGGCTTATTCACCGTGGTTGGTATTGAAAAAAGTCTGTTAAGCGGATTCCCTGCTTGGGTAGCCATTATCATGGGAATGACAACCGGAGCTGTCGGAGGGGTGATACGAGATATATGTATCAATGAAGTTCCTCTGATCTTTCGAAAAGACATTTACGCGATAGCTTGTATCATCGGAGGATTTATCTATTTCTTTTGTGATTTCATTCAAATCGGCCCCGTATCCACTCAAATCATCACGGCAATTAGTGTCATCATTATCCGAATCTTGGCGGTAAAATATCATATCAGCCTACCGGTATTAAAAGGAGAACAATCACAATAATCCATAAAACGAAACTTATGTACAATTTTGACCGGATCATAGACAGACATCATACCGATTGTGTGAAATACGACAATCTAAACGAAGTATTCGGACGAACAGACTTGCTTCCCATGTGGGTTGCCGATATGGATTTCCAATCTCCGCCTGAAGTAATCGAGGCCGCCCGAAAATGTTGTGATAACGGAATATTCGGCTACTCCTTTCGTTCGGGAAATGCCAAACAAGCCTTTATCGAATGGGTCGCCCGTCGCCATCAATGGGATGTAAAAGAGGAGTGGTTGCTTTCGTCTCCGGGAATCGTCACGGCTCTTTCTTTAGGTGTACGGGTATATACAAAAGAAAAGGAGAAGGTGATGATCTTCACTCCGGTATATCCTCCTTTCCACTCCGTCGTAACGGATAACGGACGGGAACTGATTTGTAGTAGCCTCATCATTGAAAACAGCCGCTATTGTATCGATTGGGAAGATTTTGAAAAAAAAATCAAATCCGGAGTCAAACTACTTATTCTCAGCAACCCTCATAATCCGGTCGGACGGGTATGGACAAAAGAAGAACTGCTTCGGATCGGTAAAACCTGTTATGAAAACGGAGTAATCATTCTTTCAGACGAAATCCATTCCGATTTGGCCCTTTTCGGACATAAGCACATAGCCGTAGCCTCCCTTGCGGACGAGATTGCCTCCCTTACTGTTACCATGATGGCTCCCAGTAAAACATTCAACATTGCCGGAATGATGAATTCAGTCATCGTCATCTCTTCGGAAAAACTACGACGAATCTTTAAGCAAGAGTTGGAACATCTACACCTGGATTTAGGTAACCTTTTCGGTCATGTCACCTTAGAAGCAGCTTACCGTTCCGGTGAAAAATGGTTGGAAGAGCTGCTCTCCTATTTGGAAAACAATATTCGTTACACGGAACAGTTTATCCGGGAACAACTTCCCGGCCTTCACATGCTACCCCCGGAAGGCTCTTTCCTGCTCTGGATTGACTTCAGGGAAACCGGAGTATCCCATGAAGAGATCGGTAAACGCCTTTTGGAAAAAGCCCGTCTCGCCCTAAACAACGGTACGGACTTCGGACCCGAAGGTTTGGGATTCCGCCGCATGAACATCGGCTGTCCTCTATCGGTAGTCCAAGAAGGATTAGAACGGCTAAAACAAATGTTCTAATTGTAAATCGACCATTATTCTGTGATTAGACGATTTGAGGTAACGGAATCTCTTCATCTCCGAATCCCTAAATCATTCGAATCTTTCAATTTAAAATCTAAAAGCTTTCCTCCGAGTTCTCTATGCCGACGGCAATTTCCGGGACAATTCCTTTTTCCACATAAACAGGACGGGTAAGACGACGGATCAACGGACGGTAATGCTCAAAAAGGCAAGCCGCTAAAACACAACCGATCCCCGAACATAGAATGATGGCAGGTAAGCCGATATACTTTTCAATAGCTCCCAGAACCATACTCCCGATCGGTGCCATTCCCGTAAAAGTCATAGCCATATATCCCATAACCCGTCCTCGTTTGTCTTCATCGGACAACGTCTGTAATAACGTGTTGACAGAAGCTACTGCCGCTATTATGGAAAAACCGATCGGTACGCATAAAACAGTTGCTACCCAGGGGATGGAGACAAAAGATATCAATATGATTCCGATACCAAGCAAAAGGGTGGACAGCATCACTACCTTACCTAACCCCAATACACTTTTCCGGGCTGCCAGATAAAGGGCCGCTCCAAAAGAACCGATCCCTATACTGGAAAGTAACAGACCCAACATCTCACTCTCTCCTCCGAGAATCGTTTTCACGTAAGCCGGGATAAAAGTTGTCAACGGTATACCGAAAAAACTAACGCTACTCATCAATAACAATAAGGTTCGTATCGGAATATTCCCCCATACATATCGAAATCCGTCTTCTATATCTACCCATACCCGTTGCATAACCGGTTTCGGGCGGAAAGGAGTCAAACGCATCATCAATAAGGCTACAATGACTCCCAAATAACTGATTCCATTCAATAAAAAACAGTACCCCTCTCCGACTAATCCGATCAAGACTCCTCCTATTGCCGGACCGATTAACCGGGATCCGTTAATTACCGCAGAATTTAACGCTATGGCATTCCCCAGATTCTCTTTCGGAACCAAACTCGGATAAAACGATTGACGGGTAGGATTATCCAAAGCGTTAATCAAACCGATAAATACACTTAAAACCAGAATATGCCATACCTCGATCCAACCCGATAAAGTCAGCCAAGCCATAATCAGCGCTTGCACCATAGATAAACTCTGGGTAAAGATTAAAATATTACGACGGTTAAAGCGATCGACAAAAACACTCATAAAAGGAGTCACGATCAAAATAGGAATCTGAGCCGTAAAAGTTACCGTGGCTAACAAAAAGACAGAACCAGTCAAACGGAAAACCAACCAGCTCATGGCTATCTGCTGCATCCACGTTCCGATCAAAGAAACACATTGTCCGCCAAAATAAAGGCGGAAATTATAATTTTTCAAAGAGGAAAAAATGTAAAAAAAAGCACTCGAGTTATTGGGTAATAACTCCCGTAATCCTTTTTTCCCTCCCAAAAATTTCTTTCTATTTTTATCCTCATGCATTCCGGTCAGAAATCTAACTTAGACAAAAGTAGTTAGATTTTAAACAAAGTAGACATCAACAGCAGAATTTTGGCTATTTTTGTAAGACAAATTCATTTAATAAAGAATTTAGTACTATGTCAGAAACAGGAAGCAAACTTTCTATCGCAGAAGTTCAAGGAATTTGCCTAAGAAATAATATTCCTTTTTACACGTACCGTCTGCCCGGTTCCAAGGAGATGGTTTTTGGAGCACAACTCTCTAATAATATCAATATATTCAACGGTTTTGATAAACACCAGAAAGGCAAAGGATTTATTATTGCACCTTTTAGCCGTGCCTCCTGGAGCTTTCCGTTTTTTATCAAAGAAGACCTCTCTTTTACCGATTACCTGACCGATCAGGAAGCGATCGTAAATCTTCAAAACACGGTATTCAATACCCCCGAACGCAATTTTACCAAAAACGATTGCGATCATCTCGAATACCTGGATGAACTCCGGACTTTAATTGCCACGTTAAAAAGAGAATCCATGAAAAAAGTGGTCTTTTCACGGACCATAACAATTCCCTGCGATTCATTAAAAATCGCTCCGATACTTTTCGAACAGATGAAGCAGTACCATCATGCATTTCTTTTTTTCGTGGTCATACCCGGTAAATGTGCCTGGATGGGAGCTACCCCGGAAACCTTCTTGAAATACGACAGGAACGGTTTCTTTACCATGTCTCTTGCCGGAACACAACCGGCAACAACACCTAAAGAAAATGTAGTATGGAGTGAAAAGGACAAAATAGAACAACAGATCGTAACGGACTATATCACCCAGATTTTACAACCTATTTTTACGCGTAATCTGGAAATAACAGGGCCGGAAACCATACAAGCCGGAAACGTATACCATCTTTGCACTTTATTTAAAAGCGACGAACAACTACCTGCCGAAGAGATCGATCAATTGATTTCTTTATTACATCCGACTCCGGCTGTTTGTGGTATCCCCAAAAAAAGAGCCATGCAGTTGATTTCGGAAATAGAAAAACAGGAACGGTGTTATTACGCGGGATATTTAGGCCCCATACAACAAAACGGAGCCTTCAATCTCTTTGTAAACCTACGGACTATGGAGCTCTTCAACGATGCGTTAAAATTATACGTGGGCGGTGGTATTACCCCGGCATCCGACCCGGAAAACGAGTGGGAAGAAACTTGTACAAAGGCCGATACCCTGTTAAATTTAATTCGACAGATCAATTATGGAAAAACGACATTCTGATATAGAGAGCGTACGTATACTCGTGGACCTGTTGATTCAAAAAGAGGTTCATGATATAGTCCTCTCCCCGGGCTCCAGAAATGCCCCCTTGCTTATCTCCATTGCCAGAGAAAAAGAATTACGGCCTTTTGTAATTCCCGATGAACGATCTGCCGCCTTCTTTGCCTTAGGGATAGCGCAACAAAAACAAAAAACAGTCGCCCTGATCTGTACCTCCGGCACCGCTCTACTGAATTATGCTCCGGCCATTGCCGAGGCCTATTATCAGGGAATTCCCTTATTCGTCATTTCGGCTGACCGTCCACCCGAATGGATCGATCAGGACGATAGTCAAACGATTCGGCAAAATGGAGTCCTGACTCCCTTCGTCAAATACTCTTGCCAATTGCCGGTAAACATTACTACGCCGGAAGACCGGTGGTATGCTAACCGTTTGATAAATGAGGCGATCAATGTCACCCGGACAGCATACAAAGGACCTGTACATTTAAATATACCCTTACGGGAACCTCTGTACGAATTTCACGCACACGACATGTCGCCTCAACGAATCATTCGAATTAGTCCCACTCAAACCGAACTGCTCCCGGATGAAAAAGTAAAATTACAAACATCATTTTCGCGATATAAAAAAATTTTACTGATCATAGGTTTTCATACGCCAGACGAAACTATTTCCCGGCAAATAGAACAACTCATCTGTCAACATCATGTTGTCGTCTTAACCGAAAATCTGGCAAACAAAAATATCCCGCATGCCATTCCGACCATAGACCGGGTATTGGCCACGATCCATGATGAAGAAGAACCCCTTTTTGCTCCCGATTTATTAATTACTTTCGGAGGAGCCATTGTCTCGCGTATGATTAAAGCTTTTATCCGCAATCATCCCCCCCGGGAACACTGGCATATCGACTTAAGAGAAACTGCCCCGGACACCTATCAATCCCTGACATTACCGATAAAAATGGATGTCCGGGCATTTTTTACTCAACTGACAAACGGTTTACCCGAAATACCCGAACATTCGGATTACTTCCAACGCTGGAAAGAAAAAGAGAAAGTAGCGGAAAAACAGCATCATGAATACCTTAACCGTATTCCATGGTGCGATTTAAAGGCCTTTTCTATCCTACTCCCTGCCTTACCGGCAAATACACATTTGCAATTGGGAAACAGTACTCCCGTGAGATATACTCAGCTCTTCCGCTGCAATACAATAGCAAGAATAAACGGGAACAGGGGAACCAGCGGAATCGACGGATGTTCTTCCACTGCCGTGGGAGCCTCCGTGACAACCCCCGATCCCACGATTTTGATTACCGGGGACATCGGTTTTCTGTATGATTCGAATGCTTTATGGATAAAATACAAACCTTCCAACTTAAAAATCGTTGTTATTCAAAACGGAGGAGGAGGTATTTTCAGATTTCTTCCCGGTCCCTCCGTATTGGATGAGGTGGAAGAATTTTTTGAAACACCGCATCAAGTCGACATCGCCCGGTTAGGAGAACTCCATGGTTTTAAGGTATTTGAAGCCAGCGACGAAAAAAACATGAAAGAATGTATCCCCTCTTTTTTTCAACCGGGAGAAAAACCTTATTTATTGGTTGTAAAAACACCCCGCACGGAAAACGGAAACATACTGAAAGAATATTTTAAACACTTAAGAAAAAGAAATTGAGAAACAATATGGCAACAAGAAACTGGACTACCATTAAAGCATATGAAGATATCAAATTCGATTTCTTCGAAGGTATTGCAAAAATAACGATCGATCGGCAACAGGTATATAATGCCTTCCGCCCGCAAACCAACGTAGAGATGCTGGATGCCATGGCTATATGCCGGGAACGAAGCGATATTTATGTCGTCATACTCACGGGTGCCGGAGACAAAGCCTTCTGTTCCGGGGGGGATCAAAACGTAAAAGGAAGTGGAGGATATATAGACGAAAACGGAGTCCCCCGGTTAAATGTTTTAGACCTGCACAAAGCCATTCGTTCCATTCCGAAACCCGTCATCGCCATGGTAAACGGCTATGCTATCGGAGGAGGCCATGTCCTACATGTCGTATGCGACCTAACGATTGCTTCCGAGAACGCCCGTTTCGGTCAAACCGGCCCCAAAGTGGGAAGCTTCGACGGGGGATTCGGTTCTTCCTATCTGGCAAGACACGTCGGCCAGAAAAAAGCAAGGGAAATTTGGTTCTTATGTCGCCAATATACGGCCAAAGAGGCTGAAGAGATGGGAATGGTGAACAAGGTAGTGCCCTTCGATTGTCTGGAGGACGAAACAGTAGAATGGTGTAAAACCATTATGCAACGGAGTCCTATGGCCATTCGGATGATTAAACGAGCACTTAATGCCGAATTGGACGGACAACACGGTTTAATGGAATTTGCAGGAGATGCCACCCTGATGTATTATCTTATGGAAGAAGCCCAGGAAGGTAAAAATGCTTTCTTAGAAAAAAGAGATCCGGATTTTAAAAAGTTCCCTAAATTTCCCTGATTTTATGCTAAAAGCATCCTATATCCCCTACCGTCTGATCTTTAAACAACCGGCAGGAACTTCCAGAGGAATCCTGACGACAAAAGAGAGCTGGTTTATAAAAGTATGGAACAGCGAACAACCCGATAAATTCGGCTTGGGAGAATGTGCGCTATTCCGGGGATTAAGCGCCGATGACTGCCCCGGTTATGAAAAACAGCTGGAACAGGCATGCCTAAACATAGATCGATTATCATTAGAGACATTGAACGATTGGAGTTCAATCCGCTTCGGTATAGAAACCGCTCTGGCCGATTTAAAAAACGGGGGTAACCGTTGGATTTACCCCTCTCCTTTCATTGAAAATGCCCGACCGATAGAGATCAATGGTCTTATTTGGATGGGAGACCGAAAGACGATGGAAGAACGCATTGTTGAAAAATTGAATGCCGGATTTCATTGCATAAAATTAAAAATAGGAGCTATCGACTTTCAATCGGAACTGGAATTACTGAAACTAATCCGTTCCCGTTTTACCTGCCGTGAAGTAGAGTTACGGGTAGATGCAAACGGAGCCTTTACCCCACAAGAAGCCTTAAATAAATTAGAACAATTAGCCCGTTACGATATTCATTCCATCGAACAACCCATTCGCCAGGGGCAATGGAAAGAGATGGCCCGGCTTTGCCGGTTATCTCCCGTACCCGTCGCACTTGATGAGGAATTAATCGGAATACCGGGAACGGAACAAAAGAACGAGTTGTTGATGACGATACGACCGCAATATATCGTTTTAAAACCTGCTCTAATAGGGGGATTTTCCGGATCGGAAGAGTGGATCGAACTGGCCGGAAAACTCCATATCGGCTGGTGGGTCACTTCCGCTTTGGAATCAAACATCGGACTAAATGCCATTGCCCAATGGACGGCAACACGACATACCACCATGCCTCAAGGGTTAGGAACCGGACAATTATACATAAACAATATTCCGTCTCCCCTGGAACAAAAAGATTGTTTTATCAGCTATAATCCGAAAAAGAAGTGGGAATTAGATCAACTCTCTTTTTGATGTCAGATACATGGAACAGATTCGATTGAACGGCAAATACTATACGAAACTTTCGGAAATCGACGATTTCGATAACAGAGAAGTTGTCTCTTTTTTAAAAGAATGGTTTAACCCGAATGAATATGTTATAGGCCGTACGTCCGGTTCAACCGGCAATCCGAAAGAGATCCGGCTTTTAAAAAAAGATATGCTGAAGTCCGCCCGGATTACCAACACTTTTTTTAAAATCGGACAAAAGACCAATATGTTATTATGCCTCTCCCCTTCTTACATTGCCGGAAAAATGATGATCGTAAGAGCTTTGGCCGCACAAGCGAATTTATGGGTTGTTCCACCCTCTTCCTCCCCTCTATCCCATTTTTCCGAAGAGGTCGATTTTGCCGCAATGGTTCCCATGCAGGTAGATACGACGTTATCTACCCCGGAGACAACCGAACGACTTAACCGGATTCGACAAGTCATTATCGGAGGGGCCGCCATCTCTCCTTTACTCCATAAAAAGCTACAATATGTCTCTTCCCGCTGCTTCGGAACTTACGGAATGACGGAAACCGTCTCTCACGTGGGACTCCGCCATCTCAACGGCCCGCAGGCTTCCGACCTGTACTTTGCCCTGGACAAAGTCCGGTTCGCAACCGATGACAGAGATTGCTTAATTATCCATACTCCACATCTGCACACCGGAAAATTCACGACAAATGACATTGTCCGGCTTATCGACGAACAACACTTCGAATGGTTAGGACGTTACGATAATGTCATCAATTCGGGAGGCATAAAACTTTTTCCCGAAACGTTGGAACAAAAATTAGCCCCTTACATCACTCAGCGTTTTTTTATCACTTCCCAACCGAACGATTACCTGGGAGAAAAAGCCGTTTTAGTCATAGAAGACTCTCCTTGGGACGAGAAACGATGCGCAACTTTAAAAAAACAAATAAAACACGTACTTTCTCCTTACGAGGTGCCTAAAAATATTTTATTTCAAAATCCGTTCCGGGAAACTTATTCCGGAAAAATCATTCGGAAACTTTAAGTTCAGTCTTACGTTTCACTCGAATAAAATCTTTCGTATATTTGGGCCGCTAAACTCTAAAGAGATGGATTACAAAGAGGTTATTGAAAACATATATCAGGAAGTCATACCCTTTTTCGGAAGAGGGAAAATAGCTAACTATATTCCGGCTTTAGCCAATGTGGATCCGCATCAATACGGTATCGCCATCGCCACTTTAGACGGTGAAATAATCGGCACCGGAGACTACCTCACAAAATTTTCCATACAAAGTATATCCAAAGTCTTTACTTTAGCCATGGTTGTCCGCCACTTAGGAAGCGACTTGTGGCAATACGTGGGACGAGAGCCTTCAGGAACTCCCTTTAACTCTTTGGTACAACTGGAACACGAACAGGGCATTCCCAGAAATCCTTTTATCAACGCTGGCGCTCTCGTCGTTACGGATAAGTTAATGGATCTTTACCCGCATCCTAAAGAAGCTATTTTGCAATTTATCCGGGAAATGGCAGGCAATGACGATATCTATTACGACAAAAACGTAGCCTTCTCCGAATTTGAACACGCCAGTAGAAATAAAGCTTTAGGACATTTTATGAAAAGTTTCGGAAACATCCGCAACGATGTGGACTCCCTGGTAGATGTCTATTGCCATCAATGCAGCATCACCATGAATTGTGTCGACCTGGCCAAATCTTTTCTTTTTTTAGCAAATCACGGAACAAATCCTCATAATCATGAAGAGGTCCTTACCGTTAGTCGTTCCAAACGACTTAGTGCCTTAATGCTAACCTGTGGTTTCTATGATGAATCCGGAGATTTTGCTTTCCGCGTAGGTATGCCCGGAAAAAGCGGTGTAGGAGGAGGTGTTGTGGCCATTATCCCCGGCAAACTCAGTATTGCCGTATGGAGTCCCGAATTAAACCGCCATGGGAATTCATATATGGGCATCGAGACCCTGGAGCGATTTACCACCAATATTGGCATTTCTATTTTCTAATATTCCATTGATTTATCATTTTTTTGTCATAACTTCGAAACACAGAGGCGTGTATTAAATTTCTTACCAAAATTATTTTATCTGGCGCTCCCTCCTTCTGTTCGGGAAAAAGAAGGAGTATACCCTCATCTTATTACGTGATTTGATCACGGTACGTTAATATGCTGAAAAATAATAAATGTAGACCCCATGAAAAAATTAATTTTTCTACTCGTAACGGTATGCTCTTGTATGAGCTGCTTCAAAGACGAAATCATTACAGGCCAGGAAACTCAAGTTAGTTTTAGCACGACACTTGTAGGTTCACAAACAAAAGACGTCAACACCGTTTTTTCTCGTTTACGTATTATCGCATTCGACGAAACCAATCATGTGGCTCGCCTATTTTCCTATTCGGAAGAGGAGCTTAACGGAAACAACTTATCGATCAGCCTGCCCATAGGTAATTACGACATCGCTTTTATTGCCAACGGAACGGATGAAAATGAAGTCAGTGCCAAAATAGGAGATCTGAAAGAGAAAATACTATTGAAACTTTTAAAAACAGGTGAAAACTACCGGGAAGCTTCGGAATTTCTCTCGGTCATACAACGTGTGAATATTACCGAAAACTCACCTCCGGACCCTATCGCCATCCATCTCCAACGACGTGTCGGAAAAGTAATTATCGAACTCAACGACATCGATCCGGATATCGATTCAATCAAAGTGGAATTAAAAGGAGTTCCATACACCTCTACCATCGACGGAAGCAAACTCGGAACAGCCAATACTATCCTTAAAAAGTTAGCCCACGTAAAAGGTACGCAAACGTGTACGGCAGAGCTCCTAACCTTTCCTTTTGCGGCAAATAAAGTGGAAATCGGAATTCTGTATACAAAAAATCAGGTTACTTATCGGGGTGTTATGCCCATGACTCCTGCCATCCAAGCAAATCAAATAGTAAGAATTTCCGGAAGATTTATCCCGACAACGAGACAGATCTTCAATTTTATTATTCAGGATTGGGACAAAAATATCATCGATGCGGGTAGTCAATTCACATTTGACGACAACAATCCTATCGTCGGCGACGATAGGCCGATTACAGGTAATCCGACCGGCCCGAATCTCCTGACAAACGGAAATTTTGAAACCTGGGGAACAAACCCCATAATCCCTGCCAGTTGGAATGTAACCGGAGGAGCTCATAATGTCATTCATAAAAACACGAATGCGGCCTTCTCCCTCTCGGGTAACTCCGCTCGATTGGAACATCAAACCTACGTTTATCAAGATATCCCGGTCACGGAAGGAGAGTGTTTCCAAATCAAATTAAACGTAAACTCGACAGCTACCTCTTACGCGTGGAAAGTAACCAGCAGCTGGCGTAAAGCAAAAACCGCCCTATCCGGTTTCAACGAAGGACTTCAGACCCAAGAAAGGAAAGCAACCGACGGCTGGACCGAAGCCTTGGGAGCCAATAATAAATTCAGGGCCCCGATAGGAGCCAAATTCCTGAGAATAGAGATTAGAACCTACTCTCCGGGATCAAAAACCCCCGACCCGACAGAAGCCGTTTACCTGGATAATTTCGAAGTCCGTAAGCTCGAATAACCAATTTCATACGGGTCATCCCAATAAATTCTTTTAATTCCTTTTTAGTTTTAAGTTTTACCATTAAATTTGCAACCCTATTTCAAATTGAGAATAACAATCAAATAGATACAACTATGGGAAGAGCGTTTGAATATCGTAAAGCACGTAAACTGAAGAGGTGGGGTAACATGGCCCGTACCTTTACTCGGATAGGTAAAGAAATTGATATTGCCGTGAAGGCCGGAGGACCCGATCCCGCAAACAATACACGCCTCCGTATCTTAATTCAGAATGCCAAGGCAGAAAACATGCCAAAGGAAAATGTGGAACGAGCTATCAAAAGAGCCGTTTCAAAAGATACCTCAGATTACAAAGAAGTCGTATACGAAGGTTATGCTCCTTACGGAATAGCAATTGTCGTTGAAGCTGCTACTGACAATAATACCCGTACGGTAGCAAACGTACGTCACGCTTTTACTAAATACGGCGGTTCTCTCGGAACTACCGGTTCGTTGGATTTTCTTTTCGACCGGAAATGCGTATTCAAAATACATAAATCCGAAAATTTCGACATCGAAGAATTCGAATTGGAAATGATCGACTACGGGGCAGATGAAATTTTCGAAGACGACGATAATATCATCGTGATTTACGGTCCTTTTGAAGCCTATGGAAATATCCAAAAATTCTTGGAAGACAACAAATACGATATTGTCAGCGGAGAATTTGAACGGATCCCGTTAGACACGAAAGAATTGACCGAAGAACAACGTGCCGAAGTCGATAAAATCCTGGATAAACTGGACGAAGACGACGATGTCACCAATGTTTACCATAACATTAAAGAATAAATTTCTTGCAGATTAAAAAATATAGTTGCATATTTGCACCCGCAAATCAGTCAACACTGTAAGCAAAGGATGACTTCGTAGCTCAGCTGGTAGAGCAATTGACTCTTAATCAATGGGCCGAGGGTTCGAGCCCCTCCGAGGTCACCAAAATGAACCACCTGCGTAAGTAGGTGGTTTTACTTTGAGAAAAACTTCAGTCCCCAAATGCTATTTAAGAGAATATCCGGTTCCGTATGTTTTAGCAAGCCAAAGACCGAAGAAACGGTCATAAATTTGGTAGATATTCTCTTCTTTAGTTATAAATTCTTTTTCGAGTAATTGTTTTACTGACGATTGAACCGAACTCGAAGAGTATAAACCGTGCTTTCTTATAAAATCAGCCGAAGTGATCCCCGAAGCTTTTCCTTCCTTAGCAATGGCAAACAATATCTCTTTTTGCCGTTCGGACAACATCGAAACCATACTCTGGTAAACTGTCCGGTTCGACTCTACCGTCATATGTAAGACAAAATCAGCGATAGTAACAGACATCTCTTCCCCGCTATCCAACTGTTCGTACAGTCGGTTAAAAACCGCCTGCATATACCACGTATGCCCATCGAACAAATTATAGATACATGTTATACATTCGTCGGAAATTTTCTTTCCCGCTTTATTAAAATGATACTGTACGAACTTTCGATAAGGTTCAAGTCCGATCGGTTCGAGATTCATATACGATGCACTCTGGTAGAAGGGCCTCGATGCCGAGAAAAAGATATTTTGCATCATATGATGTTGACTCCCGCAAAATACAAAAATCGTGTTCTTGCATTGCTGAATATAAGTACGTAAAACAGCCTCCACATTCTTTTCCGGGTATTTGGCTATTTGCTGAAACTCATCTATGGCCACAATACAACGTTTATCCGCCGACTCGAGGTATTTGAATATCTCTTCCAATGACAATAGAGGTTGCCGGATCTCTCCGATTCCAATATCAAAAACAGGCTGACCGCTGACCGGATCAAGCTTGAAAGCAGGACGCAAAGAACTAATCGTAGAAAAGAAACGATCCACGAATTTTCGCCCTTTGGACTTCAGAGTAGTAAAAATATGTTTCCCAAGGATGAAGACTAACTCTTTCAAACTGCCAGTAGCATAAATATCGATTAAAAAAGTATGATACTCCCTTTCAATCTCCTTTTGATGAAAACAATGCTCTATCAAACCCGTTTTTCCCATACGCCGGGGCGAAACAACGACCATATTACGCCCGTTATGTAAAGCTCCTGTTAATTCCGCAGTTTCATTCTCTCTGTCACAGAAATATTCTTCTGAAACATACCCGTTTACAACAAAAGGATTTTTAATTTTAGCAATCATTCTTCTCTTAATATTTGATATACAATTATTGCAAATATAATAATTATAAATTAAATAACAATATCTTATATAACATTATCGTCGATACACAATCATGATTCCTATCACAATACAAGCGTATCGAGACCAGATATATCTCCTATCGTCTCTAATAACAAGGCAAAAACACTGATAAAATTCAATGCATTCGCTTTTTTTTGACCGGAAGTTTGGGAAAAAGTTTTCTAAAACGAACCAAATAGACGGTAACATTACTTCCTGCAATAATAAGGGTTACGGCAGAAACAATCATGAGTATCCCGCAAGCCAATCTCATCGTAAAAGATTCTCCGAAGACGGTTACACCAAAAAAAACGGCAGTCAGGGGTTCCAAAGCCCCCAAAATGGCCGTCGGCGTCGAACCGATGTATTGGATGGCTTGAGTAGTACAAAGAAACGAAACAGCTGTCGGAAAAATAGCCAAGGCGATCAAATTACCCCACAAATACCAGGTATCGACAACCCGCAAACTCATCCCGAAATCTACACGGACTAAAAATAGCATCATGCCGAAAAGCAAAACATAGAATGTTAACTTGAGCGTTGCAACATTCTTCAATATCGGGCGGTTCACGCCTACAATATAAACAGCATATGAAAGAGCCGAAACGACAACCAGAATAATACCCGTTAAATTAAGTGTCGTACCGTCATCACCCTTATAAAGCAATCCGATTCCTCCTAATGCCAACAAAATGCATATAATAGTCTGTAAGGTTAATTTTTCTTTGAAAAGAAAAGCCATGATCAATGCCACCATAATCGGATAAACAAATAACAGTGTCGATGCGATACCGGCTTCCATATAATTATAGCTCTGGAACAGGGTAAGAGAAGAGAGTGCTACCAATAAACCCATAATAATTAACGGGATTACCTCCTTCCGCTTGAGTTTAAAATCACGTCCCCTCACTTTAATCATAATTCCCAATACCGGAATGGCGAACAAATACCGCAGAAACAGAACCGAGTCCGGATTCATTCCAGCCTTATACAAGGGAAGAGCGAATAAAGGATTCATTCCGTAAGTCGCTGCAGCAATAACCCCTAAAACATATCCTTTAGCCGTTGTGTTCATCATGATTAAAAACTGTTTATATCCATTATAAGTCAGTAAATTAAAGCGGCAACAAAGATACGGTTTTGTTTTTACAAAGAAAAAAGGATTCAACGAATCAGTACACGTGAGATGATTCTCGGAAATTATTTTGCATCGTTTTTTAAATGCTATGAATCCTATTAGATATTACCTAACTTTTAAAATAGCACCTTAGCCCCGTCCCTGAGTGCTAATTGCCCCGACAAAGGGAAAAATAATCGTTTACCTTCCATGGTTCATCACAAAAAATAGATACTTTTGCAGCACCTAACGAGAACTCTCCCTTACATACTTATTAAACTGTTAAGATAATGTCAAAAATAAAACCGGATTAATCCTTTTTGATCCGGTGTGTGTAATAATAATATAATCTTAATTTTTTTAAAAACGAAAACATGAAAAACTTAATTTACCTTGGTTTAATTTTAATCTTTTGTGCTTGTAGTAGTAATCCCCAAAAAGAGATGGAGAAAAAGATCATCGGAGAGTGGTGTAATCCTTATACCTATCAATCTACCGGGGAATTAAAGGGATTCAACTTCAAAAAGGACGGAATATGCGAAGCCATTAATATTCCTTCTTTAGATTTGAAAACCTGGGAAATCAAAGACGGTTATTTAATTATTAAAGGAACCAGCATTGGAGAAAACGGAGAAAAAGAAGCTTATGAAACCAAAGAAAAAATCGGTCAATTAACAGCCGATTCATTATCTTTAGTAGTACAAGAAGCCAATCCACGGCTTGCCTTTTTGTATCTAAATACAAAAATCATCAAAGAAAAAGTTACTCCTCAAGCCAATACGACCGTAGAACAAGATTCTACCTCAAGTACCGATATCCAATAATAACATTTTTCCGGAGGTGTCTTAATAGGGATAAATTCCCAAGACACCTCCTTTCAAATTCTTATATTATATGCATTATTTACACCCTCTCTTCTTTCTGTTTACTTCCTTATTTTTTTACATCCCCGGTTTTGCTCAAAAAAAAGCATTGGACGAAAAAGCTTATAAGCAATGGAGATATGTTAACTCCCACGAATTGTCCATGAATGGGAAATGGGTAAAATACCGTTACTTGTATCACGATAACGAGGAAAAAAATAAAAGTGCCCGTCAAACCTACTATTTATATGAAGTAAAAACCGGAAAAACCATTACGCTGAATCAAATCGATTTCAACCAATTTTTTGCACTGGGGGACTGGATTACCTATAACCGTATCATGCCTTCGGAAAATAAATCAATACCTACCCTAATAGCCCGTTCTTTAAAAAATCAAAAGGAGATCGTATGTCCCGAAGGAGCCGAATTTAGTCCTTACGCTCCTCAATTTTCCTATTTCCGGGAAGATGACCAAGCCTTCGTAATTAAAAACATAGAAACAAACGATAGTGTTATTCTGGAACGGATCGGAAATTATCAATTTTATGAACGGGATTCCAAAATAATATACCTTGAACAAACTCCCTCCTGCAATATCATTCGTTACGGTAATGTATTTCATACACAACAACATAAAACGTTATACAGAGATTCAACAAAAACCCTTTCTTTTTTCAGATTCGACGAACGGGGAAAAAAAGGAAATTTTTTAGTTGTTGCCGATACCAACGATAAAACGGCAAAAAATCTCTATACTTTTTCCTTACAAAATAATTCAGTATCCAAATTATTGGATTACAGCCAGATCGACACCATATCAATGGATATCGAATCTGCTGAGATTTTAGGAGATAATAAATTCCTTTTATACGATCTGCCTACCCCCAGAAGATCACGCTCTCCCCGAGGAGAAAAAGACGAAAGTTTTCAACTGGAACTTTGGAGTTGGAATGACGAGATGATCCCGTCCCAACAGGCGAAGGGAGGAATCTTAAACCCTATCCCCTCTCCTTCAAAAGGAATATTCGATTTACAACGAAAGAAGCATTATAAAATTTGTGATTCCAACTATTCCGCTTTATACATCCAGAGTAATAAAGATCCTAAATTTGCTTTTAAAACCGACAAGATTCCTTATCGAAAGTTTAGGGACTGGCAACACGATGCCAGATATGATCTTTATCTTGTAGATCTATCTAACGGAGAGAGCAAAATGATTGCCCAGGCATTAACCCGTCCGGTTCAATGGACACCAAACGGAGATCATATCCTTTTTTTCGACAACACGAGTTCATCCTGGGTATTGCTAAACCCGGAGACCTTTACCCAAAGAAAATTAACGGATGAAATTCCCTATCCTTTACAAAACGAATTGTATGACAGGCCGAATCCCGCTCCCCCGTATGGGATTGCAGGCTGGAGTAATGACGGAAAGAAATTGCTTGTTTACGATCGGTATGATATCTGGGTAATCGATTTAAAGGGAGAAGAAAAAACCTATAGCTGGACGAAGGAATCCGGTCGCAAGCACCATACCATATTCAGGTTTGTCAATCCCGAAAGAAACGAACTGTTCATCGATTTACACAGACCCCAGGAGCTTTACTCTATGAATTGGGAAAATAAAGATCACGGGATATATCAACTTTCGCCCCAGGGAAAATTAACGCCCAAAATAGAGGGCGCATTCGATATTGAAATCCTTCAAGAGAGTGAAAACCGAAAAACAGTCGTATGTTTCAAGCAAAGCTATGAAGAGGAACGAGATTTATGGGTTAGTGATCGTTCTTTTAAACAAATGAAAAAAATAACTTCCGTAAATCCGCAACAAAAAGAGTATGCCTGGGGATCCGTTCAACAAGTTGAATGGACCAATTACGAAGGAAAACAGAATCAAGGGTTGCTTTATCTTCCGGACAACTACGATCCTACCCGAAGTTATCCATCCATTGTCACGTTTTACGAAACGCACACTCCGGAAATGCATATTCATCCTGTTCCGGGACTAAGCCATGCCATGATCGATATTCCGACTTACGTCAGCAAAGGCTACATCGTGTTCCAGCCGGATGTCTATTTTAAAATCGGTGAACCCGGCAAAAGCTCTTACAATGCTGTTGTCAGCGGTACAAAAGCTTTAATAGACCGACAGATTCTGGATTCAAACCGTATCGGACTACAAGGGCACAGCTGGTCCGGTTTTCAGGTGGCCTATATCGTAACTCGAACCAATCTGTTCAAATGCGTCAATATCGGAGCCGCTTTGATTAATATCACTTCCGTATACACCGGAATAAGAGACGAGGGAGGAATAGCTTGTATGCTCATGTATGAAGACTGGCAATGCCGTATGGGTAAAACATTATGGGAAGACTTACCGGGATACATCGAAAATTCACCTCTATTGTTTGCCGACAAAATCCATACTCCGACCCTGATTTTTCATTGCGATAAAGACGAAGCCGTGGCATTTTACGACGGACGTAACCTGTTCCTTGCTTTGCGAAGACTACAACGACCGGCATGGTTATTAAATTACATGGGAGAGGGACATTTCCTAAGATCCCGTCCGGCACAAATGGATTGGACCATACGAATGGAACAATTTTTTGATCATTATCTGAAAGACACTCCCTTACCCCGATGGATGAAAGAGGGAATCAATATCCAAGAAAGAGGTTACGACCAAAAATATGATTTTACTAAGTAATCTCTCAAAGAATAACAAAGGGGCCGGTCATGTGATCGACCTCTTTGTTATTTAAAAAGCTCCCGGCATATATCCGCAATTTTTGAAAAGAAACGGACTTCAATTTTTTCTGTTTTTTTGGTCAACGCTTTTTTATTCCCGAGAGGAATAAAAATTCGTTTAAAACCTAATTTCTCCGCTTCGGCAATCCGCTGTTCGATACGACTAACGGCTCTAATTTCTCCGGATAAACCGACCTCTCCGGCAAATACCGTATCTTTGGGAAGAGCTGCATCCATATTAGAAGATAACACGGCCATAACAACTCCCAAATCAAGAGCGGGATCACTCACCCGGATACCTCCGGCTATATTTAAAAAGACATCTTTAGCCGCTAAACGGAAACCGACTCGTTTCTCCAAAACCGCCAATAACATATTCAAACGTCTGGTATCAAAACCGGTAGCCGAACGTTGAGGGGTTCCATAAGCAGCCGTACTCACCAACGCCTGTACTTCCAATAAAATAGGTCTTACCCCCTCCACCGTAGCCGAAACGGCAATGCCGCTCAACTCTTCCCCGTGATTCGACAATAGCAACTCAGAAGGATTAGTCACCTGACGTAATCCCGATTGCAACATCTCGTAAATCCCGATCTCCGAGGTCGATCCGAAACGATTTTTCATAGAACGCAATATCCGATACATATACTGCTGGTCTCCTTCGAACTGCAAAACGGTATCCACCATATGTTCCAGTATTTTAGGACCGGCCAATTGCCCGTCTTTGGTAATATGTCCGATCAATATGGTGGTAATCGTATTCTCCTTTGAAAATCGTAACAACACGTTCGTACACTCCCGAATTTGAGACAAACTACCGGGAATAGCATCAACGGCCTCCGTGGCCAAAGTCTGAATAGAATCAATAATCAACAACTTCGGTTCTAAGACCTTAGCATGTTCCAACACGGCTTCCAAGGAATTACCGGAAAGAAACAGACAATCGTCATTTTCAGCCCCTAAACGTTGTGCCCGCATTTTAATCTGAGATACACTTTCCTCCCCCGACACATAAAGCACCTTACCGCAACGATTATGAAGGGCAAACTGAAGGACCAAGGTAGATTTACCGATCCCAGGTTCTCCCCCCAACAAAATCATAGAACCGGGAACTAAACCTCCTCCCAGAACCCGGTTCAACTCATCGTCTCTGGTATCCATCCGTTCGTCAGCATTGGCCTTTACCTCCGACAATCTCAAGGGTCTTAACGAACTCCCTCCGATTCCGGAAGTCGCCCGATTACCTTTCGTGATAACCTCCACCTCCTCGACAAAACTATTCCACTCTCCGCAGGTAGAACATTTTCCAACCCACTTGGGTTCTTTGGCTCCACAATTCTGACAAACAAAAACACTTTTTGATTTTACCATATCCTTCGTAAATTTAGTAAAATGTCATGCCGTAAAAAATACACGCCATACTACTCCGGAAAGCATTTCAGATGCAAAGATCAGGCATAAGACTCTTTTTATTCACAATCAACGATGAAATCCGAAACTCAAATCCCAACTAA
Organism: uncultured Sanguibacteroides sp.; assembly: GCF_900543425.1. Classification (GTDB taxonomy): domain Bacteria; phylum Bacteroidota; class Bacteroidia; order Bacteroidales; family Marinifilaceae; genus Gabonibacter. Next base: position 128,340 of record NZ_UQRQ01000003.1, on the reverse strand, counting down.
AAAAACTCTTCCTCCTCCTCCGGCTGGATCGCTCTTCCGTCTTTTTCCTCGTCACCACAATCCAAAACATTATTCATTCCTACAGGAGCCTCAAAATCCCGTTGAGGCATGGCAATGGATTTATCTGCATATACTTTTTGCATAAACAGGGCCCAAATAGGTAAAGCCATACTGGCTCCCTGTCCGTTTGCCAAATTTTGGAAATGGATAGAGCGATCTTCGGCTCCGACCCAAACACCTCCAGCCAAATCTGGAGTAATACCGATAAACCATCCGTCGGAATGATTTTGTGTCGTACCCGTTTTACCCCCGATCGGATTCGTAAAGTGATAACGGAAACGGATACGCCTTCCCGTTCCTTCGTCAACGACCGCTTTCAAAAGACTTGCCATCAGATAAGCCGTATTTTCAGTAATAACCTCTCTCGATTCCGGTTCAAAACGGGCCAATACATTCCCGTATTTATCTTCAACCTTCGTTACCATCATCGGAGAATTATAGACTCCTTTATTCGAATAAATAGCAAAGGCAGATACCATCTCTTTTACAGAAATTTCAGAAGATCCTAAAAACAGGGCAGGCACCGGATCGATGAAACTGGTAATACCCATTTTATGAGCCATCTGGGCCACCGCCTCGGGAGTAAACTGCTTCATCACCCACCCGGAAATATTATTCACGGAATTGGCCAATCCCCATTTCAACGTTACCCACTCGTTTTCCCGTTTATCCGTAGAGTTCCGAGGCGTCCAGGTTGTTCCGTCGGGTAACACAAATGTCTGAGCAACATTCAAAACCTTCTGACAAGGAGCTAACCCTTCCTGCATAGCCAATGTATATAGGATCGGCTTGATCGTTGATCCCACCTGGCGTTTTCCCACGCTCACCATATCATACATAAAATAGCGATAGTCCGGTCCTCCGACATAAGCTTTTATATTACCGGTCTTCGGATCCAATGCCATAAAACCGGCACGGAAAAACGATTTATAATGTTTAATCGAATCCATAGGGGATAAAACCGTATCTCTGACACCTTTCCAGGTAAAAACAGACATTTGTACCGGTTTTAAAAACTCCTTTTTTATTTCACTATAAGTTTTACCTTCTGCCAGCATGGATTTATAACGATCAGAGCGTTTAACGGCCTGATTCAAAATATCCTCTATTTCCTCTTTCGTCATATCGTTTGAGAAGGGAGGATTTTTCTTTTGCACTCTTTCATTATGAAAGGTCGGCTGCAACGTCTGCCCCAAATGCTCCGCCACGGCCTCTTCCGCGTATTTTTGCATGCGCGAATCCAAAGTCGTGTAAATTTTTAAACCGTCGGAATAAATATCATAATATGATCCGTCAGATTTGAAATTCTTATTACACCAACCATAAAGCGGATTCGTTTCCCAAGCAACGGAATCCAAAACATATTGAGACTTATTCCATTTGTAATCCTCCCGCTTCGGCTTATTGGCCGTCATAAACTGCCTTAAATATTCTCTGAAATAAGTAGCAATCCCTTCCTTATGATCCTCTTTTCTAAAATCAATGCCCAAAGGTAAAAGGGTTAAAGAATCATATTCCGCCTGGGTGATTTTACCGTATTTATACATTTGTCCCAATACCACATTCCGGCGTCCCAAGGTTTTATCCGGACGACGAACAGGATTAAACAACGAGGGATTTTTAGCCATACCGATCAACATTGCGGCCTGTTCCACCCGCAGAGAATCAGGAGTCGTAGCAAAATAAATATTAGCCGCCGAGTTTATGCCGACCGCCAGATTCAAAAAATCAAATTTATTAAGGTACATGGTAATGATCTCCTCTTTCGTGTAACTCTTTTCCAATTTTACCGCAATGACCCATTCCCGAAATTTACGCAAAGCCAATTCCATAAAATTCTGATTGGCCGAACGCGGAAACAGCATCTTTGCCAATTGTTGCGTAATCGTACTCCCTCCTCCGGAAGAGCTACTTCCCGTTACCATTCCTTTTGCCACCCGGAACAGCCCCCGTACATCGATACCGCTATGCTCATAGAAACGTACATCCTCCGTGGCAATCAATGCGTCTACCACACACTGGGGGATATCGTGGTAGTCCGTATAACGCCGGTTCTCACTTCCCCGAAAATATTTTCCAATAATTTTCCCATCCGCAGAATAAATCTCACTGGCAAAACGATTATTCGGATTCTCCAATTCCTCGAAAGTAGGCATAAAACCTAACTTCCCGTCAGATATCAAATAAAAAAAGAAAAAAATACCTGCCACGAAAAGAATAAACAGACTCCAAAAAATCGTAAAGCTTTTCCAATATCTTTTTAACATCTTATCCGTATTAATTTTGAGACGCAAAGTTAGAAAATAAATCTGAATCTTTCCCTTATAATATATTCTTAACTCTCTGGTCTTTCCTCACAAAACTCACCTATGCAAACTATTCCAAAACTTCGAGAATGATTTTTAAATTATTTATCTCGCACTCGCTGGATCGGAGCTGAAGCGATATATCGGGAGAAGTCCATTTACAATCCAAAACCTTCTCTTTTAAATCACCTTTTTTAATCGGAAATGTTATTCTGGATTTTATCGACTGCCCTACGTCTTTTACCACAAGCAAAGCATCACAATCCACTTTTCCCTCGAAACGGATTTTTATTTGTTCCGGCTTTTTAAATTTGGATTTAAAATCAAAAGAAGCCTCTTTTTGATGAATGACAGTATAAACTTCTGTCTCTGAACCTCCTATCTGTTGATACCATAAAATCACACCTATTATAAATAATATCAATAAGGCCCCTATATAAATCAATCGATTTATTTTTTTCTTATTCATAATTTCAAATTATTATTCTGTAAAAATAAACGATTTTCTTTTATTCCGGCACAGGTTTATTTTGTTTTTAAACAAAAAACAAACAAATCACAGACTTGGCTATAATTTTGTAATGATACTTAGGTATTTACGATACAACATTTTCAACCGATAAATGACGAACGATTAATATTCGTCCCAACTTTTAATCACGATTTCGTCCGATCCGACTTTACAGATCGCGTAAATAAAAGCACTTGCCAAACGAGCGTTCGTTATTAGCGGAATATTATAATCTACCGCTGCCCGGCGAATTTTATAACCATTATCAAGTTCTCTTTTCGTATGATTCTTAGGTATATTGATCACCAAATCCACTTTTCTCTCTTTCAAAAATTCCATGACATTCGGCTCTTTGTCCTCATCCGGCCAATAAAGAACGGTAACCTTTATTCCATTCTCCTCGAAGAACTTTGCCGTACCTTCCGTGGCATAAATAGTATATCCTTTTTCCTGTAACATCCGGGCAGAAGTAAGTAATTCCACCTTCGAACGGGAGGGACCGGAAGAGATTAAAATATTCTTACGAGGAATCCGGTGCCCGACCGAAAGCATACTTTTCAATACGGCTTCATAATAATTTTCCCCTATACAACCGACCTCCCCGGTAGATGCCATATCGACTCCCAATACCGGATCTGCCTTTAATAAACGAGCAAAAGAGAACTGGGAAGCTTTGATCCCGACATAATCCAGATCAAAGACCGACTTATTCAAGAGCTCCACTTTTTCTCCCAGCATGATTCGGGTCGCCATATCTATAAAATTATATTTCAACACTTTTGAAACGAATGGAAAACTCCGCGACGCTCTTAAATTACATTCTATCACTTTAATATCGTTATCTTTCGCTAAAAACTGCATATTGAAAGGACCGGAAATATTTAACTCCTTCGCGATTAACCGGGTTATTTTTTTTATTCTCCGAATCGTTTCTATATAAAGCTTCTGTGCCGGAAATACAATGGTCGCATCTCCCGAATGGACTCCTGCAAACTCGATATGTTCACTAATAGCATAGGCTTTGATCTCACCATCCTGAGCCACGGCATCGATCTCAATCTCCTTTGCTTGCTCTATAAATTCGGAAACCACCACCGGATGATCTTTGGAAACTTCAGCCGCCAGTTCAAGAAAATATACCAACTCTTCCTTATTCGATACCACGTTCATAGCAGCACCGGAGAGGACGTAAGAAGGACGTATCAAAACCGGAAAACCAACCTTATCCACAAACTGGTAGATATCTCCGATACTCGTCAATTCACTCCACCGAGGTTGGTCTATACCCAATTCATCACACATAGAAGAGAACTTTTGCCGATCTTCCGCCCGGTCGATAGACTCCGGGGAAGTCCCCAGGATAGGCACTTGTTGTCCGTATAAACGCATAGCAAGATTATTGGGAATCTGTCCTCCCGTTGAAACGATTACCCCTTTAGGATCCTCGAATTCCACGATATCCATCACCCGTTCAAAAGAGAGTTCGTCAAAATAGAGTCGGTCGCAAATATCATAATCCGTACTCACCGTCTCCGGATTGTAATTAATCATTACCGAGCGGAAACCCGCGTTACGAATCGAATCCAAAGCACTGACTCCACACCAGTCAAATTCGACGCTACTCCCGATACGATAAGCTCCTGACCCTAATACAATTACCGAACGACGATCGTGTTCATATTCAATATCATTGGTTTCTCCGCTATAGGTAAGATAAAGGTAATTGGTCAATGCCGGGTATTCGCCGGCTAACGTATCGATTTGTTTTACACAGGGTAAAATACCTAATTTCTTTCGATAGTTTCGTATCTTTAGCATCTTCTCGTGGGGAGAAAGAGATGTATTCCTAATCACTATGCGTCCGATCTGAAAATCCGAAAAACCGTACCGTTTGACCTTTCTTAAAAACGATTTGTCTATACTCGTCTCTTTATCAAAAGATTTCAGTTCTTCTTTCAGTAAATGAATATTTTCCAAACGTTGAAGAAACCATCTGTCAATTTGTGTTTTTTCATGAATTCTCTCAACACTATATCCCTTATCGAAAGCAGCCGCAATAGCAAAAATACGAGCATCCGTAGGATGAATAAGCTCCTCGTCGACATCCTTTATTTTTACCATATTACCGACAAAGCCATGCATCCCTTGTCCTATCATGCGAATTCCTTTCTGAATCGCTTCTTCAAAAGTACGCCCTATAGCCATGATCTCTCCCACGCTTTTCATAGAAGAGCCTATCAGTTTGGAAACACCTTCGAACTTGTTTAAATCCCAACGCGGAATTTTACAAACCACATAATCCAGGGCGGGCTCGAAGCAAGCCGTCGTTACTTTGGTTACCGAATTTTTTATCTCGTGTAATCCGTAACCTAATCCCAATTTTGCAGCAACAAAAGCCAACGGATAACCGGTAGCTTTAGAAGCCAAGGCACTCGATCTGGATAGTCTGGCATTTACCTCTATCACCCGATAATCTTCCGAATTCGGATCCAGCGCATATTGTACATTACACTCCCCGATAATGCCTATATGCCGGATTATTTTGATAGCAACGGCTCTTAATTTATGGTATTCACTATTACTCAGCGTCTGGGAAGGAGCAACTACAATACTTTCACCGGTATGAATACCTAACGGATCGAAATTCTCCATATTGCATACCGTAATGCAATTATCATATCTGTCCCGGACAACTTCATATTCTACCTCCTTCCATCCTTTTAGCGACTCCTCCACCAAAACTTGAGGGGAATAAGAAAAAGCACTCTCTAACAATCGTTTAAACTCTTCCATAGAGGAACAAAAACCGGAACCTAATCCACCCAATGTATAAGCAGCCCTGACAATAACGGGGAAACCCACCTTTTGAACGGCGACAATAGCTTCTTCCATTGTACTTGCCGCAATACTTTTAGGAGTATGCACCTGAATTTCGGATAATCTATGTGCGAAGATCTCCCGGTCTTCCGTATCGATAATCGCTTGCACGGGAGTTCCCAGTACCTCTACATTATATTTTTTCAAAACTCCCATTCGATGTAAAGTAATCCCGCAATTTAAAGCCGTTTGTCCACCGAATGAAAGAAAGATTCCATCGGGACGTTCTTTCTCGATCACTTTTTCTACAAATTCGGGAGTCACAGGTAAATAATAAATTTTATCCGCTACTCCTTCCGAAGTCTGCACCGTAGCAATATTGGGATTGATCAATACAGAATAAATTCCTTCTTCCCGTAAAGCTTTTAAAGCCTGTGAACCGGAATAATCAAATTCTCCCGCTTCTCCTATCTTTAAAGCTCCCGAACCCAAAAGCAATATTTTTTTCATCTCTCTCATCTTCATCTATTTTACAACATTCAAATTCTAATCATTATTCATTCTCTCCATGGCTCTTATAAAATCGTCAAATAGAAATTCCGTATCCACAGGTCCACTTGAAGCCTCAGGATGAAATTGCGCCGAAAAAAAAGGTTTCGTTTTATGCCGAATCCCCTCATTCGTTCCATCATTTACATTCACGAAAAGAGGTTCCCACTCTTTCGGCAAAGTCTTTTCATCTATAGCAAAACCATGGTTTTGTGACGTAATATAACAACGCCGACTACCCGGTTGCATAACCGGTTGATTATGACTTCTATGTCCGTATTTCATTTTATAAGTTTGTGCGCCGGCAGCCCGAGCCATCAATTGATTACCCAGGCAAATTCCCATAATAGGGATATTTTTTTCCAACATAATCTTTATGTTTTCTATGGTTTTACCGCACATGGCCGGATCTCCCGGACCATTCGATAAAAACAAACCATCGTATGACTCCCGTGTAAAATCATAATCCCAGGGAACTCTTTTTATCGTAACATCTCTTTTCAACAAACACCGCAATATGTTATTTTTTACACCACAATCCACAAGCAACACTTTATATTTTCCATTTCCGTACTCCATGATTTTTTTCGTAGAGACTTGTGCAACGATATTATCTTTATTCGGATCATAAAAAGGAATTTCTTCTTTATCAAACACGATTTTCCCTATCATGGCTCCACTTTCTCGTAATTTTTGCGTCAATGAACGGGTATCTATACCGAAAATTCCCGGAACCTTTTGTTCCTTTAACCAATCTCCCAGACTTTTTCGCGAGTTCCAATGACTGTATTGAAAGGAGTAATCGGATATAACCAAAGCACTGCAATGAATTCGGTCCGATTCAAAAAATTTGGAAATACCATCGCGTTCATCGTCTACCGGAACCCCGTAATTCCCAATCATAGGATAAGTAGGTACCAATATCTGCCCTTTATAGGAAGGATCTGTCAAACTTTCGGGATAACCAGTCATTGCGGTATAAAAAACAACTTCCCCGGAAACCGATTTCTCGTAACCAAAGGAAGTTCCTTCATAAATAGTCCCGTCTTTTAAAACCAGACGAGCATTTTTCAAATTATGCATATTTATTCTATTGTACTATAGATTATGATTCATTTTCGGCAAAAATAGGGGTTATTTTCGAAGATTCAAAGCATATTTATGTAATATAACAAATAAATATGCAATTTATCTTCTCTCTATTGAAAATCAAACTATTTTATTTACTTTTGTATAGTGCAATACACAAGATAATATGGGAAACAAAACAAAACGTTTGTTGATCATCCGTAAATTAATTGATAACGAACAGATCAGCTCGCAGGAAGAACTTCTATACAGATTAAAACAGGAAGGAGTAGAAGCTACTCAAAGCACGTTATCGCGTGATTTAAAATTTATGAGAGTAGCTAAAATACCACACAAAGATAAAGGTTACATTTACATCATTCCGGATAATATGCAAAACGAACAATCTGATGAAAAAGCATCTACCATCGTTACCGATGCTATCCTCAGTATCGATTTTTCCCAAAATATCGCTGTTATTAAAACTCTACCCGGGTATGCCAAGGCCGTTACTGTTCTTATTGATAGCGGAAACTATTTTGAAGTATTAGGTACCATAGGAGGAGATGACACGATCCTCGTGGTCATGCGTGAAGGAGTAAATCGAAACGAATTATTGGACGCCCTCTCTTCCATCCACCCCAACATCCATGCATTGTATAAATAACGTTAATACATTAATAATATCTGTAAATATATCTGTAATATTACCTTTAAACAAAGCTATTTTCAATTTTCAATCGGCAATTTTGAATTATATCGAAAATAGTTTGTAAACTTGCATCCCGAATTTTCAAAAAGATAAGATGGAAACAATATATAGAAAATCACCATTGACCGCCTTAATTGAAAAATTGAAGAATGAGGGAAAAAAGGTGGGATTTGTACCGACAATGGGTGCATTACACGAAGGACATATATCTCTCGTCAAAACTTGTAAACGAGATAACGACATAACGGTTGTCAGTATATTTGTAAATCCGACGCAATTCAACGATAAAGAAGACCTGAAAAGGTATCCAAGAACCGTCGAAAAAGATACCGCTCTTTTGGAAAAAAACGGTTGTGATTACGTATTCGTACCTGATGTAGAGGAAATCTACCCGGAAGAAGATACTCGTAAATTCGATTTCGGATATGTCGAGACGGTCATGGAAGGAGCAAAACGTCCGGGTCATTTTAACGGAGTAGGACAAGTCGTCAGTAAATTATTCGATATTGTTAAACCTCACCGGGCTTATTTCGGGATGAAAGATTTTCAACAAATTGCCATTATTAAAAATATGGTAAAACAATTACATTATAACTTGGAGATCATTCCCTGTCCTATTGTTCGTGAAGTAGATGGGTTAGCCATGAGTTCAAGAAACACACTCCTTGAACCTTTACATAGACAAAACGCACCTCACATTCATAAAATACTTCAAAAAGCAACCGAATTAACCGGTAAAATGAATGTGGAAGAGGTAAAACAATGGGTAGTAAATGAAATCAACAAAAATCCTTATTTGGAAGTGGAATATTTCGAAATTGTAGACGATACGGATTTACGTCCAATCAAAGATTGGAATGAAAACAAAACTAAAGTCGGTTGTATTGCCGCTTATGCCGGTAAAATCAGACTAATCGATAACATTGTATTTTAATCATTCATCACAAATACCACGAATATGTTCATAGAGGTCGTTAAATCCAAACTTCACAAGGTGACCGTAACTGAAGCAAATCTCCAGTACGTAGGAAGCATCACCATTGACGAAACTCTGATGGAAGCAGCCAATCTAATTGAAAACGAGAAGGTACAAATCGTAAACGTAAACAACGGAGAAAGATTGGATACTTACATTATAAAAGGAGAACGCAATTCAGGTGTTGTCTGTTTGAACGGACCCGCCGCACGAAAATGTGCTGTCGGAGATATAATCATAATTATATCTTACGCTATGATGGATTTCGAAGAAGCCAAAAAACACAAGCCCATTCTGGTTTTTCCTGAAACAACAACGAATAAACTGATATAATATTATGGATTATCTACCGTATATAAAAACTAAAATAGCCAAAACGCAAGAAGAAGCGTCACGTACTTTAAGTTTATGGAGATTCAAAGACGAGAGAATTGTTTTCACGAACGGTTGTTTTGACATTCTTCATAAGGGGCACATCGAATACCTGGCTCAAGCAGCCAATCTCGGTACCAAGTTAATTGTCGGGCTAAATACAGATGCCTCTGTTAAACGTCTGAAGGGTGAAAACAGGCCCATAAATAACGAAGATGCCAGAGCTTTAGCCCTTGCTTCTCTTATCTTCGTCGATGAAGTTATTTTTTTTAATACCGATACTCCCTATGATCTTATTAACTATGTTCAACCCGATGTGCTGGTAAAAGGCGGAGATTATAATCCGGAAAACATTGTAGGTTATGATATAGTAAAAGCAAAAAACGGAAAAATCGTAACGATAGACTTCGTAGAAGGTTATTCCACAACTTCCATCTTAAATAAAATATAACAGTACGATAAAATACCCCATAAAAAGTTGACCGATAGATTATTTTGGTCAACTTTTTTTATCCCCATATCCTGTGAAAAAAAAGTGAATTAAAATCGAAATAAAAAGAATAAAATCATTTTGATTTTTCATTTCAACATCCATGTAATAATAAAACCAAAACATACAAGTATGTTTTTTATTTTTAATTCGATTTGTTTCTACAAATTATTAACATGAATATCTTATTTCTTTACAAAAAATTTATCCGATAAGAATACAACTAACAGCTGTGAATAACTAAATAACATTCCTATCAATCAGTATATTAATAATAAAAATCTTGTGAGTAAATTTACTATCTATTTTTAATAACGAATAAAACAAGAGACATGTAAATATTTTATTACAACTACTCACACACTATTATTATTATCAATTTACTTTTTAAATAAAGAAAAAATATAATAATAATAAGAGAACAATAACTTGCTTTTCGAAGATATTGTTCATTGAAATGCTTTTGTAAATAAGATTTTTATTTGCGAAAGGATTTTTATCAGATTCTTTCGCAAAAATTCCCTATCTTAGCACGATTTATTATTATAGGGTAATACTGTATTTAAAGAGACAAAATGAGAGTAAATATAATCAACAAGTCAAAACATGCTCTTCCGGAATACAAAACAAATTATTCCGCCGGAATGGATATTCGTGCTAATTTAGAGCAATCTATCATGCTAAAACCTTTGGAAAGAAAACTTATACCGACGGGACTTTTTATAGAGTTGCCGGAAGGATATGAAGCCCAGATCAGACCGAGAAGCGGTTTAGCTTTAAATGAAGGAGTAACCGTTTTAAATACACCGGGTACCATTGATTCTGATTATAGAGGAGAAATAGGTGTTATTCTTGTTAATCTATCTCACGAAATGGTTCAAATTAACGATGGGGACAGAATTTGTCAAATGGTTATACAAAAGTTTGAACAGGTTGAACTTGTTGAGGTAAAAGTTTTAAATGTAACGGAGAGAGGTGAAGGAGGTTTTGGTCATACAGGTAAATATTAAAACAACATAAAAATATAATGATCAAATCATTACTTACGTTTCTATTTATTGGATGTACTGTTTTATCTTTTGCCGATAAAAAAAATAGTGTAGTTTCTACTTTGGATGATGATAAAAAAGTAGCGTTTAACTATGCTTTTATGGAAGGGGTACGGTATAAAATATTGGGGGATTTTAAGTCTGCCATATCTTGTTTTGATCAATGTATGAAAATTGATAATAAAAGTGCGGCAGTACGTTATGAATTGGCTTCTGTTTTAGCATTGACGGATAATTTGGATATTCCTTTGAGATTGATGCGGGAGGCTGTGGAGTTAGAACCTTCTAATATTTGGTATAAAATTTTATTGGCCAATGTATTAGAAAAAAAATCGATGATAGATCAAGCTTGTCTTGTTTATGACGAATTGATAAAACAATACCCGGAAAGAGAAGATTTCTACTTGATTGAAACGAATTTGTTTACCTCTGTGGAGAAATGGGAAGAAGCTATAAGTGTATTGGATCGATATGAAAAACAGTTCGGTACTTCGGAAGTTTCTTCTATAGAAAAAGTTAAGTTATATGCTAAAGCCAAGAATATAAAAAAAGCTTCTTCGGAAATTTTAAAGTTAATAAAGAAATATCCTGGAAAAAGTGACTATTTAGGATTATTAGCAGAGCTTTATTTGTTGAATGATCAGGAGAAGAAGGGGTTGCAAGTATTGAATAAGTTAATGGAAAAAGATCCTTCAAATGGTTTTGTTCTTTTTTATTTGACTGATTATTATTTGCAAAAGAAGGATACCTTAAATGCTGACGTTTATTTGAGAAAGGCTTTACTAAACGATAATAATGATAACAATTTTAAAGTTCAGTATCTTTTAAAATTGATAGTTAACTCTTCCGATTCGTTTATGTCGGATAAAAGAATAGACGAATACATAGGATTATTATTGGAAAAATACAGTGATGATTTGGCCGTGAGAACGCTTTATGCGGATTTACTGAAAAAAGATAATAAGTTAAAGGAGAGTGCGAATGAGTTAGAGTTTGTATTGTCTAAGGATAAAAATAATTATCTAATTTGGGAAGAGTTGTTGTTGTTATATAATCAATTGGGTGATACTGTTTTGATGTATGATAGAGGGAAAGAGTGCATGAAGTATTTTCCTAATCAACCTTTACCTTATGCAATGGTTAGTTTGCCTTTGATGATTCAAAAAAAATATAAAGATGCCTTAGTATATTTGAATGAAGGCCTCGAATTGTCTCCTGAAAATTCTCCTATAAAAGCTCAATTTTATGCTTATTTAGGCGAGTGTTTTTATGTTTTGGATAGTGTTGAACGTGCTTTTGATATGTTTGATGAAGTACTGAAGATCAATCCGAACGATATTATGACTTTAAATAATTATAGTTATTATCTTTCTCTCAGAAACGAACGTTTGAACGATGCAGAACGTATGAGTGCGAAAACGGTTTCCGTAGATCCGAATAACCCTATTTTTCTGGATACCTATGCTTGGGTATTGTTTAAGCAGAAAAGTTATTCATTGGCTAAATATTATATGAATATAGCCATTGAAAAGAGTCAGTCGCCTTCAGGTGTTTTATATGAACATTACGGAGATATCTTATACATGAACGGTGAGAAAGAAGAAGCTGTAAAAATGTGGAAAAAAGCATTGGAGTTGGGTGACGAGGAAGCAAATAGTGAATTAGAAAATAAAATTGAGCATGGATTATTGATTGAAAATGAGAAGTAATTTATTTGTTTTATTATTGGTTGTTCTTTTCATTTCCTGTCATTCGGCAAAAAAATTGCCAAAACAAAGGGAACTTGAGAATATTTCAGAAGGAAGACTATTTAGGAATATTGTTGAAAATGAATTGGATTTTCAAACTTTGTATTCTAAGAAAATGGATATTTCTTTGCATACAAAGAAAAAATCAAATAGCCTGAAAGCTACGATGCAAATGAAAAAAGATAGTTTTATTTGTATCTCTATGTCGGCATCGCCTCTTGGAATTAATGTTGCTCGTTTATTGTTAACTCCAGATAGCGTGAAGTTTATTAATTTTCATGATAAAGAATATTTTATATCGGATTACAGCTATTTTTCCAACAGATTCGATTTAAATTTAAGTTTTGATTGTTTTCAGCGGATTCTTTCAAATTACTTTTTTAATTTTGAATCCTGCACTTCTTTGAATGATAGGACTAAACGATATAAATTCGATAAGTCTGGAAATAATTATTTACTTTATACTTTGGAAGAAAAAGCATTGGGTAGAAAATTAAAGAAATTATATAAGAAAAGAAGGAAAAACAAGGAGTACTCTTTAATTTTGCAAGAGATTCAAATAGATCCTGATTATTTCAGACCTTGTTTCGTTTCTATTAAAGATATAGAAGAACAGATAGGATTGAACGTAAAGTATGATGATTTTAAGGATTTCGGTGGGTATTTGTATCCTGGAAAAATTCTTTTTAATCTTTATATGGAATCGGATCCGATTGAAGTTAAAATTGTTTTTGACAGATTGGAGTTTGATGTAAAAGTAGAACCAAATTTTAAAATATCCAGTAAATACAAACGAATTTATTGATGGTGGTTGTGCGGTATATATTGATTTTTTTGATTCTGCATGTTTCAATTTTTTCTTTTTCTCAATCTATAAATGAGGTAAAGAAAAAGAAAGAACAGGCAGAAAAGGAGATTTCATATTTAAATAAATTGTTGAGTTCTACCCGGAATAATCGTATGACCACTTTGCAAAAGCTTACTATAATCAATCAAAAAATTGTGAAGGGCAAGGAAATTATTCAAGGATTGAATGATGAAGTTTCTTATCTTGAAAAATTAATTACCGATAATGAACGAGTAAAGACCCATTTGGAGTCAAATAGACAAAAAATGTTGGATTTTTATGCAAAGATGGTTTATGAAACTTGGAAGAAGAGAAATCAATCGGATAAATTAGCCTTTATTTTTTCTTCTACGACTCTTATGCAAGCCTATGCGCGTTATAAATACTTCGATCAGGTACAGGACTATTCCAAACGACAAATAGAGCTTATAAAAGTGACTAACGATTCTTTGACGACAGTTAATAATAAATTGAATCTTTTGGTTTCGGAAAAGAACGAAAAGCAAAGCCTTATTGTTGCTAAAAATGCAGAATTGACAAAAGAACAAAATCAGGCTAATAGCTATGTTAATGAGTTAAAGAAGAAAGAGAGAGAATTAGATAAAAAATTGAAGGCCGAAATCAAGAAAAGAGAAGTTTTGGCTAACAAGCTGAAGTCTTTGATCGCCGCACAGGCTAAAAAATCAGGTAGTAAAAATTCTAACTATAAATTAACGCCTGAAGAGAAACTTATTTCGGATGATTTCGCTAAAAATAGAGGAAAATTACCTTGGCCTGTTGAAGAAGGATTCGTATCGGAGAAATTTGGAGTTAATGTTCACCCTCTTTTCAAGCAGGTAAAGTTGACAAACGATGGAATAACCGTTACGACATCAGCCGGTGCGGATGTCAGATCGGTTTTTACGGGTACTGTCGTCGAAATCATGTTTATACCGGGTTATAATAATGTAGTCATGATCAGACACGGTAATTATTTGACACTTTATTCGAATATGATAAAAGTTTACATCAGGAAAGGAGATGTAATTAAGCTGAAACAAAAAATAGGTAAGTTGGCTTCTGACAATGAAAGTAGCAGTACTTTAAATTTTCAGATATGGAGGGATAAGGAAAAACTGGATCCTCAGTTATGGTTGTCTCCCTGGTAGGTTTTATAGAGGCAGACTTTAAAATTTTTATCTATTTGATGAATTGATATTTAATTTTTTTTTGTTTAAATTCGCTATACGTTAAGCTGTGTATATGCGGTTTAAGTTGTGATCGAGATTTGAGTGGATATTGTTATTGTGTTGGTAAATTTAATATGAACTATTTCATTTTAGTTGGTGATGGACAAATTAGAATTTTCAATTACTTCAGAGATTGGAAACATCGTTAAAGTAGAAAATTTCATTGATTACTTTGTCGATGTGTATCATGTTGAACCTGAGGTATTCGGTAAAATCAGTCTGTGTGTTATAGAAGCGGTTAATAATGCTATTTTATATGGAAATAAGCTTGATCCTTCTAAGCATGTAAAATTTTTTGTACGCGAAGATGACAGTAAGCTTTGCGTAACGGTAAAAGATGAAGGAGAAGGATTTGATTACAATTATATTCCGGATCCTACTTTACCGGATAACATCGAAAAAGATGCCGGACGCGGACTTTATTTAATGAAAACCTTGTCGGATGATTTGATTTTTGAAGATAACGGTTCGAAGGTAACATTGGTTTTCAATTTATAAATTGTAATGAGTGAGATTTTCTTTTTTAATGAAGGGTGTGAACTGCCGCCTTTTCTATTGGCGGAAAAGATAAAGAAATGGTTGGATTTAGTGGCTTCCGATTATTCTTGCTGTATAGGGACTATTTCTTTTATTTTTTGTGATGATTCTTATATATTAAACGTGAATCAAAAATATTTGAATCACGATTATTATACCGATGTGATCACCTTTGATTATAGAGAAAACGACATACTTTCAGGCGACGTTTTTATTAGTTTGGATACTGTACGGTCCAACGCATCGGAGTTTAATACGACTTTTGAAAACGAGCTGAATCGTGTTATAGTACATTCGGTTCTTCATTTAATAGGTTTTAAGGATAAAACGGATGAAGATGCTAAGTTGATGAGAAAGAATGAAGATCATTGTTTAGAATTGCTTAAAACACTATAATATGTCGTCTTTATTTCCTCTATATGATGTTATAGTTGTGGGGGCTGGTCATGCAGGATGCGAAGCAGCATGTGCTGCTGCTAATTTAGGCTCTAAAACGCTACTTATTACATTGGATATGAATAAGATAGCTCAGATGTCATGTAATCCTGCCATTGGAGGAATAGCTAAAGGACAGATTGTTAGAGAGATAGATGCATTAGGGGGATATACAGGTATTGTGACGGACAGGAGTTCCATTCAATTTAGAATGCTAAATCTTTCGAAAGGGCCGGCCATGTGGAGTCCGAGATCTCAGTGCGATCGGATCTCTTTTTCTCAAAATTGGAGAAGTATCGTTGAAAACACGATTAATTTGGATATTTGGCAAGATCATGTGAATGAGTTGTTGTTGGATGCTGAAGGGAATGTAAGCGGTGTAAAGACAGCTTTGGGGGTTTATTTCTCTGCCAAGAAAGTTATTTTGACTAATGGAACCTTTCTCAATGGATTGATGCATGTCGGAAGAGTGAGTTTCCCGGGTGGAAGAATTTCGGAACAAGCTTCTTTCGGGTTGTCGGAGCAATTGATAAGTTTGGGTTTTACGATAGGGAGGATGAAGACAGGTACTCCTGTACGAATTGATGGCCGAAGTATTGATTTTTCTAAATTGACTCGTCAGGATGGAGATAATGATTTTCATAAATTTTCTTTTCTCCACTTTGATTATGAAAATGACTTGAAAAAGCGTCCGTGTTATATTGCGTACACGAATAAAAAGGTACACGATATATTGCGTACGGGTTTTGATGATAGTCCTTTGTTTAACGGCACGATTAAGAGTATAGGTCCTCGTTATTGTCCCAGTATTGAAACGAAATTAGATACTTTTTCCGATAAAGAGAGCCATCATCTTTTTTTGGAACCGGAAGGAGAAACGACTACTGAATATTATTTGAATGGTTTCTCTTCTTCTTTGCCTTTGGATATACAATTGAAAGCTCTGCGTTCTGTAGAGGGTTTCGAGCATGTTAAAATATTCCGGCCGGGTTATGCTATAGAGTATGATTTTTTCCCACCGACCCAGTTGTTTTCAACCTTGGAAACGAAATTGGTTCCGGGGCTCTATTTCGCGGGTCAAATCAATGGCACTACCGGTTATGAGGAAGCTGCGGCACAAGGTTTGATGGCTGGTATAAATGCTCATTTATCGCTTCATGAAAACAAAACTTTCGTGTTGAATCGTGATCAGGCTTATATTGGTGTTTTGATCGATGATTTAGTAACGAAGGGAGTAGATGAACCTTATCGTATGTTTACTTCCAGGGCGGAGTATCGTATTCTCTTACGCCAGGATGATGCCGATGTAAGGTTAACTCCTTTAGGATACGAAATGGGTTTGGTATCAGAAGAACGAAATCTTATATTTCGGGATAAAATGGTAAAAAGGGATCGTTTAATAGATTTTGTTCGAAATTATAGTATTTCTCCTGAAGAAATTAACGGAGTTCTCGAGACTTTGAATTCATCTCCGATCAAACAAAAAATAAAGTTGGTTGACTTAATTTCTCGGCCTCAAATCAACTTAATGAATATTATTGATTTTATACCTTCTTTAAAATCATTTGTTTCCGATCATTTTATTCGTGAGGAGATCATTGAGGCAGCCGAAGTTTTGGTGAAGTATTCGGGTTATATAGAGAGAGAAAGATTGATGGCGGATAAATTGAATCGTTTGGAAAATTTAATTATTGCCGATAAATTCAATTATATGGAGATAGCTGCACTTTCTATTGAAGCCCGTGAAAAACTTACAAAAATTAAGCCTAAAACAATTGGTCAGGCTTCTCGTATTATTGGAGTATCTCCTTCTGATATTAATGTTTTACTCATTTTAATGGGGAGATAAAGGAAGATGTTTCACGTGGAACATCTTAAAATGATGCGAAGGGTTGATATGCGGTTAATCGTTTAAAAAATGCATTATGAAAACAATAGAAGGTAATTTAGTGGATATCATCAATAGAGAAATTTATCCTTCTACTATTAAAATTTCGGGGGGAAGGATTGTATCTATTGAAAGGAATTCTAATTCCTACGATCGGTATATTATGCCTGGTTTTGTCGATGCTCATGTGCACGTTGAAAGTTCTATGCTTTTACCTGTTGAGTTTTCAAATATAGTTACTCAATTCGGTACGGTTGCAGTCGTCAATGACCCGCACGAAATAGCAAATGTGTTAGGGGTAGAAGGGGTGAAAAAAATGATGGAAAATAGTGAAGGAGCCGCTTTGAAATTTTATTACGGAATCCCTTCTTGTGTACCTGCAACTTCATTTGATCGGATAGCGAAAAGAATAGATGCTAAAGATGTAGAGGAGATGGCTGCTACGGGAAGATTTGTTGCATTGTCGGAAATGATGAACATACCCGGAGTTTTGAATAATGATCCAGAGGTGGTAGCAAAATTGTCTATTGCGAAAAAATATAATTTGAAAATAGACGGTCATGCGCCTGCGTTAAGGGGAGACAGTTTAAGCTTGTATATAGGACATGGGATAGAGACAGATCATGAATGCGTGGCTTTGGATGAAGCGGAAGAAAAAATCATGAAAGGAATGAAAATTATTATTCGGGAAGGTAGTGCCGCAAAAAATTACGATGCATTGAAATCCTTGATCGGAACACATACGGATGATGTTATGTTTTGTACGGATGACGCTCATCCCGACGATCTTCTGCAGTTCGGGCATATCAATTATATGGTGAAAAAGGCTTTATCGGATGGGTTTAGTATTTTTGATGTGTTACAAGTTGCTTGTTTGAATCCGGTTTATTTTTATCATTTGGATGTGGGGACTTTAAATATAGGAGATAAAGCTGATTTTATTATTACGGATGATATAGAGAAAATGAATATTATTTCTACTTTTATCGATGGGGAGGACGTTTTTAAAAAGAGATCTCTTCCTGATCTAAAAGAGAAATGGAACTTATTTAATTTTTTCCATCATGAAAAATTGAATGTTTCGGATATAGAAACGACAATATCGAATCAAGTGGCTTGTATTAAAATCACGCCGGATGAACTTGTAACCGAAAAAATGATTTATTCACTCGACAATGAAAAGGATAAATTTGAATCTGATCTTTCAGCTGATGTATTGAAGATTGTTTATTTAAATCGTTATTTGAACGGAAAACCTCAGGTCGGATTTATTTCCGGATTCGGTATAAAGCAAGGTGCTTTTGCTTCTTGCATTTCTCATGATTCACATAATATAATTGCTATCGGTTGTACAGACGAAGATTTAGTCACCTCCATTAATGCCGTGATTGAACAAAAAGGAGGTTTGTCGGTTAAAAACAAGGGTAAACTTTTAACTTTACCCCTACCCATAGGGGGAATTGTTAGCGATCTGTCTTGTGAAGAAGTTGCCGGTCGATACTTGAAATTGAACGATGAGATAAGAACGATGGGATCACCTCTGAAATCTCCGTTCATGACTCTTTCATTTATGTCGTTGATTGTAATTCCTTATTTTAAAATAGGAGAAAAAGGAATGTTTGATTATAGTAAGTTTGATTTTGTACAAGAATGATGGAAGATGATCTTCTGAAAGAAAAAGTAAGCAAACTGCCTACTAATCCCGGTGTTTATCAATTTTTAGATGCCAATGGTACCATTATATACATTGGGAAGGCTAAAAGTTTGAAAAACAGGGTTTCATCTTACTTTATCAAAACGAATCAATCATCTAAGACTATGGTTTTGGTGAAAAAGATCCGGGATTTAAGGTATGTAGTCGTTGATAGCGAGCAAGATGCACTTCTTTTGGAGAATAATTTGATCAAAAAATACAAACCCCGCTATAATATTTTATTGAAGGACGATAAGACTTATCCGTGGATTTGTATTACCAATGAACCTTTTCCTAGGGTTTTCATTACTCGAAAATTCGTACGAAACGGTTCGGAATATTTTGGTCCTTATACTTCGGTGAAATTCGCACATACTTTAATTACACTGATCAAATCACTTTATAAACTGCGTACATGTAATTTATCTATCAATAAATCAAATATTTATGATGGAAAATATAAGGTTTGTTTGGAGTATCATCTGGGAAATTGTTTAGCTCCTTGCGTGGGGAAAGTGTCGGAAGAGGAATATTTGGATTTTATCGTTCAAATTCGTTCTATCCTGAAAGGGAATATCTCTACAGTTCTGGATACCATGAATAGCAAAATGAGAGAATTTTCTATTTCCATGCAATTTGAAAAAGCTCAGGAATTGAAAGAGGCAATAGAAGCGTTGAAGACTCATCAGACGAAATCGACGATTGTGCGTACTTCTATCAATGACATGGATGTTTTTTCTTATATAGAAGAGGATAAATACGCTTATATAAATTATTTACGAATTATACATGGAGCTGTAAATCAGGTTCATACTATTGAATTGGAACGTAAGTTAGATGAATCGAGAGAATCCCTTCTCTCTTTTGCCATTCTGGAAATCAGACAATTGGTCAATAGTCATTCGAGGGAGGTTTTGGTTCCTTTTTATCCCGATGTTTTGATGGATGGAATTAATTATTTTATTCCGCAGCGAGGAGAAAAAAAACAGTTACTGGAACTTTCCGAGCGAAATGCCAAATTCTTTAAAATGGATAGGGAGAGACAAAGAGGAGTTTTTCGGAAGGAAGATAGTAAATTCACGGTGTTGAACACGATAAAAACGGAATTGAAATTACCTCGTATTCCGCATCGGATGGAATGTTTTGATAATTCGAATATACAGGGAACTAATCCTGTGGCTTCCTGTGTCGTTTTTATAGACGGTAAGCCTGCTAAACGGGAGTATAGGCATTTTCACGTGAAAACGGTAGAGGGACCTGATGATTTTGCCTCTATGGAGGAGATTATTTATCGGCGATATCACCGGGTTTTAGACGAAGGGAAAGAGCTTCCGGATCTAATTGTAATCGATGGAGGCAAAGGACAGTTGCACGCTGCTTTGAATAGTTTGGAAAAATTAGGTATTCAGGGACAAATTCCCATTATAGGTTTGGCAAAACGGATGGAAGAGATCTATTATCCCGGAGATACGGACCCTTATTTATTGGCTAAAAACTCCCTTGCCCTAAAAACCCTGATGCACATCCGTGACGAGGCTCACCGTTTTGGTATCACATTTCATCGGAAGTTAAGGGAAAAAGGACAGATCAATAGTGTTTTAAGTGAAATTGAAGGTATTGGAGAAAAGACTGAAATTACTTTGTTTCAATATTTTAAGACAATAGATATGATAGCAAAAGCTTCTTTGGAAGAGCTATCCGGGGTTATCGGAAAAGCAAAGGCTAAAATCATACGGAATTATTTCAATTCCATGGTATAAACCGTTATTTCTATCTGTTTACGAAGCATTTAATATAATTTGTTTTTTAAGAAACTTTTTTGCAGTTAAAAACGAATACCATAAATAGGGTATGGAAATACCTTATTTATGTGATTTTTGTTTAAAAAATAAACTTATAGTTTTGATACGATTTAATTAGACAGGCATTATGGGAAAAATAGCAAAACGATTAACGGATTTAGTAGGGCATACCCCTCTATTGGAATTATCTAATTTCAACCGAAATAAGAAGTTGAAAGCTAAAATTATAGCTAAGTTGGAATACTTTAATCCGGCCGGAAGTGTGAAAGATCGTATTGCTCTGGCAATGATCGAGGATGCGGAACGGGCAGGTCTATTGAAACCGGGTTCGGAAATTATTGAGCCTACAAGTGGAAATACCGGAGTCGGATTGGCCATGGTTGCCGCTTCCAGAGGTTATAGGCTCACTTTGACCATGCCGGAGACGATGAGTGTGGAGCGGAGAAATTTATTGAAGGCTTTAGGGGCGAATTTAATATTGACCCCGGGATCTGAAGGCATGCGGGGGGCTATTGCCAAGGCGGAGGAATTGCAGCAGGCCAATCCGAATTCAACCATACTGCAACAGTTTGAGAATCCTGCGAACCCTGCAATTCATGAACGGACAACGGCAGAAGAGATTTGGGAAGATACGGATGGTAACGTAGATATTTTTATTGCCGGAGTAGGAACCGGAGGAACAATCACTGGGGTTGGTCGTCGCTTAAAACAATTGAAGCCGGGGATAAGAATTATTGCCGTGGAACCGAGTGATTCTCCTGTTTTATCCGGAGGAATAGCCGGTCCTCATCAAATTCAGGGAATCGGTGCTGGATTTGTTCCCCGAGTTTTTTCAAATGAGGTGGTGGATAGTATCGTGCAGGTTGAGACGGAGAAGGCTTTTGAAACGGCACGGGAATTGGCCAAAACGGAAGGCGTGTTGACCGGGATTTCCTCCGGGGCAGCTCTGCATGCGGCTGTTATGGTTGCTAAACATCCCGATAATCAAGGGAAAAATATAGTGGTATTGTTACCGGATACCGGGGAAAGATACCTTTCGACACCTTTGTATAATTATGAATAGACATGAAACGAACCGATACTTTTGATATCTTACAGAAAAACGTGGAGAAGCTTTCCCTCCCTTTGGGAGAGGACGAATACATATTGCAACATGAGATGCCACTTCCTTCTATCGAAAAATTGAAGGAGGTGGTCAATTTGTTGCGTTCTGTCATTTTTTACGGTTACTACGGGGAACCTTGTGTGCATCCGGAAACTATTCGATATCATATAGGAGTGAAAATGGAACGTTTGTACCATTTGTTATCCGAACAAATCTTGTATGGGAGTTGTTTTAATATCCAGGGGCATTGTAGTGCTTCGTCGGAATGTGCGGAAGATCTGGCTTTGTTATTCATTAACCGGATACCGGAAATAAAACGTCTGTTGCATACCGATGTCCGGGCAATTCTGGAAGGGGATCCGGCAGCTAAAAGTTACGGGGAGGTTATCTTTTGTTATCCGGCAGTACGGGCTTTATTGAATCATCGGGTAGCCCACGAGTTGTTATTACTGGGAGTTCCTATATTGCCGCGTATTATTTCTGAGATGGCTCATTCCGAGACAGGTATTGATATACATCCCGGTGCAAAGATCGGGGAATCTTTTAGTATCGATCACGGAACCGGAGTTGTAATCGGAGAAACTTGTATTATCGGTAATCGGGTTCGCTTGTATCAGGGGGTGACTCTCGGTGCCAAACGTTTTGTATTGGATGAAGAAGGAAGCCCGATGAATATTCCTCGTCACCCGATTTTGGAAGATAACGTAGTAGTTTATGCTAATACGAGTATTTTGGGGAGAGTGACGATTGGCAGAGATTCCGTTATCGGAGGTAACGTTTGGTTAACGGTTAGCGTTCCCCCCGGTTCTCACGTTTTACAACAGAAGGCGTTATCCAATACTTTTTCCGATGGTCTCGGCATTTAATCTTCTTTTTCACCCAGGTATTCGTTGGGGTAAATAATACGTGTACGTATAGCGTATTTTGTCGCTTCATAAGCATTGCGTACCCCGATTTTCCTGAAGATATTCTTCCGATGGGTCAGTATCGTATGAAAACTTAGATTTCGTTCATGTGCAATCTCTTTTGTCGTTTTACCGGAAGCGATCTCTTTCAGAATGTCCCGCTCCGCGGGAGTAAGCTTGTTTTGTGTATGAAGCCCGGGATTGTTAATCGTAAGTAATTTGTTACATATGCGATTGCATATAAAACGCTCCCCGCATGTTGAACATTTTAAAGCACAAGTAATCTCTTCGTTGGAACAGCTTTTTAAAATAGCGCTGAAAGAGTGGGTGTTGAAAATCAATTTATTTAGAATATCGTCGTTCAAATTCTCTGAAAATAAAATCCATTTGGCTTGTTGAAAGCGTTCTTTTATTTCCAATAGTTCTTCTATATCAACGAAATCGAATAATATATAATCTATAACGACAACAGCCTCTGGATCCAAGGTGAGCCGTTGAATCAATTCTTCTTTGTTTTTTACTTCTGAAATGGTTTTGAATCCATTCAGTTTTTGCGATAAGAAGAGAAGTCCCGCTTTAGTAATATCTTGTTTGTCTGCTATGATTAATTCACTCATGGAAAAAGTCAATCTGTTTATTCATTCATGATTTCAGTCTGCCGGTCTATGGAGGCTTGGTGGATAGCCTTAAACACTTTTTCTACCAGTTCGGGGTTCAATCCGTTTTGCCTGGCTTCCGCCATGACCCGGTTCAGTATCTTTTCCCATCGGTCGGGTTGTAAGATCGTGATATTGTTTTGTTTTTTATACTGCCCGATTTCTTCTATGATTTTCATCCGGTTGGTTAACGTTTCCAGTATCATATTATCCAGGTTATCGATTTTTTCTCTAAGTTCTTCAATTATATATTGATAGTCGGAATTTAAGGATTGCTCTGCCCGAATAATTAATTTTGATAAAATATGTTTAAGTATTTGCGGGGTAACTTGTTGTTCCGCATCACTTAATGCTGAAGCCGGACAAATGTGGGATTCGATAATTAATCCGTCAAATCCGAGATCCATGGATTTTTGAGCTATTTCCTGAATGTATTCGGAATGTCCGCTGATATGACTGGGATCACAAAATAGGGGTAAATTTTTAATCCTTCGTTTTAATTCAATCGGGATCTGCCATTGCGGAGAATTTCGGTAGATTAAATTATTGTACGAAGAAAATCCCCGGTGAATGGCCCCTAATCGGGTTAAGCCACATAAACTCAAACGTTCGAAAGCCCCGACCCATAATTCGATATCCGGGTTAATCGGATTTTTTATTAGTACGGGGATATCCACTCCTCTTAATGCTTCCGCAATCTCTTGGACTGCAAAAGGATTAGCCGTCGTACGTGCTCCGATCCATAATAAATCGATCCCGGCAGAGAGCGCCATCTCCACGTGGTGAACGTTGGCGACCTCGGTAGAGACCTTCATGTCCAACTCTTCCTGAATACGTTTCAGCCAGGAAAGGCCCTTGCTTCCGACTCCCTCGAAACAGTTGGGACGTGTACGCGGTTTCCAAAGCCCGGCTCGTAAAATATCGATACCGTTATTTTTTAATTCTTGTGCAGTCTGAAATAATTGAAATTCGCTTTCCGCACTACAAGGACCTGCGATAATCAATGGCCGACGGGTGTCGGAGAAGAAATTCCATTCCGTGTATGGATATATATCCGGTTTGGATAACATATTATAATTGTTTTGTAATCAATATTTTGTATACCAGATGTATTTGATTTTATTCGTTAGAAAGAAATCACTCAAAGATATTCTTTTCTTTTTTAATAGATGCCGAATTGCATATTATTTCTAACTTTGTAAAAACTAATTTGAAAAGGAAACGATGATGAATGAAGAAAAAAAGTTGTATTTGTTGGATGCTTACGCGTTGATTTATCGCTCGTATTATGCGTTTATTAATAATCCGAGGATAACAACAACAGGGATAAATACTTCGGCAACTTTTGGTTTTTGTAATTTTTTGTTGGAACTGTTGGAAGAGGAAAGACCGACTCATTTGGCTGTCGTTTTTGATCCGGAAGGACCCACCTTCCGGCATGAAATGTATCCTCAATATAAAGCTCAGCGTCCTCCTATGCCGGAGGATTTAAAAAAATCGGTCCCTTATATAAAAAGAATCATTCAAGGATTAGGAATCGGTTTGATTGCCGTGGATGGTTTTGAGGCGGATGATGTTATCGGAACCTTAGCCAAAATCGCCGAAAAAGAGAATTTTCAGGTCTATATGATCACTCCGGATAAAGATTATGCCCAGTTGGTGAGCGAGCGGGTGTTTATGTATAAGCCGGGACGGGCTGGAAATAAATCGGAGGTGTGGGGAATCGCGGAAGTTTTGGATCATTTCGGAATAGAGCGGGTGGAACAGGTCATCGATATTTTAGGATTGATGGGGGATTCTGCCGATAATGTTCCGGGATGTTCCGGGGTAGGGCCGAAAAGCGCTTCTTCTTTGATTTATAAATACGGGAGTATTGAAGGTATATACCAGCATATAGAAGAGTTAAAAGGGAAACAAAAAGAAAATTTACTGGCTTGTCAATCTACGGTGTTTTTATCGAAAGAGTTGGTTACGATCAATAGTGAGGTTCCGGTAGATATCTCTATAAAGGATTTAACTCGGAAAGAGATAAAAGAGGAAGTGTTGGAACCGATATTTAAGGAGTTAGAGCTCTTTTCCTTGTCTAAACGGATATTTTCGATCGAGCATACTGAATCCCTGGTTGAATCTCTGCATGAAGAAGAGGTTGCTTATCAGGAAATTCAAAGTGAAAAAGAGTTGAATGAATTGATCGAAGTGTTGGAAAAGGCTCCGGAGTATGTTTTGAATTCGGTATTTGGGGATGGGACTCTTTATAATTCTTACCCGGCTTACCTTGCTTTTTCGGTTCGGGCCTATCGGGTGCGTTACCTGCGTTTACCTTTAGAAAAAGGGGCTGCCGAGAAAATGATCGGAAGGCTGAAATCCGTCTTTGAAAATTCGGATAAGATTTTGATATCTAATGATGTGAAAAATGATATCATCTGGTTACGACGGGCGGGTATTGAAATAAAAAACCGGATTTTTGATATAAAGATTGCACATTACGTGTTGCAACCGGATAGCTCTCATGAGTTGGAACGAATTGCGCTGGAATTGTTGAATTATCGGTTGATTAAGGGAGGAGACGGTGAGAGTCAACAGCTTACGTTGTTGTTTGAGGATGATACCGTTCAAAATAAAGATTTTGAAGAGAGAACCGATATCCTTTTCCGGTTGAAAGGGAAACTTAAGGAAGCTTTGGAGCAGGTCGGCTTATATACACTTTTCGAGCAGTTGGAGATGCCTTTGGTTTTTGTTTTGGCGGACATGGAGTATGAAGGTGTCGCGATTGACAAAGAGGCATTGAAAGAGTTGTCTGAGGAGTTGAAGTTAAAGATTGCGGGGTCCGAAAAGATTATTTATCAGATGGCAGGAAAGGAGTTCAACATCAGTTCGCCCAAACAACTGGGAGAGGTGTTGTTCGACGATATGAATATCGGGGGGACAAATAAAAAGACCAAAACGGGTCAATACAGTACGTCCGAACAAGTTTTATCCAAGTTGGAGGGAGAGCATCCGATCATAGAACATATATTGACTTACCGGGGATTGAAGAAATTGTTGACGACTTATGCAGAGGCTTTACCGACCTATATTGATCCCGGTACCGGAAAAATTCATACGCGTTTTAACCAGGCAGAAGCGGCTACCGGTCGTTTAAGTAGTTTGAATCCCAATTTGCAGAATATCCCCGTCCGGACCGAAGAGGGAAGAAATATTCGGAAAGCTTTTATTACCGGGGATCCTGATTATTGCTTCTTTTCGGCCGACTATTCTCAGGTCGAACTTCGTTTGATGGCTCATTTAAGCGGAACGAAGGAGTTGATAGATGCTTTTTTGAACGGGGAAGACGTACATGCTGAAACGGCCGCAAAAATTTATCACGTACCTTTGAACGAGGTTACACCGGAGATGAGACGTCGGGCTAAGACGGCTAATTTCGGTATTATATACGGTATTTCGGCTTGGGGACTAGCCGAACGATTAAAGATACCGAGAAAAGAAGGAAAAGAGTTAATAGACGGTTATTTTGATCTTTATCCCGGGGTGAAGCAATATATGGAGAAATCTGTCGAAAAAGCCAGAAAACAAGGATATGTGGAGACCATCATGGGACGGCGGCGTTATTTGCGAGATATTAACTCCCGGAATGCCGTGGTTCGCGGGGTTGCGGAACGAAACGCAGTGAATGCCCCGATTCAGGGGTCTGCTGCCGATATCATTAAAAAAGCGATGATCTGTATCCATCAGGAGATCATACGGAGAGGGTTAAAGTCCAAAATGATATTACAGGTACATGACGAGTTGAATTTCAAATGTTACAAGGAGGAGTTGGAAGAGTTAAAAGGATTGGTCGTGGATTGCATGGAGAATGTGGTTAAACTTGCTGTCCCCTTGACCGTGAGTACCGGGTACGGAGAGAACTGGTATGAAGCCCATTAAATGTTGTATACGAAATAATTTTATTCATGCGTGGAGAACAAGTTGATACGTTGCATTTGCCATTAACAGGAACATCGGCAGATTCTATTATCCGGCCTGTTTCTCTTTTTGAAAAAAAGGTGTCCGTAAGGGAAGAGTTTCTGTTTGATACCATTACTCCCGCAACGGGTTATACCGATTTATGGAAAGATATTCCTTTAAAAGGACAACAGGATGTAGATTTTATGTCCGGGGTGTTGTTGTATACGATTATTTTTTTAGGCTTGCTTGCTTTTATCCGGTTGAGGGGGAAAGGGATGTTCTCCAGTTTATTCAGCTTCTTTTTTAAACAGAAAAATCAGGAGAAGATATATACGGAAGGGCTACGTCCCAATTATTTTTTTCTGTTTCTGACATTTTGTCTTTCCGCTTCCGTTCTTTCTATATTTTTTGTTTACGTGATTCGTCGCGATGTTATTTTTGACGATACTGTTCTTGTCTTTACTTTATTTGCGGGATATCATTTGTTTCTAATCGGTTTTATTCGTCTTTTAGGCTGGACCTTTAATGCCCGTCATTGTGCCAAAGAGATGGTTACAAACTTGTGGGTTTACAATACGGTGATTGGATTAATGATCTCTCCTTTCGTTATCGCTTTATTTTATGTTCGGCCTACTTCCGTTCAACCCTTAATTTATTTCATTTTCACAATATTTTCTATCTATTTGATTTTTAGATTTATAAGATTGATTAAAATATTATTTGAATATAGAGTTTCAATTTTATATATGATTTTGTACCTTTGTGCGCTCGAAATATTGCCATTTCTTGTATTATACAAGATGTTGGAAGAAATTATAGAAGCAAGTGTTAATTAAAAACCTACAGCATTGAGGATCAAGAAAATATTAGTTTCGCAGCCTAAGCCAACAACAGAAAAATCTCCCTATTTTGATTTGGCTGAGGAGTATGGTTTGAAATTAGAGTTCAAATCTTTTATTAAAGTGGAAGGTGTCTCCGGGAAAGAATTTCGGCAACAACGAATCAACATACTTGATTATACGGCGATTGTTTTTACAAGTCGGACGGCCATCGATCATTTTTTTAGAATTTGTAACGAACTGAGAGTTGTCGTACCGGACACGATGAAATATTTTTGTATTTCCGAATCGGTGGCTTTCTACCTGCAGAAGTATATCGTATACCGGAAAAGGAAAATTTTCTATGGCGATAAGAAGGTGGAGGATATGACCAAGATCTTGTTAAAGCATAAGACGGAAAACTTTTTCGTTCCTCTCTCCGATGTGCATAAAGAAAATGTGCCGGGATTATTAGACGAATTGCATTTAAAATACACGAAGGCTGTTTTATATAAAACGGTTGCCAACGAT
This sequence comes from uncultured Sanguibacteroides sp., assembly GCF_900543425.1. GTDB lineage: Bacteria > Bacteroidota > Bacteroidia > Bacteroidales > Marinifilaceae > Gabonibacter. Next base: position 99,291 of record NZ_UQRQ01000003.1, on the reverse strand, counting down.
CTTGTAGATGAAATTCCGGATTTAAAGGAGTTCGATATCATTGTGTTCTATACTCCGGCAGGAATAAAATCTTTATTTCATAACTATCCCAATTTCGAACAGGGTACGACCGTGATTGCCGCTTTCGGTCCGGCGACGACCGAAGCCGTGGAAGAGGCGGGCTTAAGACTGGATATTAAGGCTCCCACGGAAAAGGCGCCATCTATGACGATGGCTTTGGAACAGTTCATTAAAGCTTATAATAAAGAGAATAAAAAGTAATGAGATGGACATCAAACGATGTCCATTTTTATTCTGTTTGTGATGATGAAGCAAGAGACTATAGGATATACGTTTTGCAAGGCCGAGCGCTTGTGTAGTAGAAGTCGTTTCGAACGTCTCCTATCGTCTGGTTTTAGTTTCGTTTCTTATCCTTTGCGGGTGGTGGTATACGTGTCGGAACGGCAAGAAGAGGAATTTCCCGCACAGATGGCAGTTAGTGTTTCTAAAAAACGTTTTAAAAGAGCGGTGAAGCGGAATCGGGTAAAACGTTTGGTACGGGAAGCCTATCGATTGAATAAGTTTCGTTTGTATGAAAATATTCCGGAAAACGAGGCATGGAATATGCTGTTTATTTATCTGAATGATTCGATTGTAAAATACGATAAAATTGAAAAAGCAATAATAGGTGCCTTTAAAAAAATGGAAACTCATATTAAAAAGGATCGTGATAGGAATATTGTTGATACCCATTAAGTTTTATCAGTATTGTTTATCGCCGTTGAAGCCTCCCACTTGTCGTTATACACCCACGTGTTCCCAATACGCGATAGAGGCCCTGCGAAAGCATGGTCCTATAAAAGGGTTATGGTTGGCCATCAAACGGATATGTTCCTGTCATCCTTGGGGAGGTTCGGGATACGATCCTGTCCCGTGAATTTGTAATATTCCGGAATATATATTATTTTCGTTCTTACGTAATAAAATAAAGTTATGAATAAAAATACACGTATTGTCCTGATCATTCTCGGTGTTTTCATCTTGACATTGGGGATTTTAAGTTTAAAGGAAGATGAAAAACGTTTTGAGGTTAGTAAGGGTTTGAATATTTTTGCGACCCTTTTTCGGGATGTGAATCTTTTCTATGTCGATGAAATAGAACCGGAAAAATTAGTGCAGACGGGAATTGATGCTATGTTGAAGTCTCTGGATCCTTATACGGTCTATTATCCGGAATCGAAAATGGATGAGTTTAAGATGATGACGACGGGAGCTTACGCGGGTATCGGTTCGATTATCAGTATGAAAAACGATTATGTGGTAATTCGGGAGCCTTATCGAAACTCTCCGGCCGATAGGGCCGGGTTATTACCGGGAGATTTGATTCTTGCCATAGACGGCATGGATATGAAGGGAAAGAATACGGAATTTGTTAGTCAGCACTTGAAAGGACAGCCGGGGAAAGAGGTTACGATAAAGATCAAACGTTTGGGAGTAGAAAAGCCCATGGAGTTAAAGGTGGTTCGGGAGAATGTTCAGTTACCGAGTGTTCCTTATTACGGTATGTTTAACGATAAGATCGGTTATATCTATTTTACCAGCTTTACGGACAAGTCGGCAGAAGATGTACGCCGGGCTATTATGGATTTGAAGCAAAAGGGAGCCGAATCTTTGGTCTTGGATCTCCGCGGAAATGGAGGAGGTTTATTGGATCAGGCCGTTGAAATTGCTAACTATTTCTTGCCTCGCAACACGTTGGTAGTAAACACGAAAGGGAAGATCAAACAATGGGATAAGGAGTATTTTACTTCCAATAATCCGATTGTTCCCGATATGAAATTAGCTGTTTTGATCGACCGTTCTTCTGCTTCTGCCTCCGAGATCCTTTCGGGTTCGTTACAGGATTACGACCGGGCGGTGATTGTCGGGGAACGTTCTTTCGGTAAAGGATTGGTTCAGACGACGCGAGATCTGGTGTATAATACGAAATTAAAGGTAACCACGGCGAAATATTATATTCCGAGCGGACGTTGTATTCAGGCGGTGGATTACGCTCACCGGAATCCGGACGGGAGCGTGGGAACCATACCCGATTCTTTGATTACGGCTTTTAAAACGAAGGCGGGACGAACCGTATATGACGGGGGAGGAATTACTCCGGATATAAAAATAGAACCGGAAAAATACGCTAAAATTACGCAGGAGCTGGTCATTAAGGATATGATTTTCGATTTTGTCAATGAGTATGCGTTGACACATCCCTCTATTCCTGCTCCGGCGACCTTTGAGTTAACGGATGATATCTATAATGACTTTAAAAAGTACCTGAAGGAACATCAATTCGAGTATGAGACCGCTTCTCAAGCCGTTTTGGAGAAGTTAGCGGAGACGGCTAAAGCCGAGAAATATTATGACCAGGTAAAAGGTCAGATCGATCGCTTAAAATTGGAATTGGGTCATTCGGTAGACCGGGATCTGGATTTGTTCCGGAAAGAGATCAGCGAAATCCTTTCCGACCAGTTGATGAGCCGTTATTACATGCAAGAGGGAGTGGTCGAGTTCAGGATGCGGCATGACTCCGATGTGGCAAAAGCGGTCGATGTGCTCTCCGACGAGGAGGTGTACCGGAAAATTTTAAAATAAAACGGGTAGTAGTTTTTGGTTTTTCAAAAAACTACTATATTTGCAGCGCAATTGCCCTATGGTGTAACGGTAGCACTCCAGATTCTGGTTCTGTCTGTCTGGGTTCGAATCCTAGTGGGGCAACAAGCTGAAAAATATCCCTTGTAACGTCAAAGTTACAAGGGATATTTTTATACTCGGAACGATTTTCATGTTTATTTTTTGCTTATAAATTGAAATTTGAATGGCTAAAATTATGGCCGTAATTTATCTGCTTGATGGTTGTAGTGTAGAATAAAAGAGGATATGAAAATGAAAGCGCTATCCCGACGGACAGCGCTTTATAAGTTAAGTAGCCTTAGAGCGACTGTTATTCCAACCCCAAAACGGTTTTACCTTGTTTGAAGAAGATATCTTTCGGTATTCCGGCTCCGGCGATTTTATCCAAATCTTTTTGGAGGGAAGGAGGGATAACTCCTTTGGCTGCAATCAAGGCTTGTGCTCCGGCGATGTCTCCGTTACCTTGCAAGGTGATGTATTCCCCGGCAATAACCCCGATATCCTTCTTCATTTTTTCGAAATCGATGGTGTAATATCCGGTAGTTTCGTCTTTCGTGATGGCTCCGCTTTCCATGAAATGGTTAAATTGAAGCATGTTGGCCTTTCCGTGTGCGCTGGCAGCACCGAACCGCACGGAACGGAAAATACCGGCCACGAAAGTAACATAGTTATCCATCAGATCTTTGTCTTTCAGAATGCCCCAATCGGCTAATTGCGTGAGGCAATATAGTCCGAGGATATCGGCTTTGGCTTCTTCGATGGAGGTATAGGTGTTCTGCAAGACGGCCCGAACCTCCTGTTTGTCTTTGATCGTGTAATTGACACCGAGACCGTGAGCCACTTCATGGAACATGGTATTTTCGAAGAAAGCATCTCCTTTCACGTGTTTTTGTTGTTCCGGGGTGATCACCAATTTGGAGATGGGAACCACCATGGTCTGGAATTTGGCATCCATAGAGTTTTTTAATTGCAATTTGCGGCTTCCTTTTGCGGCATGTACCCTCGGATCGTTCGGGAGGTTGATGGCTATATTTTTACTGCCTGCATTGCAATCTCCTGCATAGTAGATTACGTCATAAGCATTCAGGTCTGCATTGGCATTTGCTTTTTCTTGTTTGTAGGCAGCCTCTACCGGAAGGTTTTCCTGTAGTTTCGGTAGATATTGAGCGTATAAAGAGAGTTTTTTGCTCCACTCTTTGTCTTTTACCAGAATCTGACCGGAATGGGAGGCTTTATAACCGAATAGTTGGTCTTCATAAGTTTCTATCGGGCCGACAACGAAATCCAGCGTGTTGTTTTGCATATCCATCCATGCCAAATCACTGGCGAGATAATCATCGGTCAATAAGGCTTGAGACCGTAATTCCAGGTATTTTTTCAATCCCGGATCTTCTGCCAGTTCTGCTGCTTGTTTCAATAGTTCTGCTGCTTTGGCAATCTCTTCCGGATAGGCTTCGTGGAAGGGGACAACGATCAGTTGACCGGAAGTGTCCCGCCTGATAACGCTATACCAATCCGTCTTCCGGGGATCTTTCAATGCCTGAAACTCTTCTTTGGTCATATCGGCCGGATAGAAGTTAGCTCCTAAGGGTTTGGGGCCGACGCCTTCGATAAAAGGTTTATTGTCGTTTAGCCTGTCCCACGGACCATAGTTGATCTTAATGTATTTCTGGGCGTAGGGATCGGGATTTTGGGCGAGTAATTCTTCTTTATCTCCATAAGCATTTTGCCAGAAAATTTCTTCCATGATGTCCGCTACTTCAATAAAGATGGGAATCATTTTTTTCTCGTTTTCAGTTAGCTTGCTCATATCTGTCGTGAGTGTAAACTCAGCGTATTGGTCGGCAAGCGGCTTATAAGGGCTTTCTTTGGCTTCTTTTTTTGCCTCTTTACAAGAGAACATAAAAGAACCTAAAAGTAAAAATAGGAATAGTTTTCTCATTTCGGACTGTGTTTTTAAGTTATGTTGGCGAATTTATAAAAAGGAGGGGATTAATTATTATAAAATGAGAAAAAATTACTTTTTGAAAATCCTCAGAAAATGGGAAAAAGTAGCGGATTATGTTGTTACAAACGTACTTAAAAGAGGATAGAGGCTCCGAAACTGAGTTGATGGAGCTCCGGCCCTTTATCTTTTTTAAAGAGAGGCGTCAAACCGTAACGACTCCACACGGCAAAATGATTACCTCCCATTTGGGCCATCAGGTCGAATTTGAACCGGGATAGATTGATCGATTGGGTACTTTTCATTGTTTTGACCGGGTGAGGGAATTGGTCTTCGACCAGCTTTATTTTGGTTTGGGAAAAGAAGTTGTAAGAACAGACTGTTCCGAAAGCCATATGGAAGCGGCTTTTTACCCGGGACGGCATCTGGAATTCTAACATTACCGGTATGTTGGCCGTGGCGAGCATCAAGCGGCTGGATTTGATTTTACCTTCTGTCGGGGTAAGGGGAGCGGTCCTGCCACTTTTCTCTTTTTGAACCGAGATTTTATGATCCAGTTCCATATTTTGAAATTCGGCTCCGATTCCGGCAACGATCCCGATATTATTCTTTACTTTTTGTAGTCCGATATTGATTTCTATCAGATTCAAGGCCAGGGTGTAAGAGTGGGTTATTTTCAATTTCATGAAATCTTTCTCCTTATAAGCGGAATAATCCGTTTGAATGAAATGAATAAATCCGGCGTAGATTCCTGCCACATGTCCGTTGAAACGAATCTTCTCGCCTTTTTCGTTTACGTACGGACTTTGAACAGAATCCGAGGGATGACTCACCCGAAGGGTGTCCTGTGCTTTGAGACTATTTATTCCGATAAAGGAGATAAATAGAATGAATAATGTCGTTTTCATACGATTAAAACTTATTGGTTGATGTATAACATAAATAGGTTATTCTATTCGTCCGTAAAGAGTAGAGCGACAAGATCAACCCATTTTGATCTTGTCGAGTTTGTGAATGTAGGATCAACCTGCAAGTCTCTGAAGGGGAAATGTATTTACGTTATCGACAATAGGAAGTTGTCGTATAAGGAATTAATAAATATGAAAACAAAGTATCAAAAGTTATTTCCGGTAGTGGCCTATTTTTAGATTGAACGGCGGATCAGAAGGTGAGGCCTAATCCTATGCCGTAAGGGTGTACTTCCGGTCCTTTATTGGTTTTAAACATCCGGTTCAGGGAATAACTTCCCCATACGGCGACATGTCCGTATCCGGCACGAAGGGTGGCGTCTACCTTGACCGGGACCGTACTGAAATTCCCGGAATCTTTTAAACGGCGATTTTTCCCATCGTCTTTTTTATAGGCGACCTTTGTTTTCGTATGTAAACGCAGGCCTCCCATGAATCCGCCGGATACAAAGGCCTTGGTTTTGCTTTCACCGGGGAATTGTGCTTCTAACAGCAAAGGGACGGTAAGGTATAGATTTTTGAAAGAGCTTTTTTTCACGTGTAAATCGGTTAGCGGATCGGAATGAATCACTCCGTGTTCGTCTTTTACAATGGTATTTTTATGTTTGAAACGAAAACGCTGATACTCCAAACCAAGTCCGGTTACCAACCCGATAGTGTTGGATGGATTCAAACGTATGCCCTTCTGAATGAGATTAAATTGCATAACCCATGAATTTCTCTTGTCCAGCTCCATGTAATCCTTGTCTCCGAGCTCGGTGTAGTTTGTATTAAAATTAACGAATCCGAAGAAGAAACCGCTCCAATGACCTTTGAAATAGAGGTAATTGTTATTTTGATAGGAGTGACGATGTAACGGATCGCTTAATATTTCCGTCGTATTGACTCTTCTTTTTTTCCGTTTTTCCTGTAAATAGATTTGTTTAAATTGCCCTTTCACCGTGTCGGATTTGGTGTTTTGAGCCCATGCGGGACAGGCGATAAGGAGGATCATAAAGAAAAGTATTGTTTTCATGGCGATGAATGATAGTTTATGTTGCTGTATTTTTCGTTTTGTTTGATATAAAGGTTACAATTCCGGATTAAAGGAGATAGAATTGAAAAATTTTTCTTTTTGGACAAGGATTTCATTCAGAAGTTTTGACTTTCCCCCGATGACGATTTGGTACATGCAATTATTTCTGAATATAAATCGTTTATAGTAAGTCATATTATCCTTGTCTTTAGTTATCGTGTAACAAATTTCTTTTATCTCCATGTCTTTATGCGGAATGTTTTTTTCTTCTTTTAGAATGGCCGATTCCATCGCCAGCGTCTCTTTTTTCATTTGTTGATACAATTGCGCTGTCGTCAGGTCTTTGAACGCTCCTTTTTCTGTATTCAATTTCGTGCATACGACGCCGAAGACACTGGTTAAGTTTTTCGTCTGAAAAATCCACGATTGAGCGCCTTCTGTCTCTTTTTTCAAACGTTGGGCATGGTTGGGAAATAGAAACGAGAGATGATCCGGACCTTTAATCCGTATCCACTCGTCATTTGCTGAACTAAAAGTGAGTAAGCCTGCCAGAAGAATATGAAGTATATGCATATGAATCTTTTTATTTTGAAAGTTAAAGATATTAATTATTATTTTTGTGGCCAAACTTATAAATAAGAGATCTCTAAAATTACGAATATCTTATGATTATTGGAGGAAAAGACGTGGGAGAAAGGCCATTGATTTTGGCACCGATGGAGGAGGTTACGAATCCCCCCTTCCGTAAATTTTGTAAGCGTTATGGCGCAGACTGGTTGTATTCCGAGTTTGTTTCGGCAGATGCTTTGGTACGCTCTGTGAATAAGACCGTAAAAAAACTGACGATAGAGGATAGCGAACGACCGGTTACCATACAGATATATGGTCGCTTCATCGATTCGATGGTAGAGGCGGCTAAGATTGTAGAGACCGTACGACCGGATTTTATCGATATTAATTTTGGATGTCCGGTGAAGCGGGTTGCCGCAAAGGGTGCAGGGGCGGGCATGTTACGGGATATACCCTTAATGGTAGAGATGACCCGGCAGATCGTACGGGCGGTAAACATTCCGGTGACGGTAAAAACCCGTTTGGGATGGGATTGTGATCATATTATTATCGATGAGGTGGCGGAGCGGTTGCAGGATGTCGGAATTAGTGCTTTGGCCATTCACGGAAGGACCCGCTCTCAGATGTACAAGGGAGAGGCCGATTGGGAGCCTATCGCTCGGGTTAAAAATAATCCCCGGATAAAAATTCCTGTTATCGGAAATGGGGATGTGGATTCTCCTCAAAAGGTGAAGGAAGCTTTTGAACGTTACGGCGTCGATGGCGTGATGATCGGGCGGGCGACTATTGGAAAACCCTGGATTTTCAAACAGATAAAACATTATCTCTCCACGGGGGAAGTATTACCCGAGTTGACGGTAGCAGAACAAATCGAGATCATTAAAGAACAGATACTCTTGTCTATGGAGTGGCTGGACGAGGTTCGCGGACTATTTCATATGCGTCGGCATATGGCCTGTATGTTTAAGGGCTTGTCTCATTTCAGGGATTTAAGGATAGAAATGCTACAAGCCCCTAACATAAAAGTTTTATGGGAAGTCTTTGACCGAATCAACGAGAGATACGGTTCCGGAGTATTAAACGGAGAGAATAGCATAAACGAGAGCGGCGATTCCGCTTCCGATTAAAGGCCCGAAGACCGGAATCCACGCGTAGTCCCAATGGCTGCTACCTTTCCCCGAAATAGGTAAGATGGCATGCATGATTCTGGGAGCAAGATCTCTTGCCGGATTAATCGCGTACCCTGTAACTCCTCCTAACGAAAGACCGATGGCCCATACGATAAAGGCAACGGGGATGGCCCCGATAGAACCTAAGCCTATGGGAGTGGTCGTATCCACGTCAGCGATGAGTTCTGCTCCGGTAATGTAAAAGACGGAAAACATCAGGACAAAAGTACCGATTATCTCACAAGAAAAATTGATGATGTTATGTCGTATTTCCGGGGCTGTACAGAATACACCCAATTTTGTACCCGGATTGTCCGTTACGTTAAAATGGTCGTAATAGATAATCCAGACAAGTAGGGCTCCGAGAGCGGCGCCGATCATTTGGGCAATGATGTAAAACGGTACGTCACTCCAGGGAAATTTTTCCGTAATGGCAAAGCCGATCGTGATGGCCGGATTCAGGTGAGCCCCGCTATAAGGTCCTGCAATTACGACTCCGGTGAATACGGCCAATGCCCAAGCCGTGGTAATGGTAATCCAACCCGCACCGAATCCTTTGGTTTTGTTCAGTACTACATTGGCAACCACTCCATCTCCGAGGAGAATCATGACCATTGTTCCGATAAGTTCAGCTGCAAAAGGAGACATGATAATTTGATTTTAGATTATGAATATTCAAAGTAAAAAGATCCAAAATGGATCAGAGATTAGGTGATTCCGTGATGAAGTATTCAAATCAATGATAGAATCACTTCGTCACGGAAATTTAGTCGTTTTGCATCACTCTTCCCAGTTTCTTACCCGTTCTACGGCTTTATGCCACATGTGCAGAAGTCGCTCTACATGTTCCTCGGTATCTTGAGGCTCGAAGACCCGGTCGATACTCCATTGTTCTTGAAGTTCTTCTGTGTTTTCCCAGTAGCCGGTTGCCAATCCTGCCAGATAGGCGGCTCCGAGAGCTGTTGTTTCCAGCACTCTCGGACGTACGACGTTAGCTTTGCAGATATTACTTTGGAATTGCATCAGGAAATTATTGGCGACAGCACCTCCGTCTACCCTTAATTCCGTCGATGCCTGTTTCATATCGTGTCCCATGGCTCGAATCACATCGTACACTTCGAAAGCAATACCCTCCAGGGCGGCTCTTGCGATATGTTCGGGCGTGGTTCCCCGGGTAATGCCTATGATACCCCCTCGGGCGTATTGGTCCCAATAAGGAGCTCCTAAGCCTGTCAGAGCCGGGACAAAATATACGCCTCCGTTATCGGACAGGGAGGTGGCCATTGCCTCGCTAAGGGAGGCAGAAGAGATGAGTTTGATACCGTCTCTCAGCCATTGAATAACAGCTCCTCCTACAAATACGCTACCTTCGAGAGCATAAGTAACTTCTCCCTTAATTTTCCAAGCGATTGTGCTCAGTAGGTTATTCTCCGATTTAACCACCTTATTGCCGGTATTCATCACCATAAAACACCCTGTTCCGTAAGTCGTTTTCGTCATTCCGGGCGTAAGGCAGAGTTGACCGAAAAGAGCCGCCTGTTGATCTCCGGCAATTCCTGCAATCGGTATTTTGGTGGAGAACAAAGTCGTCGCCGTTTCGGAATAGATCTCGCTACTGGCTTTTACTTCCGGTAATAAGGATTCGGGGATATGAAATAACTCCAATAACTCTTTATCCCATTCCAGCGTGTGAATATTGAATAACATGGTTCGGGAAGCGTTGCTGACGTCTGTAACGTGTACTTTCCCGTGGGTGAATTTCCAGACGAGCCAGCTGTCGACCGTACCGAAACAAAGTTTCCCTTTCTCTGCGCGTTCCCGTACTCCTTCGACATTATCTAATATCCATTTGATTTTTGTGGCAGAAAAATAAGCATCGATAATTAAACCTGTTTTTTCCCGGATCATGTCGCCGTATCCGTTTTCCTGTAACTCTTTACAAACATCGGCCGTCCGCCGGTCCTGCCATACGATGGCGCGATAGACGGGAATAGAAGTTTCGCGATCCCATATGATCGTCGTTTCCCGTTGATTGGTTATCCCGATACAGGCAATATCCAATCCGGTCAGGTTGGCTTTGGCGATAACCTCGGCGGCAACTGAGGATTGGGAATACCAAATTTCCGTGGGGTCATGCTCCACCCATCCGGGTTTCGGAAAGTGTTGTTCGATCGGTTTTTGTGACATGGCAATGACATTCCCGTTGTGATTGAAAAGCATTGCCCGGGAAGAAGTTGTTCCCTGATCTAAGGCCAATACGTATTTCTCGGTTTTCATAATTTTATTTGTTTTATCATTATGACTTGTTTTTTTTCTACGGGATTTAGGATTTATCGTTACAAATTTTATTATGGAAAGCGAATTTAACAAAAACATAAGCCATATGGAAGAAAAATTTGTTCTATCTTAGAATCGTTTTATAAAAGAATATAGAGATGAATAAACGAAGTGTTTTTTATATTTTATTGGTCATCGTATTACTTATTGTAGTTTTTAAAACATGGCATATGAAAGAGGTAAAGGGAAATGATCCTGTACTCCGGGAAAAGGGAGTACTGGAGACTATATTGGAACGAAAAAGTGTGAGGAAGTATTTGGATAAACCTGTGGAGGAAGAAAAGATAATGACTCTTTTAAAAGCCGGAATGGCCGCTCCTTCCGGAAAAGATGTTCGTCCGTGGGAATTCATTGTCGTGACGGACCGGGCGAAACTGGACTCGATGGCAGTTGGATTACCTTATGCGAAAATGTTGTCTCATGCTCCGATGGCGATTGTGGTTTGCGGGGATTCGGTAGCTTCCTCTTACTGGTATTTGGATTGTTCGGCCGCAACTCAAAACATTCTATTGGCAGCGGAAGCGTTGGGGTTGGGAGCTGTTTGGACTGCGGCCTATCCTTATGAAGAACGAATCGACGTTGTTCGTCGTAATACGGATATACCCCGAAATATCATTCCTTTATGTGTTATTCCGGTTGGATATCCCGACGGACCTCAAAAGGTGAAAGATAAATTTGACGAGAAAAAGATTCACCGGAATAAATATTAAAAAAATCCCCAAAGTCTTTAAGATTTTGGGGATTCTTTTTAAAGTGTATTTAGAATTCGATGTAATCGGGCTAATGTCTCTTCTTTTCCGAGGATTTCGATAATGTCAAACATATGCGGGCCGTCGGACGATCCGATAATAGCTAAGCGGAATGGATTCATGACTTTCCCGAATCCTATCTCTTTTGTCGTGATCCAAGCTTTAACGGCCTCTTCTGTCTCTGAAGAGGTAAAGTGTTCTACTTTTTCCAAGACATCAATAAGTTCCCGTATGAGGGCAGGCGTCTCTTCTTTCCAACTTTTTTTCACCCCTTTTTCGTCATATGTCTCCGGAGCTTTGTAGAAATATCCGGATGACTGGTATATGTCGGATATGAAATCGGCTCTCTCTTTTAATAGACGACAAATCTTTTCCAGCTTTTCCATATTGTACGTAATCCCGTTACTTACAAGTATTTCATTCAATTGGATGGCCAAATCTTTATCGCTTTTCTGTACCAGGTATTTGTGGTTAAACCATTTGGCTTTGTCAGGATTGAAACGAGCTCCCGATTTATTAACCCGCTCCAGCGAGAATTGTTCACAAAGTTCCTGTAAGGAGAAAATTTCCTGCTCCGTTCCCGGATTCCATCCCAGTAAAGCCAGCATATTGATAAAGGCCTCCGGCAGATAACCGTCCTCTTTATAACCATGCCATTTTTCACCTGTCTCCGGATCGGTAAATTCCATGGGAAACACGGGGAAACCCATTTTATTACCGTCTCTTTTGCTCAATTTTCCGTTACCGACAGGTTTCAAAATTAAGGGGAGGTGGGCAAATTCCGGCATAGTCTCTTCCCAACCGAAAGCCCGGTATAAGAGTACGTGAAGAGGTAGAGAGGGTAACCACTCTTCTCCCCGGATCACGTGAGATATTTTCATTAAATGATCGTCGACGATATTGGCCAAGTGATAAGTCGGCATACCGTCGGACTTAAACAAAACTTTATCGTCCAGAAGCGAGGTGTTGAAATGTACGTCTCCCCGGATGATATCGTGTAAATACAGATCTTCGTTTTCAGGCATTTTAAAACGAATCACGTAATGGATGTCGTTTTCCAACAATCTCTTAACCTCGTCGTCTTGCATGTTCAGCGAGTTCTTGAGATTTTTTCGACTGGCGGCATTATACATGAACGTTTCTCCTTTGGCCTCACTTGCGGCTCGTAGTTCGTTTAGTTCTTCCGCGCTATCGAAAGAGTAATAAGCATTGCCGGATTCTACTAATTGTAAGGCGTATTGTTTATACAGGGATTTGCGTTCGCTTTGACGATAGGGACCGAATTCTCCGCCAACGCCGACACCTTCGTCTACGGTCAATCCGCACCATTTTAATGATTCTATAATATATTCTTCAGCTCCGGGTACATACCGATTTTGATCCGTATCTTCTATTCTTAAAAGGAAATCACCGCCGTGATGGCGAGCAAATAAATAATTGAATAGGGCCGTCCTGACACCTCCTAAATGGAGTGCACCCGTGGGGCTGGGAGCAAATCTTACTCTAACTTTTCTGTCCATTTTTCAGTTTATTTATTATAGTTGATTGTTATCGTCTTCTTCTTTTTCTTTTGGTTCTTTCTCCCGATCCAATAAATTTCGGAAGAGCTCTTTCGCGTATTGAATGGCAAAACGTTCGGCGTCGGCCTTTGCGTGAAAGCCACTTCCGATTTGTTCCGCGTAACTAAAGGGTGAATCGGGATTCTCTGTTAAGAGAAACAAGGTAAAATTCGAATGATGATCCCGGCTTTTACTGGTTAATCCAAACCAAAATTCCATGCTTTTTTCTCCGACATAGATTCGACGTCTGAATTTGTACATTACAGGTTACGTTTATTAGGGTTTTTAAAGCTTATGATCGATACGGCAATAGCGATGGATGCCATTGCGGCGATGTTAACGTAAACGGCGGTACGATCTCCTCCGTGAAACAGAGAGAGGACACTTGAGATCATAATTAGAAATGCTGCAAGTATCAATAGATATCGAGATATACGCATAGGATCGGGGTTATTGTTTATTTTCTGTTGTGGCGTTTTTAACCGGATTGGCATAAATTTCCAGAAAAATGTTATTTAAAACAGAGCGATTTCCGTTAAGACGTTCCATCTTTTCCGTCATCACTTGAATAAATTTTTCCTTTTCTTCAGTAGAATATTTCGAGGAAAAACGTGTTGTCCCGTGGAGAAGATCGTAAGCGATATAGTTATTCGGCCATAATTTGAATCCGGAATGGATTTTAGAGTCGATGTAAGTTGCCAATTCCGCTATCCGATCTCCATTATTCGATTGAGCATCGAGTTCATCGAGTTCATGCTGAATAGGAGGACAGACCGTAAAATGTACTCTTCCTTTATAGCCCGAAAGTCCCTGTTGCATACTTCGCATATCTGCTGCCGGGGTCTTCACGTAATCACCGATACTTTTTTGATAAAGTTCATCGGTTTTCAGATCGTCACAAGGTTCCCATTCATAAGAGATCGCAATCGGAACAATACGTAGTTCTTTGAAGTTGTCGACGAACTCTTTGGGACCACTCATCTTAAACATTTTGAGTAAACTATGTTGTGTCCGGTCGTCTCCGTTCTTTGTTCTTCCCTCTTTCTGGGCGATCCACACGGAGTATTCATTTTCATGAATAATATCCCGGATGTAATGAGAACGTAAGGAAGCACTTGAAATCATATCCCTGACCGGTAATCCCCGTTCAATAATAAAGCAGGCATTCAACTTTACCAGGTCCGTGACCCATTTATTTATTAACAGGTTGCTCCCGATCGCTGCTTCACAGTAATGGTCTCCCCGTTTCCTTAATAGCACATTAAGGATAGCGGAATCGAGGATAATGTCCCTGTGATTGGTCACAAATAGATAGGATTTATCTTTTTCTATATGTTCCAGACCTACAGCTGTAACACCGTCTGTTGTGCCGGCGATGAGCCTTTCCATTACCGGCCCGAAGAACCGGGCTTGGAATTCGTCTCTGGTCGTAATGCCTTCAAGTTGTTTTGCGATAAGATTTTTATCGACTTTGGTCATATGAGAAAAAAGTTGCAAAAATTCTTCTGCTTGGCTGAGACGTTCAACGGCTTCCGGAATCTCTGATCCTATATATGGCCTGATGCTATCAAATTGGGGATCTGAAGTCATGTCTTGATCTTAAATTTAGAAATCTTTGGACAAAGATAGATAAAATGTTTGATAAACGAGTATTTGGTTTGCGATATTAAACGAAATGGACATTCGTTTTACCGGATTTCTAAAGGAGAAAATAAAAAATAATCCTGAAAGACCGGAGTCATCCAGGATTAATATCGTATAGAAAAATGTTATTTTACTCTTCCGGGGTATACCTCTAACGCTTTGGCCAAGGTTTCCATCGCTCCTTTCAGTTCGGAAATCTTTAAAACATAAGCGATCCTTACCTCGTCTTTACCTAATCCGGGAGTGGAATAGAAGCCGCTGGCAGGAGCGACCATTACGGTTTGCTTGTTGTATTCAAAATCTTCCAGCAACCATTGAGCAAATTTATCCGCGTCGTCTACGGGAAGTTTTACTACCGCGTAAAAAGCTCCTTTCGGTTTGGGACAAACGACTCCCGGCATTTTATTTAAAGCCTCTACCATGAAGTCTCGTCTTTCGATATACTCGTTGTAAACATCTTTAAAATATTCTTCCGGGGTATCCAAAGAAGCTTCCGCCAGGATCTGACCGATAGCGGGGGCACACAAACGAGCCATTCCGAATTTTAGTGCGGCAGCCAGAACTTCTTTGTTCCGGGTAATCAGAGCTCCTACGCGTAAACCACATTCGCTGTATCTTTTGGAAACAGAGTCCAATAATATGACATTTTGCTCTATTCCTTTCAATTGCATCGTGGAGAAATGTTTGTGTCCGTCGTAACAAAACTCCCTGTATACTTCATCGGAATAAAGATAGAGGTCGTATTTTTTCACGATGGAAGCCAGTTGCTCCAGCTCTTCCTGTGAATATAAGTAACCCGTGGGGTTATTCGGATTCACGATAACGATACCTTTGGTACGGGGAGTGATTAGCTTTTCAAACTCGCTAACGGGAGGTAAGGCAAAATTGGTTTCGATACTGGATGTGATCGCTTTTACTTTTACACCGCACATCAGCGCAAAAGCCGTGTAATTGGCATAGAATGGTTCCGGAATAATAATCTCATCTCCGGGATTTAAGGTAGACATAAAAGCAATGGTGATCGCTTCCGAACCTCCTGTTGTAATCATGATATTGGTTTCGTCGATCTGGATACCAATATTTTGATAATATTTAGCTAATTTTTTCCGGTAAGAGAGATTTCCGGCGGAATTCGTATAAGCAATGACCTTTTCCGTGCAATGTTTTAGTGCGTCTAACGCAACATCCGGGGTTTGAATATCCGGTTGTCCGATATTCAGGTGGTATACTTTTATTCCTCTTTCTTTAGCTTTATCCGCAAAGGGAACTAATTTCCGTATGGGCGAAGACGGCATCGCCATTCCTTTTTCTGATATTTGTGGCATAGATTCGTATTTTAAGATGTTAAGTTTTGTGCACAAATATAACGCTTAATAATTAGAATTATCCAAAAGATGGAGATTTTAAATTGATGATTTTAGGTTGTGCGATTCGGATATTTTGGCATTCTGATTTGCAATTGTCGAGGAATAGCACATTGTACCCGTCCCCGGGTGCTATAATTTTTAATTATGATGGGAGGGTAGGTTTGGTAAAGGTTATTCTGCCAATTTTTTTAATTTATCGATATTCAGTAATTTAATTTTTCGTCCTTTGGATTCAAGGAGTCCTTCGTTTTTCAGATCCGAAAGCAGCCGGATAAGGGTTTCTGTTGCCGTGCCTACAAAATTGCTTAAATCTTCCCGGGTAACGCTTAGTTTTAATGTTCCGTCGTCCTCCATGCCGAAATCTCCGGCAATTAATAGCAAGATTTCTGACAGTCTTGATTTCACGGATTTTTGAGCGATATCTTTGATGTAGCGATTTGCGTCACCTAATTCTTTACAGGCTATTTGCATCATCTCGTAGGCAAAGTTAGGGCTATTGGTGATCATATGTACCAAGGACGCATCCGGTATATAACATAAGATACAGTCCGATAGTGTCTCTACGGAAGTACAAGCTGACTCTTTACGGATAACGGACCGGAACCCGAAGATGTCTCCTTCTTTCCCGAACCGAATGATCTGATCCTTTCCTTCGTTACCGGTCTGGAAAATCTTTACGATTCCGGAATACAGGAAATAACAACCCTTTATTCGAGAGCCTTCGTTGTAGATAAATTCACCCTTTTTATAGTGTTTGATTACGTTATCTGCAAGTAACTTTTCAATTTCCTGATCGGCCACATTCTTAAATGTCTTCTTGAATTTGGCAATACATTCGATGTTGTCCGGTAATAAGATTTCTGCTTTCATGGCCTGGTTGAATAAACGCTATATCGAACAAATATAATTATAAATTGTTTCCGCGTCAAATCCGCACTCGTGATATAATTGCTGTTGACTACCGTGTTCTATAAAATGATCGGGGATACCTAATCGAATTACTTTGGCCGAATACCCGTGGTCGGCCATAAATTCGAGAATAGCACTGCCTAAACCGCCGATGGTTGTTCCGTCTTCCAACGTGATGATTTTGGAAAATTTTTTGAAAACCGAATGCAGTAGCTCCGTATCTAAGGGTTTAAGAAAGCGCATATCGTATAATGCAACCGACCGGGAGGGATTTTTTTCTATTGCCTTTATAGCTTCTCGCCCGATGGCACCGATAGACAGTATGGCTATGTCGTCTCCTTCGATGAGGCATCTTCCTTTTCCTATTTCGAGCTCTTTGAACGGAGTCTTCCAATGAAGCATGGAACCGTTACCGCGCGGATAACGGATCGAAAAAGGACCTTTATCCGGAAGTTGAGCCGTGTACATCATATTGCGCAACTCTTCCTCGTCGAACGGGGCGGCAATCGTCATATTCGGGATGCAACGGAAGTAAGCCAAGTCATAGGCCCCGTGGTGCGTGGCTCCGTCTGCTCCGACCAGCCCTCCCCTGTCAAGACAAAAAATAACGTGTAACTTTTGTAACGCCACGTCATGAATAACCTGATCGTACGCTCTCTGCATGAAAGAGGAGTAAATATTACAAAAGGGGATATATCCCTGTGTGGCAAGTCCGGCAGAAAAAGTTACGGCATGTTGCTCGGCAATACCGACATCAAAACAACGGTCCGGCATCTCTTTCATCATAATGTTGAGAGAACAACCCGTAGGCATGGCCGGTGTAATGCCCACGATTTTTTCATTGTTCCGGGCCAGTTCTAAAATAGTATGTCCGAATACATCCTGAAATTTGGGGGGTGTATCGGGTTTGTTTTCTTTGATCAGTTCACCTGTTTCCTTGTTGAATTTTCCGGGGGCGTGCCAGGTTGTTTGATCCAATTCGGCTTGCTTGAACCCTTTGCCTTTAACGGTAATGCAATGTAATAATTTGGGTCCCTGAATCTCTTTCAGATCCCGGAGTACTTTAATCAGGTGATTTACATCGTGACCGTCTACCGGCCCGAAGTACCTGAATCCTAAAGCTTCAAACAGATTACTTTGTTTAAGTAAGAGCGATTTTACGCTATTGTCAACTTTTTGGATAAAATTACGCGCTCCCGGACTGATTTTATTCAATCGCCCTAAAATTCGCCAAACGTCTTCTTTTAGCTTATTGTAAGCTTTAGATGTGGAGATATCCAATAAATATTCATTCATACCACCGACATTCGGATCGATGGCCATATTATTGTCGTTTAAAATAACCAAAAGGTTGGCATTGTTTATTCCCGCGTTATTCAATGCTTCAAAAGCCATTCCTCCGGTCATGGCCCCGTCTCCGATTACGGCCACGGAAAGTCTGTCTTTTTCCCCGTTTAATTTGGCTGCTACAGCCATACCTAATGCGGCGGAAATAGAGGTCGAAGAGTGCCCGGTCCCGAAAGAATCGTATTCGCTTTCACTTCGTTTCGGGAATCCGCTAATTCCTTTATATTGACGGTTCGTGTCGAAATTTTCTCTCCGCCCGGTTAATATTTTATGAGGATAAGCCTGATGTCCGACGTCCCATATCAGGTTGTCGTAGGGGGTGTCGAAAACATAATGTAAAGCTACCGTAAGCTCAACAACCCCCAGACCTGCACCGAAATGGCCGGGGTGTTCGGAACATTCGTCGATAATTTTCTGACGGAGTTCCTGGCAAAGTTGAATTAAATCGTCTTCTGGGACTTTCTTTAAGTCGGCAGGCGAGTTGATAGTTTCTAATATATTTTTATTCACGATCAAATAGTCTCTAAAGCAGGAAAAGAATGCTCTCTTTTCCGTTTAAACTCTTAATTTAATAAACGATAGTTCCGATGTTTTCACCTGTCATGACCTTCTTCAGATTACCGGGGACATCCATATTGAAAACGATGATAGGGAGATGATTCTCTTTACACATGGTCGTTGCCGTTAAATCCATTACCTTCAATCCCCGGGTGTAAATTTCATCGTACGTGATTTTGTCGAATTTTACGGCAGTCGGATCCTTCTCCGGGTCTGCGGTATAGATGCCGTCTACCCGCGTTCCTTTTAACATGGCATCGGCTTCGATTTCAATAGCCCGGAGACTGCTTGCCGTATCTGTGGTGAAATAAGGATTACCCGTGCCGCCGCTGATAATCGTGACGTAACCTTCTTGCAGATATTCCACGGCTTTTGCTTTTGAATAATATTCTCCGATTGGTTCCATACGTATAGCCGTAAGCACCTTATTTTTACAACCTTCGTTTTCTAAGGCGGAGCTCAAGGCAAGACTGTTGATAACGGTGGCCAACATGCCCATGCTGTCGCCTTTTACCCGATCGAACCCCTTGTTTGTACCGCTTAAACCCCGAAAAATATTTCCTCCTCCGATGACAATCCCAATCTGAATGCCTAAACTTGCTATTTCATGAATTTGGCGAGCATAGCTTTCTAAACAAGCGGTATCTATGCCGTATTTTTGTTCTCCCATTAAAGATTCTCCGCTGAGTTTTAATAAAATTCGGTTATATTGCATATCTTTGTCCGTTTAGTTTTGAAAACAAAATAATCTGAATATAGTAATATTACGATATTGAATGACCGTAAAACAAACAACAAAGCTAAACAATTTTGTCGTAACTATAATTTAATTCGAGCATTTAAATTTTTGAGCTTATGAATAAAACCGCAAACTATCAGTTAACCATTATCGTTCCGGTATATAATGAGGAGGGAAATATTTTGCGATTGGAAGAAGAGTTGGGTGATTTTTTGAAAACGGCGAAAGTTTCTTCTTGTGTTTTATTTGTTAATGACGGCTCGAAAGATGATAGTGAGCGGCTGATTCGTGAAGTATGTTCCAGGAATGCGAATTTCTTTTTTATGAACTTGGCTCGTAACGGAGGGTTAAGTGCGGCTATGAAAGCGGGAATCGATCACTCTTTTTCACCGTGGGTCGGTTATATTGATGCTGATTTACAAACGACACCTGCCGATTTCAACCGTTTATTGGAATATGCGGATGAGTACGAGATGGTAATGGGAATTCGGACCGGAAGAAAGGATAGTCTGGTAAAAAACATGTCTTCGAAAATTGCCAATGGCTTTCGCCGGATGATGACTCATGACGGAGTGGAGGATACCGGATGTCCTTTGAAGATTTTACGTGCGGATTACGCGAAAAGGATTCCTTTTTTCACAGGGATGCACCGCTTCCTTCCGGCTTTGATTCAACTTCAAAACGGGAAAGTAAAACAGGTTCCCGTGAAACATTTTCCTCGAATTGCGGGTAAATCTAAATATAATTTGGCAAATCGCCTGGTAGGACCTTTTAAGGATTGTTTTGCTTACCGTTGGATGAAAAAGCGTTACATCAATTACCAAATGGCGGAAAATAATTTGTAATCAAAAGGTAAATTAAAGGTTTAATTTAAAGCGTAACGGCATGGTGTATGTCATCGGTTTTTTGGCCCAACTGTTTTTTTCAGCCCGCATATTACTGCAATGGATTTTATCGGAAAGGGCGAAACGGGTTATTTCTCCGACTATTTTCTGGCAGCTTAGTTTAGTAGGCTCCTATCTTTTGTTTATTTACGGATGGATTAGAAATGATTTTGCCATTATACTCGGGCAGTTTGTTGCTTATTACATCTATATCTGGAACCTGGATAAAAAGGATCAATGGAAAAAATGGCCTGGGATCGTCCGAATGCTTTTATTGGTAACGCCCGTTGTGGCCGTTCTTTATCTATTAAAGGATGCACAGGCGTTTGTAGAACAGTTTTTCAGAAATGATTCTATTCCGTTATGGTTGTTGATATTTGGATCGTTAGGACAAATTATTTTTACCTTACGGTTTGTTTACCAATGGTTTTATTCCAGACACAAAGACGAGTCTTTGCTTCCTTTGGGATTTTGGGTAATCAGCCTGGTAGGGTCGCTCATCATTGTCGCTTATGCTATTTATCGACGTGATCCCGTGTTAATTCTGGGGCAATCAACAGGTTTTATCGCTTATAGCCGAAATATTTACCTCTCTTTTTCTTGTAAAGAGAATTGATTTCTCAGTTCGGTTTTTCGATGATGTAAAATTTTCCGATGGCTGTATAGCGCGTACGAGATAACCATTCTCTTAATTCCGGAGATTTTTGAACATCCCATATCTTAATGAAGATGAGATTTTTTCCTTTATCGTAAACGCGGAACATCTCCTCTTTTTCTTTTATTTTAAAAAGGGGACGGTGAAGGTAAACATCCATGTTTTCTCCGCTTCGGAAGCGGTAAAAATAAAGGTCTTCAATCGAGCCTTTGTTAATGATTTCTAAGGCTTTTTGGGTTAAAGCAGAAAAACCGAGAGTCGGGTTCAGCTTCGGAAAAGCAAAAGAGCTGACAAAAATAGAGATCAATAATCCTAAGGCTGCCGCTTGAATTGCCCGAAGAATGTTATGTCGACGTAAATAAACAAAGGCAAACAGGGCACTAACGGATAAAATTCCGATACCCAGGCGAATACAAAAAGGCCTGATAAATTCGATTTGATCGGTTAGGAAAAAGGAGACCGGAAGAGCAAGAATAAATAAGATAATGGGAATATACAGGGTGAAACGGATCCATTTCTCTTTTATTTTGGGAAAAAGCAGTATGGAAAGATAGGCGACAAAAGGATATATCGGCAGTAAGTAGATGTCTAATTTAGAGCTGAATAACGATAATATAATGAATGTTGTGGCGATAACGGAAAAGAAAAATTTTTCTTTGTCGGTTGTGATGAGTCTTTTCCAAATACCCGTGACAAGAATCAGGATATAGAAGAGAGACCAGGGGGCTAAGGCATACCATATGGTTATACCGTAGTACCAAAGGGGTTCTTTATGTTGGAAAGAATCTACGGCCCGGTTTATGGTTTGGTGAAACAGCAGGTCGTATAGATATTCATATCCCCCTTCCCGGAATACACATCCGAACCATACAAGGCACAATGTTGCTAATACGGTAAATTCTTTCCATCCTAAAAATTTTCCGAATTGGCGAATCTCCTTTTTTAGTATTAAAAAAACGACGATGGAGCATACGGGAACGATAATGCCTATAGGGCCTTTTGAAAAAAGAGCCATAAATATGCAGAAGGGTAACCAGAAATGATTGGGTTTCCGCTCCTGATCCGTGTATCGCTTGTAAAAAATATAGAGAGATAACGTGATAAACATACACATCATCATGTCCATTCTTAACACGAGGGCAGATCCTAGGAAAAGTCCGCTGGTAAATAATAGTAATGCTACGCTCCAACGGGATGATAAGGAACACTCCCGAGTCCAGCGATCCATTATGCCTATGGTTACAAGAGCTGGAATAACCGAAAACAGGGAGAGAAGGAACATGGAATGTTTGCCCCACAAGATTTTGCAAAGCATGATAATCCAGAAATACAAGGGAGGTTTATCCGCGTAAATCGTTCCGTGATTATAGAAGGTAAGCCAATCTCCGTTTCGAATGGCTTCATCCGCGATGCTTAAGTATTTTAATTCATTATTCGGTGTAAAGTCTCGTAATAATAAGGCCGGTAAAACCAATATGAACAGAAGAAAATACCGTTCGATCTTCATATTTTCCTTTTTTTGTCAGATTTAAAAACGAAGTACAAATTTATATACTAAAACATTCCTTTTTTGTTACATGGATTAATTTTTTTGCAAAAAAATATTTGCGTTCATTTCTTCCCTCATTCTATCGCTTCTCTATTTAATTTATTTTAAATTTGCGCTCTGGCTCAAACAAATAATTATTTGGTGTTATGCAAAAAAGAAATTTGATTCATATATTATTTATTCTTGTTGTTTGCTGGTTTGCTTTTTTTGTGAACAATGATGCGATATTCGTCGATATAATGGAATCGCGCAACCTCGTAACGGCTCATGAGATGGAAACCTACGATAATTGGTTAGTGCCTACCATGAACGGAGAACTTCGTCTGGAAAAGCCTCCTTTACCTACTTGGATAGCAGCAGGTATTAATATGATAAGCCCGGATAATATTGCGTTACAACGGGGGGCTGCCGGACTCATGGCAACGATAATGGTCTTTTTCCTTTATTTTTTTGCTTCTGCATTGACTCAAAATAAATTATTCGGATTACTGTCGGCCTTGGTACTTGCGACGTCATTTAATGTGATCATGCAGGGAAGGGTTGCGACGTGGGATATCTACTGTCATAGTTTTATGTTAGGAGCCATATTCTTTTTTTACCGCGGAATGGCGGCGATACGGACGAGGTGGTGGGATTTTTGTGTGGCCGGGATATTACTGGGATTATCTTTTTTAGGCAAAGGGCCGGTTTCGTTTTATGCGCTTCTTTTACCTTTCCTGATATCCTATTTCTTTATTTATCGTCCGAAATTCGGACATAAATTATGGCCTGTATTACTGATGGTTCTGATTTGTATTCTGATCAGCTTCTGGTGGCCGCTCTATTTATATGTTTTCCATAAAGATATGGCTTTATTCGTGATGGCTAAAGAGTCCACGGCCTGGATAGAACGGAATGTTCGTCCCTGGTATTATTATTGGAAATTCTTTACGGAGTCCGGTATTTGGTCCTTGTTTTTATTGACAGGACTATGTTGGCCTTGGTTAAAGCGTAAGATTATCTTAAAGAAAGAGTATAAGCTGGCTATTGTTTGGACGCTGCTCTCTTTGGTTTTGCTTTCTTGTTTTCCGGAAAAGAAAACGCGCTACTTATTACCGTTGCTTATACCTTCCGCTATGGTGGTTGCACATTATGTGATGTATATTTTTATGGCCGTCAAGGGAAAGAGTTTGACGAAGAGCGACAAGATCGTGTTCCGGATAAATGCTTTCCTGCCTGCGGTCATTGCATTGGGGATGCCCGTTGCATTGTATGTATTGTTTTTTCAAACCCGGCAAATCGGTTGGGTTTACTATATCGTGGTCTCTTTTTTCTTTTTGTTAGTCTCTTATTCTATTTTTGTGGGAGGAATAAGGTTAAAGCCTTTGAAAGTTTTTACGGGAATGGTCATTTTGTTGATTCTTGTGGAGACCTTGTTGATGAATTCGGTGGCGACGATGTTTAATAATGAGGAGATAAAAAGTATACGTGCAGTCAGGGAGATCGAAAGTATTAATAAGTTACCTTTTTATTATCCTCAGGATGAAGAATTGCGAATGGAGTTGGTATACGAAGCCGGTCGCCGGATTTTACCGTGGGATGCCGGGAAGGATACGACTCTTCTGGATTCGCTTCCTATCGTACTTGTTTCCGGCCGTCCTGCCGAAGATGTATTGCCCGGATCCGTACGGGAACGGGTGAACCTTCGATTGGTAGACGTATATGACAATAACGCCAGAAAGAAAAACACGAAATGGCATTCTCCGAAATTTGTACGTTACGTTACGGTTATTGAAAAGAGATAAGCCTACTTGTTGAATAGGAACCGAAAGTCTTCGTGTGGTTGAACCAGATAGGTTTTAAGCCCGAAAGATTTTCCGGCTTCTATATTTTGGGGGGAATCATCCAGGTAGAGGGTGGTTTCGGGATGAATCCCGGAGCGACGGATTACCTCCTTAAAGATAGCGGGATCCGGTTTGGTCATTTTTAGTTCGTAAGAAAGAAATAAGTTGTCGAAATAATATTTCCAGCTTAACCCTTCGTCCTTAAAGTAGGTATCCCGGACATAATTCATCATGATCGGATTCGTGTTGCTTAACAATAATATTTGATACTGTTCCTTTAATTGTCTCAACATCTCCATTTTGTATTCCGGTATGCCAGCCAGCATCTCCCGGTAAGCATGGTCTATACTTTCGTCTGTTACCGATCTGCCGATAAGTTCTCGGA
The DNA here is from genome assembly GCF_900543425.1 of uncultured Sanguibacteroides sp. Classification (GTDB taxonomy): domain Bacteria; phylum Bacteroidota; class Bacteroidia; order Bacteroidales; family Marinifilaceae; genus Gabonibacter. The sequence goes on along the minus strand of NZ_UQRQ01000003.1, from coordinate 74,458 downwards.
CTCCTTCATGAAATTCATCGATGCCGATTTGCCCTTGTTCTAACTGTTTAAAGACACCTTCCTTGGGAACATAAATATCTAAATATTCATCTATATTTTTAAAGCCTATAGCTTGAAATGCCCGTATACAAGCATTTTTATCCAAGTCCATCAATACCCCTCCCAGGTCGAAAATTATCGTTGCAATCTCTTTTATCATTTTCTTTCATTATAATGTGAATGAAAGTTATACGGATTACGATTCCTTTCAGATACAAAGAGAGGATGTTTTTCTCTTGGAATGATTTATCTTTCGTTTAACAGTAAATAAGAAAGTTCTTTGATATCCTGTACGATATAGTTAGCTCCGGCCAGACTCAGTTCTTGCCGGTCTCCGTATCCGTATAGAACTCCCACGGAGTCAAGTCCCGTTTTTTTTGCTCCTTCTATATCGTGTTTTCGGTCTCCCACCATAACGGCTTTATTTTTGTCGTTTATCTTATTTCTTTCCAGAACAAGGTGGATGACCTGATCTTTTTGAGAGATGGAGCCGTCGAGACTACTTCCTCCGATAAATGTAAAATAGGGGGTAAGATGAAAGTAATCCAGTATTTGCCGGGCATAGATTTCCGGCTTGGAAGTGGCTAACATCACTTTCTTTTTTGCTTTGTTTAACTCCTTCAGTAAAGATTCTATGCTCGGATATACGCTATTTTCATATATCCCGATTTTTTCAAATCGTTTTCTGTAAGCCTCAATAGCCTTCATGGCCATCTTTTCGCTGAAGTGATAGTATTCCATGAAGGATTCTTTCAGGGGTGGGCCTACAAATTTTTGTAGGGTGTTGATATCCGTTACCTGAATATCGAAACAGGATAAAGCATATTGTACGGATCTGGTGATGCCTGGCATGGAATCCGTGACGGTTCCGTCTAAATCTAATAATATGTAAGTGTAATTTTTCTGTGACACGGCGTTTTTCATGAAAAAAACAGGCCTATGCAGCCTGTTTTTATATGGATTAATCTGACCTGAGATTAAGCGTTCAGTGTGAAACGTAAAAATCCGGTTGCAGTTAAATCTTTGTCGATACTCTTCAAGTATTCTCTCACGGACATTTTTCCGTCCTGTTCGTAAACTTGATTTAATAGAGTTGATTCCTGGAAGAATTTGTTCAGACGTCCTTGTGCGATTTTATCCAACATAGCTTCTGGTTTTCCTTCTTCCCGAGCTTTCTCGCGACCGATTTCCACTTCGTGATCGATCACGCTCTGAGGAATATCTTCTTTATCCAATGCGACAGGGGCCATTGCCGCTACCTGCATGGCGATGTTTCTCATCGCTTGCATGTCGGCCTCTTTGTTGAAGCCTACTACCGTAGCCAATTTGTTTCCCGGGTGAATATATACGACGGAAGCTTCGGCTTCTAATTTTCCGTAATAGCTCAGCTCTAACTTTTCTCCGATAACACCTGTTTGCTCGGCAATCTGTTCTGCAATCGTTCTTCCGTCTAATGGGATGTTTAACAGGGCTTCCAGATTTTCCGGCATATTAGCAAGAGCTGCTTCCAGAATACGGGTTGTAAAAGCGATGAAACCTTCATTCTTAGCCACAAAGTCCGTTTCACAATTTAGTGAAACAATCACGGCTTTTTTTCCGTTGGTTTTAGCTAATACACATCCTTCTTTAGCATCTCTGTCAGCACGTTTGCTGGCAATAACCAGACCTTTTTTACGGATGATGTCTACTGCTTTGTCAAAATCACCTTCAGCTTCCTGAAGAGCGTGTTTACAGTCCATCATTCCGGCGTTTGTTGCTTTACGCAACTTCATTACGTCTGCTGCTTTTATTTCCATTTGTCTCCTTTTTTTAATTTGTAAATGAACATTTACAGAGGCAGACTTACGATATTAATCGTAAGTCTGTAAGATCGTAAATTAATTTTCTTCTTCAGAAGCTGATTCTTCTACCTCTACTTCCTCCTGATCTTCTACTTTCTCTGCTTTTTCTACCACCGCTTTTTTATCTCCGCCTTCTTTTTCCCGCTCTACTTTTCTTTCGGTTAATCCTTCTTTAATGGCAGAAGCAACTTTGTCAATGATCAATGAGATAGAAGTCGAAGCATCGTCATTACAAGGTATTACGAAGTCGATTCCGTCCGGATTTGAATTCGTGTCAACCATCGCAAATACCGGAATTCCGAGAGTATTTGCCTCTTTAACGGCGATGTATTCTTTCATAACATCAACAACAAAAAGGGCTGCCGGAAGACGGGTAAGATCAGCGATACTACCCAGGTTCTTCTCTAATTTAGCTCTTTGACGAGAGATCTGGAGTTTTTCCCGTTTTGAAAGATGATCGAAAGTTCCGTCTTTTTCCATTTTGTCAATGGTCGTCATTTTTTTCACGGCTTTCCGGATTGTCGGGAAGTTGGTTAACATTCCACCCGGCCATCTTTCCGTTACATACGGCATGTTGATATTAGAAATTTTTTCAGCAACAATGTCCTTAGCCTGTTTTTTTGTTGCTACAAACAGAATTTTTCTACCTGATTTAGCGATTTGTCTTAAAGCGGCACTTGCTTTATCCAACATAATAGCTGTTTTGTTCAGGTCGATGATGTGGATATCATTACGCTCCATAAAAATATACGGAGCCATTTTGGGATTCCATTTACGGGTAAGGTGTCCGAAGTGACAACCTGCATTTAATAATTCGTCGAAATTTGTATTTGACATTTTTGTTTTTTTATAAAGTTTACATTCTTAAATTGAATCAATTGCCGGGTAGTTCGCGTTAGAAGTCCCGCCAATTTAGATACTAAACCTCCATTAACGTTTAGAGAACTGGAATCTCTTACGAGCACCCGGACGACCTGGTTTCTTACGCTCCACTTCGCGCGGATCTCTGGTCATGAATCCTGCTGCTCTTAATTTTGATTTGTCTTCTGCATTGATTTTCACCAATGCTCTGGCAATTCCTAAACGTAATGCTTCTGCCTGACCGTTAAAGCCACCTCCATCAAGATTTACTTTGATATCATATTGTCCGGTTACTCCTAACAATTCAAGCGGTTGTTTTACGATATATTGAAGGGTCGGCAAGGTAAAATACTCTTCCAAATTTCTTTTGTTGATCGTAATATTGCCTTTTCCTTCGCTGAGATAAACACGTGCTACCGCTGTTTTTCTTCTACCGATTGCGTTAATTACTTCCATACCTTGTTATTTAAGTGAGTTTAAATCAATTACTTTCGGCTGTTGAGCCTCTTGCTTGTGTTCCGTACCGGCGTACAAGTAAAGGTTTTTCATAACAGCTCTGCCAAGGCGACTTTTCGGAAGCATTCCTTTAACGGCGTGCTCGATGATTCTTTCCGGGTGTTTTGCCAGCAACTGTTGCGGCGTTGAAATTCGTTGTCCACCGGGGTACTGGGTGTGTCTGATGTACTGTTTGTCGGTCATTTTTTTACCGGTTAACTGTACTTTTTCTACGTTGATAATGATTACGTTGTCTCCGCAATCCACGTGAGGTGTGTAGCTGGGTTTATACTTGCCTCTTAAAAGTTTCGCAACTTTTGAAGCAAGACGTCCCAAAACCTCATTTTCCGCGTCAATTAAAACCCACTCTTTTTTTGCGGTGGCTTTATTGACGGAAACTGTTTTGTAACTAATCTGATCCACTTCTTTTTTAATTAAAATTATACTTCTGTTTGTCTTTTCTTTGTGGTTTATTGTAGCATCTCCTTTCGGTGAAAACAAACGAGGTTAGTCGGGCGACTGTTGAACGTTTTCATCCTCGGATCTGTGATGCAAGGTAAATGGCTAAGGTTCACTCCTGCATTCTTTTTGAATAGACCACTCCAAAATGAGGGGCAAAATTACATAAAATTTCCGGTATTCAAAAAGTTTGCGGTAAAAAGTTTGAATATGAAGTGTTTGTTTATTTGAGGACGACACTTTGAGTGTCTTCCGTGTAACAGGTGAAGATCCCCAGAGCACCCTTGATATTTCCCTCTAAGGGAACCGGAGTAGTGATACTTCCCTGATTCGCACTATTGGCTTCATTTAAGGATATCTGATAGTTGTAACAATCTTTCGTGATGCGCATCAAACTGATAAAGGCTACATCCGCATCCGCGATTTGTGAACAGACGATACGACGTTTTATGGTGGAAGCCGATTTGTAATGACTGAGATTCAGGTAGGAAACCTCTTTTCTGAATATCGAATCGTTGGCAGAAAGTTGAAGCGTATAGATATAGTAATTTTGTGTCGGGTCTTCCGAAGTAAAAAAACGGATGCTGGCAACGTTATCTTTAATTTGATATGAATTTATTTTGATCGGTTCCGGGACGGCTGTTTGAGCTGTTATCTGATTTTTTTCGGGTGTTATTATTTTTAAATAAAGGGTGTCGTTACCGGGCGCCAGTCTTTTTTCACTCCCGTAATTGTAAATGAAATCAGAGCCCGGGAGAGTGAATATAACGTGTTCCATTTTGATCAGCTCGTTTGCCTGTATGGAGACATCGAATTCTATCGAAAAATCCGGAGCCAGATTGCCCGATATGGGTAAAACGGGAATAGCACTTAAAGAGAAGGCTTCTTCCGGTTTACAATAACACTCGATAAAGTAGCCGGAAACACTTCCCATATTTTTTATGGGGAGGTCTTCTTCCGGGATACAAGCGTAAACGGAGAATAAAATTCCTAACAGTATACTTTTTTTCATCATGTTACCATCTTAAACGTAGCGAAATATACGGAATAAACGGCAACATTACCTTGGATTTGGGTACAAATTTTGTCCCCGTCTGTCCCGTACGTTCCGGTCTGAAATAAATAAATGAGGGATTGGACTGATTGTATATATTATAGGCACCTAATGTCAGTTTGAAAAAGAGACTCCGGAAATTGAACTTGTAATTAATATCCGCGTCTAATCGATGATTGTTCGGGAGTTTATAATTATAACGATCTGTATAGACCGGGATAAGAACAGGATGATCCAGAATATCCGTAATATTATGTGCGATAACCGCTCCGACGGGGAAAGTGGTGTAAACACCAGAGGAGAAAGACCAGAGCGCATTCAATGTGATGCGCGGCGAGAGGTTGTAGGAGAAGTTGATAATGATATTGTGTTTAACATCGTAAGGAGGGTAAAAAGATCTGCCGTTATTGATCTCCTTAAATTGCCTTTTGGATTCCGATAAGGTGTAGTTGGCGTGAGCATAAAAGGCTCTGTTACTCAAGGTGAAATCTATTTCGAATCCTTTCGCGTGCCCTTTCCCTTCGATCTGATTGTCCGTTAATGCCGTGTATTCCGTTTTTATATCGGAAGCGAAATCTTTTACGTGGCGCATGTCTTTATAAAAGACTCCGGCGTAGATGGAGAAAATTTGACTAATGGCCTGATTTATTCCGATGGAATATTGATGGCAGATCGCCGGTTTCGAGTCTTTTTCCAGCGGATACCAGATGTCGATGGGGGTCTTCACCGTAAAATAGGGGTAAAGACTCAAATATTGAGCGGTCTTGGCATAATCCATCCAAAGGGTAAAACCTCCTTGGGTATAGCTGATTTTGAAACGGGGAGAGATTGTATGTTGACGGGTCGCCCCTTGGTAAAATTGATAATTAACCCCTCCGTTCATGCTAAAGTAAGAGTTTATCTGGTAGTTTATATCTGTATATAACTCATATAGATTAAATGATTTATCCGAACTTTTAATTAATACGTTGTGGTAATCATCCATTTTGTTTGCCGTTTCAAAGCGGGAATACTCGAATTTACTTCCGGCATTGAATTGTACCCGTTCTGAAAAGGAACGGGAATAGGAGAGCTTCGAAAGAAAGGAGTAATGTTGATTACCTCCTCCCATCGGGATGCTGCCGGTTGCATCCCCTTTGCTGTAAGCTGTATTCATTCCGACCTGCAAACTCCAAAGTCGGTCGGAGGATGGGGCATAAGTTGTGTTTACGATACCGGATAAAGTATGCCAATTGAATTTGTATTGGATATGGTCGCTTAGCTTCATTTTTAAATTATCAATGGTGAACAATCCGAATGCATTCATTCGCCATTTGTCGGAAATCCTGGAATCCAGACTGACGGTTGCATCGCTGAAACCATATTCCGGCATATAGTTGGGCTCTTGTTGGTCTTTAATGGTTTGATTATATACGTTAGCAATGTGCTCAAGATAGGATGTCCTGAGAGATACGGCGAAAGAGGTCTTGTTTTTTATAATCGGTCCCTGAGCCTTTATAGATGAAGAGACTAATCCTAACGTGATTTCTCCTTCGTAATTTTGTTTGTTTCCTTGTTCCGGCCTCATGTTGATATAAGACGAGAGGAAGCTGTTGTATCGGGCCGGAAACCCGCTTTTATACAGGGTCGAGTTGTTGATGATGTAAGGGTCGAAAGTGGAAAGGATGCCGGTCAGGTGATCCGGATTGGCAATAGGCATATCATTAATTAGAAATCCGTTTTCGTTGCTGTTGCCTCCCCGGACGTATATCCCTGAATTTAAGGCGTTGGTAGTAATGATACCCGGTAAGGTTGCCAGGTATTTCAGGATGTCTTGTTCTCCGAGGATGGCCGGGATTCGTTCTATGTTGTTCGATGAGGCGAAAATTTTACCGCTGGCCGGAAAGCCGGTCACGATGACCTCTTTTAAATTGTTGTGTTTATTTCGTAAGACAATCACGAAGGAAGTACGGTTGTTTAGAAGTTTATAGGTCTCTTTTTGGTAATTCACATGCGATAATTCGAGGGTACATGGCAGTTCGCATTCCAGTCGGAAATGTCCGGTTGAGTCTGTCGTCGTTCCTGTTTTTCCTTCCACGTAATAGATATTTACCCCACGGACGGCTTCTCCCGAATTGGACACCACTCTTCCCAGAATTATGGTTTGTGCCTGAAGATAGATAGGGCTTAATAAAAATAAGAAGGTGATAAACTTGAACATGATTATAATTTTAACTTACACATCCCCCAGAATTTTACAAATGTAGCAAACAATTCATAATTCAATGTGAGAGATACGCAATAATTGTTGTTAAATTTGTCGGCAATAATGGTTTCATTCATGGGAATATACGTGCATATACCTTTTTGCCGGAGTAAGTGTTTTTATTGTGGTTTTTACTCCGTGGCTTCTCTGCAACTGAAAGAAGGATATATTCGGGCTTTGTGCCGGGAGGTTGAACTGAGGAGGGAGTATTTACCGTCTCGACAGACTGATACGCTTTACTTCGGAGGGGGTACTCCCTCTTATCTGGAGGTAGAAGAATTGGAAATAATAGTAAGGGAAATAGAGTCCGGTTGGGAATTTTCTCCCGACTCCGAGCGTACATTGGAGGTGAATCCCGAAGATGTCACGGTTGAAAAATTGAGGTTTTGGAAAGAGATGGATTTTAATCGTCTGAGTATCGGTGTGCAGTCATTCGACGATAGAGTACTGAAGCAAATTAATCGGACTCACTCGGCTCGTCAGGCAGAAGAGGCGGTATGCCGGGCTGCTGATTCCGGATTTGAAAATATCGGAATTGATTTGATTATCGGCCTCCCCGGGAGCACCTCTTCAAATGTGGAGCATCACTTGAAAATACTTGAAAAATTGCCGGTGTCCCATGTTTCGGTTTATCTGCTGAGTATCGATTCGAATACCGTTTTCGAGCGTTTGATGACCCAGGGAAAGTTTATTCCGTTAGATGACGACCTCCTGGCGGAACAATACCTATTAGTTTCCGATTACTTGAAACATATCGGTTTCGAGCATTATGAAATATCTAACTTTGCCAAAGAGCGTAAGTATTCAAAACATAATACTTCTTATTGGATGCAACGTCCCTATCTTGGCTTGGGAGCTGCGGCCCATTCTTACGACGGGGTATCCAGGCAATGGAATGTAGCTCATTTGAAAAAGTACATGGATGCTCTGCGGGAAAATCGGCTATGTTTCGAACGGGAAGAACTAAGCGATAGGGATAAGTATAACGAATGGATAATGACGCATCTGCGTACAATGTGGGGGCTGGATGTAAAGCAACTTGAACGGGAGTATGCCGTTTATTGGAGCAAGGTGAAGCATAAGTTGCCTGTTTGGATGGAAAACGGACTTTTAGAGGTTGAGAATGATACGATTCGATTGTCTCCCCGGGGATGGTTGGTTTCTGACGGAATTTTTAGTGAACTATTTGTTTGAAATCGGAAAAGATTCCTTTCGTTAAAGTGAATTTTCAGAGCTTATAAAGGGTTTTAGAACAGAACTTTTTTAGGACATGAATCTATGAGGCTTCTATTTGTGAATTGATACTTAATTTATTATTTTTGCCCATCCGTGTTTTAGGTAGAACACGGTGTATATAAAATGATAATGGTGTAAATGTAAAATGATGGACACAAAAAAAAGGTTAATCAAAGAGCTGTTACAGTCTAAGGATTGTGACAAAGAGGTTGAGGTAAGTGGTTGGGTCAGAACCAAACGCGGTAATAAGCAAGTTAATTTTATTGCCTTGAATGATGGCTCTACGATAAATAATATACAGATCGTCGTGGAAATGAATAACTTCCCGGAGGAGTTAATGAAAAAAGTGACCACGGGAGCTGCCGTTCATGTAAAGGGTATGCTGGTGGAAAGTAGCGGAAGCGGTCAATCTCACGAGATACAGGCAAAAGAAATTGTTGTTTTAGGAGAAGCGGATCCGGATAAATTCCCGATTCAGCCCAAGAAGCATTCGTTGGAATTTTTGCGCGAGGTTGCCCATTTACGCTTCCGGACTAATATTTTCGGTGCTGTTTTTCGCATTCGTCATGCAATGGCTTTCGCGATACATCAGTATTTTAATGACAACGGTTTTTATTATTTACATACCCCTTTGATTACCGCATCGGATTGCGAAGGTGCCGGTGAGATGTTCCGGGTAACGACACTTGATCCGAAAAATCCGCCTTTGACCGAGGAGGGAGAAGTCGATTTTAAGCAGGATTTTTTCGGGAAATCGACAAATTTAACCGTGAGCGGACAGTTGGAGGGAGAATTGGGGGCTATGGCTTTGGGAAAAATATACACGTTCGGACCGACATTCCGGGCTGAAAACTCCAATACAACCCGCCATTTGGCTGAATTTTGGATGGTTGAGCCGGAAGCCGCTTTCTATGACCTGAAAGATAACATGGATCTGGCAGAAGATTTCTTGAAATATTTGATTCGTTATGCTTTGGAACATTGTATGGATGATCTTCAATTCTTGAGTAAGCGTCTTCAAGACGAAGAAAAAGATAAAAAAGCAGAAGACCGTTCTATGGAGCTGATTGAAAAATTGCAATTCGTACTGAATCATGATTTCGAACGGGTTACTTACACGGAAGCCATCGATATATTGAAAAATAGCAAGCAAAACAAGAATGGTAAATTCCAGTATCCGATAACAGGTTGGGGTGTGGATTTGCAAAGCGAACACGAACGTTATTTGGTTGAAAAACACTTCAAACGTCCGGTTATTCTGACCGGCTATCCGAAGGAGATAAAGGCTTTTTATATGAAGCAGAATCCGGATGGCAAAACCGTGGCGGCAATGGATGTGCTCTTTCCGCAAATCGGAGAGATCATTGGCGGATCTCAACGGGAAGAAGATTATGATAAATTGGTGAAAAGAATGAAAGAGGTGGAGATTCCCGTGGAAAGTATGAGTTGGTATTTGGATACCCGCCGTTTCGGGTCTGCTGTTCATAGCGGTTTTGGTTTGGGATTCGAACGTCTATTACTGTTTGTGACCGGAATGGGGAATATTCGCGACGTGATACCCTTCCCGCGGACGCCGAAAAATGCAGAATTTTAATTATAGGAAGAGATTCAAATAACGATTGAATCTCTTTCATTATAAATCACGATTAAGAAAGATGCTAAAGCAGAGTTTACAACAAAAATTAGGATTGAAAATAAATCCGTTGCAGATTCAGTTGATAAAACTGCTGGAGCTTCCTACCTATCAATTAGAACAAAGAATAAAGGAGGAATTGGAATCGAATCCCTTGCTGGATCTGGGAGAAGAAGAGCAACAGGATCATGAGGAGGATTATCGGGAAGAGGGTGAAGAGGAAGAGTACGATCATACCTCGGAAGAGGAGGAAGACCATAATACGGTTGAAGATGAGTTTTCTTTAGATGATTACCTGACTGACGATGATGATATACCTGATTATAAACTGTCGGCTTCAAATGTTTCCAAAGACGACGACGGGAGGGATTTTGTTTTGTCCGGAGGTATCTCTTTTCGGGAGAACTTAATCGCTCAATTGGGGGTAAAGCCATTGAGCGAGATGGATCGTAAGATCGCAGAATACATCATCGGTAATATGGATGAGGACGGTTATTTACGGCGGGATATCGAAAATATCGTGGATGATCTGGCCTTTGGTGCCGGCATAGAGATAGATGAGGAGAAAGTGTTGCGTTTATTGCATATTGTGCAGGAATTTGAACCGGCAGGAGTGGGAGCAAGGGATTTGCGGGAGTGTTTATTGTTACAAATAAAACGTCGTTTGGCAGGGAATCCGACACCTTCTTTACGTCATGCACAGATGATTCTGGAAAACTTCTTCGAAGAGTTCTCCAAGAAGCATTACGAGAAGATAACCAAGCGTATGCGGCTTTCGGATAAAGAGTTGAGAGAGGCTATCGATGAGATATTGAAGTTAAATCCCAAACCGGGAGGACAAGTTTCGGATTCGGTTAATTCCGGTTCCGAAAAAATTATTCCGGATTTTAATTTGGATATTGTAGATGGAGAATTGCAGTTAAGTCTTAATTCAGGAGATGTTCCGGAGTTGAGATTGAATAAGTCTTACCTGAATCTGTTGGAGAAATATCAGAAAAGTGCTACTTCAAAAGAAAAAAAGGATGTGGTTTCTTTTGTGAAATATAAGTTGAATTCCGCTCGTTCGTTTATCGATGCCGTAGAGCAGCGTAACAATACCCTGATGTTGACCATGACTGCTATTGTCCAGTTTCAGAAGCAATTCTTTTTGACCGGTGATGAAAGTCGTTTGAAACCCATGATTTTGCGGGACATCGCGGATATTACAGGGTTAGATGTTTCGACGATTTCCAGGGTTTCCAATTCGAAGTATGTACAAACGTGGTTCGGAATATACTCGTTGAAACAATTCTTTTCAGGGAGTATGCCTACCAGTAGCGGAGAAGAGGTAAGTACCGGAGAGATTAAAAATGTATTGAAGGAGATTGTCGACCAGGAAAACAAACGTAAACCGTTTACGGATGATGAATTGGTTGAATTAATGAATAAGAAAGGATATCAGATAGCCAGACGTACGGTTGCGAAATACAGGCAATTATTGGATATTCCGGTAGCTCGTTTAAGACGGGAAGTATAATTTAACGAAGTGTTTGATTATGAAAAATGTTGCTTATCTTATGTCCTTATTGGTTCATCCTGTGGTGATTCCTTTGTATGCCTTATTTATTATCTTTCATTCGGGTACTATTTTTTCCTTTATCCCTTCGCAGACTCAATACATGGTTTATTTACTGACGATTACAGGCCCCATTCTTATCCCTTTGGCTTGTTTGCCCTTATTAAAATATTTGCGATTAATCGATAGTTATGCCATGTGGGAAAAACAGGAGCGTATTTTTCCGATTCTGATAACGATTGTCTGTTTCTTTATCGTTGTTTATTTGCTTCGGGAGTTACCCTATGTCCATATCGTACGTCAGTTTTATCTGCTTATCATTATTTTATTGTCCGGCTTCTTGTTTGTCACGATCTGTTGGAAAATGAGTATCCATATGATGGCGATAGGGGCTTTATGCGGTTTCGTTTTTATTTTGGGAACCAAATATTTCGGGGATGTATTGAATACACTATCCTTTCTGATTCTATTATCAGGGATTCTCGGAAGTTGCAGGCTGTATTTGAAATGTCATACTCCAGCCCAAGTCTACCTGGGATTTTTATACGGAGCTGTCTTTATCGTAGTCGCACTTTATTAATACCGAATTACCCAGAGATCGTCCCGGTTAAGGCGTTTTTTCCAATCATTTGTCTGACGAATGGCCTCTTCTTTATCCTTATAATGAGCGACACTCACGCGGAAACGATTATTTTTGGTGATAATCCGGGACTCTGTGTATCCTTGTTCTACTAAACGATTCAATCTCTTTTCGGCTGATGATTGTTCCGGATAACTGGCTATGATAATGTAATAATTTTCCGTGGGAGAAGTGATAATTCGATCTGTCCGAGACGGGATTTCCGTTTGTAAGGGATTGACGCTATCCTCTTTTCGTATGGCAGTCGTATCCTCTTTCCGCGTAGCTATACTGTCTTTCAAAACGGCAGACAAATCTCTGATGACACTTGCCGTTGTCAATTCTTTAGGGTCTAATTTATTATGCTGGCAATGACTGAAAAGGAAGAGTATTGCCAGAAATAATAAGATTTTTATCATTCTTCTTTATTATTTTACGTGGTATAACCAGGTTTTTTGCTTACTGGCCTCCTTTTGTATATTCTTTAAAGCTACAAGAGCATCTGTTTTTTGAGCGTATCCCTCATAGGTAACTAAATAGAGATTCTCAAAATAGTTTAATACTTCTGCATCGGAGAAACCTTCTTTTTGGAGGCTTTGACACAGTTTGTCAGCGTTACTTTTATATTCAAAACATCCGGCAACCAGGAAATAGTGTTTTTTTTCTTTTACTACCGGTTTTACATCTTTCGGTTTTTCTACCTCTACCTTAGGCGGGGTCGTGTTTTCCGTTTTAACAACTTGTACCGATGTCTCTTTTTTCGGAGTTTGTTTTTCTTTACAAGCCGATAAGAGAACAAATATTAAAGCGGTTGTAAAAATTAAAACAGTTTTCATAATCGTCTATTTTTATATGTTAGCCAAGATGAGTACAAAAATATTGTAAATAAAACAAATTCCTCTATTTTTGTCGATGAAATTATTCGTTTTAATTTAAAAATCAGGTTTATGAATAAATGTTTTTTAATAATACTCTTGTTTTGTGGCAGTATCTCCTGTAGTAATCAGAAAGAACAGGTAGTGAAAATATCCACAACACTGGGAGATATGAAAGTTAAGCTATATAACGAAACACCTAAACATCGGGATAATTTTTTGAAATTAGTGAAAGAACAATTTTACGATAGCGTTTTGTTCCATCGCGTCATTCAAAATTTTATGATACAGGCTGGGGATCCTGATTCGAAGAGAGCGGTATCGGGAGCTTTATTAGGAGAAGGCGATAACGGGTATACGATTGATGCGGAGTTTCAACCTCGGTATTTTCATAAAAAAGGCGTACTTGCTGCAGCTCGGGAAGGAGATGAGGTAAATCCTCTGCGAAAGTCCAGCGGTTCACATTTCTATATAGTCCAAGGAGTCGTTTATTCACCGGAAAAGCTGGATAACACCGTGAAGCGGATTAATGAACGTAGAAAGATCGCTTTATATAACCGTATCAAATCAGGTTATGAAACCGAATATGCCCGCTTGCAAAAGGCCGAAGATCAGGAGGGGATGGATCGGTTGACGGAAGAGATATCTCATGCCTGCGACAGTCTTTTTGTTCAAGAAGAGTTGGTATTAACGCCTGAACAGAAGGAAATATATACTACGATAGGCGGGACCCCTCATTTGGACGGTCAATATACCGTATTCGGGGAAGTCGTCGAAGGCTTGGATGTTATGGATAAAATAGCTGCCGTAAAGACCGATACGAATGATCGTCCTCTGGAAAACGTCGTAATCCTGCATATGGAAATTGTCAAATGACCGTTTTCAATTGACGATTAAGAGATGAATTGATTCTGTGATTGGGAATTTAGGGTGTTAAACTAATTTAAGATTGAAGAGAGAAGGGATAAAAACGGAACATTATTATCCCCGGAGAGTTTATCCCCCCTCAATTGTAAATTGGGATCCACTAATTCTCTAATATTTTAATTTTCAATAGTTTTATATCCCGGTAATCTTCTTGATCTCATTTAATTTATTCAATGCTTCAAGAGGAGTCAGGCTGTTGATATCCAGTCCGGCGATTTCGTCTCGAATCTGAAGAAGAACGGGGTCTTCCAGCTGGAAAAAACTGAGCTGAACACCTTCTCTCTCATTGGCAATCTGGCTTACGTTCTTTTGTAGGGTTCCGCTTTTGTTTTTATCATTCTCCAATTGTTTTAAGATCTCAGAAGCCCGCAATACGACGGATTGTGGTAAGCCTGCCATTTTAGCTACCTGAATTCCGAAAGAGTGATTTGAACCTCCTTTGATCAGTTTACGCAAAAAGACGATTTTGTTATTTACTTCTTTTACCGAAACATTGTAGTTCTTGATTTTCGGGAATGAATGTTCCATTTCATTTAATTCGTGATAATGGGTGGCGAACAGGGTCTTTGTCCGGTATTTGACATGCTCGTGTAAAAATTCCACGATGGCCCAGGCAATGGAGATTCCGTCATAAGTTGAGGTCCCTCTTCCTAATTCGTCGAATAGTACAAGGCTTCGATCGGATATGTTGTTTAATATATTGGCTGCTTCATTCATTTCTACCATGAAAGTGGATTCTCCCAGGGAGATGTTATCGGAAGCTCCGACTCTTGTAAATACTTTATCGATATACCCGATTGTTGCGGAAGCTGCCGGAACGAAACAGCCGGCTTGTGCCATAATCACGATGAGTGCCGTTTGACGTAACAAAGCCGATTTCCCGGCCATATTAGGCCCCGTGATAATGATGATTTGTTGTTTTTCATTATCCAGAAACAGGTCGTTGTGGATATAGCTTTCTCCGGGGGGAAGTTGCTTTTCAATGACCGGATGGCGTCCTGCTTTTATGTCGATGGAATAAGAGTCGTTGATTTCGGGACGATGGTATTGGTTTGCGATGGATACATTGGAAAACGAAATTAAAGCATCGATTCGGGAAATGATATGAGCATTAATTTGTATGGCTTTGATATAAGAAGAGGCAACGAGTAGCAATTCGTTATAAATACTACTTTCCAACTCCTGGATACGATCTTCTGCTCCTAAAATCTTTTCTTCATACTCCTTTAATTCAGGAGTGATATAGCGTTCTGCATTAACTAATGTTTGTTTTCTGATCCAGGTATCGGGGGCTTTACTGTTGTGAGTTTTAGTCACCTCGATATAATAGCCGTATACATTATTAAAACCTATTTTTAATGAAGGGATACCTGTTTTTTCTATTTCGCGTTGTTGCATTTGAAGCAGAAGTTCTTTTCCATGAGAAGAGATTTCTCTTAACTCGTCCAACTCCGTGTTAACCCCGGGGGCAATGACATTTCCCTTGTTCAGTTGAGCGGGGGCCTCTTCCTGTATTTGTTGTGCTATCCTTTGGTGAAGAGCTTCGCACTCGTCTAATTGCTCTATCCATTGCGTCAGTTTCGGATTGTTGATGTTTTGGCAATGTTTTTTTAACGGAATCAACGTTTGCAGGGCAACTTTCAATTGCACCATTTCTCTCGGGGAGATCCGGCATACGGCAATTTTAGAAGCTAACCGTTCCAAATCTCCGATGATCCGTAACAATTGTTCCAACTCGAGCCGTTCGGTTTCATGTTGGATGAAGCTTTCTACGATATCCAACCGTTCGTTGATTTCTACCGGAGATTTCAATGGCATACAAATCCAACGGCGAAGCATTCGGCTTCCCATGGGAGTAATTGTTCTGTCGATGATATCGGCCAACGAACAGCCTCCTTCGTGAAGCGACTCCAGGATCTCCAGATTGCGTAGCGTGAAACGGTCTAACAGTACACAGGTGGATTCGTCGATTCGTCCGATAGAGGTAATATGGCCTACCAGCTCGTGTTTGGTCATATCCAGGTAGTAGAGAATCGCCCCGGAAGCGGCAATTCCGCATTCCAGCTTATCGATTCCAAAACCTTTCAGGGAAGAGACGTCGAAATGTTTTTTCAGTCGGTCTTCAGAAGATCCCGGTTCGAAAAACCAAGCTTCTACCGGGTAAGTATAGTATTTATTTCCGAAGAGTTCATGGAATAAAGCTTCAGAGCCTTTAGGATATAAGACTTCTTTCGGTTGAAAGCTATTCAATAGTTTGTCTACCGTGGAAGGGGTTCCCTCTGTCGTTAAAAATTCGCCCGTGGAAAGATCCAGCAGCGAAATCCCTGCTTTGTTTTTGGTAAAATAGACGGAGGCCAGAAATACGTTATTTTTATTGTCAATGGTATTCTCGTTATACGAAACACCCGGAGTTACCAGTTCGATGACTCCCCGTTTAACCAGTTTGTTGGTTTTTTTCGGGTCTTCCAGTTGTTCGCAGATTGCAACTCTCTGACCGGCACGAACTAATTTAGGAAGGTAAGTGTCTATGGCATGATAGGGGAAACCCGCCAATTCTACGTCTCCCGGGGAGCCATGAGATCGCTTCGTGAGGGTAATCCCTAAAATCTTTGAGGTGGTGATGGCATCTTCTCCGAATGTTTCATAAAAATCTCCCATTCTATAGAGAAGTAGAGCATCAGGATATTGAGCCTTAGCTGCATAGTATTGTTGCATCAAAGGTGTTTGTATTTCTGATTTTGTTGCCATTTGGTTTTGATTATAAATTGATAGATTGTGTGAGTGTTTACGCATCCCAAAAATAAATATTTTGCATGATATTTGTTTAAAAATCTCGGAAGTATTATGTAATTTTGTCGAACTGAAAATAAACAAGCAGAAGTTTGTTAGTAAAAATTAGAGAAGAATAAACCTGGCACGGGGAAATTACGTATAGGTATTTTCAGTCGCTTTGTAAGGGAAATAATATTGAATTTTATGGAAAATATATCGGGAATATTAGCTACTTATAATTTTTCAAATTTAGAAGATCGGATAGAATTTGAGCTGGATGGAGTTATCGAGAAAGAGATAGCTCAGGCCTACTGTATGGAGAACTTCGAGCTATGTATAACCTGTATGGATTATACGACATTGAAAGTGACCGATACGGAAAAGTCCGTAACGGAATTTGTTGCGGAGTTACTGAAAAAAACCAAAAAGAATGCATTACCTGATGTAGCTTCGGTATGCGTGTTCCCCAAATATGCTTCGATTGTAAAAAGCGGGTTGAGTGGAACATCCATTAAAACGACGGTCGTGGGGGCCTGTTTCCCTTCTTCCCAATCTTTTATGGAAGTAAAAATTGCAGAGTGTAAAGCGGCAATTGCGGCTGGAGCGGATGAAGTGGATGTAGTCCTTTCCGTGGGAGATATTCTGGAAAGGAATTACGAAAGAGTATACGAGGAGCTTGTTGCTATCCGGGAAACTTGCAAGGGTGTTTTGTTGAAGGTGATATTGGAAACCGGTGAGTTGAAAGATATAGAGAGCATATTTAACGCTACATTGATTAGTGCATACGCGGGAGCTGACTTTGTAAAAACGTCCACGGGGAAGGTGCCTGTAAATGCCACTCCCGAGTCTGTTTATGTGATGTGTGAAGCCGTTCGCCAGTATCATGCTCAAACGGGTAAAATGGTGGGGGTAAAAGTGGCCGGAGGTGTTTCTAAAGTACAAAATGCTATTCGTTACCTGACTATTGTCAATCATGTTTTGGGAAAAGAATGGGTAACTCCCCGTTATTTTCGAATCGGGACATCCCAATTGATGGATGATATTCTGAAAGAGATGAAAAAATAATTGAAGACCGGCACAAGCCGGTTTTTTTTATTAAAAAATTCGCCGTAGAATAAGCAAATGACTCGCGAATGAAAAATCAGGAAGATTTATCTAACTTCTCTCTTTCATCCTCTTCATCAAAAATTTGAATAACCGGTTCTTTAAAGGTCTTGTTTGTCGTATGCTTATCTAATGTCAGCAAAAGGGAGGGCAATATGATGAGGTTGGAGAGCATGGCAGCCAATAAGGTAATGGAAACGAGGATTCCCAAAGCAACAGTTCCGCCGAAATCCGACAAGGCGAAGATTCCGAAACCGAAGAAAAGAATAATGGCATTATAGATCATACTTTGTCCCGTCTCTTTCAAAGCCAGAACGGCAGACGACCGAATACTCCAGTTTGTTCCTTGTAATTCTTGCCTGTATTTGGCCAGGTAATGGATCGTTCCGTCAACCGAGATACCAAAAGCAATACTGAATACTAATATCGTCGAGGCCTTGATCGGGATGCCGCAATATCCCATAATGGCGGCCGTGATGATTTGTGGAATAAGGTTGGGCAAAAGGGCAACGATCACCATGCGTTTGCTCCGGAACATCCATGCCATGAAAATGGCGATAAGGATAATGGCTAATAACAGGGAGGTAAATAGATTCGTGACTAAATATTGTGTTCCTTTAAAGAAAATAATACTTGATCCGGTTACCTTTACGACATATCGGTCCCCGGGGAAATATTTCTCGATGATCTCGTATAATTTATTCTCTTTTTTCTGCATTTTTTGGGTGCCGATGTCCTTTATGCGGTAACTCATCCGGACATTTCTCAGGGTGGAGTCAACGAATGAATTTGCTTTTCCCCCGATACTCCCCGTGGATTGGGAGGCGTATTTTAAAATGAAATTTTTCGTTTGGTTGCTCGGTAGTTTATAATAGGCCGATTTCCCGTTGTAAAAAGCCTGATTGGCGAATTTAATAACTTCCACGATGGAAATAGGCTTTGAAATATCCTCGTCTTGGGAGAGTTCTTTGGCTAATAAATCTAATTTCTCCAAGTTGGATAACTTCATAACTTGATTCGGTTTTTTGAAGTCAATCGTGATTTCTAAAGGCATTAAACCGTCAAAATTATCTTCGAAAAATGCGAGGTCTTGTCGAATCGGATCGGTCTCTTTCAAATCGTCCACCATGTATCCTGTGGATTTCATCAGGGAGATACCGATAAAACCTAAAACAACTACAATTGAAGCAATAATATAGACATTATTTCTATGATTAATAATGATTTCAATGACTTTATTTAAAGTCTTGTTTATAAATTTATTGTGTAAGTGCTTGATCTGTTTGCTGTCAGGGTCCGGTAGAAAGCTGAATACGCAGGGAATCATGATTAGACAAATCAAATAGACAAAGCTAATACCGATGGAAGCGGTGATACCGAACTCAACAAGTATCTGGCTGGAAGTGACGATAAATGTGGCAAAGCCGGCAGCCGTGGTCAGATTACTAAGGAAAGAGGCGTTCCCGATCTTTTGGATCATTCTCTGTAAAGCCTTGATTTTGTTTCCGTGGCGGTCGTATTCGGCGTGAAATTTATTAATCATGAATACCATATTGGGAATACAGATCACGATTAATAAAGGAGGTAACATGGCTGTTAAAAGCGTGATTTTTATTCCGAGCATAGCCATTACTCCTACCGTCCAACAAACGCATATAAGTACGATTAATAAACAAAATCCGATGATTCGGAAAGAACGGAAAAACAGGTAAAGGATAAAAGTTGAGATCAGTAAAGAGAGGATAATGAACATATACATCTCTCCCTTAATATTTTCTGCGTTTACGACCCGGATGTAGGGTAAACCGGAATAATGCATTTTAAGCTCGTGTCTGGCTGAAAAAGCTTCCGTGATTTTTAAGACCTCCTTGACCAATCCTACGCGGGCCGGAGAGTTCATTACCTCGGCCGAAACGGAAACCATCATGCCGTAGATTGCTTTTTGCTTGTTGAAAAGCGTTCCGTCGTAAAAAGGCAGATTCTCTACAATTCGGGACAGGCTATCGGCCTCCGCTTGGCTTTTGATTTGATGTGGAAATATGGGTCTAATATCGAATTTGCGGTTAGCCGTATCTTTACAGAGATTGAACGAGTGGGTGATGTCTACTAAGGCGATAACTCCTTGTAAAGCTTTTAAGTTATCGCACATTTGTATCCAGTCGTTGAGTTTATTTACTTCATAAAAGGAGGTGTCCTGAATGGCGAAAACCATAACATTCCCTTCCTGTCCGAATTTTTCATGGAAATCGATATAATCGAGGAAGGCACTGTCTGTTGACGGGAGAAGATTGGCATATTCATACGACATTTCTACCTTTCTGATTTGTGAGGCCAGAAAGATGGTAATAATGGAAACGCCAATAATAAAAGCTACCCGGTTTCTAAGAAGAATGCCGGCAATCTTAATCCACATATTTCACACTTTATATATTGTCGCAAAAGTAGGATAAATGCGTTTAATCTTTAAACAGTTTCGGATTTTTTTTATGTCGATTCACATCTCTTGCTGTTTTTTTGGCAAAATTATTACTTATGGCAGAGTTTAAATCTACCCCTGTTTGATTGGCTAAACATACTAACACCCAAAGTACGTCCGCCATTTCGTCGGCTAAATTGTCTTTTTCACCCTCTTTGAAGGATTGGTCTCCGTATTTTCGGGCCATGACCCTTGCCAATTCCCCGACCTCTTCCGTTAGGATAGCCATATTGGTGAGTTCTCCGAAATACCTTACCCCGTAAGTCTTGATCCATGTATCGACGGCTGTTTGTAATTCTGTCAAGTCCATAATTTAGAATTTGTCGTTCTTTTACTCTTTTATTTCTTTTTAAGAGCTATATTTTTCATTCGTTAAAGGCCTGTTTATCGATCAGCTGTTTTATAATTTGTTCTTGCTGTCAATGATGATGGTTACCGGTCCGTCATTGAGGAGTTCTACTTCCATTTCAGCCCCGAATTGACCGGTTTTTATCTCTTTTTGTAACTCTTTTTGCAGTGTGGAGACAAATTGTTCGTAAAGAGGAATCGAGATGGATGGAGGTGCCGCATCGATGTAGGAAGGGCGATTCCCTTTTTTAGTGCGGGCCATTAAAGTGAATTGACTCACGGCTAAAATCTCTCCTCCGGTTTCCGAAATGGATTTATTCATTATTCCGTTCTCATCGTCAAAGATGCGAAGGTTGGTGATTTTTGAGGCTAACCAATCGATATCTTCTTTCGTGTCGTCCGATTGTATCCCGACAAGTATCAGCATTCCTTTGTTTATGGTAGAAAAGAGTTGCTGCTTTATGGTGACGCTGGCATGAGAAACTCGTTGAATAACTACTTTCATAATGGATAAGATTTAAAAATCATACAAGGGATCTATTATAAAAACTAAAAGTCGGAGTTTCCCCCAACTTTTAGTTTTAAATATATCGTGTATCATTTTATTTTTTTGCATACAACTCTTTAATTGCTTCGGCCAACCTTTTCACTCCCTCTATATTTTGTTCCTCACTCATATAAGAGAAGTTGATACGCATGGTATTTTTGCCTTTCCCGTTACAGAAGAAAACGGTACCTAATACGAATGCAACGTTCTTTTCGATTGCAATCTTGAAAAGATCTTCGGCATCGTATTGCTCCGGTAAGGTTAAAAACAGGAAAAGTCCTCCTTCCGGATGTGTCCAGCTAACGCCTTCCGGCATGTATTTTTCGAATGCCCCTATCATTGCATTTAACTTGCTGCGATAGAGTTCGACAATTTTTTTCACGTTGGCATCGAAATAGTTCTTTTGGAAGAATTTCACGGTAATCTTCTGTAAGAATGCAGAAGTACAAAGATCCGTATTTTGTTTTGCCTTTACGAAATTGTCGATGATCGTCGGATGTGCCAATACCCATCCCATGCGGAATCCCGGCATAAATATTTTAGAGAAAGTTCCTAACGTGATAACATTACCTTCGCCGTTATCCAGTTCGTATAACATGTGTTGCGGCTTCCCGGAAAAACGTAATTCCCGGTAAGGACTATCTTCAATAATTAAGATCTCGTATTTTTTAGCGATGGACAAGATCTCTTTTCTTCTGGCATCCGGCATGGTCATTCCGGCAGGATTCTGGAAGTCGGGGATCAGATAGATAAATTTAGGTTTCTCGCCTTTAGCCTTCATGTCGGCCAATGTTTTTTCCAGTTCAACGGCATTCATTCCCTGTTCGTCCTGAGGGATTCCGACAGCTACACCGCCATAGGAATTGAAAGCGCCAAGAGCTCCCAGATAAGAAGGTAGTTCGCAAATATATTTATCCCCCCGGTTAAGGAAAATCTTACCTACAGTATCCAAACCTTGTTGGGAAGAGGTAATGATAGTGATATTCTCTTTTGTAACATAACTTAATCCTTGATTCCGGTAACGCTGGGCCAAGATCTCCAATAATTCGGGAACTCCTTCGGTAGAACCGTATTGACAAGCTGCTGCTCCGTCGGTAGCAATTACCTCGGCACAAATTTCTTGCAATTGTTCTAATGGGAAAGATTCTTTCGCGGGAAGACCACCGGCAAATGAAATGATTTCCGGTTTCTGAGTTAATTTCAATAACTCTCTGATTGCAGAGCGCTTCATCCCTTTGGCGCTGTCTGATAAAATTTCTTTGTAATCGCTAACCATGTTTATCTTAATTAAATGAATAGACGCTTAATGCTATTTGTGTTGCGAAGTTAATAATAACTTTTTGAAATAAAATTTTTTGTATCAAATTTTTATTAATGCGGGTAGTCTCGCTTTCATTTTTTATGTTTGAAGTCTTTTTTGGTAATAATTTGGTTTCGGAGTTCGGGATAAATGACTCGTACGCCGTGTTTTTAAGGATTTGACGGAAAACATAGGAGATTAAAAAGAGAGGATATATTCCGTTGTCGGTTTCACAAAAGAAATAGTTTAGAAAGTTTTCTCTTCGATATTACCGTCTAAATAATATTTGGAACTGCCATTTTTTTCAATTACTTTTGCAAACCGTAAAGGTCCCATAGTTCAATGGATAGAACGGAAGTTTCCTAAACTTTAAATCCAAGTTCGATTCTTGGTGGGATCACAACTTCTTATTGATGGTGAATTTTAAATTGCAGGTTGTAAATTAGCAGGATAGAGTATTTTTAATGACGCCCCTCAATCACTTAATCTCTTAATCACCTAATCTTTTAATCCTTTAATCTCTCAATTCTTTTAGTCGTCAATTGCCAATATATATGGTTTTTTTTATACTTTAGCCGAATTAAATGTGTAAAATCTGGGATTATGTATACGATAGATGAACTTCGTGAAATTGTAAAGAATGAAATGGCGAAACAGGAGTATATTGAAAAGCCTTATTCGTTATTCGAACCGATTAAGTATATTTTGGAAGACGGTGGAAAACGGTTAAGACCGATCTTGACCTTGTTGGCTTATAATTTATATCGGGAAGATATCGAAAGGGTGCTGAAATCTGCCATTGGTATAGAAATTTTTCATAACTATACGTTGTTGCATGATGATGTGATGGACGATGCGGAGTTAAGACGGGGGAGGCAAACCGTACATAAAAAGTGGAATAACAATGTGGCTATTTTGAGTGGAGATGCTGCTGCGATTACAGCCTATAAATACATTGAGCATTGCGAAGATCCGTACTTGCGGCGGGCTATCGACGGTTTTAATCAGGTTGCGATGGATGTTTGCAAAGGACAGCAGTATGACATGGAGTTCGAGACCAGGAATGATGTGACGGAGGAAGAGTACATTCATATGATTTATTTGAAAACTTCTGTTCTTATTGCGGGAAGTTTGCGACATGGAGCCTTGATAGCAGGAGCTCCCGAACATGAATATAAAGCGTTATATGATTTTGGCGGATTCCTGGGATTGGCTTTTCAACTGCAGGATGATTATCTGGATGTTTACGGCGATGTTTCGGAGTTCGGAAAGAATATAGGAGGGGATATTGTTTCCAATAAAAAGACTTATATGTTGATTCGGGCCTTTGAATTGGCCGACGAAGCGACTAAAAAGGAATTAACAAACTGGATCGAGAAGAAAGACTTCTGTCCGGAAGAAAAAATTAAAGCGATAACGGAAATATATAACCGATTAGGAATCAAACAGGTAACTTTGGATGCTATTAACAAGTATTTGAAGAAAAGCCGGGAGATATTGGCGCAAATAGAAGTTCCGGAAGAACGCAAACAGGTGCTTTATGAGGAAATAGATGCGTTGTGTGACCGTAAGAAATAATACGATGGAAAAATCTAAACAGAGATTACTGGATGAACGCTATTTGAGGATGGCCCGCATATGGGCGGAAAATTCTTATTGCGTACGCCGTCAGGTCGGGGCATTAATCGTGAGAGGAAATGCTATTATTTCCGATGGATATAACGGAACTCCGTCCGGATTTGAAAACATCTGTGAAGATGATATGAACAGGACAAAGCCTTATGTCTTACATGCAGAGGCAAACGCTATTACGAAAGTCGCAAAGTCGAATAATAGTAGTTTGGGGGCCACGCTTTACGTGACGGCATCCCCTTGTATCGAGTGTGCTAAATTGATTATTCAGGCTGGAATTAAGCGTGTGGTGTATTCTGAAGATTATCGTTCGGCGGATGGTGTGGAGTTGTTGCGGAAAGCCGATATTGACGTGGAATTGATAGAGATAGAGTAATAAAACAGATAAAAATGAATAGAGAAAATTTAAGGGCCGTTTTAACTCCGATTGTATTGGCGTTGGCGGTTGTGTTTGGGATGATGATTAATCATTTTATACCGACAAAGGGGAATGATGCGGCTACTTCTAACATATTTCTGCCGGTTAACGGTAGTAAGATGGACGTGATTATCAATATGATCCAACATTCATATGTGGATACGGTTAACACGAATGAATTGGTGGAAAAAGCCATTTCTATGTTGTTGCGAGATCTGGATCCTCATACGGTTTATATTCCGGCTAAGGATATGCAACGGGCCAATGAAGGTATTGTAGGAAATTTCGGAGGTATCGGAGTACAATTCTACCAATACTTGGATACGGTACTGGTAGTGAAGGTCGTTCCGGGAGGGCCTTCGGAGAAGGCTGGAGTACAAGATGGAGATCGTATCATACGGGTAGACGATTCGCTTATTGCCGGGAAAAATATGAAGTCGGAAAAGATCATGAGTATGCTGCGCGGAGAGATGGGAACGGATGTCAAATTGACGATTCTTCGTAAAGGAGAATCTCAACCGTTGACCAAAAACGTTACGCGGGGGAGTATCCCTGTAAAAAGTATAGATGTGGCTTATATGCTGAATGATACAACGGGCTATGTAAAAGTGAGAACATTCGGTATGCATACTTACGGAGAGTTTATGCGAGCGTTGGCAAATCTGAGTCAAAAAGGAATGAAGAAGGTGATCGTGGATTTGAGAGATAACGAGGGAGGGGTTCTCCCGATAGCAATCCAGATGATTAATGAGTTTTTGAAAGAGGGTCAGTTGATTTTATACACTCAGGGACAAGCTTCTCCTCGTAGTGATTTTAACGCGAACGGGAAAGGGAATTACAAAGATTTGAAATTGAATGTGCTGATTAACGAATTTAGCGCATCCGCAAGTGAGATTTTTGCGGGGGCAATTCAGGACAATGATCGGGGAACGATCGTCGGTCGTCGTTCTTTTGGAAAAGGATTGGTGCAGGAACAACGGATGTTACCGGATGGTTCCGCTCTTCGCTTGACGGTAGCCCGTTATTATATTCCTTCCGGTAGATCGATACAAAAACCTTATAATGAGGGGAAAGAGAAATATTATAATGATATATATAACCGATTGAAGCACGGCGAATTTTCTCAAAAAGACAGTATTATATTTGATGAAAAACTGAAATTCCAGACGGTTGGCGGGCGTACGGTTTACGGAGGAGGAGGTGTGATGCCGGATATTTTTGTGCCTGCGGACACGACTGGCGCTTCGAGATATTTGGCTGTCTTGACGGAATATCAATTGTTGTATGATTATACGTTTGATTTTATGGATCGCCACCGGGCCAAGATGAAGGATTTGAAAGATTATAAATCGATCCAGAAATACTTGAAGCAATTTGATTTAGTAGGTGATATGGCTGATTATGCGGCAAAGCGGGGGTTGAAAAAGGATAAGAAAGGAATAAAGGATTCGTATGAAATCCTTCGGGTTCGTTTGGAAGCCTATATTGCCCGTCACCTGATCGACGATGATGGTTTCTATCCTATATTGGGCGAAAAAGATATAACGATACAAAAAGCAATAGAGGAATAATATGTTCTTAATAAAATTAGGATACGGGAGGCTGTTAAGCCTCCTATTTCTATTTCTGATCGGTACGGGTCAAATCTCTTTTTCCCAAAAATATATTCCTTCCGGCGCAGGAATAAAGGTGAAATACGCATTTTATTCCTTGGGGTTTGATACGGTTCACAAACAGGCCGATTGGGTGTATTACGAACTCAAAAACCGGGGAAATAAAATTGTTAGCCGTAAAAATGATTTCCGGGTAGACCCCGAATTGAGATTATTTTCGGCTACTCCCGATGACTACAAACATAGCGGTTACGACCGGGGACATTTGTGTCCGGCGGCCGATATGGCTTTTGATAGAAAAGCGATGAGTGAAACGTTTTATATGTCGAACATGTCTCCTCAGGTTCCCGCTTTTAATCGTGGAATCTGGAAACAATTGGAGGAGTTGTTGCGAAAACGGGGAAAGAAAGAATTACTTTATGTGGTTACCGGTCCGGTTTTTAAAGAAAACAAAGGACATATAGGTAAAAATAAGGTTACGGTTCCGGGATATTACTATAAACTATTTTATGCTCCTGCTTCTCAACAGATGATTGCTTATTTGCTTCCCAATGCGGGAAGTAATCGACCCTTAAAAGATTTTGCCGTGCCGGTGGATCGGATAGAAACTTTGACGGGAATCGTTTTTTTCCGCAATTACCGGATGAGATCGAAAAGATACTGGAGGCTGATACGGCCGCTCATCCCGAATGGGTTCCCGGTTTAAAAAGAGGAAGTAAACCGGGAGAACGCGAGCAGGTTATTTTAGTGATTGTGACGATTGTTCTTTTTGTTGTTGTACAATTTTTTATCCGGAAAAAAGGCCGAAAGAAAAAAAGCAGAGGAAAGAGAAGAAAGAAGTGATTTTTGAGTTTATTTTTACTATAAAGAATTTTGAAAGAGTGAATACCGTTTCTTTTACGTGTGTATCGCTCTCCTTTTTTCTCCAAAAATCTTCGGTAAATAAAATCACGAATACGCTATAAATGATGGAGTTAAATCCAACGCCATGATAGATAATCGGCTAAGACAATAATAGGACGTCTTTTCAAGCGTCCCATGGTGATCTTTTTTATGTGAGTCTACTTCTTTTTTAGTAACTGATTGATAACCTTTACCATTTCATCGAACTCCTTTTGGTCATAAAGGCGGGTCATAAAAACAATCTTTCCGTTTTCATCGATAATGACATTTCGGGTAACTCCTGCTCCTTTAGCGGCAAAAGCATAGAATGCTTTACCCTCCGGATCGAGTAAAAGGGGATAGGTGATTTTGGTCTCTTTAGCGAATTTTTCAACAATCTCTTTGGACTCTTTCAAGTCGATACCAAAGAGAACAAACTTAGAGTTTTCCTTTAATTTTAGCCATATATCTTTTTCTATAAAAGGCATTTCCTGACGACATACGCCACACCAGCTGGCGGTGAACTGTAACATAACGATTTTTCCCCGTAAATCTTTCAATTGTTTTTTGGTCCCGTCCGGGAAAAGAAGTTCTATGTTAGGAGCTTCATCCCCTACTTTGACGATATAACCTCTGTCTTCCGATTGTGCCTTGGCAAAAGAACAAGCGAGCACAACAAGTAGTAATCCTATAAGTCTTTTCATTTTATCTTTTATTTTGTTTTGGACTTAATATTTTTTCAAACGTTTGACGCTTCCGCTCCAGGAACAACCTAAACAATAAACAATTTCCGTGTTGAAACCTTCCAGCGAATCTCCTTCATTCACGGGTACGACCTCGTATGTTGTGGTAATCTGGACAAGACATTGATTCCCCTCACTGTCTTTCACGTAAAAGCGTCGGATTCCGCATTGCGGGCAAAGTAAAAATCTCATGTATCTCTATTTTGTTTTCAAAGATAAGAAACTTTCAGTTGAAAACGGAAGTGTATTCGGGGTAAAATAATACTTTTGCAATGGTAATAGGATTTATTATGGAATTGAAAGATTACAAAATACATTTTGCTCCGGTACAGGGCCATACCGATTGGATATATCGGAATTTGCATGAAAAACATTTTGGAGGTATAAATGCTTATTATACGCCTTTTATCCGGGTTGAAAAGAGGAATGAGTTTCGGATGAAAGACCTGAGAGATATCGCACCGGAAATGAATCATGTCGGGAGATTGATTCCTCAGGTACTCGGCGGAGATCCCGATGAATTGCGGGTCATGCTTACTATGCTTACGGATAAGGGATACGATCAAGTCGATCTGAATCTGGGGTGTCCTTTTTCCATGATTGCACGGAAAGGAAAGGGAGCGGGAATTTTGCCCTATCCGGAGAAAGTTGCGGCCTTAATGGAGGTAGTCGGTACTTTTCCCGCTTTGCATTGTTCCGTGAAAATGCGTTTGGGATGGGAGAAACCCGAAGAGGGAATGAAACTATTGCCCCTGCTGAATGAGGCTCCGTTGAAAACGGTTATTTTACATGCCCGGGTTGGGATTCAGGAGTATGGAGGAGAAGTGAACCGGGAGGCTTTCCGGGCTTTTTATGAAGCATCCCGCCATCCGCTTTATTATAATGGCGATATTCGTACCCTTGAAGATATACGGAAAGTTATGGAGTGCTTTCCTCGGTTGGAAGGTGTAATGATCGGAAGAGGGTTGTTGGCGAATCCGGCTTTGGCGAAGGAGTTCCGGGAAAATCGGGAAATGTCTCGGGGTGAACGTTTGCAAAAGTTTAAGGAGTTTCATGATGAGTTGTTTGAACTTAACGGGGAACGTTTGCAGGGAGATCACCAGTTGTTGATGAAGATGAAAACTTTTTGGGAGTATTTTTTACCCGAAACTGATCGAAAAATTTTGAAAAAGATAAAAAAAGCCAACAAGGTGACGCAATATAACGATGCCGTAGCAGAAGCTTTTAAGGTGTAAATTCATGGGACAGGTTCGAAAGATTATCTATATTCTGGTCGGTTGTATTTCTATCGTTTTAGGGGTTATCGGTATCTTTGTCCCGGGATTGCCTACAACTCCGTTTTTATTATTGAGTTCCTGGCTTTTTTATAAAAGCTCCAAACGAATGCACGATGCGTTGCATCGTTCCCGGTGGCTTGGTCCCTACTTAAGACGATTTCAGGAGCGGCAAGGTGTCAGCTGGAAGACGAAATGGGTCTCTATCGCCTGTATGTGGACGATGATCTCTATTTCGGCCTTTGTCTTTATCGAAAATTTGCACCTTCGCTTGTTATTGCTGGGATTGGGAGTGATCGGGACTTGTAGTGTCCTGTTTATCGTTCCGGGAGAGAAAAAAGACCATTAAGTGATTCTGAGATTGGGGTGAAAACGAAGGGATATAAATAGTGACCGACAAGAACATCCTCTTCCCGAGAGTTTATCCCTTTCAATTGTAGGTAAAAAAATTAGAAATAAAGTATTCTGTGATCAGGAAATTTACAATTGAAATTGTTCCCTAATCACAGAATACCTTAGACGGATAAAAGCATTCGGGTATTTTAGCCTAAAACGATGTTAATGATCTTTTTAGGTACGATGATTAATTTTTTTATCTCTTTCCCATCTGACCATTTGGCAAATTCCGGGGTAGCTTTCACGGCAGTCTCTATCTCCGAATTACTTGCAGATAGGGACATGGGTAATTTGAATCTTACTTTTCCGTTAAAAGATACGGGATATTCGAATTCGTTTTCCACCAAATATTTCTCCTCCCATTGCGGGAATTTTTCCATGGTTATGCTATCCGTATGTCCTAATAGCTGCCATAGCTCTTCTGCCATATGCGGGGCATAAGGGGCGATGGTAATGACCAGAGGTTCCAGGATAGCTCTTTTATTACATTTTAAGGCCGTCAACTCGTTCACGCATATCATAAAGGCCGGGATAGAAGTATTGAATGAAAAATTCTCTACGTCGAACTCGATTTTTTTTATGGTTTTGTGTAGGATTTTTAACTCTTCGGGAGAGGGGGTTTCATCGCTGACCCGGAAATCTTCCCCGTTTTGGAACAGACGCCAGAACTTACGCAGGAATTTGTATACCCCGTCAATCCCTTGGGTGTCCCAAGGTTTACTGGCTTCAAGCGGTCCCAAAAACATTTCGTACAGACGTAATGTATCAGCTCCGTACTCTTCGATGATCGTGTCCGGATTTACCACGTTGAACATGGATTTCGACATTTTTTCGATAGCCCAGCCACAGACGTATTTCTCGTTCTCGAGAATAAATTCGGCATTGGCATACTCCGGCATCCATTGCTTGAAAGCTTCGATGTCCAGAATATCGTTTTTCACGATATTTACATCCACGTGGATTTCCGTCGTTTCGTACCGATCTTTCAGTCCGACGGAGACAAAGGTATTCGTTCCCTGGATGCGATACACGAAGTTGGATCGCCCCTGTATCATTCCCTGATTGATTAGCTTCTTAAAGGGTTCCGGTTCGCATACTATTCCCAGATCGTATAGGAACATGTTCCAGAAACGGGAATAGACGAGATGTCCGGTAGCGTGTTCCGATCCTCCCAGGTATAGGTCCACGTTGCGCCAATATTCGTCGGCCTCTTTGCTTACCAGAGCCTGATCGTTGTGGGGATCCATATAACGAAGGTAATAAGCCGATGAGCCTGCGAATCCGGGCATCGTGTTCAATTCTAACGGGTAGCCCTCCTCGGTTTCCCAGTTCTGGGCCCGTCCAAGGGGTGGCTCTCCTGTTTCCGTCGGGAGATATTTGTCGATTTCCGGCAATTCCAAAGGCAGTTTCGACTCGTCCAGCATGTAAGGCATATCTTCTTTGTAATATACCGGGAACGGTTCTCCCCAGTAGCGTTGACGGCTGAAAATGGCATCTCTCAGGCGGTAGTTTATTTTACTCTTACCGATATCCCGCTTTTCAACCTCTTCGGCAATATAACGAATGGCGTCTTTAACCTCCATGCCGTTGATAATGTCGCTATTGATCATTTTCCCGGCTTTGGCATCGTAAGAGCCTTCACTCGTATCGTGGCCTTCTCCGTCATCGACTACCGGAATAATAGGCAAATTGAAATGTTTCGCGAAAGCATGGTCCCGGCTGTCGTGGCCCGGAACTGCCATAATTGCTCCCGTTCCGTAACCGGATAAAACATATTCGCTGATCCAAACAGGAATGGCTTTGTTCGTGAACGGATTGATGGCATAGGAGCCTGTAAATACACCTGTTACTTTTTTTACTTCCGTTTGGCGTTCCCGTTCCGTCCGTTTGGCAACGTAATCCAGATACTCTTTAACGGCTTGCGCCTGTCCGGGAGTGGTCAGTTGCTGTACGTAATCCGATTCCGGGGCCAGTACCATAAAACTGACTCCGAATATGGTATCGGGACGAGTGGTAAAAATTTCCAGTTTTATATCGGAATCTTTCACGTCAAATCGTACGTCCGCTCCCTGCGAACGTCCGATCCAGTTACGTTGAATATCTTTCAAAGAATCGGACCACGCGATCGTATCCAGTCCGTCTAATAATCTTTGGGCATAGGCAGATACCCTTAAAGACCATTGTCTCATTTTTTTCTGGACAACAGGATAACCTCCCCGGAGGGACAGTCCTTCTTTTACTTCGTCGTTTGCCAAAACCGTTCCCAATTGGGGGCACCAGTTAACCATCGTATCCGCGAGGTAGGCAAGGCGATAATTCAACAGGATCTCCTGTTGCTCTCTTTCCGATTTGTTTTTCCACTCTTCGGCCGTGAAGTGTAAGTCTTCGCTACATGCCACGTTCAGTCCTTTTGTCCCGGAGGTTTCAAATGCCTTTACCAGTTTGCTGATCGGCATGGCTTTCTGTTCGTCATGACAATAAAAGCTATTGAACATCTGAATAAAGGTCCATTGGGTCCATTTGTAATATCCGGGATCACAAGTACGTATTTCCCGGTCCCAATCGTAAGAGAAACCGATTTTATCCATTTGCTCCCGGTAACGATTGATGTTTTTTTCCGTTGTGATTGCCGGGTGTTGTCCTGTTTGAATAGCGTATTGTTCTGCCGGAAGCCCGTAAGCGTCGTATCCCATAGGGTGCAGAACATTGAATCCTTTCAGGTGTTTATAGCGGGAAAAGATATCGGATGCAATATAACCAAGAGGATGTCCCACGTGCAAACCTGCCCCGGAAGGGTAAGGGAACATATCCAACACGTAATATTTGGGTCTGGTGTGATCCACTTCGACCCGATATGTTTTATGCTCTCGCCAGTAGCTTTGCCACTTTTTTTCTACCTCTTTAAAATTATATTCCATATCTGTATGAATGATTTAAGATTTACGATTTTTGATTAGCAGGCAAAGATATAAAACTTACAAGAATAAATTTTCAATTTTCAACTTTCAATTTTTAATTATTTCGTAGTTTTGTCAAAATACAAATTTATTTCAAATGACGTCGGGTGTGATATTGACAATTCTCTTGTCCTATTTCGTTTTGTTGATTATTATCGGTTTTTTTACGACCCGTAAATTAAATAGCGAATCTTTTTTTACGGCAAACCGGAACTCTCCCTGGTATCTGGTGGCTTTCGGCATGGTCGGGACTTCTCTGTCCGGAGTTACGTTTATCTCCATTCCGGGAGAAGTGGGTAATAGCGATTGGACTTATTTGACGTTGGTAATGGGAAATTGCGTGGGATATGTTATTATCGGGATTGTGCTTTTACCCCTGTTTTATCGCTTGAACCTGATCTCTATTTATTCTTGGTTAGGAGACCGTTTTGGAGAAAAGGCCCGATTGACGGGATCTTTTTTCTTCATCATATCCCAGCTTTTAGGAGCCTCTTTCCGTTTATTTCTCGTGGTCGGGGTATTGCAGCTGGCGCTTTTCAACGCGATGGGTATCCCCTTTTCGGTGACCGTGTTTATTACGATCGGATTGGTATGGATATACACGGTGCGGGGAGGGATAAAGACGATTGTCTGGACGGATACGTTACAGACTGTTTTTATGTTGGTGTCCGTGGTTTTAACTATTTGTGTCATTAACCGGGCTTTGGATTTTAGCTTTTTGACTGCTGTCGAAAGAGTGAAAGAGAGCTCTTTCTCCCGGGTCTTCGATTGGGATTGGAGGTCGAGCCATAATGTTTGGAAACAGTTTCTGGCGGGGATAGCGATCACTGTATCTATTAATGGATTAGATCAGAATATGATGCAAAAAAGCTTGACGTGCAAAACATTACGGGATTGTAAAATCAATATGTTTTCTTTCTCCTTTTTGTTTTTGATCACGAATCTTCTTTTTCTCTTTTTGGGCGCTTTGCTTTATCTGTATGCCGGTATAAACGGAATCGGCCTCCCTGAAAAATCGGATGATCTTTTCCCGTTTTTGTCTTTGAATTATTTCGGGGCAATTGCCGCTTTGTTTTTTCTGTTGGGGATCACGGCTGCCGCTTATTCCTCCGTCGATTCTTCGTTAACGGCGCTGACGACCTCCTTTTGTATCGATTTCTTAAAGCTGACGCCTCAGGACACGACCCAACGACGTAAACGGATGACGGTACACGTGTTTTTTTCTTTACTGATGTGCTTGGTCGTGATCCTTTTCAGGGAGTTGAACAACAGTAGCGTGGTTTCGGCGGTGTTAAAAGCCGTGGGGTATACCTACGGTCCCATATTGGGGTTGTTTACTTTCGGGTTAACAACGAAATACGCCGTGAAAGAGGCCTGTTTGCCCTGGGTCTGTCTGCTCTCTCCGCTGCTCTCCTATGGAATCAATTGTTACTCCGAACAACTTCTTTTCGGGTATCGTTTCGGGTTTGAAATACTTTTGCTTAACGGTTTATTGTGCTACATCGGGTTATGGCTGATCCGGAAGAGGAAATCAGAGACTTATAATTCTATTCCGGTAAATACCCGTAAGGCATAGCCGATGCCGAAACTAATAGCGGCGATACCGAGGCTGATGATTGCCATTTCTGCAAACCGATGCCGAAACTTTTCGGAACGGACAATAGAGTAATAATAATTGAACACGGCAATGATCATTAGAGCACTGAGTAAGCAGACTCCTAATGCCCAGTAAACATTCTGCATGAGAACGAATGGAAGAATCAACGCTATGACCGTGACGATGTAAGCAATACCGGTATAAACGGAAGCTTTAATAGCATTCTTTCCGTCGTTATCGGCCCGGGTAGAGAGATACTCCGAGGCTGCCATGGAGAGAGCGGCGGCAATACCCGTGATCCCTCCGGTAAGGGCAACCAGCTTGGGGTGTTGCAAGGCAAAGGTGTAACCGGCTAATGCTCCCGTGAATTCCACCAGGGCATCGTTTAAGCCTAAAACGACGGCACTCATATAGTTGAGTCCCTCTTCGTCGATTAAGGAAATCAACTTGTTTTCATGTTCTTCTTCCTCCTTTGCCATGACCTGTAAGTCTTCGATCTCTTCCCATTGGCGGTAGGAGAGTTGGGCGTGGACTTCTCCTTTTTCCATTAGCTTGATTCCGAAGGTTAAGCCAAACAGACGTGCGATGGTCACGTACCAGAATATTCGCCAACGATTGGGGCCGGGAGTTCTGTTGGTAAATTTTTGGAGGGTATGGTAATGCCTTGCTTCTTCTTGAGAAAGTCCTTCCAATACATTTCGGTTGTGTTCTTTTTTCTGATTTTTTGCTAAACGTCGGTAGATGATATTTTCTGTCGCCTCATTGACCTGAAAGGCGATTAACTGTTTTATTTCTTTCGGAGTCATACCGGAATAAATTTATAAGTTTTTAGACAGCAAAAGTAGGATGTTTTATTAAAAAATGGAGGGAATGACCCGGTATTTTTGAATGGTAAATGATCTTATTGCGGTTTGAAAATTTAAGATTCTGTAATTAAAAATTTAGTGATCCGAATCAATCTCCCGATCACTAAATTTCTTCATTACAGAATACAAAGTCCTAATCGTAAGCCTAAAATTTACAGTTTGTTTAGTTGTATGGCGGAACCTCTATGAGCAGGATTCTGGTATGTTCGTTTGCTTTGATTTCAAAGCTCTCCGTGTCGTATATGCCCAATCCGTCCCGTTTGTCCAGTTCTTGCCCCGCGACCGTGGCTTTCCCTTCGATGATGAAGGCATAAACACCTAAACTGTTGGGCGATTTTAATTTATAACCTTGTAATGTATTTTTCTCCAACTCCCCGATGGAAAACCAGGCTTGTTGATGTATCCATAATCCTTTACCATTGCCGGGATAGGGAGAAACGATTTCCGTGATTTCGTTTTTCTTGAGTAAATCGGCAATAATGGCGTTTTCATATCTCGGGGACACGTTCATTCGATCCGGAATAACCCATATCTGTAAGAATTCAGTGGGGGTATCGCTGTTTTTATTGTATTCGCTATGACGAATGCCGGTCCCGGCACTCATCGCCTGAATCTCTCCTTCCTTTATGACGGAGGTGTGTCCCAGACTGTCTTTGTGTTCCAAGGCTCCTTTCAAAGGAATGGAAACAACTTCCATGTTCTGGTGTGGATGCAAACCGAAACCGGTTCCTCCCGCAATTTTATCGTCATTCAAAACCCGCAGAGCTCCGAAATTGACTCTTTCCGGATCGTAGTAATCTGCGAAACTGAATGTATGATGAGTTTTCAACCAACCATGGTCGAAATAACCTCTTGTTGCTGCTTTGTGTAATATTGTTTTCATAATTTATAATTATTATAATTGTTTATACGGAAAAAGGAGAATATAAGTTTTATATAACCTTTGTTTCGTGAAAATATATGTTTAATTTTGGTCGGGATAGACAAATATTGTTCGTAAACTTTGTACTATGAGCTGGACTAAACGATTGGGATTTTGTTTTTTGATAGTACTCTTATTGATAACGGGTAGTATTCTTGCGTGTAATTGGATCATCGAAAAGTCGGCAAAAGGGCGGGTATACGGGAATGTCATAGAGATTCCGGCGAATCGAGTGGGGTTGTTATTGGGGACTTCCCCGAAACTTAAGGGAGGAAAGGCAAACCGGTATTTTGATTATCGTATTGAAGCAGCCGTTTCTTTGTATCTCCATGGAAAAATCGAGCGTGTTTTGGTGAGCGGAGACAATAGGCAACTGAATTATAATGAACCGATAGAGATGCGGAAAGCTCTATTGGCAAAAGGAGTTCCGGATAGTGTCATCGTGATGGATTTTGCGGGGATTCGTACGTTGGACTCCGTCGTAAGGGCTAAAAAAGTATTCGGGCAAACTCGTATTACGATTATTTCTCAACGTTTTCATAATGAACGGGCTCTGTATATAGCCAAATATAACGGTATAGAGGCTGTCGGGTTTAACGCTACGGACGTGGATGCCTATAGCGGATTAAAAACCAATACGCGTGAACTTTTAGCCCGGGTAAAAGTGTTTGTCGACCTTTTGTTCGGTAAAGAACCCCGCCATTTGGGAGAACCTATAACAATTTCCTGACAGGTACGAGGATATCAATAACAAAACTGCCCGGTCATAAACCGGGCAGTTTTTATTTTTGTTTTCAGACAACTTACATGATAAAACTGTCGCTGATGGATTTATGTTCGTAGATGTTGCGGATCGTGTCGGCAAACATCGGGGCGATCGGTAAAACCCTAATTTTGGAGCAGGCTTGTTTTTGCGGAATAGAATCCGTGAAAATGATCTCCGTCAGTTTGGATTTTTCGATGTTTTCATATGCCTTACCGGAAAGTACCGCGTGGGTTGCGACAGCGCGTACGCTGGCAGCACCTTTGTCAACCAACATATCGGCGGCTTTACAGATAGTTCCTGCCGTATCGATCATGTCATCGACCACGATAATGTTTTTGCCCTCTACGTCTCCGATTACCTTCATATCGGCAACTTCGTTGGCTCTGATCCGGGTTTTGTGACAGATGATCAGGCCCGAATCAAAATGTTTTGCCCAAGAGTTAGCTCTTTTGGCACCCCCGATGTCGGGAGAAGCGATGGACAGATCTCTTAACCCCAATGATTTGATGTATGGAACCAGAACGGTAGAACCGTACAGGTGATCTACCGGGATGTCGAAGAAACCTTGAATCTGATCCGCGTGGAGGTCCATCGTGATGATTCGATCTACACCGGCAGCCTGGAGCATATTGGCTACTAATTTAGCTCCGATCGCTACACGCGGTTTGTCTTTTCGATCCTGACGGGCAAAACCGAAGTAAGGAATTACCGCAATAACCTTGTAAGCTGACGCCCTCTTGGCTGCATCGATCATTAAAAGTAATTCCATGAGATTATCACTTGGCGGGAAGGTAGATTGAACGATATATACATGCTCACCTCTCACCGTTTCATCGAAAGAAGTGACGAATTCTCCGTCACTGAATTTCGTAAAACTCTTTTTACCAAGTTCAAGCCCTAAAGAATGAGCGATGCTATCGGCGAGATAGGTACTCTGTTCTCCGGCGAAAACTTTAATTTCGGGAAAATTTGGCATAGATTTTAATTCTTAGTTGAAACACTTGGCAAAAGTATGAAATTAATCGAAAACTAAGTATTGATTTTGGAAATTATTCATTCCTTTCTTTTCATTTGTTTTTGTTATATTTACCACCGTAAAGTGATAAATCAATCAATTATTAATATAATATGTAAATTAAATGGAAGCTATCAAAAATTACATCGAGGAAAACAAAGAGCGTTTTTTAAATGAACTTTTTGAATTGATTCGTATCCCGTCAATCTCTTCATTGGCAGAACATAAACCGGACATGTATCGCTGTGCTGAACAATGGACGAAGTTGATGCTGGCAGCCGGAGCGGACCGGGCAGAAGTGTATGAAACCGAAGGAAATCCGGTAGCCTATGGCGAAAAGATAATAGATCCCTCCCTTCCCACGGTATTAGTGTATGGGCATATGGATGTTATGCCGGTAGATCCCATTGATTTATGGAATACGAAACCTTTTGAGCCGGTAATTAAGGACGGGAAGATTTGGGCTCGCGGATCGGATGACGACAAAGGGCAATCTTTCATGCATGCCAAGGCATTCGAATATATGGTGAAGACCGGAAAGTTGAAATGTAACGTGAAATTTATGATCGAGGGAGAAGAGGAGATCGGTTCCCCGAGTTTGCCTAAGTTCTGCCGGGAGCATAAGGATATGTTGAAAGCCGACGTTATCCTGGTTTCCGATACAAGTATGATTGCCAGGGATATCCCTTCTATCACGACCGGCTTACGGGGATTGGCTTATTGGCAGGTGGAGGTTACCGGACCGAATGCCGATTTGCATTCCGGAATCTTCGGTGGGGCCGTGGCAAATCCGATTAACGTGCTTTGTAAGATGATAGCCGATATGCAGGACGACAAAGGGCATATTACGATTCCGGGATTCTATGACGATGTACTGGAAGTGAGTGCCGAGGAGAGAGCTAAGATGGCGAAAGCCCCGTTTGACCTGGAAAAATATAAGGAGTCCTTGGGAATCAGAGAGGTGAAAGGTGAAGAGGGATACACGACCAACGAACGTACGGGAATCCGTCCTACTTTCGACGTGTGCGGTATCTGGGGAGGTTACACGGGAGAAGGAGCCAAAACGGTATTGCCTTCCAAAGCTTATGCTAAAATCAGTTGTCGTTTGGTACCCAATCAAAAACATGAAAAGATCGCCAAGCTTTTCAAAGAGTATTTTGAATCGATCGCTCCGGATTATGTAACGGTGAAGGTGGAATACCTGCACGGAGGACCTTCTTATGTATGTCCGATAGACCTTCCGGCTTATAAAGCTGCCGAAAAAGCTTATGAGCAGGTGTACGGTAAAATGCCGGTTCCGGTACGTTCAGGTGGTAGTATTCCGATTATTGCCACTTTTGAAGAAGTGTTGGGTATAAAGTCCGTTTTGATGGGATTCGGTCTCGGATCGGATGCTATTCATTCTCCGAATGAAAACTATCCTTTGGAACAATTCTTTAACGGGATTACCACCATTCCTCTGTTCTACGACTATTTTGTAGAGATCATGAAGAAATAATTTTTCGAATTTATACGAAAATGGGGTAAGGCTGTCTGATGTTTTACCCCATTTTTAATTTAGAAAATAATATTTATCGTAATAATTCTATGCAGTATCTTTAATAGTTGTTCTGTATATCCATGGTTTGGAATACGCGAAAATGGGTTTTTCGGGAATGGCTTTCGATTGTTATCGGTTGAATAAGGGGGGCTGCTTTATTGGAGGTGAAGCGGAGGTCGATTCGGTTTTCTCCCGAGGAGAGAGGAACACGGGTATAATAGATGGAATAGGGAAGTGTCTGCCAGTTACGGGTATCTGCTTTTTCCGTGATCGCGTTGGCCAATCCGACGGCAAAGCCCAACCATTCATTTTGTTTTCGTGCCGCGTATTCAATGCCCTTTTTAGTGGCTACTCGCAACAGGGAGTTGGAGAGTTCCCGAACCATGCGATCGTGTAAGGTCTTGAAAGCGATTTCATTAATATCTTCTGCCAGTTCGAAGGAGTAATTTTGTCCGGAAAGGCTAATAGATCCTTTGGAATAGAGTGGATTACGTTTCATGTATTTGGGAAACACGACCCGCAAAACCTGAAGGTCGGCTAAAGATTGCTTTTCGTTATCGTTCAGGTTACCGATAAAAAAGGGAAAAGTGAGTCCGAGTTCTTGATTGTAAAAGACTATGGCCCCGTCCCCCCGCTTTTGTTTCGCAAAATTGATACTCCATTCTGATTTTACGGGACCGAATCCGTTAAGCCAGAAAAAGACTAATTCGCCATAAGCCGGATCCGCCGAAGGCGTATAAGCCGTATTAAATGTCTCTTCGTATTTTCGCAATTCATCCGTAAAACCGCATCGATAAGCCGTCCGGAGGAGGTCTTTTTTCAACTGTTCGGGAGGATATACCCCGAAATTTTTCACGTAGTCGGATTGATATACCTCGTAGGCATTCCGGTAAGCGATAAAGGCATTGTTAACGTCCCCCGCGGCATCATAAATCAGTCCCATCAATAGGTGAGCAAAAGCATCTTGCTGGTAACGATTTTTGTTGTCCGGATATTTATCGTTTAATTGATTGAGTTTTATATTGATTTTCCGGACTTCCACCAAAGCCCCCTCCATGTCGTTCATCTCGAGGTAATTCAATGCTTTGTAGTAGTTGATCATGATTACCTCGAAGTCCTCGGGATGATAAGGTCTGGCTTCCGGGTTAGTGACCAGAACGGCCGCTTCGTTGAATAGGTTTTTGGTTTGTTCGTCTGTAAGTATTTCGGCCGTCTCGAAGGCTTGATTGCTGGCTTCGTGGTTGCCCAGCATAAATTCCGTATAACCCTTGTTCAGGTAATAGAGTATGCGGTTTTTACCGTTGGCTTGCTTTTTGTCTTTTGCCAGCAGTTTGTTTGCTTTCTCAAAATTGCCGCTTGTAACGGCAGATTGAAATTCGGCCGTCCGCTGGTACCATGTCGCACAACCTGTTGGTAGCAAGAAAAGGAATATACACGTAAAAAAGCTAAGTTGGCGTAACAAGTACCCCAACTTTTGCTTTTGAATATCTTTTGTGTATTCTGCTCTTTGCATGAATAAACCCTAACGAGTATAGTTTTTAAAGTACCCGGTCTTTGATCTGTTTTTTGATTTTCTTATCACCCATCCAGACCACTTCGTTTGTTTCGATATTGGTCAGTTGCAGGTCTATTTGATACATCACGACCTTTTGTTTTTTATAGGAATCGACGATGCTGTTGATGGTTCCCTGAAGAATAAAATCAGCTCCTAATTCGCGTCCCCATTTTTTAATGGTTTCGGGAGCTGAATAGTCCTGCTGTTCTGCCCGTTCTTTCCGGAGTTCGTTTCGTTTCTCTCCGGCAACGACAAGACGGATATTACCGTCCCGGATAATGGCTTTTTCAATGTCTTTGATAAAGGTTTCGGAATTGATATGTTCGTGACTCTTGTTTTCGATCAATCCAACGACAATGACCGGGCGTTTTCCCGTATCTTTCGTGTATTTGGCAGGCCAAGAGGCTGTAAGTAGGTCGGCAACCATTGCTTCCGATACTAACCGGGAATCCGAGTCATTCCATCTTCCGCTTAAATCGATGGTTTCATTTGAATTTACACGGGTGATGTTTCTGCTTCCGCATCCGCTTAATAAAGCAAACGTTACTAAAAGAAATGTTCCGATAAGTAGTTTTTTCATATTTTCTTTTTTTAGGTTATACATGTTGGGAAAACCTCCCGGTTTATCAGTAATATGGGATAATTACGTGAAAACCTCCCGTTTGGTTGACTCTTTGAAAATTTTATTACAATAATCCGACCAAATATAAAGTTTGTTCGGGTGTAATGGTGTTAATTTTGGTTAATATCTGACGGGCGGGCGATTATAATTCCCGTGTGGGAAGAAATTTGATTTAAATAGGTGGCGAGAGGGACATCGGATACGATGACTTTCTTGGCTGTAAGAGAAGCATGTAAAAGATAGATGCTTCCGTTTTTTTCAATGGCAATTCCCACGTGCGAAGTATCGAGTCCTTTTCGGTTTGTCGTAATCAGAATGATGTCCCCGTTTCGAACTTGTCCGGCTTTTTCATTCACCTTCTTTTTAGGGATATAAAAATAGTTTCTTGCATTGATGTCTCGTTCGATTCGTGAAATTTCGGAGATCAGTGTGGAATCTTTTACCAATGCCGGATATCTTCGGTGATTTTGAGAGATAAAACCGACTTTGTTCGGAAAGGGTGTGCCCCCGCTCGATTCCGTTACGTCTGAAACGAATCCGATCCGTTGCATTTCGTAAAGCCAATCCGTTGAATAGTGTAACCGGGAGGTATAATTCGATATTTTACAGTTTCTGTATCTGATCTTTTGCAGGTTGGATAAAAATTCCTTGTAAGCTTCGGTATCGTATCGTTTTAGTAAGGCGAGGGCCATGACGTTGTCTACGAAGGTGACACAGTCCAACTGCCGCAGATTCACCACCAATTGCTCTTTTTCGTTTCCTTCAAGTGTACCTCCCCGGTAAGGGGTGTTCAGGAAAAATTCACCTGTTTTTACGATCCGTTCTTGAAAAGAAAGATGCGAGAGTTGATTTTTTTCCGCGTATTTAAAAAAACGATCCAATATAGCCTGATCCTCCGGTTGCAACGGATTACATGGCTGACAGCAAAAGAAAAAAATGATACAAAAAAGTATGTTCATATATTTTACGATTAAAGAATT
Source organism: uncultured Sanguibacteroides sp. (assembly GCF_900543425.1). GTDB lineage: Bacteria > Bacteroidota > Bacteroidia > Bacteroidales > Marinifilaceae > Gabonibacter. The sequence goes on along the minus strand of NZ_UQRQ01000003.1, from coordinate 32,294 downwards.
AAGCGATTCGGCGATTGTAGAAGTTTCAATCACAGAATCCCTTAATCACAACATCATAGAATAGAATTAGATTCCCGCTGCAGAGAACTGTTCCAGGAATCGGATATCGTTTTCAAAGAAAAGACGTAGATCTTTGATGCCGTACTTTAACATGGAGATGCGTTCGATCCCCATTCCTAAAGCGAATCCGGTGTATTTGTCTTTATCTATTCCGTTTAATTCCAATACATTGGGATCGACCATTCCGCAACCCATGATTTCCAGCCAGCCGGTTCCCTTACATACGTTGCATCCTTTCCCATGACAAAGGGTACAGGAGACATCCATCTCGGCAGAAGGCTCCGTGAACGGAAAATAAGAGGGTCTCAACCGGATTTCGGTTTCCGGTCCGAAAAACTCTTTTGCAAAATAGGTTAGGGTTTGTTTCAGGTCGGCAAACGATACGTTTTCGTCGATGTAGAGGGCTTCGATTTGATGAAATATACAATGTGCCCGAGCGGAAATCGCTTCGTTGCGGAATACGCGTCCGGGTGTCACCAAACGGATCGGTAATTCGTGGGTCTCCATATCCCGTACCTGAACGGACGAGGTATGGGTATGTAATACCAAATCCGGATTTTTTTGGATGAAGAAGGTATCCTGCATATCGCGTGCGGGGTGTTCTTCCGGGAAATTCAGAGCTGAAAAATTGTGCCAGTCGTCTTCGATTTCCGGTCCTTCGGATATGGTAAAACCTAATTTGTTAAAGATAGACAGAATTTCATTTTTCACGATAGAGAGCGGATGACGGGTTCCTAATTTAAGAGGATCTCCCGGCATGGTCAGATCGATGTCGCTTTTGCCGTCCTGAACGTTGGAAAGCATTTCTTTCAACTCGTTCACCTTGGTCAATGCGGTTGTTTTTAATTCGTTCAATGCCTGTCCGATCGCCTTCTTCTGTTCTACAGGTACATTTTTAAAGTCATCAAAAAGAGCTGCAATCGTTCCCTTCTTACTCAAATGTTTAATCCTGAATTCCTCCACCTCTTCAAGGTGGTTTGCCTTAAAACTGCCGATTTCGGCACAGAGTTGTTTAATCTTATCTAACATCTTCTCTAATTTTGAAATCCTTGGAGGGCAAAGTTAAAAAAAAGAGTGTTCTATTTTCTACTATTGCGGGTTATTTTTATGAAGAACATCCGCTTTTACCGTGATTGCGTTTTATCGTCTTCGTTATTATCGAGTTTTCGGATGATCCTGCAAGGATTACCTGCAGCGACTACATTTGCCGGAATATCTTTGGTAACGATACTGCCTGATCCGATGATGCTGTTGTCTCCGATCGTAATGCCCGGATTAATAATGGTTCCTCCTCCGATCCATACGTTATTGCCGATCGTGATGGGATAAGCGTATTCCAACCCTTTGATCCTTTCATCTGCCTCTAACGGATGTCCGGCTGTAAAAAGAGATACATTGGGACCCAAAAGGACATGATCTCCTATCTCTATTTTGGCACAGTCCAGGATCGTACAGTTGTAATTGGCATAAAAGTTTTTTCCGATGGTAATGTTATAACCGTAATCACATCGGAAAGGCGGTTCTATGTAATATTGTGCTTCGGTCTTGCCCAGTAACTGCTTCAAAATAACGTTTCGCCTTTCCTGTTCACTGGGAGGTAGAGCGTTGAATTCGGATAAAAGTTCTTTGGCATGTAGTCGTTCGGCTGTCAACTCTTCTCCCGAGGCGATGTACATCTTACCGGTCAGCATTTTTTCTTTTTCTGTCATGGTTCGTGTTCTTAAAATAATCTCCAAAGATGTCTTTTTAAATCGACACAACCGTTCGATTTAAACGTGATATTTTCCGCGAGAAGTAGTTCTTTTTGTTCTGTCCATCCCGGAACCGTACGTCCCTGACTGTTTACAACCCGGTGGCAGGGTAAATTTAAGGAGGTCGGGGCGAGAGACATTGCCCGTCCTACCAATCTGGAGTATTGCGGTTGCCCGGACAGACGGGCAATCTGTCCGTAGGTACTGACAAAACCGGAAGGTATCTCTTTTACGATTTGATATACATCCAGGTAGAAGTCTTTTTTTATTACGATCTTTTTCACGGCTATGAATTTAAAACGACAAACAAATTTATCCGAATAAGGGAGAAGTTCAAATTTGTTTCGGGTGCTTTTCATAGAATAAGGAATGAATAGAATGTAATGTATTGATCGTCAATGTAAAATCGAAGAATGAAAAATAGTATAATCTTTTCGACAGAAGAATAACGGCACCGAAAATGTATTATTTTCGCGAAGGAAATTTTATAGAAGCGTAAAGGAGGAGTTATGAGTAAAACAAAGGGGTTTATTTATGGAAGTGTTTCGGCTGCGACGTTTGGATTAATACCCTTGTTCTCTTTGCCGATTATGGCAAAAGGGGTACATTTTGACTCTATCCTTTGTTATCGTTTTCTGATTGCAGCGATAGCTATCGGAGGATTGATGTGGGTTCGGGGAGAGTCTTTTCGGGTTACCCCTAAAGAGTTGTTGACGTTGATAGGCTTAGGCATTTTTTATTCGGCATCCGCCATGTTCCTGTTCTGGAGCTACCGGTTGATGGCCGCGGGAATTGCTGCTACGATTTTATTTCTTTACCCGGTGTTTGTCGCCGTGTTGATGCGTACTTTGTTTCGTGAAAAGATTTCATGGATTACGAATCTTGCTATCGGGGTGGCGATTATCGGGGTGGCTTTGTTGTATATGGGGGACGGAGACGGATCCTTAAGTATTGCCGGTATCATCGTCGTATTATTGTCCGCGTTGAGCTATGCCCTTTACATTGTAGGAGTAAACAAGTCCGGGGTACAGCATATGAACGGGACTAAAATTACATTTTATTCGTTGCTTGTCGGCATGGTGCTCTTTTTTACAAAGGCTCAATGTGCGGAGGGAATGCAAATATTGCCCGATTGGGAGTCTTGGCTTAATGTGGTATTATTGGCCGTAATACCTACTATGGTCTCTTGTATCACCATGGTGTGGTCCGTACAATACATCGGCTCTACCTATACTTCCGTTCTGGGAGCCATGGAACCTTTAACGGCCGTATGCGTAGGGGTGTTTGTTTTCGGGGAACCCTTTACTCCTAACCTGGCCGCAGGAATTCTGTTGATTATTTTATCGGTGACTTTAATTATTCTATCTAAGGTGATTCAGAGGAGTATGGAAGGAATCAGGCATATGCTTCATGTTCTTTTACTGAGGAGATAGCTATTAAAACTTGTTTTTGATTCGGGATAATAATTTGTCTTTTTGTCTTTTAACTGCGGGATAGAGGAGACAGCCGACAATGGCTCCCAGTACATCGGCCAGCAGGTCGCCCCATTCTCCTCCGCGCTGGAAATAGGTCGCCTGTAAAATCTCGATCAATCCGCCGTAAATAAAGCTGAAGACCACGGTTACCCAAAAAATGGTATTGATACGTAGTCGGGTTTGATAATGCAATTCGCTGCATAAAAAGATGGCCATGATAAAAAACATACCGAAATGTACGACCTTGTCCAGGTGCGGGATGTTTAAATGCGGATCGGGGACCGATTCGGAAGGCATGGCACACAGGATAAAAATGACGAGAGCCCAAATGATATTTCTGAGTAAGAGAGTTTGTTTGCGTGGTATCATTGTTCGATAATTTTTACACGGATGATTTTTACGTCTGTAAGCGGCCGGTCTTGTTTATCTGTTTTTAAATCAGCAATACGATCGATAATCTCCAAGCCTTCGATTACTTCCCCGAATACCGTATACTCCTTATCCAAGTGATGAACACCTCCTAAGGTCGTATAAGCCTCGATCTTATCTTCCGGCATATGGATCTTGTCGGTATTCAGATTCCACTCGAATGCAATATCCGTTTTTATTTTTTCTGCGATCTCACGAAACTCAGCCACTTTTTTTTGTGCACGTAACGTGTCCAGAATGGCTTTTTTTTCTTTCGTGAAATATTTGTGTTGGATGGCTTTTTTTATCGGAACATTCACGGCGTTTTCAATTTTCTTTAACTCTTCGGGAGTGTATTTTTTCCCTTGTACGATATAAAATTGGGAAATATCCGATTCTTTGAAAAAATTGACCCGATCCGGTTGGCGGGGAGCTGCCAAAGCTCCTTTTTTATGGTAATGATTCGGTTTTATTTCTGCGTCGATAATAACTCCCTTACCGAAACCGATAACTTGTCCGGGAACGGCATTCCTGCTGTCGGAAGAACCGCCTTGGATGATAAAATTTTTAATGGTTCTGTAAAAGAGAGTCCCGTCGTAATGTCCGGCTTTGGCTAATTTGATGAAATTATCCCGGTGAATGGGAGTATCATTGTATAATTTGGCTTTCATCGTGCCCATATTAGTCTCGATCAGGACGAGCGTCTCTTTTGTTTGTCCGGAGCTATGAACGGGTGCGATAGCGAATAAGAAAAAAAGTAAACCGATAAAGAAATAAGGTCTCATGAAATTAATTTTTAACGATTTTACGAATAAGGTATTTTACGGGAAAATGCGATGCCAGATAGCCAATGGCAATCACCGAGATCAAGATGATCAATATATCGTGACCTATCAATTTAACGGGATAGGCATCGATCATGTAATTTCCTTCTCCCAAAGTGATCCATCCGAAATATTCCTGCCCCAAACAGAGTAAGGAACCCACGACGAGCCCGATAAGGGCGCCGATACCGGTAATCAAATTCCCTTCTAATTTAAATATGGAAATGATTTTTTCCCTGCTCATTCCAAGAGCTTGATATATGCCGATATCCTCTTTTTTATCGATGATCAGCATGGATACGGATCCGATAATATTGAACGAGGCGATCAAAAGAATAAAGAGCAATATCAGGAAAATAGCTAATTTTTCCGATTTCATCATGGCATAGAAAGAACGGTTGGTGTCGTATTTGTCTTCTACCCTGTATTGCTGTTGGTCGATGGCGTTTTTGAGTTCCGTTTTGATACTTGAAATCTGGTCCGGGTCGTTTAATTTGATCTCGATTTGAGAGATTTCTCCCGGTACCATAAAAAGAGTACGGGCAAAATCGATGTCCGTAATGACGTATTTGCCGTCAATGTCCTGTTGGGCCGAGAACAGGGCTGTCGGAAAAATATTTTCATTATTCAGGGCCGATGCCGTCGAGGAGGAGTTTTTATCCGGGTAATAAAAGATCATGGGAGTCGTTAACCCGAGTCGGAGCTTTAAGGTTGCTGCAATCGAATATCCGACAATAGCCGTGTATTTGTCTTCTTCTTTTAAAGAATACTTTCCGTTGACAATCGTGTGGGCTATCCCGGCGTGCTCTTCGTAATGCTTATCTACTCCCTTTACCGTTACGGGAATAAGTTTTTTTCCATACTTTACCAGGGCCTTTTCTTCAATGACGGGATCGTAGGATCGAATCCCCTCTGTGCGTTTCAAGGTCTCGATCAGTAAGGAGTCTGTTTTAAAAAACTTCCCTTTTGCCGGGGATACGGTTATGTCGGGGGTAAAACTATCGGTAGCGTCGGTTAGAAGCAAGTCGATTCCGTTGAATACGGAAAGGACGACAATTAGGGCCGTCGTGCCGATAGCAACCCCGATCATGCTGATAATCGAGATGATGTTAATGGCATTCTGCTTCTTTTTTGAAAACAAGTATCGCCGTGCGATGAAAACCGATAAATTCATGAAATGGGAGCTTAGGATTTCAGCTTCACTAACTATTTGGTAAAACCGGACTCGAAGATATCGAAAATTATTTTAAAAGTTCATCGATTTTTTCAATATAATCGAGACTATCGTCCACGAAAAATTTCAATTCGGGAATAATCCGGATCTGTTTACCGATTTTTTTCCCAAGAATAAAACGGATGTTCTTGTTTTTTTCCGTTAAGCTGGTCAGAACTTTTTCCGTTAGTTCGGATGGGAATATACTCAGATATACTCTCGCGTAAGATAAATCCGGGCTGACCCTCACGGCTGTAACGGATAAAATAGCCCCTACGGTATACTCTTTACACTCCTTCTGAAACATTTCGCTTAAGTCTTTTTGAATTAAGCGTCCCACCTTATTTTGTCTGATTGAGTCCATTGCAAGAAAAATTGATGATTCGGTAAAAATTTCTACAAAGATAGCGATTTTAATTTAGACTTTTATTATCTTTGCCCTCGCAAAACGAAAACGGGATGTAGCGCAGTTGGTAGCGCGCCACGTTCGGGACGTGGAGGCCGCTGGTTCGAGTCCAGTCATCCCGACCAACAAAAGAAAAACACTCTAATTATCAGAGTGTTTTTTCTTTTGTTAGCACTTTAGCCCCGTCCCTGAGTGCTCTCGAATCTCTTAATTTTAAATTGTAGATTTTAAATTGATTTCTGATCAATCTACAATTAATAGCACTTTAGCCCCGTCCCTAAGTGCTACTTTTATCAGCGTTTTATACTTTCGTTTGTAAATTACAGAATAGTCGCGAATAAATTTGAGATTTGTAACTAATATTCTATTGACAATCTGTCTGAAAAGTATATTAATATTGAAAATATATTGTAGATTTGCGCAAACAATCAATCTTAAAAGGTCTTACATAGAAATGAGAAAATGGAGTATTGACGATTCGGCCGAACTGTACAATGTCAACGGTTGGGGGCTGAACTATTTTTCAATCAACGAGAAAGGACATGTTACGGTGACACCTAAGACGGGTGGCCCGAGTATTGACTTGAAAGAACTGATGGAAGAACTTCAGGTACGTGATGTGTCGGCTCCAGTATTATTAAGATTTCCGGATATTTTGGATAACCGGATCGAGAAAATCTCGAATTGTTTCGAGGCTGCGGCGAAAGAGTACGGTTATACGGGAAAGAACTTTATTATTTATCCGATAAAAGTGAACCAGATGCGTCCGGTGGTAGAGGAGATCGTGAGTCACGGGACCAAGTATAATATCGGATTGGAGGCGGGCTCGAAACCGGAATTGCATGCGGTATTGTCTATTGATATCGACGATGATGCCATGATCATTTGCAATGGTTATAAGGATGAGAATTACATTGAACTGGCTCTTTTGGCCCAGAAAATGGGGCGGAATATATTTCTGGTGGTTGAAAAGTTAAACGAGCTTAGAAATATTGCCACCATAGCCAAACGTTTGAAAATACGTCCCAATATCGGGATCCGGATCAAATTGGCGAGTTCCGGGAGTGGAAAATGGGAAGAGTCCGGGGGGGATGTCAGTAAGTTCGGCGTAAATTCGAGTGAATTGCTCGAAGCTTTGGATATTTTGGAAAAGAATAAGTTGATGGATAGTCTTAAACTGATTCATTTTCATATCGGTAGTCAGGTAACCAATATCCGTCGGATAAAGACGGCTTTAAAGGAGGCTTCTCAATTTTACGTACAATTGCAAGCCATGGGATACGATATCGATTTTGTGGATATCGGCGGAGGTTTGGGAGTGGACTATGACGGAACCCGTTCGGCTACGAGTGGAAACAGCATGAACTATTCGATTCAAGAGTATGTGAACGATGCGGTTTCGGCAATCGTCGATGCCTGTGAGAAAAACGAACTGAAGCAACCCAATGTCATCACGGAGTCCGGTCGTTCTTTGACGGCTCATCATTCGGTTTTGGTCTTTGAAGCATTGGCCAGCACCAGTCTGCCTGAATTTGACGAGAATGAGGAGATAACGGAGGATGCTCATGAATTGGTAAAAGAGCTTTACGATTTATGGGAAAACCTGAACCAACCCCGTTTGATCGAAACCTGGCATGATGCCATGCAGATCCGGGAGGATGCCTTGGGGCTTTTTAACTTGGGATTAATAGATTTACGGACGAGGGCACAGGTGGAACGTCTTTTTTGGTCGGTAGCCCGCGATGTATATGACATGGCTGTCAATACGAAGCATGCTCCGGATGAACTGAAGAAGATCTCCAAGCTTTTACCGGATAAATATTTTTGTAACTTCTCCTTGTTTCAGTCCTTACCGGACTCTTGGGCCATCGATCAGATATTTCCGATTATTCCGATTACCCGTTTAAACGAGCAACCGACCAAGTCGGCCACGATACAGGATATTACTTGCGATTCGGACGGGAAAATCGATAATTTTATCTCTACCCGTAATTTCTCCTATCATTTGCCTGTGCATGAGTTGAACGGGAAAGAGCCTTACTATCTGGGAGTATTCCTCGTGGGGGCTTACCAGGAAATATTGGGCGATTTGCATAATCTTTTTGGGGATACCAATGCCGTGCATATTAAGGTAAAGGGGGATGAGTATGTGATCGATAAGATCATTGAGGGAGAAACGGTAGCCGACGTGCTTGAATATGTACAATTTATGCCGAAGCGAATGGCCCGGACGGTGGAGGTTTGGGTAACCAGTTCCGTGAAAAAAGGGATTATCTCGGCGGAAGAGGGACGGGAATTTTTATCTAATTACCGTTCAGGTTTGTATGGATATACTTATTTGGAATAGATACGGACGATAAAAAAGGTCCGTGCTGTCACAGCAGGGACCTTGCAGTATCAATAACAAATTTATGAAAAAAAACGTCCAAGTTCAGTTTGGAATCCACTGCAAGTGTAGTGGATTCTGTTTTTATAAATAAGACAACTCTATTACATTTCGGTTAATGAGTAGTTGTTTCTTGTATTTTTACGGATATACGGCCTAAATGTTTTCGTAATTATCTGAAATTAAAGCTAAGTTGTGTAGGCTGATGAGGAGATGAACCGTCGAAAGGGTTGGAAACGGATAAACCCAGTAGGCGAATGCGGTAATTCTCCAATTTTAATTCGTGCAATAAGTTTTTCGCTAAGGGGAGAATCTCTTGTAAGGTGGTCAATTCGTTGCTTAAACTGATACTGCGGGTTTTCTGTGTAAAATCGTGGAATTTCACTTTTAAGGTTAGCGTATGCCCTTTGAACTTGTTTTTTTCCAACCGGCGTATAAGCTCTTTTGTGATGTGATAAAGTTCGATGATAAGAGCGGTATGGGTTGTCAGGTCTTTATCGTAAGTTTGTTCACATCCTACCGATTTGCGGATTCTGAGCGGTTCCACGGGACGGGGGTCGATGCCGTGGGCGAAATCGTGGTAGAGCGTTCCCGCTTTTCCGAAATTACGTGTTAGAAATTCCGGGGAGCAATGTTGCAAATCCTGTCCCGTGTGTACTCCCAGCTCATGCATTTTTCGGGCTGTGACTCTCCCGATTCCCCAAAAAGCTTCAATGGGAAGCTTTGCGATAAACGAGAGAGCTTTGTCCGGGTGAATCGTGTATAGACCGTCCGGCTTCCGGTAGTCGGAAGCAATTTTTGCTAAAAATTTGTTGTAAGAGACTCCGGCCGAAGCGATGAGTCCCAATTTTTCTTTGATCTCTTTTTTAATCGCTTTGGCGACATCGACGGCCCAAGGAATTCCTTTCTTGTTTTCGGTCACATCCAGAAAAGCTTCGTCGATGGAGAGCGGTTCGATCAGGTCCGTGTATTCCCTGAATATTTGATGGATCTCCCGGGAAACAGCCTTATATACCTCCATGCGGGAGGAAATAAAGATCAGGTCCGGGCAAAGTTTCAGGGCCTTCATGGAAGACATGGCCGAATGAATGCCGTATCGGCGGGCTTCGTAGCTGGCGGCAGCGATAACTCCCCGGGCTTCCGGACGGCCGACTACAACGGGTTTTCCCCGGTATTCCGGATGGTCTCGTTGTTCGATGGATGCATAAAAGGCATCCATGTCGATATGGATGATTTTTCGGTTATACATGTTGGTCATTACGAAGGTAACCGATTAAACGTTATTCCGGAAAGAGAGACGAAGATTTCGTTTTTATTCGATTATTTTTTATAATAATAGCATAAAAGTAATATGGAAAAGAGGAAGATCGGCCCGTAAGTTGGAGTGAGGTTATGCTTTTTTACGGTTTTGCTTATTTTTCATAAACGATCGATTACCGTGATCCGCCTTAGCAAGAAAAATACCTGATAAAATAAAAACTGCCCCAAATTTATTTTTGGGACAGTTCTATACGATAAAAACCGGAGTTACTTATTGAACGAAAAGTTTGTTCCAATTTTTGTATTCTCTTGCTTTCCAGGCGTTACTGTGGTATATGTAGCTGGCGATCAACGGAATCACCGTCGTGCCTTCCGCATATACCATTTGTTCGTAGGTCACATCCACCTTACCCCAGGAACAAGCCTCTTTTAAGGTAGATGAAGAACAAGCTCCATCCCGGACGTCAGCCACGGTGATTTGGATGGCGTATTTATGCATGGGTACTTCATAACCTAAAATTTCGGCACATACAACCGTATCTTGCGCGAAGTTTTTCGGAGTTCCCCCGCCTACCATAAACAAACCGGTGGTACCTGCCTCGATCTTAATTTTCGTCAGCTCGATAAAATCTTTCACGGAGTCGATGGAAACATGTTTATCCGGATGTTCCCATTGATGCTTCCCGATACCGAATCCGGCGCTACAATCGGAGAAAGCCGGGCAAAAGATGGGCACTCCGCATTCGTAACAGGTTTGAATTAAACTGTCTTTCTTCACGGCATGTCCCTCGTGTAACCATTTTCCGATTTCCCAGATAAACTCGCGGGAAGAGTAAGGACGGGGCTCCAAGTTGTTGGCAATCTCGTAAGTCGTGTGATCGCAAGCCTGAAGCTCTTCTTCGTCGATAAACGTGTCGTAAATACGATCGATGTAAAGTTCGCGTAATTGCATGTCCGGCACATCCTGGCTGCCTTTGTAGTGTTTAAAGCCAAGAGCTTCGAAAAGGTCCATATCGATAATGGAGGCCCCGGTAGAAACCACGACGTCGACCATTTTGTTACGAACCATGTCCACGTATACCTGCATACATCCGGCGGCACTGGTGCTACCGGCAATGGTAAGAATATTAGTACACTCTTTCTCTTTCACCATCTTCATCAAGATATCGGCAGCCCGGGCGGTATCGCGAGAGGTGAATGACATATCGCGCATCGCGTCGATTAATTGCGTTGAGTCATACGACTTGATGTCGATGTGTTTGATGGTGTCTTTTAATAAATCTTTCTTTTCCATTTTTGTTAATCTTAAAAATATAAAGGTGCAATTATGAGGACCTTATAGACTCAATATTTTTAATTAGGAGATTCGGTGATTAGATGATTGGGTGATTTTTTTAATCGTTAAATCACGGAATCACTTAATCATAAAATCTTTTATTGGTTATTGTATTTCATGCTCAGTATCTGATAAATCAGCTTGCTGGCCAAAAAATCAGGGGCTTTATTCGATTTGTTCGGGCATAACTCTACGACATCCATACCGATGATATTGTGTCTCTCGTTAATCAGTTTTAAGAAATTCAGTACTTCCCGGTAATAAAGTCCGTCTGGTTCCGGAGTTCCGGTAGACGGCATAATGGCCGGGTCGAACACGTCGAGATCGATGGTGATATATACGTTGTCGTGTAATTTTTGAGAAACCATATACATCCAGTTACTGCCTTCTTTTGCATCATGCAGATCATGGGCATAGAAAATGCGGTCCGGCATAATGTTTTCTTTCTCTTCGATGGCAGAACTTCTGATTCCTACCTGTGCAATGGTAGCGACTTCTTTTGCCCGAGCCATAACACAGGCGTGGTTGTGGGTGGAACCTTCATATTCGCTACGCATGTCCGAATGGGCATCGAGTTGCAGAACCGAAAATTTGTCAAAATGTTTGGCAAAAGCCCGGAAAGCCCCGATACTTACGGAGTGTTCTCCTCCTAAGAGGACAGGAAATTTTTTGTCGTTTAGTATCGCATCGATCCGGCGTTCAACCTCCTGAGACATCGCTTCAGGGGAAGAAGCCTCTGTTACCGGCTCTACGGTTGCAATGCCTTTTGTATATACTTCGGAATCTGTTTCGATATCATAAAGCTCCATATTGGCAGAAGCTTCCAAAAGTGCGTCCGGCCCCTTGTCGGCCCCTTTTATCCAGGTACTTGTCCCGTCATAGGGCACCGGTAATACTACGATCTCGGCTTTATCATAAGCTGCATACTCTTCTTCCAGTCCGCCATAATTTAAATTTTCCATATCTTCTTGTGTTTATAGTGTTTATAAACTTTTCCTTCTATAAATAAGGATTGCAAAGCTAAACTATTTAATTGAGAATTGAAAGATGAAGATTGAAAATTACTTGTTTCTGTTCTATCTTTTTGCAGGTAGAACAGGAACATAGCTAAAGAAACCGATTTTTAATTCAATACAAACTTTTTACGAGAGATGGAACGAGTGGGCAATTTGTTTTACAGACTCTAAAGTCTCTTCTTTGTCTATATGTAACACCTCCCGGTTTTTCATGATCCATTTTCCGTTTACCATGGAATAACGGATGTTTTTGCTGTTCATGGCGTAAACGATGGCTGAGTATTCGTCATAAACGGGAGTCATATTGCTGGCATCGGCGTGCACGAGTATCAGGTCGGCTCTTTTCCCTACTTCCAGAGAACCGGTGATCTCATTTAATCCTAATGCTTTCGCTCCGTTGATGGTTGCCATTCGTAAAGCCGTACGAGCTTGGACTGCCTCCGGGTTGTAGTGGACGACTTTAGGCAATAGAGCGGCGAAGCGCATCTCTTCCACCATGTCCAAAGTATTGTTACTGGCGGTTCCGTCAGTTCCTATGCCGACGGTGATTCCCGCCTTCTGGTAAGTATCCGTATCGGCGATGCCGCTGGCTAATTTCAGGTTACTTTTGGGACAATGTCCGATGGAAGTTTGAGTGGCCGCAAACAATTCTACTTCTTTGGGAGTCAACCATACGCCGTGAGCCGCAATGACATTTTTGTCCAATAATCCGATGGAATGAAGATATTCTCCCGGGGTTTTTCCGGTTTGGGTTTTAATATCTTCCACCTCTTTTCGTGTTTCGGAAACATGAATCTGCAAGAGCGTATTGTATTTGTCTGCCAATTGTTTGGTACTTTTCAACGTTTTTTCGGAGCAGGTATAAGGAGAGTGAGCACAAACGGAAGGATGAATCAGGTCGTCGTTTTGCCACTTTTGTATCAATCGCTCGCAAAGAGAGAGTCCCTCTTCTGCGGTTTTAAAACTGGCTGTCGGAAAATCGATAAGTGATTCTCCCACGACACCACGAATCCCCGCTTTTTGGGCCTCTTCTGCAATAATATCTTCGAAAAAGTACATGTCGTTAAAGCAGGTCGTTCCCGATTTGATCATTTCGATAAAGGCCAATCGACTGGCAATCCGGACATTTTCGGGAGTAACGAGGCGAGCCTCTGCCGGAAAAATATGTTCCGTCAACCACTCGTGTAAAGGAAGATCGTCCGCAAATCCGCGCAGAAGAGTCATAGGAACATGAGTATGGGTATTAACGAAACCGGGCATAACAATCATTCCTGCCGCATCTAAATATTCAGTTTCGGGTTGTTCGATTTTTCCGGAACGGATCTCTTTGATTCTATCGTTTTCGATCAGTATGGAACCATTTTTAATCACCTCCATCTTCTTGTTCATGGTGATGATACAAGCGTTAAATATAATCGTATTTGTCATGACCTATTTTTACGGACAAAAATAGTGATTATTCTTACGATGTTTTGCTACCGGACGCAAAAGATATTCGATTTCGGGAAAAATAAAAGAAATGGATCTCTTGTGAAGACAGGTAGTTGTAAATTCGAATCTGTTTTTATGAACAAGATGTTTGATATTCTTGTATAACGAGGAAAAGAGATATACTTCATTCGAAAGAGTATCGGTTTTCCATTTTGTTCGTTTCCTCTCTTAAAACATGTATTTTTTATTCGTCAATAGCTCATTTTTTTACGGACAGGATGACGATATGGAAAAAGGGGAAGAAATTTTGACTCGAATAGAGCGAATGGTGGAAATGTCTCCCCTAATTGCACGAATAGACAAAGAGAAGGCTATTGTTCGATTACAGGTTAGATTGGACCGGATGGTTCGGCAGAGAAAAGTCCTCCGGCGATGCTTGTTCGTTGTAACGTCCGTAGCTTCGGTTGTGATTTTCTCTTCGAGCAAGGCCAGAGTCGGTTAATCCAGTTTCAGTACGGCAAGGAATGCTTTTTGCGGGACTTCTACGTTTCCGATCTGCTTCATCCGTTTCTTTCCTTTTTTCTGTTTTTCCAATAATTTGCGTTTCCGGGAGATGTCTCCCCCGTAACATTTGGCCGTCACGTCTTTCCGGACGGCTTTTATGGTCTCTCTGGAGATGATTTTGGCCCCGATGGCGGCCTGAATGGCAATATCGAATTGTTGCCGGGGAATCAGTTCTTTCAGTTTCTCACAAATCCGTTTCCCGAACGAGTAAGCGTTGTCGAAATGAATGAGTGCGGAAAGGGCATCCACAGACTCCCCATTCAACAGAATGTCCAGTTTGACAAGGTTAGCCTGCCGGTAGCCGATCTGAAAATAGTCGAAAGAGGCATATCCCTTGGTAATGCTCTTCAGTTTGTCGTAGAAATCGAACACGATCTCGGCAAGCGGCATTTCGTAGTTTAATTCGATACGGTTACCTGTCAGGTAGTGTTGTTTGATTAAGGTTCCCCGTTTTCCGAGACAAAGGGTCATGATCGGACCGATGTATTCGGTCGGGGTAATGATTTGTGCTTTTATATAGGGTTCTTCGATGTAATCCAGTGTGGTCGGGGAGGGCATATCGGAGGGATTATGCATCTCGTATACTTCTCCTTTGGTGGTATGAGCGATGTACATCACGTTAGGAACCGTCGTGATCACGTTCATGTCGAATTCGCGATCCAGCCGTTCCTGAATGATCTCCATATGAAGCATTCCCAAGAAACCGCAACGAAAACCGAAGCCTAAGGCCGCGGAAGATTCCGGTTCAAAAGTCAGGGAGGCATCGTTGAGTTGCAATTTCTCTATGGAGGTCCGTAAGTCTTCATAATCTTCGGAATCGATGGGGTATATACCCGCGAAGACCATGGGCTTAACCTCTTCAAACCCTTCGATCGCCTTGTCGCAGGGGCGGTTGACATGGGTAATCGTATCACCGACTTTTACCTCCGAGGAAGTTTTGATTCCGGAAATAATATAACCTACATCCCCCGTCGGTAATTCGGCCCGGGGTTCCTGGTTCAGGCGTAAAACACCGATCTCGTCTGCCGTGTATTCTTTTCCCGTGTTTACGAATTTTACCTTATCACCGCTTTTTAAGGAGCCGTTCATGATACGACAATAGGTGATGATCCCGCGGAAGGAGTTAAACTCGGAATCGAAGATCAAGGCTTGTAACGGGGCTTCAGGATCTCCCGTGGGGGCCGGAATTCTTTCCACAACGGCTTCCAGAATCCGGTCGACGCCCATTCCGGTTTTACCGCTGGCTTCCAGAATATCTTCCCTTTTACAACCTAAAAGTTCTTCGATCTGGTCTTTTACCTCTTCGGGCATGGCATTAGGCATATCCATCTTATTCAATACCGGAATGACTTCCAGGTTATTGTCTATTGCCAAGTAAAGATTGGATATTGTCTGGGCTTGAATACCCTGTGTGGCATCCACGATCAGTAATGCCCCTTCGCAAGCGGCAATGGAACGGGATACTTCATAAGAGAAGTCCACGTGTCCCGGGGTATCGATGAGGTTTAGGACGTATTTCTTGCCTTTGTAATTATAATCCATTTGAATGGCATGGCTTTTAATCGTTATCCCTCTCTCTCTCTCCAGTTCCATGTCATCGAGAACCTGAGCTTGCAGATCTTTGCCTGTTACTGTTCCCGTGTATTCCAGTAGTCTGTCAGCCAATGTGCTCTTCCCGTGGTCAATATGTGCGATAATACAGAAATTCCTAATGTGCTCCATGTATGAAATTTGCAATTAATGATTTGGAGTGCAAAGATAGTGATTTTCCGTGAATATGAAATGTCGGATTTTGAAAATGAAGCGGGTTAACCGACGGAATTATATAAAATATTTTTTAGTTTGCTGTGATTTTTGTTTCTTGTTTGCGTCTTATAAGAAAAAAATCAATGGATCAGGAGATAGAAAAAGAGTTTATCGGTTTTATTCAGGATCACCAACGGATCATTTATAAGGTTTGCTATATGTATTCCCGGGACGCAGAGCATTTAAACGATTTGTATCAGGAGACGGTGATTAACCTCTGGCAGGGATTTCCTGAATTCCGGAAAGAGGCAAAGCCTTCTACTTGGGTGTACCGGATTGCATTGAATACCTCTATCTCCTATTTCCGGCGTTTTTTAAAGAAGTCGAAAACGGTACCTATCATGACCGTGTCGGATCTGCCGGTTGATGAGCGAAATATCGGCAAGGAGATAGAAGAGCTGCACGTTTTAATCAATCGGTTGGGGCAATTGGAAAAAGCATTGATTTTACTTTACCTGGAAGAAAAACCGTATCAGGAGATAGCGGTGATTACCGGGTTGTCGGTAAGCAATGTGGCCACCAAACTCAGTAGAATCAAAGAGAAATTGAAAAAGATGTCTAATGACTAATTTGAAATGTTATGGAACTGGATCGAATAAAAGATAATTGGAATGCTTGGGGGGAGTCTCTTAAAAGAAAGGAACTTCTGAATGAACGGATGATTAGAAAGATCATCGAAAAAAAACGGGATAATGCTATTAGCAGACTGATCAATTATATCATACGGGTGATCGTATTTTTTGTAATATCGATGCTGTCCTGTATTCTTATTTGGAGTACTCCTATCCTGAGAAATAGGATAGAACAATGGTTTTTGTGGGAGTGTGGTGTTATTTTACTGGTAGGAATTATTTTGTTGATTAGAGAATTGCAATTCCTGTATAAAATAGATGTTGTAAAAAAGGATATGAAAGAGTTGGCTTTGTTGATGAATAATTATAAAAGAAAAAAACAGAAAGGATGGATATATACTCCTTTTATCGGTTTCGCTTATGCATATTCCTTTATTGCTTCGCTTAAATTATTTAATGATGTTGCTTATAGCTTAATTGTTATTACTGTTGTAGTGGGGATGTTGTTTACTCTCTTCATAACTTGGGTCCTATACCGACGGGTTCTTTTAAAGAATATCGAGGAGATAGAAGAGAGTGTGACGGAGTGGGAAGAGATAGAACAAGGGTAGTAGCGTTTACATACTAAGAAATGACCGAAGCGGTAATCTGTCGTGCCGGTCATTTATTTTGTTGTATGTGTCAAATAATTTTTTAAGTTTGTGCGCCTAAAAAAAGCGTCAGGCCGGAAATTTTTATTAGTTGAAAACATGGAGACAAAATTTTATAAAGAGAAGATCATCGACCTTATGACTTTGCTGTTCGGTCCTTTTTCAGGCGGCTTGTTGATGAGCGTGAACTATTTTCACATGGGGCGTAAAAAGGCGGCCTGGCTTACCTTGACGATGTCTTTATTCTTGACGCTTTTGGTCGTACTTATCTTGTGTTACCTGCCGGATGAACAGGCTGATCGGGTCCCTCGTTTTCTGATACCGGGATTGAGTGTAATTATTATCGGTTTTATCGTTTATAAGACACAAAAAGATCGCTTGAATGAACACGCCCGAAACGGAGGTACTTTCTATTCCGTTTGGCGGGCTTTGGGAGTTAGCCTGTTGGGGCTTTTGGTTTTACTTCTGTTCCTGTTCGCCTCTCTGTTTCTTACGGATATGGGAAACGTATGGCCGGAAGAGTTAGATCGTTATGAAGAAAAAGCGTTGAAGGTTTACGAAATGATTGAACGGGACGAAGATCCGGAAGTTGTTCGTGCATATGTGGATACGGTCTCTTTCGTTTGTTGGAAAAAATATCAGGATGCATTGCAGACGATAGAGCGTTCCCGGAATTTAGAAAAGGAGAGTCGTTTAGAACTTTCTTTCCTGAAAAAATACGTGGAGTTACGGCTTCAAGAGTGTTCCCGGATGTTGATCTGGTTGGAAAATCCCCTGTATTGGGATGAGGAGTTGAATCGTATTCAGGAGGAGATAGATAAGGTATTGGCGGAGTACCGGCAGAAGATGTTGGGGAAGTAGTAGCCGTTGTTTTATTTTATGGAGACCTCTTATTTCTAAAATAAAAGCCCTACTTTTGCAGGGAATTGTAACCTAACAAAAGTTGAAAATTATGGTAAAATCAATGACCGGCTTCGGAAAAGCAACTGTCGAAAGTGGTGATAAGAAGATTGTGATTGAAGTAAAAAGCCTGAACTCAAAACAATTGGATATTAATTTGAAGACGCCGAATCTATATAAGGAGAAAGATATAGAGATTCGGAATATGATAAAAAATGACCTGGAACGGGGTAAAGTGGATATGTTTATCTATTTTGACGGTACTGATGCGGACAAAGAAGTAGCTGTAAATAGATCGGTCGTTTCCCAATATTATCAACAAATGCTTGATGTCGCTTCTTCTCTGGGAGTAGAACCGGATAAGGGGGAGTTGTTACAAACGATCATGCGTTTCCCGGATACCCTTCAGGTAAAATCCGAAGAGCTGGATGAAGAGGAGTGGAATCATTTGAAAGCCGGAATCGTGAAAGCCTTGGAAGAGGTTAATAAGTTTAGAGTGCAGGAGGGAGCCGTATTGATAAAAGATATATTGAATCGCATAGAGCTGATTAAAGATTTATCGGCAGAGGTTCCTCGGTTTGAAGCCCAGCGTGTTGTAGCAATAAAACAGCGTTTGCAGGAAAAGATGAAGGAATGGGGTGAAATCAAGAATATAGATGAAAACCGTTTGGAGCAGGAGATTATCTATTATCTGGAGAAACTGGATATCACGGAAGAAAAAGTACGTTTGGCCAATCATTGTAAATACTTTATAGAAACGGCCGAGAAAGAAGAAGCTCCGGGACGTAAATTGGGTTTTATCGCCCAGGAGATAGGCCGCGAAATCAATACGATGGGATCGAAAGCAAACGATCACGATATACAGAAATTAGTGGTGCGAATGAAAGATGAACTGGAAAAAATTAAGGAACAAAGCCTTAACGTTTTATAGGTCGGAGATGAACCGAAATAGTATGAAATAATTGACGATCAAAGAACGCTGTGACTAAGATTCTGTGATTAAGTAGATTCGGCGATTGGGGATAAAAACAGAAGGACTTTTACTTGGTGATCGTAGATTAAAGGATGTTGGAATTTCGGATTCGGCGAAGAAGCGATTAAGTGACGGATAATCATGGAATAGTCTAATCGCTAAATTACAGAATAAATTGGATTCTTGAAAAAATGAATCGTAATAATCAAATACCTTTGCGAATAGGATTGTTTTTCGGGTCTTTTAATCCGATTCATAATGGTCATATCGGTATTGCCCGCTATCTCCTTGATAAAGGATATTGTGATAAGTTGTGGTTTGTTATTAGCCCTTGTAATCCTTTTAAGGTAAATCAGGCATTATTATCGGAACAAGATCGGTTAGAGATGGTAAAAACAGCCATTGCCGACGACGGACGAATGTATGCTTGCGATATCGAATTTTCCATGCCTAAACCTTCTTATACGGTAGATACCTTAAGGTTACTTTCCTCTCGTTATCCGGACTTCCTGTTTCGATTAGTCATAGGAGGGGATAACCTGTGTAGTTTTCATTTATGGAAAGATTATCAATGGATTCGCACGCATTATCCCCTACTCGTTTATCCTCGTAAAGGGTTTGAGTATTCCGGGGAAGACTATCCGGACGTATTTTTTGTCGATGCCCCTCTGTTTCCTTATTCGTCAACGGAAATAAGAGATAAAGTCCGGTCCGGGGAGAATATCGCAAAATGGGTTCCTTCTGGCATATTGCCTCTTGTCATAAAGAAATACGAGCTGTCTAAAAAAGAATAAGTGAGCTTGTATTTTTATTATAGAATTAAATTGGCAGAGAAATTCTATAAAAAAATATCTGCTCACCTATTCGGCAGAACAACGCTTATTGGAAAATGGGGTAGAAGAAAATTGTGGCAGGCACAATAAACATCTTACCAGCTTCTTTTCCCGAAAGCTACAGTAAAAACTAATGTTTGGCAGGTTTTCTGACTTGCTCCCTTTTTGTCGCCTTCCCATTTTTGTTAAACAGTGGCAGTAGAGACTAAAGTTAATGAAGCTTACAGCTGCGGGTACAGTTCACGATTTTCACATGATTCCCTCGGAACATTCGAAGAACATTCACTATCCAAAACCAAGACAAATATAAACAAATAAATGAAAATTAGAACGGGATAACTAATAATTTTAAAAGATAGATTTTCTTTTTATTTCGGAAGAGATGAGTTGATACGGCCTTTTTCGTTTTTTGTATAAATATGTGGTCTTTTGTATAAATATGCATGCTTGTTATCATGTAAGTTGCTGTTTGTGAATATAATACATATTTTTCGATTACCTCGAAAACGTTGTGGGAAATCGAAAACAAGTTGTACTTTTGTGCGTCTGAAAAAGTGGAATTAATAACTCAATAAATAAATTTAAACATGGGATTTGTAACGAAGGAGAAATTATTCTCTAAGGATTTCTTTATTACCTATTCTTGGTTGATAGGTGGTTGTTTTGTGTTTGCGTTGGGAGCCGTAATGTTTGCCGAACCCTATGGATTTGCGCCGGGAGGGACGTATGGTCTTTCTATGGTTTTCCATCATTTGTTAGGTTGGAGAACAGAAGCAACAGCTCTATGTATGGATGTGCCTTTGTTGTTGCTTGGTATCTATTTCTTAGGAGCTAAGTTCGGTATTAAAACCGTGATTTGTACTTTTGCTATTCCGGGTTTTATGTGGTTGATTCACCAGTCTTATGGCTTTGATGCTTTGTTGGAACCGGGAGTGGAGAATCGGGCCGACTTGCAGGAGCAGTTGTTGTCCTCTATCTTCGGAGGTATCGTATATGGTATCGGAATAGGAATGATTTTTAAATCCAGGGCTACTTCAGGAGGATCGGATATTATTGCGATGATTTTAAATAAATACACGCATATCTCTTTGGGAACCTTGGTGATTATCGTGGATTGTACGATTACCTTAACGACCGTTTTGGCCTTCGGGGATTGGAAATTACCGATGTATTCCTGGATTATCGTGTTTATCGAGGGCAAGGTGATCGACCTGATCGTGGAAGGAGCTTCCGTACACAAGACCTTGATGATTGTGACGAAAGAGGTTGAGTCTGTAAAAAATATTATATTGAACGATATTAACCGCGGAGCTACCATGCTGCCGGCCGTCGGAGCCTATAAGGGAGAATCTCGGGAAATTATTTATACGATTCTTACCCGTCGCGAGATGATGATATTGCGTCATCGTATCCGGGAGATAGATCCGGAAGCTTTTATCAACGTGATCGATTCCCGGGAGATATTGGGTCGAGGATTCAAATCCTTAAAGGAGGATTAAGAAAAACAGATGGAAATTTTCAGGTTCGATCCGGACAAGATTTTTTTTGTAAAAAACAGATGAGGTGCCTAAAATAAGGCACCTTTTTTTAATTTTGTTCCTGAAGGATATGATCTTTTAAAATAGAAAGAGGGACTTGTCGGGATTTATCGGTTGTTTATCGATTATATCTCCCGAATAAAAGAATAGTGCTTTACGGAAACTGGGTATTCCCTTATGTTTGCAGCGTAATTAAAAATGAAAAAACTATGAAAACAGAAGAGTTAAGTCGAAACGATAAAAAGAGAGTATCCGTTCGTTATTTTATGTCGGCTGTTTGTATTGGAATCGGTTTATTGATGATCGGAAAGAATACCGGTTATATCGATGAAAAAGTATATCATGCCCTTTTATCTTGGCCGATGCTTTTTATTTTGTGGAGTATAAAGTTGTTTATCGACCGAAACTTTTTAGGTGGCGGAATATTTGCGGCGATAGGCCTCTATTTTATACTTCCTAAATGGGGATGTGTCGACTATAATTTAAATCATCAGGTCGTTTGGCCGACCTTTTTTATTGCGGTGGGACTGGTTTTGTTATTTACGGCGAAAAAAAGTGTCAAAAAATGGAAAAGAAGAAGAGATTCATCCAGTAATATCTATGATTCGTCCGATGGATATGTCCGTTCTGAAAATGTGTTCGGAAGTGTACAGCGAATCGTTATGGATGAAGCATTTATGGGGGCTACGATAAAAAATTCGTTCGGGGGGACGATTCTGGATTTGCGAAGGACGGTGCTTGCCGCCGAAGAGGTGTACGTCGATGTCGATTGCAATTTCGGAGGGATAGAGATTTATGCTCCTTCTCATTGGAATATAAGAATGGAAGTACACCCTTTCGTGGGAGGCTGTGATGATTCCCGGTTGATGGTGAATAATATCGATACGGCTCGTACGTTAGTTATCCGCGGGAAGGTTTCTTTTGGCGGTCTTGAAATAAAAGGTTGATTATGTACGTCCATCCTTTTATCCAATCGAAGCTTCGGGTCACCGCAATAATCGGAGTTGCCCTGCTAACTGCGGTAATACAAGGTTTGCTCCTGATGTTGTATTGCCGGGCAGAGTTGATCCCGGCTTTGATTGACGGAGTGGTCTCCACCGGTTTGTTATTGCTACTCGGTTTTCTGCTTTGGTACACGGTCGGTTTTTGGCAGGTATTTCAAGCTCAACTGGTGTTGACGCTATTGGTTATGCTGATATGGGTCATGGGTTCTTACGCCGGACAATACATAGGAGACGGGATAGTCGGTATTTCCGATTCTCTTTTCGTCCGGACGATACCTCTCCGACTGATGGTCGGTATCCCTTGCTGGATTATGTTGTTTCAATGGTATCGGCTTCAACGGTTAAAGGAGTGGAAGGAGGAACGTGTGGCTGCTGAAAACTTACAGCGGATGCAAGCCGATGATCTCCCGGGTAGGATCGCCGTCAAAGACGGGACCCGTATCCACGTTATCCGTTTATGTGATTTGTGGTATGTACAGGCAAGCGGTGATTACGTCACGTTGTTTACTTCTTCCGGTTCCTACTTAAAAGAACAGACGATGAAGTTCCTGGAAACACATCTGCCTTCCGGCGAGTTCGTGCGTATACACCGTTCCTATTTGGTAAACGTCGAACAAATTCAACGGGTGGAGCTCTACGGAAAAGAGACCTATCACGTTTTCCTTAAAAACGGGATCCAGTTGAGGGCAAGTAGTACCGGATATAAATTGTTGAAGGAAAAACTCTCGATATGAATAAGAGATATTTAATTGATAAGAGCCTATCTAACTGGTTTCATTGTTAGACAGGCTCTTTTAGAATCCCAAATATTGATTTTTTTATTCCATGATGTCGTGATGCGCCGATTAGAAAATTAATTTTTGATCACCTAATCGTAAATCAAAAATTCGAAATCATAAATCTTTTTAATCACCTAATCTCAGAATCATTTTAATCTACAATTTACAATCGTCAATACGTTTGCGTAATATCCCAGACAAAGGCTCTGATACCGTTTTCTCTGTTTACGTTGTCTAATTTTTCCACGTATTTTAGGATCAAAGGAACTTTATGATCCTCCACGATGGTAAGGATGGCCGAGTTCATCTCCGGCCAGGTGTGAGTTCCCATACGGGGTTCTCCCGTGTTCGTTCCCCTACCGTTTACTAAGGGGAATTGGGTCCAACCCCGTACTTGTAACTGGTCGAGCAAATAATCCACCCGTTCCGTTAAGGCTTGGTTATAGGATATAAATACAGCTTTCATATGAATTTGGTTATAATCCGGGATTAGCTGAAGTCATAGACTAATCCCGGATTGTAAATTTATTTTTGTTCTAACTCTTTCGGATCGAAGTCCCGCATAAACTTAAATTGCTTGCTTATCGCTTTTTTCTTGTCGCGGCTACCGCTCTTGTCCATGGCGGCATAGATGACCGGAACGATAATCATGGTAATGATGGTAGAGAAAACCAAACCTCCGATTACGGCAACACCCATCGGGCGCCATGTTTCGGAACCTTCTCCCGTACTCAATGCCATCGGTAGCATACCTAAGATGGTAGTTAAGGCTGTCATCAATACCGGACGAAGACGAGACCGGCAAGCTTGTGCGATGGCATCGTATAGCCGGATACCTCTTTCCCGCATCAAATTGATGAAGTCGATCAGTACGATACCGTTCTTCGTTACGATACCTACCAGCATGACGGCACCCAAGGCGGCGATCACACTCATGGTCGTATTCGTCAATAGCAAAGCCAGAATCACTCCGGAGAACGCGAACGGAATAGACAACATGATGATGAACGGCATTTTGAATGATTCGAACTCGGAAGCCATTACAATGTATACCAGTAACATGGCTAACACCATCAACATAGCTAACGAACTGAACGATTCTTGCTGGTCTTCGTAGCTACCTCCAACGTACACGGATATCTCTTGAGGAATTTCATGCTTCATATCGTCGATCACTTTTTGAGCGGCAACAGCAATGTCTCCCAACGAAACTCCCCTGGAAGGAGTAACGGATACTTTTACCAAACGTTGTTTACTTTTCCGTTCAATGTTTGGTGGTGACCAATATTCTTTGATCTCTCCTAACTCTTTCAACCGGATTTTTTCTCCCGCGGCAGTCGTAATCAGTATATTTTCTATTTCGGTAATAGAACTCCGGTATTTTTCCTGTAAGCGGACGATCACGTCATACTCTTCTCCGTCTTCCTTGTATTTCGTGGGTTTATACCCGTATACCCGGTTACGTAGAGCGCTGGCCACCTCCGTGGTGGTGAGGCCGTGCCGTGAAAGTTTATCCTGGTTTAAGAATAGCTGAAGTTCCGGTTTGTCGTCGTCTCGGCTGATATTGATATCTTCAGCACCGGGCACTTCTCCCATCTTTTGTTTGATGATAGCGGCCAGCTTATTGGTTTGTTCAAAATCAAACCCGGAGATTTCAATGTCTACGTTGTTGCTCGACATGGAGCCTCCGCTGGAAGTACTAACCGTGTATACCAAGACATCCGGCAGCTCTTTCAAACGAGAACGAAGATCATCGGCAATAGTAAATACACTACGTTTTCTATCTTTCAAATCTACTAATCTGGCTCTGATATTCAAGATATTACTACCCGTTTTATTAAACAGGGAGGAGAATCCGGCATCTTCATCTTCACTACCGTAAGAGAGGTTGATCTGTCTGATTTCCGGGTAATTCGTCCTCATAATCGAGTCGATTTGCAGGGCAACCCGTTTGGTCTCTTCCACCCTTTGTCCGGTTTGCATCTTCACGTATACGTTCATAGAACCCTGGTCGTTCTGGGGCATAAAATCCGTACTGATGTATTTCGCCAGGAACATGGAAGCGACGAAGATTACCACGGCTGTCAGCGTGATAGTTGTTTTGTGGTACAAAGACCAACGGATTAATTTCTCGTACCAGGCATCCAACTTATCCAATAAACGCATAACGGTACTGTTATAGCTGAACTTGCTTTCTTTTTGCCGTGCATCCTTATCCTGAAGGCGCAATAACTGAGAAGAGAGCATAGGGGTCAAACTGATGGCCGTTACGGTAGAGGTACATACGGTAATACATACGATATAACCCAACTGTTTAAACAGAATTCCGGTCATACCCGTCACCAGGGTCAACGGGAAGAATACGGCCACGGTTACCAGGGTCGTTACGATAACCGATAACCACACCTCGTTTGTTCCGTATTTAGCCGCTTCACGCGGAGCACTTCCCCGTTCGATGTGTTTCGTGATGTTTTCCAGCACTACGATAGCGTCGTCCACAACCATACCGATAGCGATCGAAAGGGAGGATAGAGAAATAACGTTTAGCGATTCGTTCGTGATAAAGAGGTAGATGAATGCCACGATCAACGAGATCGGGATAGTCAATGCAATAATAAACGTAGCCCTCCATCGCCCGAGGAACAGCAATACGACCAAAACCACGAAGATCAAAGCGTACATCAACGTTTCCGACAGATTATTGATGGATTGAACGATAAAGTCGGATGAGTCGACCAAGACATCGATTTTAATATCGGGAGGTAGCTCCTTCATGATCTGAGCCATCTCCTTCTTAACGGTTTTGGCAATGGCTACCGTGTTGGCATCAGATTGCTTGGTGACTAACAGAATCGCTCCCTGTTGCCGATTGATTAATTGCTCCAGTGTGATGTCTTTGATCGTATCCTTAACGATAGCGATGTCTTTTAACAGGATGGATTTACCGTTCTTCGTTGCGACTACGATATTCTTGATTTTTTCGCTGTCGTCAAATTCTCCTTCTACCCGGACCTGATAGTCCATGATACCCATTTTTAAATTACCGGCCGGAAGATTTTTGTTTTCGGCGGCAATCAGGTTTCCAAGGCTCTCTACGGTCATGTTGTAGGCATCTAACTTGTTCGGATCGAGATCCACGTAGATCACCCGTTTGGGAGAACCCGCGATGGTTACCGAAGCAACCCCGTCTACCCGGTTTAACCGGTTGATCACCTTATCGTCGACGATCTTCTCGATTCCGGGATAAGAGGCATCTGCCGTTAAAGAGTAAATGATTACCGGCATCATGGAGGTGTTGAACTTGAACAAAGAGGGGCGATCGATATCGTCCGGCAGATTATCCATGGCCTTGTCGATAGCGTCACGAACGTCATTGGCGGCTTCGTCCAGGTTGGCTTCCCATTCGAACTCCAATTGGATAACGGAAAGATTATCGTATGAGGTAGAGTTCAGCTCTTTCAAATCCTCCACGGAATTCAACTGATCCTCTAATATTTTCGTAATATTGGTCTCTATATCCGCGGCATTCGCTCCCGGATAACTTGTCATTACCGATAGATAGGGAGGGTCCATCTTGGGATACTGGTCAATGGGGAGTTGAACCAGCGAGAAAACTCCCAGCACGATGATACCGACGAAAATCATCAATGTCGTAATCGGTTTTTCTACGGCTGTATTAAATATACTCATCTTTTTTGTTTTAGATTTATGATTTGGATTTATGACGGTTACTTGTGGTACCCTCTCTTCGCATGATGATGCTTAAATCTTAAATCCTGTATTTACTATTATTTTGTAATCTGAACCGTGGCTCCATCCACCAACCGGGCTTGTCCTACGGTAATTAATTCGTCTCCTTCTTTGATATCATCGGAGATCAATTCTACTTGATCGTCGAAACGTTTTCCCAAGATGACTTCTACCCGCTTGGCTTTGCCGTTGTCGTTCAGGAACACGTAACGGTTATTGGCTCCTTGCAATTTCAAAACTGCCAGGGCCGGGACAACCATGGTCTCCGTTTCTCCGATAAAGAAGGTAATCGTACCGAACATACCCGGACGTAACGTCAGGTCGTTATTCGGGATTTTTACCTCAACTGTAAAGGTACGGGAGTCCTTGTCTATTGTCGGATATACGATACTTACCTTTCCGGGGAAGGTACGGTCCGGATAAATGGCGCTCTTTAATTCGACACGGGTACCTTGTTTGATGAGCGGGAAATATTGTTCCGTCATACTTACCTTGGCTTTTAACGGGTTGATCTGCTCGATGGAGATCACGGAAGCTTTGGCGGCACCTCCGGTAGGAGAACTGGAATACATTTCACCGTTCTCGTAGAATTTTCCGGTTACCACCCCATTGAAGGGGGCTAAAAGTTTCGTGTTTTCCCGTAGAAATTCCACGTTGGATTTAGCTACCTCGTATTGGGTAACGGCCGCATCGTAAGCTTGTTGTGAAATACTTTCCGTCTTTTTCAACATGACGGCCCGGTTGTATTCCGTTTCCAAGTTTTTCAATTGGACTTCAGCCTGGTGTAATTGGGTTCTATCCATCTCGACTAATAATTGTCCTTTTTTAATCGGGTCGCCTATTTCCACGTGAATTTTTTCAATTCTTCCTGGAGAAGAAGGAGCGTAATAAACTTGTTCCTCGGCTTCTAAGTTCGCCGTGTAATCTATCGTTTTAGCAATCTTTTTCTTTTCAAGTTTCATAACCTTCACGGGTACGGCTTGAACAGTTGCATTCGATGTGTCTGCTGCTGCTTTGTCTTTTTTACTGGAGCAGCTGGTAAGTATAGCTAACGCTATAATCGATAAAATGAAATTCTTTACCATTGTATTTCTTTTTTTGTTATTCCAAATATTAACGGGGAAGTTGATTATACAGTCTTTCGATATTCAATTGGGCTTGTAATAAAGTCAAAACGGCGTTTGTATAATTATTTTCCGCTTGCAAATAGTTATTATTGGCTTGAGTCAAATCCAGGCTGGAAACGGCTCCGAACTCGTATTTCCGTTGATAATTGGCCAATACCCGTCCGGCTACATCGATATTTTCCTTTTGCAGATTGTAGTTTTCAATCGCATTTCTCAATTCGAATTTTAATTGTTCATCCTGTAAGTTCAGTTGATCTTCCAATAAGCTTTTGTTTATATTGCTTTGATCCAATTGAATTTTGGCCTGTGCTACCTTAGACTTCCTTTCGAAACCTGAAAAGATGGGAATGGTCATCGTTAAACCTGCCGAATGTTTAGCGCTCATGTCGAATTCCGGCTTTAACAGTTTGTGATTAAAAGTATAAGAACCGGAAATTGTCGGAGCATAGCTCCATTTCTCTAATCCCAACATTTTTTTGTTCAATTCCGTTTGTGTCTGCATGATCTGGAATTCGGGGTTCTTCTGGATATCAAATGTCGTCCCTGCCAGTTGTTGGGCTTTGTTTTCATCAAGAAAAACAGCTAAGTCGTCCGTCAGGTTGACATCCGTACCGGCTACTAATCCCAATTGAAGGCGTAGTAAATTGTAATTGACCTCCACAGTCCTTTCCATAGAGAGTAAACTGTTTTTCAGTTGGCCGACAGTAATCCGGATCTGATCGACATCCGTGACCTCTACGGTTCCTGCTTTATGCATATTATCGGTGTGTTTATAAATCTTGTTCATGTTCTCGAGATTCCGGCGCAGGATGTCCAGCATCCGCTCGCTTACCAAAATCGTGTAATAAGAATTACAAATGTTTTCGACAATATCCAGTTCGGTGATTTCTACCTGTTGCTCGGTCAGACGCTCGGCAATCTTACTGGTTTGTATTCCTAAAATCCATTGTCCGCTAAAGATCAATTGTTGCAAACTCGCTTTTACGTTGGATTGATCTTTCATCTTCATGGAATTACCTCCGAAATCCATTTTGTAACCGAAATTTGTGTTGTAATCCAAAGAGCCGTTGATTTGCGGCAACCCTTGGGAAACAGATTCCCGTACCTTCTGTCTGTACAGGTCTATTTCCAGTTGTGAAGATTGTAATTCTTTGTTGTGCTTAATAGCATACTCGATTGCCTGCCTTAAGGAGAGTGTTTGAGGAACTTCCTGCGCGCGAAGTAGCCAAGGCACGAGTAAAAAAATAAGAAAGAATGGAACTCCTTTTTTCATGATTTATAGATTAAATTGTTATTATTCTTGGGGAATTTTGAATATAATACGCTTTACAAAAACGATACCGCTTATTTCGTTGTGTCTATTTATTATACTTTCTTTACTCTATTTTGCATTGTTTCGTTTTTCGACCTCTTTTATTCCTTTCTCTGTACATATTGCAATTAAAAAATTATTAATGATGGTTTCTATTACCGTTTCTATCGGATAAGCGATTTGGCTAAAAACTTCCGGCTCCCGTAAAAAGCTTAATTGTTTTCCTAACAGGTAAACTTGTAATTCCGCATCGATCTCCGATCTGAAATATTTTTGATTGATACCCGCTTTTATCAAATCGGTTAAAAAAATTTTTGTAGAACTTTCGTCATTTTTCATGATTTTTTGATACACATTCGGATGGTATTTTTTAATGTCGAAATAATTTGCGGGGATTCGCCGGGAGAGATCGTGAATCATGTATGTTTTGATTTTGTTCATGACTTCGATCGGATTCATCTTTTGGACACCTTCCATATCGGCTTGCTTGCTTCTGGTTAATCTTCGATGGACTAAGACCTGTTCGACAACATCGTCTTTGTTGTTAAATAGCTGGTAAAGAGTTTTTTTCGAGATCTTTAGATGATTGGCGATATCATCCATGGAAGTGCTCCGGAGACCGTATTTCAGAAATAACTCAGAAATATTCTCCAATAATTCCTCTTTTTGTTGTGGGTTATTGTAATCCATCGTTTTTTATATTAGTTTCCCATGGAAACGAAACACCTTTAAAACGTTTCCGAGTGCAAAGGTATATAATAATTGAAATTATACGAATGCTTCATAGTTAATTTTCTGTTAATTTGCAAGTGGGGTGAGGAATGCGGATTATTGGATTTTCTTCTGCATATTTTTCAAATTTCAATATTCTGTTTTCCGTGGTATAATGTTTATCTTTGTCGCATGATTGATCAGGCTACGATACAGAAAATTTTTGATGCGGCGGACATATACGAAGTAGTTTCCGATTTTGTGAGTTTGAAAAAGCGGGGAGTGAATTATTTGGGGTTATGTCCTTTCCATAATGAAAAGACCGGTTCTTTTACCGTTTCTCCGGCCAAAGGCATTTATAAATGTTTCGGTTGCGGGAAAGGGGGAAATGCCGTTAATTTCATCATGGAACACGAACAGATGTCTTACGTGGAAGCATTGAAGTATCTGGCGGCCAAGTACCATATTCCGATCGAAGAGAAGGAGCTTACGGAAGAGCAGAAAAAGGAAAAAACGGAGCGGGAGAGTATGTTGGTGGTTACGGCTTACGCTCAGGAGTATTTTAAATACCAGTTGCATCATACGGACGAAGGGCGTTCTGTCGGGTTAGGCTATTTGCGTCAGCGGGGAATTAGTGACGAGATGATTGAAAAATTCGGATTGGGATATAATCCGGAAGAGTGGGGAGCTTTCAGCAATACGGCGATCAATAAGGGTTATAAAAAGGAGTATCTGGTAAAAACCGGGTTGTCAATAGAAAACGAACGGGGAGTTTTCGATCGTTTTCGGTCCAGGGTGATGTTTCCCGTGTTGGATCTGGCGGGAAAAGTGATTGCCTTCGGCGGACGTACCATGACGACCGATAAAAAAATAGCCAAATACGTGAATTCTCCCGAATCGGAGATTTACCATAAGAGTAAAACCCTGTATGGAATTTATTTCGCTAAAAAAAGCATCGTACAACAGGATCGTTGTATTTTGGTAGAGGGATACACGGACGTAATTTCATTTCATGCCAAAGGGATCGAAAATGTCGTAGCCTCTTCCGGAACCTCCTTGACGATAGAACAAATTCGTCTGATTCGTCGGTTAACGCCTAACGTGACCATCATTTATGACGGGGATGCAGCCGGAATCAAGGCCTCTTTGCGGGGAATCGATTTGGTATTGGAGGAGGGATTGAATGTACGGGTATTGTTGTTGCCGGACGGAGAAGATCCCGATTCGTTTGCCCGAAACCACTCTTCGCATGAATTAACAGAGTTTATTACCAACAATGAAACTGATTTTATCAGCTTTAAAACGAAGTTATTACTTGGAACAACGGGAGATGATCCGGTGGAGAAAGCCCGTCTGATTAGCGATATCGTCCGCAGTATTTCCAAGATTCCCGATAATATTACTCGTTCCGTTTATGTACGGGAGACAGCCCATCAATTGGAGGTGGAAGAACGCATCCTCTATACGGAGATAGCTAAAATCCGGCAAAAAAGCGAGGAAGATGTCAGTAAGAAAACGACGAACCAATTGGCGGAGATCTCCGGAGACGGGAAGGTCGTGAGGAGTGTCACTCCTTGTGATCTGGAAGAGACCATGTTGATCCGATATCTTATCCTGTATGGAACCAATGATTTGTACGAAGAGGAGGAGAACGGTATCCGGCGTACGATTTCCGTGGGAGAATTTATCATTCGGGAGTTGGCGGATGATGATCTGGAGTTATTGAATCCGGTCTTTAATACGATCCGGGAGGAGTATAAACGGGAATATCAATCGGGTTCTTTCATTCCTGCTCGTCATTTTATTGCCCATGCGGATATTAAAGTCAGTACGGTCGTTGCGGATATCTTAAGCGAACCTTATGAATTGAGTAAGATCTGGAATAAAATGGATAATTTCGTGCAGACCGAACAGATGAAATTAATGGAGTTATTGCCTAAAATCTTAGATAATTACAAAATGCGAAGAATCGAAATGCTTACCCGTGAAGCCGACAATCGCATATTGGAACTGCAAAACAGCGGAGATACCGCACAAGTCTTGGAATGGATTAAACGGAAGAATGCGATCAACAAGATTCGGGCTAAGATCAATGAAAAACTCGGACGCACGGGAATACGCTAATAGCACCTGTCCCCGGGTGCAATGCTATTTTAATTGTAGATTAAAAGGATTCTGGGATTAAGAGATTTGGTGATTCCGGGATTGG